>CAYJLV010000045.1:0-34323 GCA_964371405.1 uncultured Burkholderiaceae bacterium
AACCTTCAACCCGGACTTCTTCCGAAACACTGGTACGCCGGAAGGGGGCAGGTCAACATCACCGACCTTGATCGGTTCGTATCCATGGCGCTTGTTGCCGTGGATCTCGCCACCTCGGCAGCCGGTCAGCAGCTCGAAGCGGTAGTAGTCGGCGGCGACCTGGGATGGTGCAATCGCCGACGCCCGCCACCAGGCCCCCAGTCGTTCGGGTGGAATGGGCGACGGATTGCCCGTTGATGAAGTGAGAACGATGCGATCACGGCCCGCGGTGTCTCGCCCCAATGGATTGCCCAGAACCACCACGCCATGCCAGCGAAGCACGGCTCGCAGCACTTGCATCGCATAGACGGCCTGCCGCTGCGATATCTTCATCACCGCGGTGTGGACGCCACGAATATCATCGGCAGTGAGCTTCGACAGCAGCTTTTCGGCGATCGGGTACAGCTCGCCGTCGGCGAACTTCTTGCCGGTCGTGGATGTTCGGCCCGGCTCAATCATGGCGAGATAGTCGGCCTTTGTGCGGGCCTTCAGTGGCAGGCCATCCTTCGCGCGCCGCATCTTCTCGACGTACTCTCGAAGTGCCTTCGCCACGGTCAGCCCGTCTTGCCGATCCGCCTGCCCGCGTGCCGTCGCCTCGGCCCGAAGTCTCGCTTCCTCCTGCGCTGGCCAGTCCACTCCATCACGCGCAAGCGCTCGGATGCGCGCAGCCTCAGCGCAGGCTGCTGCCAGCTTGAGCTGTCCGGGACCTTCGCCGTACTCCTGCGACAACCGGTACTGGCGCTCGACCTCCGAGCCCTTCACGGTGTAGCGGACGAGAAGCGTGCGCACGCCGTCCGGAGCGATGCGCAGTTGCAGGCCGCGATCGATCGTGAGCTTGTAGGGCCGCGCGCGAGGCTTCTGCGCGTCAATGGCCCTGACGGTCAGGAGCGGCATCTACAGGTTCCGTGTCCGACTGGTGTCCGAAAAATCTTGAGCTCGGATGCTATCGATTGGGACCCTTTGGCACAAAGAATGACTCGTAACCTATTGATCTACAAGAACTTTTCTAAGTCCCAAGAAACCCCAGAGAGTCCCGCAAAACACCGACTAATGCAACTGTTAATCCGTAGGTCCCTGGTTCGAGCCCAGGTCGGGGAGCCAAGAAAACAGCGTGTGAAAACAAGGCCTTAGCGGCGTCAGCCGCTGAGGCCTTTGTCTTTCCGGGGTCCCAAAGGGCCCAATGTCAGTAAAGCTGTCAGTAAAACGCGGGCCGCCGCGTGTGCCTTCGCGTTCTGCATTTCAATGCCCTTTTTCATAGCCCGCGTCTTCATGACGGAGCAGAGTTATTGACCCGGCATCAACGAACTTGAATCAAGCCGCATAGCGAACGGGGCCATGCTCGAAGTACTTGCGAATGCGCTCAGGCTGACGTTGAACGCGAAGGTGGCGGGCGTGGACTTGAAGTTGAAGACCAGGGCACCGCCCCGCCGATTGCGCGTCGGCGGATCGCTCACCCCGGAGCCGCGCTGCCCAGTTGCTCGATCGCCGCCACGATCGCGCGCACGTGCTCCGGCGTCGAGCCGCAGCAGCCGCCGATGAAGCGCACGCCGGCGGCGGCCAGTTCGGGCACCGCCTTCGCGAACACGTCGGGGCCGGCGCGGTAGTGCACCGAGCCGTCGGCCTCCATCTCCGGCCGCCCGGCGTTGCCCTTGATCCACAGCGGCAGCGCGGACCCGCAGGCTGCGAGCTCGCGCGCGATCTTCACGTAGGCGTCGATGCCGATGCCGCAGTTGGCGCCGACGAAGCTGGCGCCGCCCTCGTGCGCCGCCTTCCAGGCCTGGGCCGGCGTCACGCCCATCATGGTCCGGTTCTTCTCTTTGCCCGCGTCGAAGCTGAAGCTCACGCCGACCGGCAGGTCGCAGGCGGCCAAGCAGGCGCGCAGGGCGGCCTGGGCCTCGGCGATGTCGGCCATGGTCTCGATGACGATCGCGTCGGCGCCGCCGGCAGCGATCGCCGCGGCCTGCTCGGCGAACGCGGCCTCGGCCTCGGCGACAGCGATCTGCTTGAGCGACACGAGCTTTCCGGTCGGCCCGATCGAGCCGAACACCAGCGCGCGCTCGCCTGCCGCCTGGCGCGAGATCGCAGCGCCGGCGCGGCTGAGTTCCGCGCTGCGCCCAGGCGCGCCGTGGCGCTCCAGCACGATGGCGTTGGACGAAAACGTGTTGGTCAGAATGATGCGCGCGCCGGCCTCCACGTACGAGCGCGCGACCTGCAGCACCTTGTCGGGCGCCGAGACATTCCACAGGTCCTTCAACTCGGTGGACGCCCCGCCGAGCTTCATCAGCTCGGTACCCCAGGCGCCGTCGGTCGGCAACAGCGGCAGCGCGCCGAAGTTGCTTCGCGTCAATCGATCCATCACCGTCCCTTCGCATGTGCCGCCGTCAAGAGCGGCGATGTTGGGCGGTAACGGTGACAGGCGCAAGCGCAGCGAGCAGCGAGCTTGCGGCAGATCACGGCGCCGTGTGCGGGAACATCGGCGGCGGTCTCCGCCGCCTACCGCTGCGGCACCGGCGTGCCGACGAAGGTGTTCTGCACCAGCGGCTTGGCATCGACCTGCGGCACGTGGCACGAGTTGCACTGGTAGCGGTCCATGCGCAGCACGTTGGCCGCGGTGTGCGAATCGGCGACGCGCGGCGCCTTTTTCTCGGCGGCCTTCTCGCGGCTGTGGCAGTCCATGCACTGATTGTCGGCGACCGTGATCTCGTCGAAGTTGTCGATCGCGTGCGGGATCAGCGGCGGCTGTTCCTTGAACGTGCGCACGATCGGCTGGCCGGAGCCGGGCCGCTTGCCGGCGTAGAGCTTGGCCTCGGCGGGGGCCTGGTCGGCGCTGGCCGTATCGCTGCCGCGCAGGCTGGTGATGCCCGCGAACTGCGCACAGCCCAGGAAGCCGACGGCGACGACGGCCGCCAGCACCACTTTGCTCGTCAGGTTCATGTCGCTTCCTTTCGGATGGTGGTCGGAGGAGTGGAAGGTGGAGAGTTCAAGGGCGCACCGCGTCGGCCCGCAGCGGCGCCGACGCGGGCGCGCGCCAGCGGCTGCCGAACTCGAACACGGCTTTCGAGCAGACGTCGATGCAGCGGCCGCAGTTGGTGCAGTTGGGCGACGCGATCACCGGCCCGGCGCCGCCCGCGCCCTTGAGCGCCGGCTTGATCACGATCGGCTCGGGGCAGACGGCGTAGCAGTCGCCACAGTCGTTGCAGGCGCTGCGCCGCGCCGCGACGACGCGCAGCGGGCTCCAGCGCGCCGGCAGGCTGTAGAACGCGCCGACGGGGCAGAGGTGGCCGCACCAGCCGCGCGGCACGACGAACAGGTCGAACAGGAACACGGCCAGCACGACGGCCCAGGTCGCGCCGGCGCCGAAGATCAGCGCGCGGTGCAGCATCGACACCGGGTTGACCAGTTCCCACGCGATGCTGCCGGTCGCGAAGGCGACGACGCCCGTCATCGCCAGCACGCCATAGCGCGCGCGCCGCGACAGCCGCGACGCGCCGCGCAGGCCCAGGCGCATGCGCAGCCAGGCGGCGAAGTCGGTCACCGGGTTCAGCGGGCAGACCCACGAGCAGTAGGCGCGTCCGCCCACCAGCAGGTAGAAGCCGAGCACGATCGCCGCGCCGAGCAGCGCATTGCGCCCCGGCGCATGGCCGGCCAGCAGCGACTGCGCAAGCACGTAGGGGTCGGTCAGCGGCAGCACGCCGAGCGTCAGGCTCGACGCCAGGTTGCCCTTGACGATCCACCAGCCGAACCACGGCCCGACCAGGAACAGCGCCAGCACGCCGGCCTGCGACAGGCGCCGCAGCAGCAGCCAGCGGTGCGCGGCGAGCCAGCCCTTGGCGGCGACCGCTTCGGCCCCCGGGCGCGCGCCGGCCTTCACAGCTGGTCTCCCTGCAGCGCGCGCGGCGCTGCGGGCGCCGCCGGCTGCGCTGCCGCAGGCGCCGACGCCGGCGCCGCGTCGCGGAACAAGCCGCGGCCGGGTTCGTAGCGCAGACCCTCGGGCAGGTTGTAGCGGTGCTCGGGGTCGGGCGCGACGAGGCTGGAGCCGGCCTTGTCCTTCTCGATCCAGCCGAGCCGGTAGTGCTGGCCCGGCTCGCCCTTGGCGAGCTCGCGCGCATAGACCTTGATCGCGGCCACCGGCAGCGGGCACGACTTCTCGCACTTGCCGCAGCCGGTGCAGGCGTCGGAGTGCACCGTCGGGATGAACTCGGCGTGCTTGCCGGTGCGCACGTTGATCTGCTGCTCGAGCGTGATCGCCTTGTCGATGACGGGGCAGACGCGATAGCAGATGTCGCAGCGCAGGCCGAGGAAGTTGAGGCAGTTCTCATGGTCGACGAGCACCGCCAGCCCCATGCGCGAGGCATCGACATCGGTCAGCGCGGCGTCGAGCGCGCCGGTCGGGCAGGCCTTGACGCACGGCAGGTCGACACACATCTCGCAGGGCTTGTCGCGCGCGACGAAGAACGGCGTGCCGTTGGCCACCGGCTGCTCGGGCGAGGCCAGCTCGAGGATGTCGTAGGGGCAGTCGCGCACGCACAGCCCGCAGCGCACGCAGGCGGCCTGGAAGTCGGCCTCGGCGAGCGCACCCGGCGGACGCAGCGCCAGCGGCGGCAGCGCGCGCGCATGGCGGGCGTGCAGCGCCAGCCCGAGCCCGGCCACGCCGACGCCGCACGCGAGGCGTGCGCCGTCGATCAGGAACTGGCGCCGCGCGCGGGCGCGGGCGGCGTCGTGCGGGGTCGGGTCGCTGGGCACGGTCTGCTTTTCGTTGTCGTCACAGGACGCGGCGCGGCGCGCGCGCTCGTCGCGCCGCCGTGCGCCGCATCAGGCCTTCATCACGCGCACCGCGCACTTCTTGAAGTCGGTCTCCTTCGAGATGGGGCAGGTGGCGTCGAGCGTCAGCTTGTTGGCCAGCCGGTGCTCGTCGAAGAACGGCATGAAGACCAGCCCTTCGGGCACGCGATTGCGGCCGCGCGTGTTGACGCGCAGCGCCACCTCGCCGCGGCGGCTCTCCACCTTGACCGGGTCGCCGTGCTTGAGGCCGCGCTTCTCGGCGTCCTTCGGGTGCATCCACACGACGGCGTCGGGGAAGCTGCGGTACAGCTCGGGCACGCGCCGCGTCATCGTGCCTGTGTGCCAGTGCTCGAGCACGCGGCCGGTGCACAGCCACAGGTCGTACTGCGCGTCGGGCTGCTCGGCGGCGGGCTGGTAGGGCAGCGCGAAGATCGTCGCCTTGCCGTCGGGCTTGCCGTAGAAGCGCAGGCCCTCACCCGCCTTCACGTACGGGTCGTAGCCCTCGCGGTAGCGCCACAGCGTCTCCTTGCCGTTGACGACGGGCCAGCGCAGGCCGCGCACGCGGTGGTAGTGGTCGAACTCGCCGAGATCCTTGGCCTTGCCGAGGCCGAACTTGCGGTACTCCTCGAACAGGCCTTTTTGCAGGTAGAAGCCGAAGGCTTCGGTCTCGTCGTTGGTGTAGCCGGCCCAGGCATGGGCGTTGACCTTCGCCGCCTCGGCCTTCGGAAACTTGTCGACGGCACCGTTGGCGTAGAGCACGTCGTAGAGCGTCTTGCCCTTGTACTGCGGGTTCTTGTCGAGCAGCTCGGCGGGCCAGACTTCTTCCGTCTTGAAGCGCTTGGCGAACTCGACGTACTGCCACAGGTCGCTCCTGGCCTCGCCCGGCGCCTTGACCTGCTGGCGCCAGAACTGGCCGCGCCGCTCGGCGTTGCCGTAGGCGCCCTCCTTCTCCATCCACATCGCCGACGGCAGGATCAGGTCGGCGGCCAGCGCCGTCACCGTCGGATAGGCATCGGAGACGACGATGAAGTTCTCGGGGTTGCGAAAGCCCGGGTAGCGCTCGCCGTTGATGTTCGGCCCCGCCTGCATGTTGTTCGTGGTCGAGGTCCAGTAGAAGTTGAGCTTGCCGTCCTTCAACATGCGGTCCTGCAGCACGGCGTGGTAGCCGGCCTCGCCGCGGATCGTGCCGGCGGGCAGGTTCCAGATCTTCTCGGCCACTTCGCGGTGCTGCGGGTTCATCACAATCATGTCGGCCGGCAGGCGGTGCGCGAAGGTGCCGCACTCGCGCGCCGTGCCGCAGGCGCTGGGCTGGCCGGTCAGGCTGAACGGGCTGTTGCCGGGCTCGCTGATCTTGCCCACCAGCAGGTGGACGTTGTAGATCATGTTGTTGACCCAGGTGCCGCGCGTGTGCTGGTTGAAGCCCATCGTCCAGTACGAGGTGACCTTGGTCTTCGGGTCGGCGTAGAGCTTGGCCAGCGCCTCGAGCTTTTCCCTCGGCACGCCCGAGAGCTGCGCCGTGTAGTCGAGCGTGTAGGTCGAGACGAACTGCTTGAACTCGTCGTAGCTGATCGGGCTGCTGGCGGTCGGGTTGCCCTTGACCTTGCCTTCGGCCGTCGCGTAGCCGTTGTTGCCGGCGCCGACTTCGAGCGGGTGGTTGGGGCGCAGGCCGTAGCCGATGTCGGTCACGCCCTTGTGGAAGGTGACGTGCTTCTTGACGAAGTCTTCGTTGACCGAGCCCGACTGGATGATGTGGTTGCAGATGTAGTTGAGGATCGCCAGGTCGGTCTGCGGCTTGAAGATCAGCTCGGCATCGGCCACCTCGCAAGAGCGGTGCGAGAACGTCGACAGCACGTGCACCTGGACGTGCTTGGCGGTCAGGCGCCGGTTCGTGATGCGGCTCCACAGGATGGGGTGCATCTCGGCCATATTGCTGCCCCACAGCACGAAGGCGTCGGCGTGCTCGGCGTCGTCGTAGCAGCCCATCGGCTCGTCGGCGCCGAAGGTGCGCATGAAGCCGAACACGGCGCTGGCCATGCAGTGGCGCGCATTGGGGTCGATGTTGTTGCTGCGCAGGCCGGCCTTGAAGAGCTTGTTGGCAGCGTAGCCCTCCCAGATCGTCCACTGGCCCGAGCCGAACATGCCGACCGCCGTCGGCCCCTTGGCCTTGAGCGTGGCCTTGCACTTGTCTTCCATGATGTCGAAGGCCTGCTTCCAGCTCACCGGCTGGAACTCGCCGCTCTTGTCGTACTTGCCGTCCTTCATGCGCAGCAGCGGCGTCGTGAGGCGGTCGGCCGTGTACTGGATCTTGGCGAGGAAGTAGCCCTTGACGCAGTTCAGGCCCTTGTTGACCGGCGCGTCGGGGTCGCCCTGCGTGGCGACGATGCGCCCGTCCTTTACCCCCACCAGGACGCCGCAGCCGGTGCCGCAGTAGCGGCACACGCCCTTGTCCCAGCGCACGCCGTCGGCGCCGGGCGCGGCCTGCGCCCGGGCGTCGTCGAGCAGCGTGATGCCGGCGGTGGCGGCGGCTGCCGCGGCCGCCTCGCGCTTGATGAACTCACGTCGCGTCAGTGTCATGTCGGGACTCCTGTTCTTGCTCGGGTTCGAGGTGGTGGTAGACCATGGCGACCGACATCACGCCCGGCAAGGCGCCGATGCGGTCGAAGGATTCGGTGGATTCGTCGTCGGTGTCGACGGTGACGACGAGGCGGCCTTCGGGGGTCGAGGCGTGGATCTCGATGCCGGGCCAGCTTTGCAGCGCCTGTTCCACTTCGATGCGCTGTTCGGGGCGCACGTGGACGACGAGGCTGCTGATGTTCACGACTGCTGAACTAGGGAAAACGATCACACTCTAGGATCGCTTTCGTCCCGAAGACTTGAAGCAGTTCAAGGATTCGACGATCGACCTCAAACTCAGAAGGGGTACTTTGAAGCTCGCCACCTGGAACATCAATTCGCTCGGCGTGCGCCTGCCGCAGGTGCTGGAATGGCTCGGCAGCGCGCAGCCCGACGTGCTCGTGCTGCAGGAAACCAAGCTCGTCGACGCCAGGTTTCCGCGCGACGAACTCAAGGCCGCCGGCTGGCACGCGGTGTTCCACGGCCAGCCGACCTACAACGGCGTCGCGCTGCTCGCGCGCAGCGAGCCGGAAGAGGTGGTGAAGAACATTCCGGCGCACGGCGACGCCGCCGCGCGTGTCATCGCGGCGACAGTCGGGGGCGTGCGCGTCATCGGAGCCTACATCCCAAACGGCCAAGCGCCCGGCAGCGAGAAGTTCGCCTACAAGATGGCGTGGCTCGAAGCGCTGCGCGCGTGGGTCGCCGACGAGTTGGCGGCCCATCCTCGCCTCGTGCTGATGGGCGACTACAACATCGCGCCCGACGACCGCGACGTGCACGACCCGGTGCTGTGGGAAGGCCAGATCCACTGCACGCCCGAGGAACGCGCGCACTTCCGCGCGCTGCTCGCGCTCGGCCTGCACGACGCGTTTCGCCTTTTCGAGCAGCCGCCCAAGCTCTACAGCTGGTGGGACTACCGCATGCTTGCGTTCCCGAAGAACCGCGGGCTGCGCATCGACCACATCCTCGTCAGCGAAGCGCTCAAGCCCAAGGTCACGGCCTGCACGATCGACCGCCAGCCGCGCAAGAACGAGCGGCCGAGCGACCACGCGCCGGTGATCGTCGAGCTGGCCGACTGAACGGCCCGGGCGAACTCGGTCTGCCCGGGCAGCGCGCCCAGCACCGCCCCCGACGGGCGAGCAGCTTCATCGCTGGTGCCCGATCTCGCGCCGCTGCTCAAAGGCGACGCGTGCCGCTGATCGCGTGAAGCCGCCGGGCGCAGCCGATCCCCGCGGCCCTGGCGCCGGGCCGCTCGAGTTCTGCTGTCAGCCTTGGCCGCCCGACTCCTGGTGCAGCGCCAGGCCGAACCCGGGCCGGCGGATCACCAGGTCGCGCGCCGCGGCAGGCCGCTGCGCCAGGCCTTCGAGCAGCTTGAGCACCGGCCGCAGCGCCGGCGTGTAGTTGCGCCGCGCCGGGCCGGCCGCGATCATGGCGTCGACTTCGCCGGCCGGCATCGTCGCGCGCAGCAGCAACTCCTCGTCGGAGATGCCCGGCTTGAAGCGCTTGCGCAGCTCGGCCGGCGACGCCGGGTCGGGCTCGTGCGCGAGCTCGCGCGCGCGCGGCCGGTCGAGGATGCGGTCCTTGACGTTCGGATCGAGCGCGCCGGTGGGCCGGCCGAAGCGGCCCAGCACGTAGCGGATCACCTGGTCCGACACGTTGCCGTAGCGTTCGCCGAGCAGGTTGTAGAGCGCCTGCGTGCACACCATCTGCGGGAACGGCGTGACCATGATCGGATGCCCGAGCTCGGCGCGCACGCGCGTGACTTCGCGCATCACGTCGTCGAAACGGTGCTCGAGCTTGAGCTCGCGCAGCTGGCGCCGCGTCGTCGTCATCACGCCGCCGGCGACCTGGTGGCGCAGGTATGAGGCGTCGTACTCCTGCGGCCGGCCGACCGGCAGGCCCTCGGCCTCGGCGAGCGCGCGGAAGTAGTCGGCCACGCGCGCGAGCGCATCGTCGTCGATGTCGACCGTGTGGCCGAGCTCGCGCAGGTTGGCCGTCACGCGCTGCGCGTCGGGCAGCGAGCTGCCGTTGGACAGCGGGCCGCAGGCGACCTGCAGCGCGTCGATGCCGAGCTCGGCGGCCACCATGTAGCTGATCGGCGACAGACCGATGTTGCAGTGCGAATGCAGCTCGAGCGGCTTGCCGCCCAGGCGCGCGCGGACCGCGGGCAGCAGCGTGCGCGCGCGCTCGGGCGTGAGCAGCCCGGCCGGGTCCTTCACGTAGACGCGGTCCATGTCGTCGCACGCGGCCATCTGCGCCGCGAGGTCGGCGTAGAAGGCATCGGTGTGGACTTCGCTCAGCGTATAGGTCAGCGCGGCGATCACTTCGGTGCCGCCGGCGCGGCGGATCATGCGCGCGCTCGCGCGCGCCGCGTCCATGTCGTGCATCGGTTCGAGCACGACGAAGCGCGACATGCCGTTGACGACGAGGCGGTCGTAGACCAGCTGCATGAAGTCCGGGTGCTGGCCCTCCCAGGAGATGAAGCGCAGGCCGGTGCCGATGAACTGCAGCTTCGTGTGCGGCATCAGCTGGTGCGTCAGGCGCAGGCGCTCCCACGGATCTTCCCTGAAGGTGCGCACCGACACGCCCATCGCCGTGCTCGAGCTGTAGTCGAGCGCGCGAAAGCCCACGCGATCCAGCCACGGCGCCACCTGCAGGACCTGCGGCGTCGACAGGCCGGTGGCGCTCCACAGGCTCTGGTTGCCGTCACGCACGGAGACGTCTACCAACTCGATCTTGCTCATTGGGCATCCTCCTGCCGGCAGCGCTCGAGGAAACCGGGGAACCACGCCGTCGTGATGCCGCCGGCGGCGAACTCGGCGTCGGCCATCACCTGCCGGTGCATCGGCAGATTGCTGACGACGCCCTCGATGCGGCAGAGGGCCAGCGCGTTGCGCATGCGCGCCACGGCTTCGTCGCGGTCGCGGCCGTGCACGATCAGCTTGCCCATCAGCGAGTCGTAGTACGGCGGCACGCTGGCCGCGGGCTGCATGTGGGTGTCGATGCGCACCCACGGCTGCGCCGGCAGCACCAGCTCGGTGACGACGCCGGGGCTGGGGCGGAACTCGTTGGTCCAGTCCTCGGCATTGATCCGGCACTCGATCGCGTGGCCGCTGAACGAGACCTCATCCTGGCGCAGCGCAAGCGGGCGGCCTTCGGCCACCAGGATCTGCTCGGCCACCAGATCCAGGCCGGTGATCGCTTCCGTCACCGGGTGCTCGACCTGGATGCGCGCATTCATCTCCAGGAAATAGTAGGTGTCGCGCTCGCAATCGACCAGCAATTCGACGGTGCCCAGGCCCCGGTAGTTCAGGTGCTCGGCGAAGGCCACCGCAGCGGCATGCATCTCCCCGCGCAGGCGATCCGACAGCAGCGGCGCGGGCGCCTCCTCGACCAGCTTCTGATAGCGCCGCTGCACCGAGCAGTCGCGCGTGCCCAGGTGGATCGCCCGCTGCCCGTCGCCGAGCACCTGCACCTCGACGTGGCGGCCGGCTGCGACGTAGCGCTCGAGGTAGACGCGAGGATCGCCGAAGGCGGCCTGCGCCTCGGCCATCGCCAGCTCGATCGTGGCCTGCAGCTGCGCCGGCTCATGGACCTGCTTCATGCCGCGCCCGCCGCCGCCGCCGACGGCCTTCACGAGCACGGGCCAGCCGACCTCGGCGGCCAGCGCAGCGGCCTGCCCGGGATCGCCGATCTCACCGCCCGGCACCACCGGCAGCCCCGCCGCCAACGCGTGGTGGCGCGCCTTGAGCTTGTCGCCGACGGCGTCGAGCTGCTCGGGCGTCGGCCCGATGAAGACGAGCCCGGCCTCGGCCGCGGCGCGCGCGAGCTGCTGGTTCTCCGACAGGAAGCCGTAGCCCGGGTGGATCGCGTCGGCGCCGCCGGCGGCCGCCGCGCGCACGACGGCGTCGACGTTGAGGTAGCTGTCGACGGCGCGCGCCGGGCCGATGCAGACGGTGCGGCCGGCGAGCCGCGCCGCCATCGAATCGAGATCGGCCTCCGACGCGGCGAGCACCGTCTCGATGCCCAGCCGCTCGCAGGTGCGGATGACGCGCACCGCGATCTCGCCGCGGTTGGCGATCAGGATGCGGCGGATCGGTTTCATGCGGCCGCGTCCGGCTTCACACGCACCAGCACCGTGTCCTGCTCGGCGAAGGTGGCGTCGCCGAGGCAGATCTCGGCGACGGTGCCCGTGACGCCGGCGTAGACCGAGGTCATCAGCTTCATCGTCTCGATCAGGCCGACAACCGTCGTCTCGTCGACGCGCGTGCCGATCTCGACGAAGGCGGGCGCGCCCGGCTTGGGCGCGACGTAGAAGGTGCCGAGCAGCGGCGCCACCACGTTGACCAGGCCCGGCACCGTCGTCGCGCGCTGCACCGCGGGTCGCGCGTCGGCCGCTGCCGCGGGCGCGAGCGGCGCGCCGGCGAGCGGCACGCGATTGGCGTTGGCGAGCACCTGGCTGCTCTGCGTCCAATGGCCGTCGGCGCCGCGGCGCAGCTGCAGCGAGAAGCGGTCGGTCTGCAGCTGCAGCTCGTTGTAGGTCGTGGCATCGAGCAGGGCCAGGATGTCCTGCACGTCTTGCGGACTGAGGTTCATGGCGTCGTTCCGTAAAGCGGCCCGTGGGCCTGGGCGTAGGCGATGAAGGCGTCGAGCGCCTGCGGGTTGCGCATCGCGCTGCGGTTGGCGGCGCGCTCGGCCGGCATGCCCATCAGGATGCGCCGCACCGGCACCTCCATTTTCTTGCCGGTCAGCGTCGCCGGGATCTCGGCGACTTCGATCACGGCATCGGGCACGTGGCGCGGCGTGTACTCGCGGCGCAGTTGCGCGGCGATGCGCTTCTCGAGCTCCGGCGTCAGTGCGCAGCCCGGCTGCAGCGTGACGAACAGCGGCATGAAGAAGCGTCCGCCGGGCAGGTCGAGGTTGACGATCAGTCCGTCGGCGACGCCGTCGACGCCGGCCAGCGCGCGGTAGATCTCGGCCGTGCCGATGCGCACGCCCTGGCGGTTCAGCGTGGCGTCGGAGCGTCCGAGCACGAAGCAGCCCAGGCGCGGGTTGATGCGGAAGAAGTCGCCGTGGCGCCAGACGCCGGGATAGGTGTCGAAGTAGCTCTCGCGGTAGCGCGGGCCGACGCCCTCGGCGCCGTCATCCGCGTCGCCCCAGAAGCACACCGGCATCGACGGCATCGGCTGCGTGATCACCATCTCGCCGATCTGGTCGACGACGCTGCGGCCGGCGTCGTCGAACGCCGCGATCGCGACCCCGAGCGCCGGCGCCTGGATCTCGCCGGCGCGCACCGGCAGGATCGGCACGCCGCCGACCAGGCCGGTGCAGCAGTCGGTGCCGCCCGAGCCGGTGGCGACCCACAGGTCGGACTTGACGTTGTCGTAGAACCAGGCCGTGCACTCAGGCGAAACGGGCGAGCCCGCCGGCATGATGGAGCGCAGGCGCGACAGGTCGTGGCGCTCGCGCGGCACGATGCCGGCCTTGCGCATGATGTCGACGTAGCTCGGGCTGGCGCCGAAGAAGCTCGCGCCGCTGTCCTGCACCATCTTCCACAGCACGTCGGGCGTCGGGTACGCGGGATTGCCGTCGTAGAGCACCGGGCACACGCCGAGCATCAGCGAGCTGGCGAGGAAGTTCCACATCATCCAGCCGGTGGTGGTGTAGAAGAACGCGCGCTCGCCGGGGCGGAAGTCGTTGAGCAGCCGCAGGTGCTTGTGCATCTCGAGCAGAATGCCGCCGTGGCCGTGCACGATGGCCTTGGGCAGCCCCGTCGTGCCCGACGAGAACAGCACCCACAGCGGGTGGCCGAACGGCACCTGCTCGAAGACGAACTCCGACGCCGGCACCGGCGGCCGCTCGAGCAGCGCGTGCCACGACACGGCGTTCGGTGCGATCGGCGCGGTCGCCCCGCGCGCGCCGCCGAGGTGCTCGAGCTCGATCACGAGCTCGAGCGACGGCAGCTGCGCGACGAGGGCACGCAGCTCGTCACGGCGGTCGAAGGTCTTGCCGCCGTAGCGGTAGCCGTCGACGCAGACCAGCACCTTGGGCGCGAGCTGCGCGAAGCGGTCGAGCGCGCCGTGGCTGCCGAAGTCGGGCGAGCAGCTCGCCCACACCGCGCCGATGCTGGTGGCCGCGAGCATCGCGACGATCGTCTGCGGCACGTTGGGCAGGTAGGCCACGACCCGATCGCCCGGGCCGATGCCGCGCCGGCGCAGCTCGGTGGCCAGCGTGCGCACCTCCGACGCGAGCCGCTGCCACGGGTAGCCGCGCAACGGCGTCGCTTCGTCGAGATAGAGCAAGGCGTCCTCGCCGGCCCGCTCCTGGCGCAGCACGTGCTCGGCATAGTTCAGCCGCGCGCCGGGGAACCAGTCGGCGCCGGGCATGCGGCGTTCGGTCAGCACCGCCGTCGGCGGCGTCGACGCGCGGATCTCGCTGTAGTCCCAGATCGCCTGCCAGAACGCCTCGATCTGCGTCGTCGACCAACGCCAAAGCGCCGCATAGTCGTCGAACGCGAGTCCGCGCTCGCGCTGCAGCCACTGCATGAAGCACGTCAGGTTGGTGTCGGCGATCCACTCGGGACTCGGCGTCCAGAGCAGTTCACCCTCGGTGACGGTGCGCTCCACCACGTCAGTGCGCCGTCTGGCCGCCGTCGACGACGAAGACCTGGCCGTTGGCGAACGATGCCAGCGGCGAGCACAGCAGCAGCACCGTGCCCACCATCTCGTCGGGCTGTGCCGCGCGGCCCATCGGCGAGCCGCCGACGACGATGTCGCGCATCGCCGGGTCGTCGAGCCAGCGCTGCGTCATCGGCGTCGCCACCAGGCCGGGCGCGAGCGCGTTGACGCGGATGCCGCTGCGCGCATAGTCGAGCGCCGCGGCGCGCGTGAGGCCCACCACGCCGTGCTTGGCCGCGACGTAGCACGCCATGCCGGGGTCGGCGACCACGCCGGCCACCGAAGCCGTGTTGACGATGGCGCCGCCGCCGGCACCCAGCATGTGGCGGATCTCGTGCTTGAGGCACAGGAACACGCCGCGCAGGTCGACCGCGAGCACGCGGTCGAAGGTGGCGTCGTCGGTGTCGGCCAGCGGCGCGGTCGGCGGCAGGATGCCGGCGTTGTTGAAGGCGCAGTGCAGGCCGCCGCAGAGCTCGACGGTGCGCGCGACGAGCGCCTGCACGGCGGCGGCGTCGGTCACGTCGGTCGGCACGAAGTGCGCGTCGCCGCCTTCGCCGCGGATCGCCGCTGCCGTCTCTTCGGCGCGCCGGTCGACGTCGCCGATCACGACGCGCGCGCCGTGGCGCGCGAAGCCGAGCGCGACGGCGCGGCCGATGCCGGTGGCGCCGCCCGTCACGAGCGCCACCTTGCCGCCGAGCCCGAATGCAGAGGACTGCGTCATCGCGCGCCCCGTCAGGCGGCGACCGGCCGGCGCGCCGCCGTGAACTTGAGCACCTGCTCGACGATCGCGTCGGCGAACGCGGCGTCGTTGATGTGCGCGTCGAACTCGACCACCGGCACGTTGGGCGGCGCCGCCTTGCGCATCGCCGCGGCGAACACCGGCGGCAGCGACGTGTCGTGCAGGTGGCCCTCGGGGCTGTCGTGGTGCGAGAAGCCCTTGAGCGGCACGAAGAAGGTGGTCGGGCCCTTGGCGTCCCTGAGCAGCCCGCCCATGTGCTGCGCGAGCTTCTCGAGCTCGGGCGCCTCGGTGCGCACCGCCGTCAGCGCCGCGTTGTGGATGTGATAGCGCTTGCCGGGGAACTGCTGGCGCGCCACGTCGATCGGGCCCGCCACCATGAAGTCGGCGTTGCCCGGCGCGAAGATCGTCGGCACGCCCTTGGCGAGCGCCGCCTTGGCCCGGTCGGGGCCGGCGCTGCACAGGCCGTTGTTGAGCAGGTCGTTGATCTCGACCAGCGACAGGTCAACCACCGCGCAGACATCGCGCTCGCTGACGATCTGGTCCATCGCCGCGCCGCCGGTGCCCAGCGTGTGGAACACCATCACCTCGAAGCCGCGCTTGTCGAGCTCCTCGCGCACCCGCACCGAGCAGCGGTCGGTGGTGCCGAGCGTGCTCATCGCCACCAGCGGCCGGGGCTCGGAGCGCACCGGACTGTAGGCCTTGGCCATCGCGGCGACGGCGATCGCGCCGTTGCGGAACACGTCGCGCGTGATGCTGTTGAGGCCGGCGATGTCGCACACCGGGTTGACCATGATGATGTCCTTGGCGCCGACGAAGGGCTTGGTGAAGCCCGAGGCCATCGTCGAGATCAGCACCTTGGGCAGGCCGTACT
Source organism: uncultured Burkholderiaceae bacterium (assembly GCA_964371405.1). GTDB lineage: Bacteria > Pseudomonadota > Gammaproteobacteria > Burkholderiales > Burkholderiaceae_C > JAMHWF01. Next base: position 15,722 of record CAYJLV010000045.1, read on the forward strand.
GGAACGAGCCCATCACGACGCTCGCGAGCGTCGTGCCCATCGAGCCGCCGATGCCGATGATGCCCGCGAGCCCCTGCTTCGCGTCGGCCTCGTGCGCCACCTTGACGGCGCCCTCGATCATCACGGCCTGGCACTTGCCTTCGTGCCGCAGGTCGCGCACCTGCTGGATCGTCTTGCCGGCCGCCTGCGCCACCTGCTCGGGGCGGATCTCCACCGTGTCGTCGACCGACGCCCGGATGCTGGCGTCGAGGTGGATCACGTCGACGCCCTGCTCCTCGAGCACCTGGCGCACGAAGCGTGCCTCGACCGCCTTGGTGTCGAGCGTGACGATCATCAGGACCTTGGGTTTCGCGCTCATCTCTCGTCTCCTGTATCGGGGCTGCGCCCTGGAATGCGCCGGCTCAGGCCAGCAATTCGATCAGCCGGTCGACGCCCGGCAGCGACAGGTGGGGCTGTCCGTCGGCAGGCAACGCCGCGAACGACGATGCCGTGCCGAGGCCGGTGTGTACCGCCACCGACAGCGCGCCGCCGCGGTGCGCCATCACCACCTCGAGGCTGGCGTCGTCGCCGACGATCGCCATCTCGGACGGTTTCACGCCGAGCCGCGCGCTCACGCAGCGCAGCGCCGGCAGCGACGGCTTGCCGATCACCGTCGCGCGCTTGCCGGTGACGTTGCGCACGCCCGCCGCGATCGCGCCCGACACGCCGATCGTGCGCCCTTCCCGGCTGGCGACGTAAGGCGCGACGGAGGCCGCGTAGAGCGCCGCGCCGTGCCACACGGCGTGGCAGGCCGCCTCAAGGTCGGACACGCCGAACTGCGGGTACCAGCCGATCAGCACCACCTGCGCGTCATCGCGCCGCTCTGGCGCCACGGTGACCTCGATGCCGACGTCCTGCAGCGGCCGCCACACGCCCTCGACGCCGAGCACCAGCGCCGTGCGGTACTTCCTGGCGCGGAAATAGTCGGCCGCAACGCTGATCGGCGTCAGTGTGTGCGCCTCGTCGAACGGCAGCCCGATCGCCTGCAGCGCCTTCGACAACTCGGCCGGCGTCTTGGTCGAGCCGTTGGTGAATGCAACACACGGGATGCCGCGCCGCTGCAGCGACGTGACGAGCTCGACGGCACCGGGCAGCGGCTGGTAGCCGCCGAGGTTCTTGTCGGCCAGCGCCAGCGTGCCGTCGACGTCGAAGACGAATCCGCGCGCGCGCCTCAGCACCGACATCCATTCCTGCGTCGAGCGCGCCTGCGGCGGTGCGAGCTCGTCATGCATCAGTCTCATTGTGTCCCCTTGCTCGTGTTCGCGCGGCCGCATGAGTCGATGCGCAATGTTGACCCGCCCGCCGTCCCGACGTTAGGATCGCCCGGCGTGATTTCTCCAGGTGAAACTCGTGCGGGCGTACAAGATCAAGAAGGTGCGAGCCCTCGATCGCGGGCTCGAGGTGCTGGGCGTGCTGCAGACGACGCGCGGTGCCAGCCTGCACGAGTTGCATCAGGCCACGGCGCTGCCCAAGGCGACGCTGATCCGCATCGTCGCCACGCTCGAGGGCCGCGGCCTGATCTGGCAGCGCCTGGCCGACGGCGCCTACCTGCCGACGCACACGCTGCTGCAGCGCGCGCCGCAGATCAACGACGAGAACCAGCTGGTCGAGGCGGCATCGCCGGTGCTCGAGCGCCTGAGCCGCAAGGTGACCTGGCCGTCGATCCTGTCGGCGCCGCGGCTGGCCTGGATGGAGGTGATCGAGACGAACCGGCCGAAGTCCTACTTCGCGCACATCTCGCACGCGCACGTGGGCTTTCGCATCAACATGCTGCTCTCGGCGAGCGGGCGCGCCTACCTCGCCTACTGCGGCGAGAAGGAATTGCAGGCCGTGCTGCAGCGGCTGCGCGCCAGCGGCGAGCCCGGGAACTTCCTCGCGCACCGCCCGACGATGGTGGCGCGTCTGCTCGAGGAGACACGCCGGCTCGGCTACGGCGCGCGCCACGCCGGCTTCGGCGGGAACTACAACTTGTCGCGCAGCCAGTCGGACGACGACCGCGATTCGATCGCCGTGCCCGTGAACGTCGGCAGCGACGTGATCGCCGCGGTCAACCTGACCTTCCTGCACAAGGTCAAGACGCCGCAGGAGATCGTTTCGGCGCACCTCGGTACGCTGCGCGATGCAGCGACGGAGATCGCGCGGCGCGTGCAGCGCGCCTGAAGGAGACGCGCCCCTTGCTGGCCTACAGGCGCGAGAACTCCTGCAGCGCCTGCACGTCGAGGACAGCGATGCGCTCGCGCTCCAGCCGGACCCAGCCGCGTTGCTCGAAGTTGCGCAGCAGCCGGCTGACGAAGACGCGCACGCTGCCCAGTTCGTCGGCCAGGTTCTGATGCGTGGCGCCGACCACCGGGCCGCGCTGGACCAGCAGCCGCGCCAGCCGCGTGTCGAGCTTGCGGAAGGCCACCTCCTCGACCAGTTCCATCACCTCGGCCAGGCGCGCGCCGTACATGTCAAACACGAAACGGCGAAACGGCGGGTACTGCACGACGAGCTGCTGGAACAGCTGGGGCGGCATGCGCAACAGCGCGACGTCGGATTCGGCGGTGCCGCTGGCGGCATAGTCGGTGTCGCTCAGCAGGCATCCGCCCGACAGAATGCAGGCTTCGCCGGGGCTGACGCGGTAGAGCACGATCTCGCGGCCGCTCGGCGAGGTCTTGGTCACCCGGACGCTGCCTTCGAGCACCAGCGGGAAGCCCTCGCAAGGCATGTTCGGCTCGAACAGCACGCTGCCCGCGGCGACCTGCCACAGCGGCGCTGCGGCCAGCAGCTCGTCGAGTTGCGCCGCCGGCAGCTCGCCGAACACCGGAAAGCGCGCGAGGAGCAAGCGGCGCGCGTCCAGAGCGTCGTTCATGGCAGTCTCCGGTCGCCGATAGAGTTGAGCAACCCAGGTGGCAGACGATTCTCGCGCCATGATCGAAACTGGCGACCGTCTTGGCAACGTCTCGTCGAAAGGCTCATTCTCATGAACATCGAAAACCTCATCCGTCTGTTCGCGGGCACCATGATCCTGGTCTCGCTGGCCCTGGGCGTCGCGGCGAGCCCCGTGTTCCAGTCGAGCCACTGGCTGTGGCTGACGGCGTTCGTCGGCGCCAACCTGCTGCAGAGTTCGCTCACGCGGCTGTGCCCGCTCGAAGCCGTGCTGCGCAAGCTCGGCTTCAAGAGCGCTGGCGCCGCCTGCGGGATCTGACACGCCGGAGCCGCGCCGATGAACAACCTGCCGACCCGCTATCACCCCGCCCTCGTAGCGCTGCACTGGGTGCTGGCACTGGCGCTCGGGCTCGCCCTGGTCATGGGGACGTTCTCGCTCGCGGAGCTGTCCAACGCGTCGCCCGCCAAGATCGGCGCGCTGCGCGGTCACATGATCGTCGGCATTGCGATCGGCGCCCTGATGCTGGTGCGCCTGCTGACCCGTATGCGCACGACGCGGCCGGCCCCGGCCGACCATGCGGGGCTCGACAAGCTGCGCGGAGTCGTCCACGCGGGTCTGTATCTGGCCGTCTTCCTGATGGCCGCCAGCGGCGCGGCCACGGCGTGGCAGGCCGGGCTGCCGGACATCGTCTTCGGTGGCAACGGCGCAGCGCTGCCCGAGAGCTTCGCCCACCTGTGGTCGCGCGCCGTGCACGGCTGGATGGCCAAAGTGATCGCGGCCCTGGTGGTGCTGCACGTCATCGGCGCCCTCTTCCACCAGTTCGGCCTCCGGGACCGGCTGCTGGCGCGCATGTGGTTCGGGCGACGCTGACGATTCCGAGCCGCCCCGCGTCGACGGCGCGCGGCGTCAGGCGCTCGCGCCGGCCCAGCGCAGGTCGGGCTCGCGCCGGTGCCAGTCGGTCGCGCGCTGCCAGGCGCAGGCCAGCGCGAGCAGGCGCGCCTCGCCGCCGGCGCGCGCGACGAGCTGGATCGCCAGCGGCAGGCCTTGCGCGTCGAAGCCTGCGGGCAGGCTGATCGCGCAGCCGCCCACGTGATTGACCCAGCGCGTGAACTGGCCGAGCGGCGGCGTCGCCTCGTCAACCTCCGACATCGCCGGCGCGGTGCGCGACACGGTGGGCAGCAGCAGCGCATCGCAGCCCTGCATCCAGTCGTCGAACACCTTCTTGTCGTTCGTGCGCGCCTCGTGGGCGGCGCGCACCGCCTGCGCATCGAGCTCGCGCGCCTGCGCCATGCGACGCCGCAGCTGCTCGCCGAACCCGGCCGCGCCGGCTTCGAACAGGGCGCGATGCGCCTGCCACGCTTCGGCAGAAATCAGCGTGCCGGCATCGCGCGTCAGGCGGGCGAGCGCCAGTGGCGGCGCCGCCTCCTCCACGCCCGCGCCGAGTTCCTCGAAGACGTGCGCGGCAGCGGTCAGCGCCTGCTCGACGGCAGGCTCGACCGGCACCGGATAGGACCCCACGGCGAGCCGTCCGACGCGCCAGCCGGCGACCGAATCGGTCAGCGCCAGCGGCGCGTCGGCCATCACCTGGTACAGGCGCGCGCAGTCGAGCGCACTGCGCGCCATCGGTCCGACGCTGTCGTACGACGGCGCCAGCGGGAACACGCCATCCAGCGGCACACGGCCGGCGCCGGGCTTGAATCCGGTAATGCCGCACAGCGCCGCGGGCATGCGGATCGAACCCGCCGTGTCGCTGCCGAGCGCAGCGCGCACCATGCCGGCCGCGACGGCAACGGCCGAGCCGCTGCTCGAACCGGCCGTCAGGCGCGCCACCTGGCCGTCCCAGGGGTTGCGCGGCGTGCCGAGGACGGCGTTGAAACCCCAGCCGCCGAACGCGAGCTCCACCATCTGCGTGCGGCCGACGATCAGGGCACCCGCCCGCTCGAGGCGCTGCACCACAGTGGCCGTGTCGGCGGCGCGCCGGTCCGCGAGCACCGCCGTGCCGACGCCGACGCGGTCTCCCGCAACGTCGAGGCAGTCCTTGAGCGCGATCGTCATGTCGTCGAGCGCGCCGCCGCCCGGCGGGATCGGCCGCCGGCCGTGGCTCACGAAAGCGTGCAGCGCCGGCTGCAGGCTCTCGATGCGCGCGAGCGCGGCGTCGATCAGGTCGCTGCGGGCATCGGCCATGCGCAGGCTCGTGCTCAGCGCCGGCGCGACGCCGGTCCCGCGCGGTCCGGTTCGCGCAGCCGATAGCCGACAGGCAGCAGCTGCAAGCCCAAGCGGCGCTCCACCTCGCCCCAGATGCCGCGCGGCAGCACCAGCGCGAACAGCACCGCCGCAACGCCCAGGCCGATCAGGTAGGCCACGCCGGTGGCGCCGAACAGCGTCTCGATCGTGAAGAAGACGACGGCGCCGAGGATCGGCCCTTCGTAGGTGCCGATGCCGCCGACCAGCACCATGAACAGCATGTAGGCCGTCCACTGCACGCTGAAATAGGTCTTGGGCTGGAAGGTCACCGCGGTGGCCAGCCAGAGCGCGCCGGCCGCCGCGCAGCCGAACGCCGACAGCACGAAGATCAGCCGCTTGGACTCGAGCACCCGCACGCCCACCGAGGCGGCGGCTTCCTCGTTGTCGCGGATTGCCTGCAGCGCGCTGCCGACGCGGCTGCGCAGCAGCGCGAACACGCACCACGCCAGCGCCGCCATCGTCGCCAGCGCCATCCAGTAGGTGAACGCGCGCCGCTCGTCGGCGTCGTAGCGCTGCAACGCGATCAGTGACGTGCCGGTCTCGCCCTGCACCAGCGTGTCGAGGTTGACCAGAAGGTGCGCCAGCGCCGCGACCACCCACATGCCGATCGCGAACTCGCCGCCGCGCAGCCGCAGCATGAAGGCCGAGATCGGCACCGACAGCAGCGCCACCAGCAGCGCGCCGAGCAGCAGCGCGGGGTACGGGCCGACGCCGGCATCGGCCAGCCGCACCGCGGCGTAGGCGCCCAGGCCGAAGAACGCCTGATGGCCCACCGACACCAGCCCGGCGTAGCCGGCCAGCGCGTTCCACATCAGCGCCAGGATGCCGTAGATGAACAGCGTCGTGAGCCGGTCCACGCTGCTCGCGTCGAGGAAGAACGGCGCCAGCGCGAGCAGCCCCTGCGCCGCCAGCACGAGCGCCACCGAAGCGACCGACGTCGGTGTCCAGCGCTGCACGGCGGCCGGCCCCACCGGGCGTGCGGCGGCGGGCGCGGCCGGCACTGCGGCGGCCGGCAGGACCGACGAGCGAGGATCCGGCCGCGTCACGACTTTCCCCAGGCGAACGCGAGGCGCAGCGGCCGGCCGGCGAGCACGAGCCGGGCCAGCAGCACGAGCAGGAACAAGACGTGGCCGGCGATCAGGAAGCCCTGCGGATGCACTTGCGCGCCCAGGCTCTGGGCGACGCCGAGCGCCACGCCGCCGGCCAGCGTGCCCCACAGTGACCCGGCGCCGCCGATCACGACGGCCTCGAACGCGAAGATCAGCTGCGGCGCGCCGGCGTAGGGATCGACGGTCGCGCGCATCGCGAGGACGGCGCCCGCCACCGCGACCGTGGCGAGCGCGATCGCCGACGCCGCGGCGTTCACCGCCGAGGCGTTGACGCCGACGAGCTGCGCGGTGGCGGGGTCGTCGGCGACGGCACGGATGCGCCGCCCGAGCGCGCTGCGAGCGAGCAGCAGGTGCAGCCCGCCGAGCAGCAGCACGGCGAGCATGAACGTCAGCACCGACAGGTGGCCGACGGTCAGGTCGCCCACCGCAAAGCTGTCGTAGGCCAGCGTGTCGATGTAGGGCGCGAGCGAGCGCGTGTCGGCGCCGAACCGCTCGAACAGCAGGTTGTCGAAGACGACGGCGAGACCGAAGGTGGCGAGGATCGGCACCAGCTCGCCGGCGCGCGCGCTGCGCTCGAGCACCAGGTGGTGCAGCACCCAGCCCACCAGCGCCATCACGGGCACCACGGCCAGCAGCGCGACGAAAGGGTGGATCTCGTGGCGGTCGGCGAGGAGGAAGACGCCGTAGGCCGCCACCACCGCCAGGCTGCCGTGCGCGAGGTTGATGATGCGCATCACGCCGAACATGAATGACAGCCCGCAGGCCAGCAGCGCGTAATAGCCGCCGAGCAGCACGCCCTGCAGGACCTGGTTGGCCCAGATCATGCCGGCGCTCCCGTCGCAGCCGCGGCGCCGCGCGCGACGCGGTGCCCGAAGTAGTGATCCATGATCTCCTCGCGGCTCATCTGCGCCGTGCTGCCGCTGGCGACGATCGAGCCTTCGAGCATGCAGACGATACGGTCGGCAACGCGCAGGCAGCGCTGCAGGTCCTGCTCGACCAGCACGATCGTCGTACCCGAGCGCATCAGCGACTGCAGCGAATCATAGAGGCCGTGCACCGCGATCGGCGACAGCCCGAGCGACACCTCGTCGAGCAGCAGCAGGCGCGGGTTCGCCATCAGGCCGCGGCCGATCGCGACGGCCTGCTGCTGGCCACCCGACAGCGACCCCGCCAGCGCCTTCAGCTTGGGCTCGAGCTGCGGGAACGCCGCCAGCACGGTCTCGAGCGTCCAGCGCCCGCTGCGCCCGGCCGTCGCCGCGACGCGCAGGTTGTCCTCGACGGTCATCGAGCCGAACAGGCGCCGGCCCTCGGGCACCAGCGCGATGCCGGCGGCGACGCGCCGGTGTGCCGGCAGCGCCGTGATGTCGCGGCCGTCGAACATCACGCGCCCGGCCGCCGCCGGGTGGATGCCGGCCAAGGTGCGCAGCAGCGTCGTCTTGCCCGCGCCGTTGGCACCGACCAGCGCCAGCCGCTCGCCTTCGGCGATCTCGAGGTCGATGCCGCGCACCGCCTTGAGCAGCCCGTGCCGCGCCTGCAGCCCCTGCACCTGCAGCAGCGTCACGGCGTCGCCCCCTGCGACACGCCCGAGCCGAGATAGGCATCGACCACGGCAGCATCGGCCAGCACGTCGTGCGGCAGGCCGTCGGCGATGATGCGCCCGGCATCCATGCACACCAGGCGTTCGGCGACCTGGATCAGCACGTGCACGATGTGCTCGATCCAGACGATGGCGATGTCGCGGCCGCGCAGCGTGCGGATCGTGCCGACCAGTTCGGTCGCCTCGGCGTCGGTCAGGCCGCCACCGATCTCGTCGAGCAGCAGCACCTGCGGGTCGGTGGCGAGCGCGCGCGTGAGCTCGAGCCGCTTGCGGTCGAGCAGGCCGAGCGTCTCGGCGCGCCGGTTGGCGACTGGGCGCATACCGCACAGATCGAGCGCCTCGATGCTGCGGTCGCAGGCCTCGTCGCCGCGAAAGCCGCCGCCGTGCATCGCTGCCGTCAGCACGTTCTCGAACACCGTCATGCCGCCGAACGGTCGCGGAATCTGGTGGCTGCGCGCGACGCCCAGGCGGCAGCGCCGCGCCGCATCGAGCCGCGTCACGTCGTTGCCGCGCAGCCGGACCTGGCCGCCCGATGCGGCGAGCGCGCCCGACAGCAGCGCCAGCAGCGTCGTCTTGCCGGCGCCGTTCGGGCCGACGATGCCCACCGCCTCGCGCTCGCGCAGCTCGAAGTCGATGCCGTCGAGCACGACCAGCGCGCCGAAGCGCTTGCGCAAGGCGTGCGCCGACAGCAGTGTGTCAGCGGTGGACATGCGGGTTTCGCGGCTCGCCCGTTCAGGCGTAGGGCTTGAGCTTGGCCGACACCGGCACACTCGGATCGGCGGCGTTGTCGGTGACCACGTAGTCGAGCTTGAACTTCGAGCCGGCCGGCGCCTTGACCCACTGCGTGCCGATGATCGCGGTGGGCGACACGTTGGGCACCGGCCCCTTCGTGAAGTCGACCTTGCCGACGATCGTCGTCGTCTGCAGCGTGCTCAGCGCCTTGGCGATGGCGACCTTGTCCTTCGGGTTGGTGCTCGCCTTGATCGCTGCGAAGCCGGCGTCGAGCAACGACAGCGACGCGCCCAGCTGCTGGTTCCATTGCTTGCCCGAAGCCTTCTCGTAGTCGTCGGCGAGCTGCGCGCCGCCGACGCCGGTGAGCGACGACTTGTACGGAAACGCCTTGTGCCAGTAGCAGCCGCTGCCGATGTTGTGCGCCAGCGGCCCGAGCACCTCGACGGTGGATGCAAACAGGCCGGTCTTGGCCACCTGGATGATCTTGATCTGCTTGTGCAGCCCCTGCTGCGCGGCCTGGCGCCAGAACGTCGCGAAGTCGGGCGGGATCGGGAAGGTGTTGATGATCTCGACCTTCTCGGCCTTGAACTTGGCGATCTGCGCCGAGAAGTCGGTGGTGCCGCTCTCGTACGGCCCGGCATCGACCATGGTGAAGCCGGCCTTCTGCAGTTGCGGCAGCAGCGCCGCGCGGATCGCGTTGCCGTCGGCGTCGTTGGGCAGCAGCGAGCCGACCTTCTTGTTGGTGGGAATCGACGCCCACTGCGCCACGTAGCACTTGGCGAAATCAGACACGCCGAACGAGAAGTGATAGGTCCACTTGAATGGCGAGGGTTCACCCGGCTTGGCGCCGCGGCCGAAGTACCACGCCTCCCACGGCATCACGGTGGACAGGCAGGGCACGCCCGCGGCCTCGCAGGCGTCGGCGACCGGATTGACCACCTCGGGCGTCGAGGTGGTCAGCATCATGTCGATCTTGTCGTTGTTGATCAGCGCCTTGGCCAGCTGGCTGGCGCGCGCCGGATCCGACTGGGTGTCGCGGTCGATGAGCTGCACGGTGTACGTCTTGCCGCCCACGCTCAGGCCGCCGGCCAGCGCCTTGCGCGCCAGCTCGAGCACGTAGCCGTCGGCCTCGCCGAAGCTGGCCAGCGGGCCGGTGCGCGGGCTGACGAAGCCCACCCGCAGCGTAGTCGCGTCGGCCCCCTGCGCGAACAGCGAGCCGGGCTGCAGCAGCGCCAGTCCGGCGGCGCCGGAAGCGCCGCCCAGCCACTCGCGCCGCGAGAGCCCCGGCGGCGCGGCGTCGGCGGCGGTGAGCTCGGCGCCGCGCGCGCCGTCGTTGTCGAGAGTGTCGTGAGGGTGCATTCCGGAGTCTCCTTCGTCGTTGTGCGGCACGCGGTTCAGCGCGCCAGGTATCCGCCGTCGGCGGCGTAATAGTTGCCGGTGATGAAGCTGGCGCGATCACTGGCGAGCCACGCCACGAGTTCGGCCACCTCGGCGGTCTCACCCAGGCGGCCCAGCGCATGCTGGGCCTCCAGGCCGGCGCGGCCCTCGGGCGGCACGTTGTCGAGCAGGCGTGTCTTGATGAACGCGGGGCCGACGGCGTTGCAGCGGATGCGCTGGCGGCCGTACTCGAGCGCGACTGTGCGTGTCAGGCCGACCACGCCGTGCTTGGCCGCCGTGTACGGGGCGAGCTGCTCCAGGCCGACCTGGCCGAGGATGGAGGCGATGTTGACGATCGCCCCGCCGCCGCGCGCCTGCAGCGCCGGCAGCTGCCGCTGCACGCCGAGGAAGACGCCGGTCAGGTTGATGTCGATGACGTGCTGCCAGCTTTCGCGGCTGTGCTCGGCGGTGAGCCGGAACTCGCCGCTGATGCCGGCGTTGTTGCAGGCGATGTCCAGGCCGCCGAAGCGCGACTCCAGCGCCGCGAGCGCCGCCTCATGGTCGGCTTCGCGCGTCACGTCGAGGTGCTGGTACAGCGCATGGCCGCCGGCGCGCTCGACCAGCTCGACAGTCTCGCGGCCGGCGTCATCCGCCACATCGCACACCAGCACCGATGCGCCCTCGCGGGCCAGGGTCAGCGCGATGGCGCGGCCGATACCCATCGCTGCCCCGGTCACCAGGGCAGTCTTGCCATCGAGCAGGTGTAGTGACGATGCGCTCATGCGGTGGGCCTCCAGATTGCTGGCCGCATGATGGGCCGTGTCGTGGCACCGGCTCACCAGGGATCCGGTCGGGTTTCACTCGGTGAAAATAGGGAAACCGATAAGTCGCGACACCTCGGCGGCTCGGCACGCTGGCTCGACCCAACCCGACAAGGAACTTCGCGATGCAAGCTGCGTACTACGACCGAACCGGTCCGGCATCCGAGGTGCTGCGCGTGGACGATCTGCCCGATCCCGTGCCCGGGCCGGGCGAGGTCAGTGTCCGGCTGCGCTGGTCGGGCATCAATCCGTCGGACGTGAAGTCGCGCTCGGGAGCACGCGGCCCGGAGATGCCCTTCCCGCGCGTCGTTCCGCACAGCGACGGCATGGGGGTGATCGAGGCGGTCGGCCCCGGTGTGCCGGCCTCGCGCATCGGGCATCGCGTGTGGCTGTGGAACGCGGCCTGGGGCCGCGCCTCCGGCACGGCGGCGCAACGCATCGCATTGCCCGCCGAGCAGGCGGTCGCGCTGCCGGACGAGGCGGCCGACGACGTCGGCGCGTGTCTCGGCATCCCGGCGCTGACGGCGCTGCACGCGGTGCTGACCGACGGCGGCGTCGTCGGTCAGCGCGTGCTGGTGGCCGGCGGCGCCGGCGCTGTCGGTCACTACGCGGTGCAATTCGCGCGCCTGCTCGGCGCGCGCCAGGTGCTGGCGACCGCGAGCACCGACGCCAAGCAGCGCCTCGCCGCCCAGGCGGGCGCGACGACGGTGGTCGACTACCGCGCGAGCGATGCGGCACAGCGGCTGCGCGAGGCCACGCAGGGCGAGGGGATCGATCGCATCATCGAGGTCGACCTCGCGGCCAACGCAGCGCTGAACCTGGCCGTGATGCGCCCCGGCGCACTCTGGGTGGTCTACGGCAATGGCGGCCGGCAGTTCACGCTGCCGTTCTTCCCGATGATCTCGAGCCGGGCGCTGCTGCGCTTCTTCATCGTCTACGACCTCTGCGCGATCGATCGCGGGCGCGCGGTCGACCAGCTGACGGAGTGGCTGCGGCGAGGGGCGCTGCAGCACAACATCGGTCTGCGCCTGGAACTCGCTTCGATTGCACAGGCGCACGACGCGGTGGAATCCGGCCAGGCGGGGGGCAATGTGTTGCTGCGCGTCGGCTGACAGGGCCCGGCGCCTCGGCGGATCCGTCCGTCAGGGCACCCGCCCGCCGTCGGCGTCGTGCTGCAAGCGCGCCCGGCCCTGCTCCTTGGCGCGGTAGAGCGCCTCGTCGGCCGATGCGAGCAGGCTCTCGAGCCTGGCGTCGCCGCCGTCGTAGAGCGCGAGCCCGGCGCTGAAGTCGAACTCGACGGCGCCGGCCTCGGCGATCAGCGTGCGCAGCCGCGCACGCAGGCGCTGGTCGAAGGCGACGGCGGCGTTCGCATCGGCGTCCCACAGCAGCGCGACGAACTCCTCGCCGCCGTGGCGGCCGGTGAAGTCGGCGCGGCGCAACGACAGGCGCAGCGCCTGCGCGAAGACCTGCAGCGCGAGGTCGCCCGCGGCATGACCGTGGCGGTCGTTGATGCGCTTGAAGTGGTCGATGTCGAGCATCAGCAGCGCGAAGCGGTTGCCGTAGCGGCGCGCCTGCGCCAGCAGATCGTCGGCGCGCACGACGAAGGCGCGCCGGTTCATCAGGCCGGTCAGCTCGTCGGTGTCGGCCAGCCGGCGCAGGCGGCGCTCGGCCTCCTCATGCCAGGCGACGAGCAGGCTGATCGCCACCAGCGTCGCGGCGACGAGGTGCGCCACCGCCGCCGTCAGGTTGACCGGGTGCGGCGTGCGGTAGGTGGGATACAGCTCGGTGTAGAACGCGCCGAGCGCGCCGCGCCACGCCGTGACGACGGCCAGCGCGGCGAAGCACAACAGCAGCAGCCCGCGCCAGCGCCGGCTCGCCTGCGGCGCGGGCCAGGCCACGGCGACGCAGACCAGCGCCATCTGCAGCGCGAGGCCGAAGTTGGACCAACCGACGCGCCACGCGTAGTCGCCGAAGACGACGAAGTAGCCGAGCGGCGTCGCCACCGCGAGCGCCCACAGCGCTAACCGCCCGGGCCGCTCGCCGAGCCAGCCGCGCAGCGCGTGCCAGACCAGCACGAAACTCGCGCCCAGCAGGCCGATCGAGATCGACGAGAAGACGCGGTCGTTCAACGTGCGGGCGACCAGGAACGCCGCCCAGGCCAGCGCCTGCACGACAGCCGAAGCCTGCACGCAGCGCGCCGCGAAGCCGACGCGCCAGCCCATCACGGCGGGCAGCGCGACGGCGATCGCGAACACGTTGGTCAGCATCAGGACCAGCGTGGTCTGGACGTCGATGTTCATGCGCAGTTTCGGCAGGAGTCCCGCGAACGGCACGGGCACAGGCAGGCTCCGTGCGGAGCCGTCGACAAAGCGCGAGAGCATAGCGCCCCGCCCGCCCCGGCCGGCGGGGCGGACTTCCCCGCGTGTCCGGCGCGCGCGACGACGCTACCATCGCAGGTGTCTCAGAACCAGCAAGGAGAATCCCCTTGACATCCAGCATTCGCTCCCTGCGCGCGCTCGCGCTCGCCGCAGCCGCCGTCTTTGCCGGCACCGCCGCCGCGGCCGACATCAAGATCGGCGTCGCCGAGGCGCTGTCGGGCGGCGCCGCCCAGTACGGCATCAGCATCCGCAACGGCTTCCAGCTCGCCGCCGACGAGATCAACGCCGCCGGCGGCGTCAACGGCAACAAGATCGTGCTCGTCATCGAGGACGAGCAGGGCAAGAAGGAAGAGGCGATCAACGCCTTCAAGAAGCTGATCTTCCAGGACAAGGTGCTGATGCTCTTCGGCCCGACGCTGTCGAACTCGGCACAAGCCGCCGACCCGATCGCACAGGCCGCCAAGACGGTGGTGTTCGGCACCTCCAACACGGCCGACGGCATCACCTCGATCGGCGACTACGTGTTCCGCAACTCAGTGACCGAGGCCGACGTGCTGCCGGTGACGATCAAGACCGCCGTCAAGCACAAGGGCATCAAGAAGGTGGCCGTGCTCTACGGCAACGACGACGTCTTCACCAAGAGCGGCTACGACAACTTCAAGAAGGCGCTCGACGACGCCAAGATCCCGGTGACGACGACGGAGACCTTCGCCAAGGGCGACGTCGACTTCAAGGCGCAGCTCACGAAGATCAAGGCCACCAACCCCGACGCGCTGGTGCTGTCGGCGCTGATCGCCGAAGGCGCGCCGATCATGGTGCAGGCGCGCCAGCTCGGCCTGAACGTGCCGGTGATCGGCGGCAACGGCATGAACTCGGTCAAGGTGTTCGACCTCGCCAAGGGCGCATCGGACGACCTGTGGATCGGCAGCCCGTGGTCGATCGAGAACCGCACGAAGGAGAACAACACCTTCATCGTCAACTTCACCCAGAAGTACAAGGCGACGCCCGACCAGTTCGCCGCGCAGTCGTACGACGCGATGCACATCGTCGTCTCGGCGCTCAAGAAGGTGAAGCTGACCGGCGACCTGAACCAGGACCGCATCGCCGTGCGCGACGCGCTGCCGGCGGTGCAGTGGACCGGCGCGACCGGCGCGTTCAAGTTCCGCCGCGCCAACGACAAGGCGGGCAAACCGGCCGGTTATGATGCCGACCAGACGGCCATCATCAGCGTGACGAAGGCCGGCCGCTACGAGATCACGAAGTAATCCGCGCGCCCGCCGCGCCGGCCCGCATGCCTCGCGCTGCGGGCCGTTTTTGCGACGCAGCCTCCTTTTTCGCCTGCCCGACCGTGCTGGAACAGCAGCTCTTCAACGCCCTGTCGCTCGGCTGCGTCTACGCGCTGTTCGCGCTCGGCTTCACGCTGGTGTTCGGCGTGCTCGGCGTGATCAACCTGGCGCACGGCGCCGTCTTCATGGTCGGCGCCTATGCGGCGCTGCAGGCGATCGTGCGGCTCGATCTGCCGCTGTGGGCGGCGCTGGTCTGCGCCTTCGCGTCCGCCGGCCTGCTCGGACTGGTGATCGACGTGCTGGTGCTCAAGCCGCTGCGCGCGCGCAATGCGCCGCACCTGATCCCGATGATCGCGACGATCGGCCTGGCGATCGCGATCAACAGCCTGGCGCAAGGCATCTTCGGCGCCGAGAACCTGCGCTTCCCGTCGGAAGTGCTGCCGCAGGACGTGCTCGAGGTCGCCGGGCTGCACCTGACAGTGCTCGAACTCGGCATCATCCTGACGTCGTTCGTGCTGATGGCCGTGCTGCTGCTGGCGCTGAAGAAGACGCAGCTCGGCCGCGCGCTGCGCGCAATCGCCGAGTCGCCCAAGGCGGCCTGGCTGCTCGGCGTGAATGTCGAGGGCCTGTTCATGCTGACCTCGTTCGCGGCGGCGGGGCTGGGCGGCGTGGCGGGCGTGCTGATCGGCCTCTATTCCAACGCCCTGTTCCCGCTGATGGGCCAGCCGATGCTGCACAAGGGCATCGCCGTCATCATCCTCGGCGGCATGGGCGACATCCGCGGCGCGATGCTGGCCGGTCTGTTCCTCGGCTTCGCCGAAGTGCTGTCGGTGGCCTACATCGGCTCGACGATGCGCGACGCGATCGCCTTCGGCCTGCTGTTCCTCGTGCTGCTGGTGCGGCCGAAGGGCCTGTTCGGCACCTTGCAGGAACGCAAAGTCTGACCGGTCGATGGAAGCCTTCGACAACTTCTGGTCGGTCTACAGCAACCTGGTGCTGACGCTGGGCACCAACGCGCTGCTCGCGCTGTCGATCTATCTCACGCTGTCGTGCGGCATGCTGGCGATGGCCAACGGCGCCTTCATGGGCATCGGCGCCTACACCTCGGCGCTGTTGACGATGAGCGCCGGCATGCCCTTCCCCGTCGCGCTGGCCGGCGGCATGGCGGCGCCCGCGCTCGTCGCCTGGGCGATCGGCAAGCCGACGCTGCGCCTGTCGGGCGTCTACCTCGCGATGGCGACGCTCGCGTTTGGCGAAGTGGTGCGCGTCGTCGTGCTCAACACGGAGCAGTGGACCGGCGGTGCGCTCGGCCTCAACGGCATCCCGCAGTCGACCCAGTGGTGGCACGTCGCGCTGGCCGTCGCGCTCACGCTCGCCGTGCTGGCGCGGCTGCGCCGCTCCAAGGTCGGCCGCGCCTTCGAAGCGATCAAGGAGGACGAGACTGCGGCCGGGCTGATGGGCATCGACGTCAACGCGCACAAGATGCTCGCCTTCGTGCTCGGCGCCGTCGTCGCCGGGCTGGCCGGCGTGCTCAACGCTCACCTCACCTTCTTCATCGGCCCGAACGAATACGGCTTCGACCGCGGCGTCGAGATCTTGACGATGACGATCCTCGGCGGCATCAACGGCCTGACCGGCCCTGTCGTCGGCGCGCTGATCCTGACGCTGCTGCCCGAGCTGCTGCGCGGCTTCAAGGACTTCCGCCTCGTCGTCAACGGGCTGATCCTCGTCGTCATCGTGCTGTTCCTGCCCAAGGGCCTGTGGGATCCGGCGCGGCTGCGTCGCTGGGTCGGGCTCGCGCCGCGCGGGTGAAGCGATGCTCGAGCTGACTTCGCTGTCGCGCCATTTCGGCGGCCTCAAGGTGCTGCAGGACGTCAACCTGTCGGTGCCGGCGGGCAGCATCTTCGGCTTGATCGGCCCCAACGGCGCGGGCAAGACGACGGTGTTCAACCTGATCACCGGGCTGCTGCCGCCGTCGTCGGGCGGCATCACGTTCGATGGCGCCAGCCTGGTCGGCCGGCGCCCGCACATGATCACGCGCGGCGGCATCGCGCGCACGTTCCAGAACATCCGCATCTTCAAGGAGATGACGCTGCTCGACAACGTCGTCGTCGGCATGCATTCGCACCTGGGCTACGGCACGGCGGGGCTGCTGTTCGCGCTGCCCGCGTACCGCGCCGCCGAGCGACGCGCGCGCGAACGCGCGCGCGAGCTGCTGTCGTGGGTCAAGCTCGACCACAAGGCCGACGACATCGCCGACAACCTGTCGTACGGCGACCAGCGCAAGCTCGAACTGGCGCGCGCGCTCGCCACCGAGCCCAGGCTGCTGCTGCTCGACGAGCCGGTGGCCGGCATGAACACGGCCGAGAAGACGGAGCTGATGCGCGAAGTGGTCAACATCCGCCAGCGCGGCTACACCGTCTTCATGATCGAGCACGACATGCGCTTCGTGATGGGCCTGTGCGAGCGCATCGCCGTGCTCAACTTCGGCCGCATCATCGCCGAGGGCGACCCCGACGCGATCCGCAACGATCCGCAGGTGATCGAGGCCTACCTCGGGCGCGACGACGAGGAGCAGACAGCGTGAGCGCGTCGCCGTTGCTGTCGGTGCAGGGCCTCGCGGTGAACTACGGCCACATCCAGGCCGTCAAGGGCATCGACCTGCAATTGCACGCCGGCCAGATCACGACGCTGGTCGGCGCCAACGGCGCCGGCAAGTCGACGACGCTGCTCGCACTGTCGGGGCTCGTGCCCAAGTCGGCCGGCCGCGTCACGTTCGACGGCCGCGACATCACGGCGCTCGCGCCGCACCGTATCGTCGCCGGCGGCGTGGTGCAGGTCGCCGAGGGCCGCGCCACGCTGACGACGCTGACGGTGCGCGAGAACCTCGAGCTCGGCGGCTACACGCGCCGCGACGGCTCCGCCGAGCGCGCGCGCGACCTGGAACGCGTCTACGCCCTCTTCCCGCGGCTCGAGGAGCGCCAGCACGGCCTCGCCGGCAACCTCTCGGGCGGCGAGCAGCAGATGCTGGCGATCGGCCGCGCGCTGATGGCCAAGCCGCGCCTGCTGCTGCTCGACGAGCCTTCGATGGGGCTGGCGCCGATCATCGTGCAGGAGATCTTTCGCACGCTGCGCGAGATCAACCGCCAGGGGCTGACGATCTTCCTCGTCGAGCAGAACGTGCGCCAGGCGCTGAAGATCGCCGACCGCGGCTACGTCATCGAGACCGGCCGCATCGTGCTCGAAGGCAGCGGCCGCGAACTGCTCGACGACCCGAAGGTGCGCGACGCCTATCTCGGCGGCTGAACCGCGGCTCGCCCGGGCACGCGGGTTGCCGCCCCCGGGCAGGAGTCCGCCGATGACGACCTCTGCCCCGCCGCCCCCGGCCGCGCCCGCGCAGCCCGACTACGCCCGCCGGCCCGCCACGCCCGCGACGCCGCCGATCGACCTCGACGAGTCGGTGGGCGGCGAGGAGGATCCGGGCGCGTCGCTCGACGTCGCGGTGCCGCCCGCGAGGCGGGGCGGCGACGCACCACGTCGCTGCCCCCTCAACCCTTGGTCTTCGACGACGTCGCCGCCGTCGACGAACTGGACGTGCGCGCTGCTGTTCCACGGTCCACGCAACCCCGGGGGCCCCGTACCCGCCGCGATGCGCGGCGCCTGGGGCGACTGGCCGGCCAGCTGCCTGCCTGGCGGGAACACAGCGCGTGAGGCAACAAGATCGCTCAGCGACCTGCCGGAGCAGGCTGTTGCTGAAGTCTCTGCGTTAGTTCACGCGCCGTCTGCACGAGCAGCCTCACCATGGAGTCCTCCGAGACGCGTGCAGGTTCTTCCATGGAACTCGCAACGACCATGCTGCTGACGATTTCCCCGCTCTCGCCGAAGACCGGAGCCGCGATTCCGCGCACCTGAACGTCTAGTTCACCGCGCGAGATGTAGTACCCCCGGTCTCGGATGGTCTTGAGTGTGGCGAGAAATCGGGGCCAGTCTGCACCTATCGCGCGCACGTCCTCGGCGACCTCGGGATCGTCCATGCCGGCGGTGTAGAGCCGCCGCAGCTTGCGTCGGTCCAGATGTGCCAGCACCACACGCGCCTCATACCATTTTGCGTTCAATGATTTAGATATCATGTCATTCCACGGACTACCGG
>CAYJLV010000046.1:0-33718 GCA_964371405.1 uncultured Burkholderiaceae bacterium
CGCACGCGCGCCGACAGCGCGCCGCCGGCCGACGCGCTGCAGGTGCTCGCGGGCGCCGGGCGCGCGCAGCCGCAGCGCGCCGCGCCGGCGCCCGGCACGGCGCTGCGCGTCACCGTCGTCAACGGCGACCTGTCGTTCGTGCGCCAGCCGCTGCTGCTCGGCCACTATCGCTCGATGCGCCTGACGGGCACCGAGGCCGTCGTCGACCGCATCATCGGCGGCGCGATGTCGAAGTCGCTGAAGGTCGACCTGTACCCCGACTCGCCGGGCTCGCACCAGGTCTTCGTCAACGGCCGCGCGCCCGACAACCCGTGGCAGCTGCCGCGGCCGGCGGCCGTCGTCGTCGTCGGCCTCGGCGAAGAGGGCAAGCTGCAGGAGGCCGAACTCGTCAAGACGGTGCGCCAGGCCGCCATCGCGTGGGCGCAGCGCTGCGCCGAGCACGCCGGCGGAGCAGCCACGCAGATCGAGCTGGCCGCGACGCTGATCGGCAGCGGCGGCGCCGGCATCAGCGTCGGCCAGTCGGCGCGGCTGATCGCGCAGGGCGTGCGCCAGGCCAACGAGCGCCTGGCCGATACCGACGCGCCGCGCATCGGCGAGCTGCAACTCGTCGAGCTGTATCTCGACCGCGCCAGCGACGCCTGGCGCTCGCTGCAGGTGCAGGCCACGGCCGAGCCGGGGCACTACGTCGTCACGCCTGCCGTGCACGCGGGCACCGGCGCCTTGCGCCGCCTGCTCGAATCGGGCTACCGCGGCGCCGACTACGACCTGATCAGTGCGCTGACGCAGCCGGGCTCCCAGGGCGACGCCTCGATCACCTACCGCCTCGACACCAAACGCGCGCGCACCGAGGTGCGCGCGCAGCAGACGCAGGCGCCGCTGCTGCGCGAGCTCGTCGCGCAGGCCTCGAACGACAAGAACGCCGACGCCCAGATCGGCCGCACGCTGTTCCAGCTTCTGGTACCGATGGAGATGGAACCCTACCTCGGCGGCACCAGCGAGATGCTGCTCGAGCTCGACGCCGGCACGGCCGGCATCCCGTGGGAGCTGCTCGACACGGCGTCGCGCGGCGGCGGCGACGCGCGGCCGTGGGCGATCCGCTCGCGGCTGGTGCGCAAGCTGCGCACGACCGAGTTTCGCGCCCAGCCGAGCGACGCGCATGCCGACGCCCACGTGCTCGTGATCGGCGAGCCGCTGTGCGATGCGGCGGCCTACGCCCGGCTTGCCGGCGCGCGCCGCGAGGCGCACGGCGTCGCCGAGCGCATCGGCGCGCCGCAGGCGCTCGGCGCCGAGCGTGTGCTAGCGATGATCGCGCCCGACGACATGGAACACGGCGGCGCCGACGCGCGCAGCATCGTCAACGCGCTGCTGTCGCGCGACTGGCGCGTCGTTCACATCGCCGGCCACGGCGAGCCGCCGACGCCGACCGACCCGCGCGGCGTCGTGCTGTCCAACGGCACCTTCCTCGGCCCGCGCGAGATCCGCAACATGCGCGTCGTGCCCGAGCTGGTGTTCGTCAACTGCTGCCACCTCGCGGCGCGCGACCCGCACCAGCTGCCCGGCGGCGCGCCCGTCTTCGACCGCGCGCGCTTCGCGTCGAACGTCGCCGACGAGCTGATCCGGATCGGCGTGCGCTGCGTCATCGCCGCCGGCTGGGCCGTGGAGGACGGGCCGGCGCTCACCTTCGCGACGACGTTCTACCAGGCGTTGCTGGCCGGCCGGCGCTTCATGGACGCGGTGGCCGAGGCGCGCGAGGCGGCTTGGGGCCAAGGCGGCAACACCTGGGCCGCCTACCAGTGCTACGGCGACCCCGACTGGACGCTGCGCCGCGAAGGCGGCGACGCGCAGCGCCCGCAGCGCCCGCTGGCCGACGAGTTCGCCGGCGTTGCGTCGCCCGCCGCACTGGCGCTCGCACTCGAGACGCTGGCCGTGCGCAGCGAGTTCCAGCAGGCCGACCCCGACCGCACGGCGGCGCAGATCCGCCACCTCGAGTCGCGGCATGGCGAAGCCTGGGGTGCGATCGGCGCCGTGGCCGAGGCCTACGGCGTGGCGTGGGCGGCGGCCGGCGATGCGGCGCGCGCCGTGCCGTGGCTGGAACGCGCGCTCGCCGCCAACGACGGCAGTGCATCGATCAAGGCCGCCGAGCGGCTGGGCAACCTGCGTGGGCGCATCGCCTGGCAGCGCGTCGACGCGGCGCGCGACGAGCATGAACGGCTGCGCCGCGAGCTCGCATCGGCGGCGCGCCCCGCCGCAGCGCTGCGCCGGCGCGTCGAGGCAGCGGCGCGCGCGCTGCAGCAGGCGGCGCACGGCGCGCGCGATGCGCTCGCCGACGCCGTCGCGCTGCTCGATCAATTGGTGGCGTTGCAGCCGACGATGGAGCGCGCGAGCCTGTGCGGCTCGGTCTACAAGCGGCTCGCCCTGGTCGAGGCGGCAACCGGCCGCGCCGATGCCGAGGCGGCGGCGATCCACCGCATGCAGGCGCAGTACCGCCGCGCCGAGGCGATCGGCCGCGCCGCCGGCCTGCCCGACTTCTACTACCCCGCGCTCAACCGCATGGCAGCCGAGCTGGCGCTGGCCGGCGCGCAGCGGAGCTGGCGCGGCTTCGATGACGACGAAACGGCCGCCGTCCGGCAAGCGCTCGCGACGCAGGCGCGCGACGATCCCGACTTCTGGAGCATCGCCGGGCTGATCGAGCTGCGCCTCTACGAAGCGCTCGCTGCGCGCGACCTCGCGCCGCGCCGCGCATCGATCGAGAGCGAATACGCCGACCTGCGGCTGCGCGTCGCTGCGCCGGCGCGCTGGGCCTCGGTGCACGACCAGCTCGCCTTCGTGCTGCCGCGCTACGCCGCGCGCTGTGCGGGTGCCGAACGCGACGCCGCTCTGGCGCTAATGCGTCAGGTCGAGTCGGGATGACCGACCCCGAAGCGCCTGGAGCCACTGTGATGAAACCCACTGGACCGGCGGCAGCCCCCTCACCCCAACCCTCTCCCCCTTCGGGGGCGAGGGAGCTGCTTCCTCTCCCGCTTGCGGGAGAGGGTTGGGGTGAGGGTCTGCGTTGCATGCGTCGCTGCTCGCGCGCAGCGCGGCGGAGCCACTGACACCATGGAACCACGCCGCGTGCTGCTGTTCGCCGGCCACCGCATTGACGCACCAGGGCGCGCGGCGCCGCGCTTTCCCGCGGCTTGTGTCGGCCTCGCAACGCAGGCGATCGCCGAGGCCATCGACGCCAGCGGCGCGGCGCCTGGCGACCTGGCGCTGACGCAGGGCGCGGCGGGCGGCGACCTGCTGTTCGCCGAGGCCTGCGCGGCGCGCGGCCTGCGCGTGCAGCTGATGCTGCCGTTCGCCGAAGCCGAGTTCGTCGAACGCTCGATCCTGCCCTCGCAGGACGGCGCGACCTGGCACGCGCGCTGGCGCGCGCTGCGCGAGCGCCTCGCCGACGCGCCGCGCGTGCTGCCCGATGCCGCGTCGGGCGGCGACGCCTTCGAGCGCTGCAACGCCTGGATGCTCGATGCCGCGCTGGCGCACGGCGCCGAGCGCCTCAGCTTCATCTGCCTGTGGGACGGCGCGCAAGGCGACGGCCCCGGCGGCACGGCGCAGATGGTCGATGCGGCGCACCGGCGCGGCGCGAGCGTGCGCTGGCTCGACACGAGGTCGCTGTGGTGAACGCCTCCGACGTCTTCATCAGCTATGCGCGCGAGAACCGCGCGACGGCCGAACAGCTCGCCGACGCGCTGGCGGCGCAGGGCCTGCGCGTCTGGTGGGACCGCGACATCGCCGCCGGCAGCGAGTTCTCGGAAGTGATCGAGGCGCAGCTCGACGGCGCGCGCGTCGTGCTCGCGCTGTGGTCGCACGATTCGGTGCGCTCGGCCTTCGTCCGCGACGAGTCGGCGCGCGCCCTCAGGGCCGCCAAGCTGCTGCCGGTGCGCATCGAGGAGGTCGAGCTGCCGCTGGGCTTCGGCCAGATCCACACGCTCGACCTGATCGACTGGGACGGCGACGCCGACGACGACGCCTTCGCCGCGCTGCTCGCCGAGATCCGCCGCGTGCCCGGCGCGCCGGCGCCGGCCGACGAGCCGCGCGCCGGTGGCCGCCGCATCCGGCTGCGCCGCCACGCCGTCGCCGCCGTGCTCGCCGTCGGCCTCGCGCTGCTCGGCTGGGGCGGCAAGGTGCTTTGGGACAAGGACCAGGCCGACGACCATTTCCGCGCCGGGCTCGAACACCAGCACGCCAAAGAGCCCGAGCTGGAGAACGCGCTCAACGAGTTCCTCAGCGCGCTGGAGCGACGCCCGGGCCATGCGCGCGCGCGCTTCTACCTCGCACGCATCTACGTGCTGCAGCAGCAGCCGGCCGCCGCGTTCGAGTCCTACCAGCTCGCGCTCGAGGGCGGCGAAGCGCCGCTCGACAGCGCGCAGCGCGCCGAGGCCAGGCGCCAGGTCGCGGCGCTCGCGCTCGACCCCGACGAAGCGGCGCCGGTGGCGCGCTCGGCGGCCACAAGCACGCTGCGGCGCAAGGCCGCGAAGCCGGCGACCACCGTGGCTGCCGCCGACCGCACGGCGCCGTCCGGCAGCCCCGAAAGCTCGGCCTTCGCGACGCGCGGCGCGGGCGGCGGCACGCCGGCAGCGGCGACGCGCCGCCCGCCGCTGATCGAGCCGCCGCCGGCCGCGCAGGCGCAGCTCGCAACGCGCGTCGACGCCATGTTCGACGCCGACCGCGAGCGGCGCATCGCGGCGACGGCCGGCCTCGTCGTCGATGCCGAAGCGCTCTCCGACGCCGTGCCGATCGCCGTCGCGAAGGCGCTCGCCGCGCTGCGCTCGCCGCCGCTGGCGCCGGCTGCCAGCTCGGGCGTCGTCAACACGCTGGTGATGCTCAAGAGCGCGCTGCCGGCGACGCTGGAGATGCACCGCGCCGCGATCGAAGCGCTGGTCGTCGCGGCGAACCCGCTCGGCGAGACGACGCGCCTGCATGCCGGGCAGGTCGAAGCGAAGCTGAAGGCGGCGCCGCGGCGGCGGCCGGTCGCCTACATCCAGTACGCCAGCGAGGCGCAGCGGCCGGTCGCGCTCGCGCTGGCCGCGCGCTTCGACGCCTTCGGCTACGACACGCCCGAGGTCGAGTTCGTCGGCACGCGCGCGCCGGCGCGCACCGAGCTGCGCGTGCACGGCAAGAGCGACCGCAGCCTGGCGCGCTGGCTGACACGCGTCGTCACCGAGATCGGCGAAGCGGCGCCGGTCGTGACGACGCTGCGCAACGTCGAACCCCAGGCAGACGCCTACGAGATCTGGCTCGATCGCGACCTGTGCGCGCCGGGCGGCCGGCAGATCGCCCTGTGCAAGGCGGCGTGACGATGGACACCGCAGCCGCACCGATGGCGCGCGAGGACCGGCGACTCAAGTTCGTCGGCCTCGCGCTGCTGGCCTGCGCGACGCCCGGCTTCGCCTGGCTCGGCGAGCGCACGGGCCGGCCCGGCTGGTGGAGCGAGGGGGGAGACGGGCTCGTCGCGATCGTCGTCGTGTTCATCGTCTGTGCGAACCTGGTCTCGGCCGGCCTGATCGTGCTGATGGCCGGCTTCGGGCGCCGCGACCTCTGGCGCGACGCGCGCGCGCGGCGCGGCGCGGCGGTCAAGCTGCTCGGCACGAACGTGCTGCTGCCGGCCGTCGCCTTCTCGCTGCTGCAGGACGACGCGGACCTCGGCGCCCGGCTCGACGACGCCTCGATCGCCGCGCCGCTGGCCGCGCTGGCGCTGGGCTTCGTCGTCTGGGGCGCGGGCACGCTGCGGCGCGGCTGGCGCCACGAGGCGCTGTCGGCCGACGATGCGATGCGCCTGAATGCGCGGGCGCCGGTGCTGTACCTGCGCTCGTTCCGCGACGACGGGCAGGCGCTGCCCGCCGGCGCCGGCCGCTGGGATCCGTCGCGACTGCTCGGCCGCCTCCTGTCGATCACCAGCGCCGAGCAGGAACTCACCTACATCCTGCGCCGCGTCGGGCCGGTGATCGCGATCGGCAAGCCCGGCGAGCCGCTGCCCGAGCTCGGCGCCGCGCGGCTGTACGTCGACCACGCACAGTGGCAGCAGACGGTGCGGCAGCTGCTGCAGCGCGCCGCCCTGGTCGTCGTGCGTGTCGGCGCATCGGCCGGCGTGCAGTGGGAGGTCGAGAACACGCTGGCGACGCTGCCGCGCCGGCGCATCGTGTTCGTCCTGCTCGGCGGCGGCCCCGACGCCGCCGTCGCGGCGCGGCACCTGCGCGGTGTGCTCGGAGTCGAGATCGCGGTGCCGCCGCGGCCTTCGGGCTGGCGCGCCGTCGTCGCGGCGCTGTGGTCCGACCCGCGGCGCCGGCTCGGCGCCGTCGTGTGCTTCGACGCGCAAGACCAGCCCGTCGTCGAGGCGGTGCGCGCGCTGCCGCGCACTCTGGGCGACTGGGCCGCGATGCTGATGCTGCGACCGGCCGCCGGCCCGCTGCGCGACGCGTTCCGGCGCGTGTACGCGCAGCTCGGCCTGCCGTGGCACGACGCCAAGAGCCGCGGCGTCGCGATCGGCCTCGCGCTGTGCGCCGGCGGACTCGGCGCGCACTGGTGGTACCTCGGCCGGCGCCGGCGCGCGCTGGCCTATGCGGCGGGCTTCGTGCTCGCGGTCCCGATCTTCCTCGCGTGGCGCGATGCGCTGGCGTGGATCCTGATGGACCAGCGCGCGTTCGACGAGCGCGTGCTGGTCCTCCCGTAACACTCACCCATGGAGGGTCGCATGACCAGAAAGACCGCTGCCTCGTCGTCCGATGCGAAGGCCAGGCCCAAGGGCCTGTCGCTGCACCTCGGGCTCAATGCCGTCAGCGCCGCCGGCTACGGCGGCTGGACCGGGCCGCTCGCCGCGTGCGAGTTCGACGCCAGGGACATGGCCGGCATCGCGCGCGCAAAGGGCCTCAAGCCGACCGTGCTGCTGACGAAGAAGGCGACGCGCTCGAATGCGCTCGCCGGCATCCGCGCCGCCGCGAAGACGCTGCGCTCCGGCGACCTGTTCTTCCTCAGCTACTCGGGCCACGGCGGCCAGGTGCCCGACGTGACTGGCGAAGAGGACGACAAGCGCGACGAGACCTGGTGCCTCTACGACGCACAGCTGATCGACGACGAGCTGTACTTCGAGCTGAGCCGCTTCGCCGGCGGCGTGCGCATCCTCGTGCTGTCCGACAGTTGCCACAGCGGCACCGTCGTGCGCGCCGGCCCGCCGCTGCCCGGCGAGGTGGGCGGCCAGCGGCCCAAGCTGATGCCCGAGGCGGTGGCGATGCGCACCTATCGCGAGCACCAGGCCTTCTACGACAAGCTGCAGCACGACATTGCCGACGCCGCCGGCAAACGCGTCGTCGACCCCGACACGGCGCTCGCCAACGTGGCGGTCAGCGGCCGGCTGACGACGATCGTCAAGGGCTTCAAGCCGGCGGTGATCCTGATCTCGGGCTGCCAGGACAACCAGACCTCGATGGACGGCGACCACAACGGCGCCTTCACCGAACAGCTGCTGCGCGTGTGGAACAACGGCCGCTTCGAGGGCAATCATGCGGGCTTTCATGCGCGCATCCGCGCGCAGCTGCCGCCGACGCAGTCACCCAACCTGTTCACGCTAGGCAAAGCCGGCACGTTCCTGGCGCAGCGGCCGTTCGCGCTGTGACGCCATGCTGACGATCAGGAACCACCGACTCGCCGGCGACGGCGTGACGTTCCGCGCGACGCCCAACGTCGGCGCCGCGCTGCGCCCGCGCTTTCTCGTCATGCACTACACCGCGGGCCGCTCGGCCGAGAGCGCCGTGCAATCGCTGTGCACGCGCAAGCCGCAAGGCAATGCCTCGGCGCACATCGTGCTCGGCCGCGACGGCGCCATCGTGCAGCTCGCGCCGTTCAACGTCGTCACCTGGCACGCCGGCGTCAGCCAGTGGCAGAGCTGCATCGGCCTGAACCAGCACGCCATCGGCATCGAGATGGACAACGCCGGCGCGATGAACCGCATCGGCGACCAGTACGTCGCCTGGTTCGGCCGCGCCTACCCGGCGGGCGAAGTGATGCTCGCCGAGCATCAGCACGGCGGCGGCGTTCGGCCGTGGCATGCCTACACCGAGGCGCAGATCGAGCGCGCGCTGGAGCTGACGGAACTGCTCGTCGCGCACTACGGGCTCGAAGACGTGCTCGGCCACGACGACATCGCGCGCGGCCGCAAGGTCGACCCCGGTCCGGCGTTCCCGCTCGGCGCGCTGCGCAGCCGCGCACTCGGCCGCGCCGACGACGCGCCGCCCGCCTACGCCGTCACCGTACCCGACCTCAACATCCGCAGCGCGCCCGATGCCCGTGCCGCGCCGGTCGCGCCGCCGCTCGCCAAGGGGACGCAGGTGCTGCTGCTCGAAGCGCTCGACCGCTGGAGCCGCGTGCAGGTCGTCATGCCGGGCGACGACATCGAGGGCTGGGTCGCGAACCGCTATCTCGCGCCGCTGCGCGCGCGCGCGGCGCCGCGGCCCCGGACTGCCGCCAAGCCTCGGGCCCCGGCGCGCAAGGCCGCACGACCCGCCAAGCGCAAGCGCTGACCCGCGGGCCCCTCGCCCGCCGTCCCCGCCGCATGAGGGGCCACCTGACTACTGCGCGAACCAGAGCGCCGCGAAGAAGTGGCAGGTGCTGCCGCCGAGCACGAACAAATGCCAGACGAAGTGCGCCCAGCGCAGCTTCGAGTCGAGCAGGAAGAACAGTGCGCCGACGGTGTAGGCCACGCCGCCGGCGACGAGCAGCACGAGGCCGCCGAACGCCACGCGCTCGACCAGCGGGCCGGCGGCGACGAGCACCAGCCAGCCCATCGCGACGTAGAGCCCGGTCGACCACCCCGGGTGGCGCAGGCGGTCGAAGCTCTTGGCCAGCACGCCGAGCACGGCCAGGCCCCACACCAGGCCGAACAGCGTCCAGCCCCAGCCGCCGCGCAGCGCGCCGAGCGCGAACGGCGTATAGCTGCCGGCGATGAAGACATAGATCGCGGCGTGGTCGAGCTTGTTGAACAGCGCCTTGGCGCGCCCCACCGGCAGCGCGTGATAGAGCGCCGAGGCGAGGTAGAGCAGCATCATCGTGACCGCGAAGACAACCGCGCCGACGACGCTCGCCGCGCCGCGCTCGCCGGCGAACACGACGAGGATCGGCAGCGACGCGACGGCGAGCAGAAAGCCGATGCCGTGGCTGACGGCGTTGGCGACTTCCTCGGCGAAGATCTGGTCGCGGTGGCGCGCCATCGCCGTCATCGCCCGCCCCCCACGTCGAGCAGCGCGCCGGTCGTGTAGCTCGCCTCGTCCGACAGCAGCCAGACGATGGCGTGCGCGATCTCCTCGGGGGTGCCGGGGCGCTGCATCGGGATCTGCGGTGCAAGCTGCCACGCGCGGTCGGGCTGGCCGCCCGAGGCGTGGATCCCGGTGTCGGTGATGCCGGGCCGCACGGCGTTGACGCGGATGCCCTCGGCGGCCACTTCCTTGGCCAGGCCGATCGTGAAGGTGTCGATCGCGCCCTTGCTCGCCGCGTAGTCGACGTACTGGCCGGCGCCGCCGCTGCGCGCCGCGCCCGACGACACGTTGACGATGGCGCCGCCCGCGCCGCCGCGGCCGGTGCTCATGCGGCGCACCGCCTCGCGGGCGCACAGCATCGGGCCGACGGCGTTGACGGCGAACATGCGCGCGATGCGCTCGGCGCTCATCGCCTGCAGGCGCGCCGCCGCGTCGACGATGCCGGCGTTGTTGACCAGGCCGCGCAGCGTGCCGCCGAACTCGCGGTCGACGGCGTCGTAAAGGCGCAGCACGTCGGCCTCGACCGAGTGGTCGGCCTGCAGCGCGATGGCGCGCCGGCCGCGCGCACGCACCTGCTCGACGACTGCGGCGGCGGCCTCGGCGTCATGCAGATAGTTGACGGCGACGTCCCAGCCGCGCTCGGCGGCGAGCCGCGCCGTCGCCGCGCCGATGCCGCGGCTCGCTCCGGTGATCAGCAGGGCGCGTTGCATGGCAGCCATTGTGCCCGCCCGGGCTTGCCCGGATCGCAGCGCGCAACAGCTTCGCTAAAGTGCTTCGGCTGACCAGGCATTCGAAGGGGCATCGCATGCGACCGCAGTCATCGCGCACCTCCGCTGGCGGAGCCGCCGCCGCATGACGTCGTCGCAAGTCATCGTGCTGGCGACGCCGGTGTTCCTCGGCCTGATCGCCGTCGAATGGATCGTCGGCGTCGCGCGTGGACGCAACACCTATCGCGTGGCCGACGCGCTCGCGAGCATCGGGCTGGGCATGCTGAGCCAGGTGTCGGCGGTGTTCGTGCGGCTCTTCCTCGTCGGCCTGTACGCGCTGGCCCACGAGCACCTCGCGCTGTGGCGGCTCGACGCGAAGTCGCCCTGGGTCTGGATCGGCGCGCTCGTGGCCTACGACTTCTGCTACTACGGGTATCACCGCGCCGGCCACCGTGTCGCCGTGCTGTGGGCCGCGCATGCGGTGCACCACCAGAGCGAGGACTACAACCTCTCGACGGCGCTGCGCCAGACCAGCAGCGGCTTCCTGTTCGGCTGGATCTTCTACCTGCCGCTGGCGGTGGCGGGCGTGCCGCCGCTCGTCTTCGCGACGGTCGCGCTGATCGACCTGCTGTACCAGTTCTGGGTCCACACCGAGCAGGTCGGCCGGCTCGGCTGGTTCGACCGCTGGTTCTGCTCGCCGAGCAACCACCGCGTGCACCACGCGGTGAACGACCGCTACCTCGACCGCAACTACGGCGGCATCCTCGTCGTGTGGGACCGGATGTTCGGCACGTTCGCCGACGAAGACGACGCCGAGCCCTGCACCTACGGCACGCGCGCGCCGCTGCGCAGCTGGAACCCGCTGTGGGCCAACCTGCAGGTCTATCGCGAGCTGGCGCTCGACGCCTGGCGCGCCGAACGGTGGCGCGACAAGCTGCGCGTGTGGCTCGCGCCGCCGGGCTGGCGGCCGGCCGACGTGGCGGCGCGCTGGCCCAAGCCGGCGTTCGAGCTGGCCGCGGCGCGCGCGCAACGCTGGGATCCGCCGCTCTCGCGCGGCGCGGCGGCGGCAGCGCTGGCGCTGTTCGCGCTGCTGCTGGCAGCCGTCAGCGCCTTCCTGTGGTTCGAGCCGGCGTTGGCGCTGCCGCACAAGGCGCTCGGCGCGCTGGCGATCGTGGCGCTGCTGTGGGCGGTGGCGGGCGTCACGCGCGGTGCCGCGCAGGGCGACGCGGCGGACGTCGAGCCGGCGGCTGCCTGAGATCACCTTTTCGCTTTCAGGCGACACCGAACACCTCCTTGGGCACCGGTTTCGATCTCGCTCAAGCCCTGAATCGATGCTCGTTATGCCACTGCAGCATCGCGGCACTGGGCTTGTCGGCGGCTTGCTCGGGAATGCTCGACAGAGTTCTCCCGTGCAGACGGTAGTAAGCCTTCCCGTTGAACCATTCTTCCTTGATCCGGGAACTCACCTCGATCTGATAGGACGGCGTAACTGTCACCAGCCCCAGATCGAACAACTTGTGAAAGTCCGAGCGCAATAACAGACCGTTGCTCGTTTCGTGTGGGCCCTGTTCCGCGAACGGCAGGATGTGCGCGGCTTCGAGTACAGGAAGCGTGCTTTCGCCAGTGATGGCACATCGCCGCCTGTACGCCTCTGTCACCACCACGCGAAACCCGCCCTGACCAAGCCTTGGCCGGGTCAGGAAGGCCTCGCCATACCTCGCAAGTTCTCTGTCGCTGGCTCTACCGAACTGCAGGCGCTCTTCGACCTGCCGCCAAAGGGCGGCCCCATCGGATTGACGGGTGTCGTAGTAGCGACCACGGACAATGCTGCCGCTCCAGCCTACAGGCGCGGCAATCCACTGCGGCTCGGGCCAGAAAAACGGCTCGCTGAGCACTGTGCATCCGACGACGGGATCATCCTGAGCCGGGTCCGCCACGAGCCTCCGGATCATTGACTCGAAGGCTGGACGTGTGGCGGCGCCGTTCTTCACGCCGAAGGCATCCCAGACCATGGACATCGGGAGTGCGGTCGACTTTACGAAGTGGCCGCCGCCGGCGATGTGGTTATAGGGGCGCTTCAACTTGAAAAGGAACAAGGAGCCGGGCGTCAAGTCGGCGTAAGTCGCTCCGCCGCGGGGCTGCCAGAAGTTCAGTTCATCCGGCCGTACGCCACTCAAGTACCTGAACCAGGAGTTGTCGGTGGTACCAACCCAGTACTTCATGCCGATCACCCAGCCTTGTCGAACGCGGGATGCTCGGCTTCCAAGCAGGCGCCCAGGGTCATGCGGTTTGCCCCGTCCTGCTCGTCCTTGCCGCGCCACAACAGCTGCAGGTCGCGGTCGAAGTCGCAGTTGCGCTGCTGCTTCTCGGCCCGCAGGTGATCGGCGTTGGACATGCTGCGCGGGTAGCTCACCTGCACGGGCTTGCGCGCCTCGTCCGCCATCAGGCTCTGGTACTCGACGGTGGGAATGTTCCTGCGCTTGGCATCGCTGTGCTTGAGTGCGTCCACGCCGATGAAGGGACCGGTGTTCTTCTTGGCAGCCATGCCTCGTATCCCTCGATTCTCAGTCTTGTCGTGCCGGTACAGAAGACGTGCCTGCGCACCCGGCGCTGCGACGGGTGTTGCGCCTACACTGAGCGTTCCGTCGGAGCACTGCCATGAATCTCAACCTCGAATGCGAACGCGAAGACGACGGGCGCTGGCTGGCTGAAGTGCCCGAACTGCCCGGCGTGATGGCGTATGGCGCCAGCGCCTCCGAGGCTCTAGCCAAGGCCGAAATCCTGGCGTTGCGCGTGATGGCCGAACGCCTGGAACAGGGTGAGGCACGGCCGCTGGACATCCGCTTCAACTTGCCTGCTGTGGCGTGACTGTCTGGCCTTCGTCCAAGGCGCGCCGTGTCCTGGCCGCCCTGCAACGGCTGGGCTGGCAGGTGAAGCGGCAAACGGGTTCGCACAAGACGCTGGCACGCGCGGGATGGTCCGACTTCGTTTTCGCCTTCCATGACGGCGACGAGATCGGTCCGAAGATGCTGGCACGCATCGCCAAGCACACTGGGCTGGCCCCGGGGGACTTGTAGCCGGCACGGATGCGTGCGCTGCGAAACGCGGCTCACGCCACCCCCGCCCGCCGGCCCATCGTGGCCAGAAAGGGCCTTGCGCTTCTTCGCCTTGGGGACCGGCGTGATCAGGTCCGAGCGGCGGCGCGACTCGATCAACTGGTTCGTCGGCTGCCCGTCGGCATCCAGCTCCCAGTGCCTGCCTGGACAGGCGTAGGGGGAGTTCAGGATCGGGTCCTCGAAGAACGTCAGTGGCGCGTCTTGCGTCATGGGCCTCCCCCTCCAATCCGCAAGCTTACCGGCAGTGCGCTGCTCAGCCGCAGTTGGTTGCCCGTCAACGATCGGGCCTCCCGAACAGTTGCGACACCGTCTGCATCGGCAGGAACAATCGCCGTGCATGCTGTTGCAGTTGCAGAAACCCGAAGTGCCGGTAGAACGCCGCCGCCGCATCGTCCTTGGCCTCGACAACGATCGCCATCGCTGCGATCTCGTCGGCCGCGTCGAGGCAGCGCCAGAGCGCGTCCATCAGCAGGAACTGCCCCGCGCCGCGCCCGCGGACGCTGCGATCGACCGCCAGCCGTCCGAGCAGCGTGACGGGCAACAGCGGATAGCGCGGCAGGCGCCGCGCCACGACGTCGGGCAGTTCGCCGACGCCGACGATCGACGCCGACAGCGTGTAGTAGCCGAGCACTCGCGGTGACGGCGGGGCAACCAGGACGAACGGCGCAGCGACGTGTCTGGCGGCATCCTGCCGGGCCTGCTGCTTCAGGTAGCGGTCCAGCGGCTCCGCGCCGCAGTCGAAGTCGTCGCGGTCATGGCTCCGAGCCAAGGCTTGCGCCTGCCACGGCGCCGCCGACCCGCCCATTCAGCGGCCGATCTGCTTGCGATAGGCCGCCGCAGCGCGGCGCAGGCGCGGCGCAGGCGCGGGCGGCGCCAGCAACGCCTTGACGAACGCCGTCTGTTCGGCGCGCGCGAGCCGGATCGCGTCGTGCTCCTGGATGATGCGGTTGGCCGCTTCCTGCGCGCTCGCGACGACGAAGTCGCTCAGGCTGCGCCCCGACAGTGCGGCGGCCTGCTGCAGGCGCGCCTTCTGCACGGCCGAGACGCGCGCCTCGAGGCGGGCGTCGCGCGGGTTCGGCGTCGGCGTCGTCGACGAGCTGGCGGACATGGCGTTGCTCCGGAAGGGAGTCCGCATTGTACGGCTGCTGTACGGATGTACCACGGGGCACGCCGACACCATACCGCTCGCCCCCGCCGCACCGCCTCGGCCGCTCCAAGCGCACCCATTGCGGCGGCTCAACGTCCGTCGCCGAGTGCCACACTCAGCGTCGCGCCGACGCGCGCATCGCTGCGCCGCCCCTGCGCCGCCCGCACTCGCAGCCAGTCGATCTCGGGCGCCAGCGACACGCCGGTGCTCCACGCGAACTGCCAGCGCGCCGACACGCCGAAGAGGCGGCCCGACGTGGCCGGGTCGTCGGTGGTCGGGCTGGTCGAGCCGATGCGCGAATCCACGCTGCCGGCGTGCAGCCGCAGCGACGCGCCGCCCGCGTGCAGCCAGCCGAGCGTGAGGAGGCGCGTGTCGGGGCCGGCGCCGTGGCCGATCCAGCGCCCGGCGCTGGCCCAGCCCTGCGGGTAGGCGTGGTTGCGGTAGGCGCAGCCCGGCTCCGGCTGGTGCACCACGCTCTGGTGGCAGTGCGTCGATGCGTACTCGGCGAACCAGCGGTGAGCGCCGTCGCCCGACCACGCCTCGACGCCCCACAGGTTGAGGTAGGCCGACGGCAGGTTGCTCGCCTCGTCCTCGCCGATCCACTGGCCGTAGCCGGCGCAGCGCAGGCCGAACGGGCAGCGCAGCCGGAGATCGAAGCCGGCCAGCGCATTGGCAGCGTCGAGCGCCCGCCCGGCCGCATCGTCGGAATTGAGCCGCAGGCCGAGCCAGGCGTCGACGAGGCTGCGCCACGACTGCGGACGGCCGTGGCCGCCCCACTGCGTCGTCTTCGTCAGGCCGATCTCGAGCAGCGGCCAAGGCCGCAGCGTCAGCCGGTTGGCGATCAGGTAGGGACGCGACGAGTAGCCGTCGCCGTCTTCGGTGCGCGCGATGAAGAGGTCGAAGCTCCACGGCCCGAGCCAGGCCAGCCAGCGCGACGGCGAGGTCGACGCCGACGCGCGCTGCAGGCCCACGGCGTTGAACGCCGGCGCGTTGTTGCCGAGCGCCAGCGCACCCTGCCAGCCCGGACTCCACCAGCTGCGCTGCGACGACGCGCGCAACTGCAGGCCGAGCGCCTCGACGACGACGGCGCTGTCGTCGAGGCGGCCGTCGACGCCCGAGCGATCGACATGGGCCCGCTGCTCGAGGCGCCCGCCGACGCGCAGCGCGACCGTAGAGCCGCCGGCGACGGCACTGCGCACCGCGAGCGCGCTGCCCGGCGTCGCGTCGTCGCCGTAGCCGACGAGCGCGTCGGCGCGGCGGCGCACGGACAACTGCACGC
The DNA here is from genome assembly GCA_964371405.1 of uncultured Burkholderiaceae bacterium. Lineage (GTDB taxonomy): Bacteria > Pseudomonadota > Gammaproteobacteria > Burkholderiales > Burkholderiaceae_C > JAMHWF01. The sequence goes on from CAYJLV010000046.1 coordinate 15,534, forward strand.
GCGCGGCCTGCTGCGCCTGCAGCTCGCGGCTCAGCAGGCTGCGCGCGGCATCGGCACCCGGCGGCAGCGCGGCGGGCAGCGCGTCGAGCGCATGCAGCACGGCGGCCACCGGCAGCGGCCATTGCGAGACCGGCAGATCGAGGCCGGCCTCGTCGGCGAGCAGTTGCAGCGCATGGCGCGCGGCGGCGCTCGGCAGCCAGGGCACCGACGGCTCGGCCGTCGCGCTGCCCGCCGTCGCGCCGAGCAGCGCGCACAGCGTGGCGGCAACAAGCCAGCCGCGGCACAGCAACCTCGACCCTCGGCCGCGGACCGGCACGGCTCGACGCATGAAGCAGCTCCCTCCGGCTCCCTGAGTCGCCGGGCTTCCGGCGCGCGGCAAACGAGGTGCCCGGACGGCCGACGACAATCGCCCGATGCCGACGCACGCCGCCGCCGATTCCCGCCACGCCTGGGTGCGCCTCGTCGCCGTCCTGGCGCTGATGACGATCGGCAGCAGCCCGATGTACGTGATGTCTGTCGTGTTGCCGGCGGTGCAGGCCGAGTTCGGCGTCGCGCGCGCCGACGCGTCGCTGCCCTACACGCTGATGATGGTCGGCTTCGGGCTCGGCGGCGTCGCGCTGGGCCGGCTGGCCGACCGGCGCGGCGTGATGACGGTGGCGCTCGTCGGCTCGGCCGGCCTCGGCGCGGGCTACATCCTGGCCGGGCTGTCGGGCAGCCTCGGCGCCTTCGCGCTGCTGCACGGCGTGCTGCTGGGTGCGCTGGGCAGCGCGGCCACCTTCGCGCCGCTGGTGGCCGACACGGCGATGTGGTTCGTGCGCCGGCGCGGCATCGCGGTGGCGATCTGCGCCAGCGGCAACTATCTCGCCGGCGCGCTGTGGCCGCCGATCGTTCAACACGTCGTCGAGACGGGCGGCTGGCGCCAGGCCTACATCGGGCTCGGCGTGCTGTGCCTGGTCGCGATGCCGCTGCTGGCGCTGCGGCTGCGCGAGCAGCCGCCGGCGCAGGCCGCGGCGGGGCCGGCGGGCGCGCCGCAGCCGTCGCACCTGCCGCCGCGGCCTGTGCCGTCGAACCGCCCGTTCGGCCTGTCGCTCGGGCAGGCGCAACTGCTGCTGTGCGTGGCCGGGGTCGCGTGCTGCGTCGCGATGGCGATGCCGCAGGTGCACATCGTCGCCTACTGCGGCGACCTCGGCTACGGCGCGGCGCGCGGCGCCGAGATGCTGTCGCTGATGCTGGCCTGCGGCATCGTCAGCCGCCTCGTCTCGGGCGCGATCTGCGACCGCATCGGCGGCCTGCGCACGCTGCTGCTCGGCTCGGTGCTGCAGGGCCTCGCGCTGCTGCTGTTCGTGCCGTTCGACGGCCTGGTGTCGCTGTACGTCATCTCGGCGCTGTTCGGCCTGTTCCAGGGCGGCATCGTGCCGAGCTACGCCATCATCGTGCGCGAGCACTTTCCGGCCGCCGAGGCCGGCGCGCGCACCGGCACCGTGCTGATGGCCACGCTGTTGGGCATGGCACTGGGCGGCTGGATGTCGGGCAAGGTGTTCGACCTGACGGGCTCGTACCACGCCGCATTCGTCAACGGTGTCGGCTGGAACCTGCTCAACCTGGCGGTCGCCTTCTTCCTCTACAGCCGGGTGCGCGGCGCCACACGGCGCAGCTTGCAGGGCGCCTGACGGAACAGGAAACCACTCCGCTGCGCGTCATAACGCGCCGTCAGATGGGCATGACGATTCGGTAGTTCGCCGACGCCCGTGCGGGGCCTAGATTCGGCGCATCGCGCAGCCTGCGCACCCGCCGAAACCGTGCCATGTCGTTCGCACCCGCCGTAGCCGTCGCCCTCCACCCAGCCGGCGCCGCCCTCCCGCCCGCCCTGTTCGACGAAGGCGGCTTCCTGGCCGACACCGGGGCCTGGACACCCGCGCTCGCCGAGCAGCTCGCCGCCGAGGCCGGCATCGAAGCTCTGACCGCCAAGCACTGGGAGGTCATCCGTCTGGTGCGCGAGCGCTGGTTCACGCTCGGCGCGCTGCCCGTGATGCGCCTCGTCTGCCGTGCCGCCGGCGTCGAGCGCAGCGCCGCGCACCGGCTCTTCAGCAGCTGCCGCAGCCTGTGGCGCATCGCCGGCCTGCCCGATCCGGGCGAGGAAACCAAGGCCTACATGAACTGAGCGGCAGGCAGCGGCCGGCCCCTAGAACTGCCGCGTCCAGCGCAGCTGCACGAAGTTCTCGCCCGGGTTCGGGTGGCGGATGCCGGCGTTGGAGAAGTGCTCGACGCGCAACGCCCATTCGTACGCATGGCGCTCGCCGTAGCGGCGGCCGACGCCGACGTGGTTGCCGAAGTTGAAGCGCGTGCTGAAGCGCTTGTCGCGGCTTTGATAGAGCGGCATCACGACGTTGACTCCGACGCCGACCTCGAAGAACCAAGGCTGCCTGGCGTCGCGCGACTCGATGCGCAGGTTGGGCGTCAGGCCGAACTGCGTGACGAGCGCCGTGCTCGTGCGCTGCTCGCGCTCGGCCGCCCAGCGCCCGAGCGAAGCGTCCCAGTGGCCGCGCGCGATGCCGAAGCCCAAGTCACGGCGCCAGTCCCAGTCCCAGGTCAGGCCGAAGACGGCAGCGCGGGCATGTTCGGCCACGCCGAGCTGCGCATAGACCGAACTCGGACGCCACCAATCCGGCGTCGACGCGTCGGCCGCGGCGGCGTGCGGCGGCACGGCAACAGCAAGCGTCAGCGCACCCGCCGCCACGCAGTGCGCAGCCTTCGGCAAGGGGCAGGCATCGGTTCGGCTCATCGCTGGTCTTGCACGCCGCGTTCGCGTATCGACACGCTCAAGGCTAAGAGCAAACGGCCGTCCCCGCTGAGGGGGTGGGCATTGGGCGCGAGTGTCTCCATCGTCGAACGGCGCCTGCGCCGATCGACACGAGGCGGCGCGCTCGCGCCGGCTCTCAGCGTCGGCGCAGCGCCAGCCCCATCACGGCGCCGACGACGAGCAGCGCGCCGACGACTTGCAGCGGCGCGATAGCCTGGCCGAGCACGACCCAGGCCATCAGCAACGCGGCGACCGGCTCGACGTTGAGCACCGGCGAGTTGGCGACGACGCCCAGCCGCGGCAGCAGCGTGAACACGGTCGTGATCGCCGTGCCGTAGAACAGGCTCAGCACGGCCAGGCCCCACCAGCCGGCCGGCGCCGTCGGCCAGCGCAGGCCGTCCTGCGCCAGCGCGCCGGCCAGCGCCAGCACGCCGACGATCGTCATCGTCAGCGCCGTGCGGACCCGGCCGTCGAGGTCGGCAGCCTCGTGCTGCGTCAGCACCAGCGTGAGGCCGAACGCGGCGGCCGCCGCAACGGCAAAGCCGACGCCGGCGCCGATCTGCGCCCACTGCGCGCGCACACCGAGCCCCGACGACGAGCCGCCGGCGTCGAGCGCGAGCGCGAGGCCGACCAGGATGACGGGCATCGCCACGAGCACGGCGCGCTCGGGCCGGTGGCGGTAGAACAGCCAGGCCGCGAGCGCCGTCCACAGCGGATAGGTGTTGAACGCCAGCAGCGCCAGCCCGACCGGGATGCGCGCCACCGCCGAATAGAGGCACAGGCTCTGCACGCCGACCAGCAGGCCGATCGCCGGCATCGCGCGGCGGTGGCGCGGCGCCAGCCGCCACGGCACGCCGGCCAGCACCGCGAGACCGGCGACAACGAGGGCGGTCGCCAGGCTGCGCGCCGCCACTGCGGTGGCGACGTCCATGCCGTGATCGAGCGCGACGCGCGCGGCGACGTGGTTGGCGCCGAACAGGCAGGCGACGGCCAGGAGCGTCAGAAAGGCTTGCGGTGTCAGCGGCTGGGCAGTCATGTCGCGGCGGGTGCGGCACGGGTGGTGCGCGAGGGGCGCAGTCTCCCACACGCGAGCTTCGGGCCGGCTCGGCGCACCGGCTCGCGCACAATCGCCGGGCCATGGACGACACCCGCACGCCAGACGGCGCACCGCGACTCGGCTTCATCGGCGCCGGCCGTCTCGGCACGGCGCTGGCGTGGAGCTTCGCGCGCCGCGGCTGCACCGTCGCCGCCGTTGCCAGCCGCTCGACCGCGTCGGCACGCCGGCTTGCCGACGGCATCGCCGGCTGCGCCGTCGGCGACGCGCAAGCCGTCGTCGACGCCAGCGACATCGTGTTCGTGACGACGCCCGACGATGCGCTGGCGGCGACGATGGCCGCGCTGCGCTGGCGGCCTGGCGTCGCTGCCGTGCACTGCAGCGGCGCGAGCGAGCTCGCAGTGCTGCACGCGGCGGCCGCCGCCGGCGCGGCGGTCGGCGGCTTTCATCCGTTGCAGAGCTTCGCCGAGACGGAAGCGGCGATCGCCTCGCTGCCCGGCTGCACCATCACGATCGAGGCCGACGAGCTGCTGCGCGCGACGCTCGTCGCGCTGGCCGGCGCGCTCGGCTGCCACGTCAACCTGCTGCCGCCGGGGGCGCGCGCGCTCTACCACGCGGCAGCCGGCTATGCCTCGCAGTTCGTCAATGTATTGCTGCGCGAGGCCTCGACCGCCTGGCAGCACTGGGGCGCGAGCGAGGAGCAGGCGCTGCGCGCGCTGCTGCCGCTGGCGCGCGGCACGCTGGCATCGATCGAGCGGCTCGGCGTCGCACGCGGCCTGCCGGGGCCGGCGTCGCGCGGCGACGTGGGCTCGGTCGAGAAGCACGTGGCGGCGCTCGGCGCGCTCGACGGCGAGATGCTGCGGCTCTATCGCGAGCTGTGCGACCGCTCGGTCGACCTGGCGCTCGAGCGCGGCGGCATCGATGCGGCAATGGCAGCGAGGCTGCGCGGCGTGCTCGGCGACGATGGGCCCCTTCTCCCGCTTGCGGGAGAAGGCGGGGGATGAGGGGCGCGCACCTCGAACCCTCACCCCGCCCCTCTCCCGCAGGCGGGAGAGGGCGGCTTCATTCGACGGCGATGCGCACCGGGATGCGCCGGGGCCCGAACGCCTCGCGATAGACACCGAAACGCCCGGCGATCGGCGTCGCGCAGTGCGGGCAGCGGCCGTCGTCGCTCAGCTCGTAGCGGCGGATCGCATGCCAGTCGCGCTCGATCAGCACGGCCGCGCACTGCGGGCACGAGGTGGTGCCGCCGGCGCGGTCGTGCACGTTGCCGGTGTAGACGTGGCGCAGGCCGTTGCCGAGCGCGATGCGGCGAGCGCGCTGCAGCGTCGCCAGCGGCGTCGGCGCCGCGTCGGTCATCTTGTAGTCGGGGTGGAAGGCCGTGAAGTGCAGCGGCACGTCGCGGCCGAGGTGCTCGGCGATCCAGCGCGTCATCGCGTCGAGCTCGGCGTCGCTGTCGTTCTGTCCGGGAATCAGCAGCGTCGTGATCTCGAGCCAGCAGCGCGTGTCGTGCACGATGTGCTCGAGCGTTTCGAGCACCGGCGCGAGATGGGCGCCGGTCTGGCGGAAGTAGAAGTCCTCGCTGAAAGCCTTCAGGTCGACGTTGGCGGCGTCCATCTTCGCGTAGAACTCGCGTCGCGGCTCGGCGTGGATGTAGCCCGCGGTGACGGCGACCGCCTGCACGCCGGCGGCGCGGCAGGCATCGGCCGTGTCCATCGCGTACTCGGCGAAGATGACGGGGTCGTTGTAGGTGAAGGCGACGCTGCGGCAGCCCGCCTGCCGCGCCGCCTCGGCGATGCGTTCGGGCGCGGCCTGGTCCATCAGGCGGTCCATCTCGCGGCTCTTGGAGATGTCCCAGTTCTGGCAGAACTTGCACGCCAGGTTGCAGCCGGCGGTGCCGAACGACAGCACGCTGCTGCCGGGGAAGAAATGGTTCAGCGGCTTCTTCTCGATCGGGTCGATGCAGAAGCCCGAGCTGCGGCCGTACGTCGTCAGCACCATCGCGTCGCCCTCGCGGGCGCGCACGAAGCACAGGCCGCGCTGGCCCTCGTGCAGGCGGCAGTCGCGCGGGCACAGGTCGCACTGGATGCGGCCGTCGTCGAGGCGATGCCACCAGCGCGCGGGATGTGTCATGTACGCGCCTCGACGAACTTGCGCACCGTGTAGCGCGAAAGCCGAAGGTCGTTCGCCCAGAAATCGGCCGGCAGCCCGGCCTTGCGCTTGAGCGCGGCGAGGAACGCGGCGGGGTCGGGCCGTTCGTCCCACACCTGCGGCAGGAGGGTGGCGCGCCGGCCGCGCCACTCGAGGACGACGCCGTCCACTCCGGGGCGCAGCGCGGCGCGCGCGGCGGCCTCGTCGAGCGGCGGCAGCGGCTCGGCCGGCGTCAGCAGCGAGACCTCGATCTCGATGGCGGCGAACTCATCGGCGCGCAGCGGCTCGAAGCGCGGGTCGCGGAACGCCGCCGCCAGCGCCTGCATCTGCACGTCGTCGACGAGCGGGCGGCGCGCTTCGAGCGTGCCGACGCAGCCGCGCAGCTTGCCGCCGATGCGCAGCGTGACGAAGGTCGCGCCGGGCTCGGCCAGCGCGCGGTGCGACGGCGCCGGTTCGACCGGACGGCCGAGCGCGTCGGCGATCGCGCGCCGCGCGTGGCCGATCAGGGCGGCGCCGAGTGAGGCGTCGTCATCGGCGGATTCGGGCACGGCGTCGCCTGAGCCCGGCACGCCCGGCACGCCCGGCGCGGCCGGCTCGAAGGCGATGGCGCAGTAGCCGACGACACGCGAGCGATCGCCGGCGGTGTCGCCCGAGTTGCGCAGGTCCAGCAAGCGCGGCACGAGTGCGTGCCGGCGCGCCACGCGCAGCAGGCCGTTGATCGGCGTCGCGCCGCAGGCCGCCTCGTGGTCGAGAGCGGCGTCGAGCGCGAGGATGCGATCGACCGCTGCGCGATCGACGGCCGCGGCGTCGGCGTAAGGCAGGTAGTGCGACAGGTCGCTGCTGACGACGACGAGCGTCTCGTCGCCGCCCCACAGCCGCTCCAGCACTTCGGCCACGTCGTCGGCGCCGGCGTCGCCGACAGCCAGCGGAACCAGCGCGAAACCATTGCCGAGCACGCTCTGCAGGAACGGCAGCTGCACTTCGAGCGCGTGTTCGTGCGCGTGCGCGGCATCGCTCGTGACGACCTGCGGCAGCGCGGCGATGCGCTCCAGCGCCTCGCGGTCGATCGGCACGCGGCCGAGCGGCGTGTCGAACGCGGCGACCGACGGCGCGGCGAGGCCGCGCACCGCGACGCGATGCGTCGGCCCGAGAAGCACGACGCGCCGGATGCGCCCGCGCAGCGGCGCCAGCCGCGCATAGGCGTGCGCTGCCACCGCCCCGGAGTAGACGTAGCCGGCGTGCGGGACGATGACGGCCTTGGGCGCGCGCGCCGCTGTCGCGGCGCGCGGCACGCCTTCGAGGCAGGCATCCACTTCGGCGACCAGCGCCGCGCGCTGCCCGGGATAGAACCGGCCCGCCACGGCGGCGGGACGAACGGCGAGCGACATCGAGCGGATTCCCTCCTGTCTGCACAATGGGCGCCGGCGCCTCCGCTTTCAAGGGCGATGCGCGCCGATCGATGCAAGGAGCCACACCATGGGGATGAGCGACGAACTGGAGAAGCTGGCCGAATTGCGCCAGCGCGACGTGCTGAGCGACGACGAGTTCGCGCGCGCCAAGGCGCGACTGCTCGACGGCGCGCCGCCGCGCCCGGCGGCCGGCTGCGACACCCCGGCGCTGTCGGCACTGAACGCGCTGCGCCGCAGCGCCGCCGACCGCTGGATCGGCGGCGTCTGCGGGGGCATTGCGCGCGCCACCGGCGTCGAGGCGTGGATCTGGCGGCTCTTGTTCGCGCTGCTCGCGCTGTTCGGCGGGACGGGCGTGGTGCTCTACGTGTTGCTGTGGGTCTTCGTGCCGAGCGATTGACGACACCCCGCTCGCCGGGTACGGCGAGCGACCCTCCGAGAGGGTCCGGGCCTTGCTTGGGGCGGCCCGGCGCGGCGGCCCGCTGACTCCGACGACACCCCGCTCGCCGGCAGTGGTAGGCTCACGCCCCGCCGTCGCCGATGAGTCCCGCTTCCACCGCCCTGATCGCTTTCGCGATGTCGACCGATGCTTTCGCCGCGGCGATCGGCAAGGGCGCAGCGCTGCACCGGCCGCGCTGGCGCGAGGCGCTGCGCACCGGGCTCGTGTTCGGCGTGATCGAGGGGCTGACGCCCCTCGTCGGCTGGGCGCTCGGCGTCGCGGCAGCGCCCTACGTCGAAGCCTGGGACCACTGGATCGCATTCGCGCTGCTCGGCGCGCTCGGCCTGCACATGATCCGCGCCGGCCTCGCGCACGATGGTGCTGCGGCGCCGACCGAACGGCCACAGTCGCATTCGCTGCGCCGGCTCGCGATGACGGGCTTCGCGACGAGCATCGACGCGATGGCGATCGGCGTCGGCATCGCGCTGATCGACGCCGACATCGTCGTCACCGCCGTGTCGATCGGGCTCGCGACGCTCGTGATGGTGACGCTGGGCGTGATGCTCGGCCGCGTGCTCGGCTCGATCGTCGGCCGGCGCGCCGAGATCGCGGGCGGGCTGGTGCTGATCGGCATCGGCTCGGCGATCCTCTGGCAGCACCTGAGCGGCGCGGCGTGATCCCGCGCGCGGCCCCGAGCGGGCCGAGCGCCGGGCCGCGCCCAAGCCGACCCAGGCATCCGTCGGCCAAGGGGTCGTCAGTGCCCGCTTAAACTTCGCCCCGCATCAGGGAGGCGTTTTCGATGAAGGTCACGGTGGTGGGTTCGCGCTACTTCGGCGCGACGGTGTTCAATGCGCTGCGCAACGAAGGCTTCGACATCGTGCGCGTCGTCGCGCCGGGGGCCGACGACCGGCTCGCGCTGGCGGGCGAGAAGGCGGGCGTGCCAGTGGCGGTGCTCGCCGACCCGAAGATCGTTCCCGCGGACGCGATCGCCGAGGGCACGGACCTGATCGTCGCGGCGCACACGCATGCGCGCGTCAGCAACGAGGCATTGGCGCGCGCGCGGCTCGGCGGCATCGGCTACCACCCGTCGCTGCTGCCGCGGCACCGCGGCATCGCCGCCGTCGAATGGACGCTGCTCGAAGGCGACCCGATCGCCGGCGGTTCGGTCTACCACCTTGCCGACGGCTGGGACGCGGGCGCCGTCGCGGCGCAGGACTGGTGCTTCGTGATGAAGGGCGAGACGGCGCGCGACCTCTGGGAGCGCGCGCTGGCGCCGATGGGTCTGCGCCTGCTCGCGCAGGTCGTGCGCCACGCCGCCGAGCACGGCGCGCTGCCGGCGCACCCGCAGGACGAGCGCTACGCGACCAAGGCGCCGATGATCCGCCGCTCGGTGTCGCTGACCAGCGACCCGAAGCCGGCGACGTCGCTCGTCGTCACGGCGATCGGCGCCGACCGGCCGGGCATCGTCAACCTGCTGTCGAGCCGCGCGCAGGGCTTCGGCGCCAACTGGGCCGGCAGCCGCATGGCGAGCCTGGCGGGTCAGTTCGCCGGCATGGTGCACTTCGAGGTGCCGGCCGAGCATGCCGATGGGCTGGGGAAGGCGCTGCAGGAACTCGAATCGTCGGGCCTGCGCGTCGTGATCGCGCGCAGCGACGCGACGCCGGCGCCGGCTGGCCGGCGCATCGTCAAGCTCGACCTCGTCGCGGCCGACCGGCCCGGCATCGTGCGCGACCTGTCGGCAAGCCTGGCCGAGCGCGGCGTCAGCATCGACGAGCTGCACACCGAGATCGTCAGCACCAACGCGCCGGGCGAGCACCAGTTCAAGGTGACGGCGCTGCTCGTCGTGCCCGAGAAGCTCTCCAACGACGAGCTGCGGCGCGTGCTCGACGCGCTGGCCAGCCAGATGATGGTCGACATCGGCCTGGGCGAGCACAGCGGCGGCGCGCTGCCGGCCTGACGGCGCGCTACGGCGTCGAAGCAGCCGGCGGCGCCGGCCTGGCGTCGCTCCACAACCGCCCGCCGGTCGCCCAGTCGTGGCGCGCGATGTCGAAGAAGACGACATCGATGCCGTCGGGCGAGCCGCCGAGCGTGCGCACGCAGGCTTCGGTCAGCGCCTGCGCGAGGGCGCGCTTTTGCTCGACGGTGCGGCCTTCGAAGAGTTCGACGCGGATCGTGGGCATGTGGGGCCTCCTTCGGGATTCAGCCGTGAAACCGGACAGCAGGCGAACGCGCGGCGCGCTCGTCAGCGGCGCGGCAGCTTCGCGAACGCCGCTGCCATCGCGCCTTGCGCCGCGGGCAGCGCGCCGCGCGACCCACGCTCGCCGCGACCGGCGGCGCGGTAGCGGTTGTCGCCGGCGCCGCCCGGCGCAACGGGTTTGGCGTCGAGCTTCATCGTCAGCGCAATGCGCTTGCGCGCGAGGTCGACTTCGAGCACCTTGACCTTGACGATGTCGCCCGTCTTGACGACTTCGCGCGCGTCGGCGACGAACTTGTTGGCAAGCTGGCTGACGTGGACCAGGCCGTCCTGGTGCACGCCGAGATCGACGAAGGCGCCGAACTGCGCCACGTTGCTGACCGTGCCTTCGAGCGTCATGCCGGGCTGCAAGTCCTTGATGTCCTCGACGCCATCGTTGAAGCGCGCCACCTTGAAGTCGGGGCGCGGGTCGCGGCCCGGCTTCTCGAGCTCGGCGAGCACGTCCTTGACGGTGATGGCGCCGAATCGCTCGTCGGCCAGCGCCTCGGGCTTCAGCGCGCGCAGCACGTCGGCGCGGCCCATCACTTCGTCGATCGGGCGCGCGAGCGTCGCGAGCAGCTGCTCGACCAGCGGATAGGTCTCGGGGTGCACGCCCGAGCGGTCGAGCGGGTTGGCGCCGCCGCTGATGCGCAGGAAGCCCGCCGACTGCTCGAAGGTCTTGTCGCCGAGGCCGGCGACGTCGCGCAGCTGCGAGCGGTCGCGGAATGCGCCGTGCGCGTCGCGCCAGCGCACGATGCCCGCCGCCACCGCGCCCGAGAGCCCCGAGACGCGCGCGAGCAGCGGCGCGCTCGCCGTGTTGAGATCGACGCCGACGGCGTTGACGCAGTCCTCCACCACACCGTCGAGCGTGCGCGCCAGCGCGTGGGCGTTCACGTCGTGCTGATACTGGCCGACGCCGATGCTCCTGGGTTCGATCTTGACCAGCTCGGCCAGCGGGTCCTGCACGCGGCGCGCAATGCTGACGGCGCCGCGCAGGCTCACGTCGATCTCGGGCAGCTCCTTGCTCGCCGTTTCGCTGGCCGAATAGACCGACGCGCCGGCCTCGCTGACGACGAGCTTGTCGAGCCGCGCTTCGGGCGCGAGCTTGTTCACGCGCTGGATCAGCTCGGCGGCGAGCTTGTCGGTCTCGCGGCTTGCCGTGCCGTTGCCGATCGCGATCAGCTCGACGCCATGCGTCGCGACGAGGCGCGCCAGCGCGTGCAACGCGCCGTCCCAGTCGCGCCTGGGCTCGTGCGGGTACACGGTCGTCGTGTCGAGCACGCGACCCGTGTCGCTGACCACCGCCACCTTGACGCCGGTGCGGATACCGGGGTCGAGCCCCATCACGACGCGCTTGCCGGCCGGCGCGGCGAGCAGCAGGTCGCGCAGGTTCTCGGCGAACACCTTGATCGCCGTGGCCTCGGCGGCTTCGCGCAGGCGCGCGAACAGGTCGCGCTCGAGCGACAGGCTGAACTTGACCTTCCAGGTCCACGCGACGCACTTGCGGATCAGGTCGTCGGCCGGGCGCTGGGCGTGGCTCCAGCCGAGGTGGCGCGCGATGCGGCCTTCGGCCTGCGTCGGCCGGCCGGGCACGACCTCCTCGTCGACCGCGAGCCTGGCGTCGATACATTCGAGCGCGCGGCCGCGGAACACGGCGAGCGCGCGGTGCGACGGCACGCGCGCGATCGGCTCGGCGTAGTCGAAGTAGTCGCGGAACTTGGCAACGTCGGCGTGGTTCGCGTCCTTGCCGTCGACGAGCTTCGAGCGGAACACGCCGTCGGCCCACAGCCATTCGCGCAGCGTGCCGACGAGCGCGGCGTCTTCCGCCCAGCGCTCGGCGAGGAGGTCGCGCACGCCGTCGAGCACGGCGGCCGCGTCGGCGAAGCCGGCGTCGGCGTTGACGAAGGCGGCCGCTTCGGCCTGCGGGTCGAGCGCCGGGTCGGCGAACAGCCGGTCGGCGAGCGGCTCGATCCCGGCTTCGCGCGCGATCATCGCCTTGGTGCGGCGCTTGGGCTTGTAGGGCAGGTAGAGGTCTTCGAGTTCCTGCTTGGTCGGCGCGGCGTCGATCGCGGCGCGCAGCTCGGGCGTCAGCTTGCCCTGTTCGTCGATGCTTCTGAGCACCGCGACGCGGCGGTCTTCGAGCTCACGCAGGTAGGTCAGGCGCACCTCGAGCTCGCGCAGTTGCGCGTCGTCGAGACCGTCGGTGGCCTCCTTGCGGTAGCGCGCGACGAAGGGCACGGTCGCGCCGCCGTCGAGCAGGTCCACGGCGGCCTGCACCTGCGCAGCGCGCACCGAAAGTTCGGCGGCAATCTGCGCCACGATCTTGTCTGCGGACATCGGGGAAACGGCAGTCGGTTCTCGAAAGCCGCGCAGTGTGCCACAGGGGATCCACCCCACAATGCGCGCACGGGGAGGCAGGCATGGGCAAGCACGACGAAGCGCTCGAAGACAGCAACCGCTCGGCGAACGCCGACATCCACCGCGTGTCGGACCCGGCGCGGCGCATCGTGCTCCAGGGCGGCCTGGGCGTCGCGCTCGCCGCCGTGTATGCCTCGCTCGCCGGCTGCGCGGCGCCGCGAGCGTCGGGGCCGAAGCTCGGTTTCAAGGGCATCGCGGCGTCGAAGGCCGATGCCGTCGTCGTGCCCGAAGGCTACGCCGCGCAGGTGCTCGCGCCATGGGGCGAGCCGGTCGGACTCACGGCCGGCATGCCGGCCTGGCGCGACGACGCCGGCAACAGCGCCGCCGAACAGGCGCTGCAGATGGGCATGCACCACGACGGCATCCATTACTACGCGATCGACGGCTCGTCGACGCACGGCCTGCTCGCGATGAACCACGAGTACGTCGACGACGGCCTGCTGCACGCCGACGGCCTGAAGACGTGGAGCGCCGAGAAGGTGGCCAAGGCGCAGGCCGCGCACGGCATCGCCGTGATCGAGATCGAGTCGCGCAACGGGCGCTGGCAGATGGTGCGGCCGTCGCACCGGGCGCGGCGCATCACGGCGACGACGCCGTTCGCCGTCGGCGGGCCGGCGGCCGGCCACGCGCTGATGCGCACCGCCGCCGACCCGGGCGGCCGGCGTGTGCTCGGCACGCTGAACAACTGCGCCAGCGGCAAGACGCCGTGGGGGACCTATCTCTCGGGCGAGGAGAACTTCGCCAACTACTTCGACGGCGGCGAGACGCTCGACGCGCACCAGGTGCGCTGGGGCATGCGCAAGGCCGGCCACTACCGCTGGGGCGCGCACGACGAGCGCTTCGACGCGACGAAGCATCCGAACGAGTTCAACCGCTTCGGCTGGATCGTCGAAGTCGACCCCGCCGACCCGGCGAGCACGCCCATCAAGCGCACCGCGCTCGGCCGCGCGGCGCACGAAGGCGCCTGGGTCGCCGTGACCAAGGACGGCCGTGCCGTCGTCTACTCGGGCGAGGACGCGGCATTCGAATACATCTACAAGTTCGTCAGCCGCGACCGCATCGCACCGGGCGGCGCGCCGGCCAACCGCGATCTGCTCGACCACGGCACGCTGTACGTCGCGCGCTTCGACGCCGACGGCCGCGGGCGCTGGCTGCCGCTGGAGCACGGCAACGGCCCGCTGACGGCGGCCAACGGCTTCGCCGACCCGGGCGAGGTCGTCGTCAAGGCGCGCCAGGCGAGCGACGCGCTCGGCGCGACGAAGATGGACCGGCCCGAGTGGATCGCGATCGACGCAGCGAGCCGCGAGGTCTACTGCACGCTGACGAACAACGGCGCGCGCGGCCGCCCGAACCGGCCCGGGCCCGATGCCGCGAATCCGCGCGCCAACAACGTGATGGGCCACATCATCCGCTGGAAGGACGACGGCGACTTCGACGCGACGACGATGCGCTGGGACCACTTCGTGCTCGCCGGCGACCCGGCCAACGAGCGCGCCGAGGCGCGCGGCAACGTCCGCGGCGACGTGTTCGGCTGCCCCGACGGCCTGGCCTTCGACGCGCGCGGCGTGCTGTGGATCGGCACCGACGCCTCGGCGACGCAGATGAACCGCGGCGAGTTCGCCCACATCGGCAACAACCAGCTGCTCGCCTGCGACCCGGCGACGGGCGAGGTGCGGCGCTTCCTCGCCGGACCGGTCCACTGCGAGATCACGGGTGCGACCTGGACGCCCGACGGGCGGACGATGTTCGTCAATGTGCAGCACCCGGGCGAGTCGCCGGGCGACCGCAGCGACCCCGCGGCGCCGACGAAGTATTCGAGCTGGCCCGACTTCCGCGCGAGCGGCCGGCCGCGCTCGGCGACCGTCGTGATCACGAAGCGCGACGGCGGCGTGATCGGCAGCTGAGGCGCGGCCTCACGCGACGCGCCAGAGATCGAGCACGACGAGCTTCGCTTCGCGCCGGCCGCTGGCGATGGCGAGCACCTTGTTGAGGTGCAACCAGGCCGGAGCCCCGGTGTCGAAGCGCACCGCGGTGCGGAACCAGTATTCGTCGGCTGCGACCAGCTCGCCGCGCGCCAGGCGCTGCATCACGGCCGGCGGGCCGTGGCGCATGCCGTCGCTGCGCACCTCGATCAACGCGCCGTCGTGCGTGCGCACGACGTAGTGCGCGGCAATGTCGAGCACGCCGTCGGCGCGCTGGACCTGCCAGTCGACGCCGCCGTCGACGATCTCGCCCTGCAGTTCGGGGCCGCTGACGCTGCCGCCGGTCAGCGGCACGTAACGCCGCTCGCCGTAGGCCGCCGGACCGAGGCTGACGAGCGCGCCGACGCGGCACTCGATGTGCGCGAGAGGCAGCAGTGCGGGCGGCGGCGGCCAGGCGATGGGGTCGTTCATGCTGTCGTGTTCCTTGTTGTTCCCGATGGACGCTCTCCGCAACGCGCCTACCATCCTCGTCGATGCGCCACATCGTAAGCGCAGCATGCGGCGACGCCGTGTCGCCCGAGAAGACGACGCACCCCCCGGGAACCGAGATGGACCACTGGACGATCGACCCACAACCCGCCCCCGAAGCGACGCTGCAGCGCGGCCTGGCCGGCGTCGTCGGCGCGATCGGGCGCGAGGACTTCGCCACGGACGCGTTGGCGGCGCTGCATCCGGCGTTCGCAGCGGCGTCGTGGTCGGTGTACCAGGTGTGGGGCGATCGGCGCCCCGTGATGCATCTGTCGGCCAGCCTCGGCATCGCCGACACGACACGCGAATGCTTTCGCGCCTACCAGGACGGTCTGTACCGGCGCGACCGCAGCTTCGACGCGGTGCGCCGAACGCGCGCCGCCGGCCAGCCCGTCGTGCTGCGCATGGACGCCGACGACGCGCCCAACAGCGATCACCGCGAGTTCATCTACCACCGCCACCGCGTGCGCGAACGCCTGTCCGTGGCGCGGCTGCAGGCCGACGGCTCGCTGCTGGCCGTCAATCTCTACCGCCACGAGCACCAGGACGGGTTCGCGAGCGCCGAGGTCGCGGCCTTCGCGGGCGTCGCCCCGCTGCTGATCACCGCGGTCAACCGCCATGTCGAATGGAACGCCGCTGCACCACGCCCGACGCAGCCGCTGCGCGATGCGCTGCTCGCCCATTGCGCTGCACTCACCGCTCGCGAACTCGACGTCTGCGAGCGCTTGCTGCGCGGCCTGAGCTACGACGGCATCGCCGCCGACATGGGGTTGAGCGTCGCGACGGTCAAAACGTACCGGCGTCGCGCGTTCGAGCGCATGGGCCTGCACTTCAAGAGCGAGTTGTACGCGCGCTTCGTCGTGGCGCCGGGCTGTCGTCCTCTGGGATGACAGGACGCGGCGACGCCGCTGCGCACACTCGCCGCACCCGAGCCGATAGCCATCAAGGAGATCCCGATGCCCGCCAAGCGCAGTGTGCTGCGCGGCCTGATCGCCGCGCTGCTGGTCGTACCCGTGTTCGCCGCGGCCCAGTTCCCCGACCGCCCGGTGCGCCTCGTCGTCGGCTTTCCGCCGGGCAGCGGCCCCGACGTGGTGGCGCGCACGCTGGGCCTGAAGTTGGGCGAGAGCCTGAAGCAGACGCTCGTCGTCGACAACCGTGCCGGCGCCGGCGGCCAGATCGCGGCGCAGGGTGTCGCCAAGAGCACGCCCGACGGCTACACGCTGCTGCTGGGCGAGGTCGGCTCGATCGCGATTGCGCCGGCAGCCTTCGCCAAGCTGCCGTACGACCCCGCGAAGGAACTGAGCGGCGTCTCGGAAGTCGTGCGTTCCGACTTCCTGCTCGTCGTCCCGACGGGCGCGCCGCACCGCACGGTGGCCGACTTCGTCGCCGCCGCGAAGGCCAAGGGAGAGCGCGTCAACTTCGCGACCTTCGGCGCGGGTACGCCGGGACACTTCGGCGCCGACATGCTGGCCGAAGCCGCGGGCTTCAAGGCCGAGCCGATCCACTACCGCGCGACGGGCGACGCGGTGACGGCGATCACCGCGGGCGACGTCCAGGCTGCCTTCGTGTCGACGGCGCTCGGAGCGGCGCAGATCAAGGGCGGCCGGATGCGCGCCCTCGCGACGACGGCGGCGCAGCGTTCACCGCTGCTGCCCGATGTTCCGACCTTCGCCGAGGCCGGCTGGCCGAAGATCGATTTCGCGGCCTGGTTCGCCGTGTTCGTGCCGGCGGGCACGCCCGACGCCGTGGCGAACGCGCTGAACCGCCACGTCGTCGCCGCCGTGCAGGCGCCCGAAGTGAAACAAAAGCTCCAGGAGGCCGGCTTCACCGTGCTCGGCACGACGCGCGCGGACACCGAGCGCATGCTCAAGGCCGAGGCGCCGCGCTGGGCCGGCGTCGTGAAGGCTGCCGGCTTCAAGGGCGACTGAGCGTCAGCCGCTACTGCTTCGACGTCGGCATGGCGAACTCGGCGCCCTTGGCCGTGCTCTCGGGCCAGCGCTGCATCACCGACTTCTGCCGGGTGTAGAAGCGCACGCCCTCCTCGCCGTAGGCGTGCATGTCGCCGAACAGGCTCTTCTTCCAGCCGCCGAAGCCGTGCCAGGCCATCGGCACCGGGATCGGCACGTTGATGCCGACCATGCCGACCTGGATCTGGCGCGCGAACTCTCGCGCCACGTTGCCGTCGCGCGTGTAGCAGGCGACGCCGTTGCCGTACTCGTGCGCGTTGACGAGCGCGACGGCCTCGGCGAAGTCGCGCACGCGCACGCACGACAGCACCGGGCCGAAGATCTCTTCCCGGTAGATGCGCATCGCGGGCGTGACGTGGTCGAACAGCGTGCCGCCGGTGAAGAAGCCGCCCTCGCGGCCCGGCACCTTGCAGCCGCGGCCATCGACGACGAGTTGCGCGCCTTCCTGCACGCCGATATCGATGCAGCCCTCGATGCGCTCGAGCGCCTGGCGCGTGACGACGGGGCCCATCTCGGCGTCGGGCGCCATGCCATCGTTCACCTTCAAGGTTTTCGCGCGCTCGGCGAGCCGCGGCACGATGCGCTCGCCGACATCGCCGACCAGCACGGCGACGCTGATCGCCATGCAGCGCTCGCCGGCCGAGCCGTAGGCGGCGCCGATCAGCGCGTCGACGGTCTGGTCGAGGTCGGCGTCAGGCATCACGACCATGTGATTCTTGGCTCCGCCCAGCGCCTGCACGCGCTTGCCGTGGTGCGCGCCGGTCGCGTAGATGTAGTGCGCGATCGGCGTCGAGCCGACGAACGACAGCGCCTTCACGTCGGCGTGCGCGAGCAGCGCGTCGACGGCGATCCTGTCGCCCTGCACGACGTTGAACACGCCGTCGGGCAGCCCCGCCTGCTGCAGCAGGTCGGCCATCAGCAGGCTCGGCGACGGGTCGCGCTCGCTGGGCTTCAACACGAAGCTGTTGCCGCAGGCCAGCGCCACCGGGAACATCCAGCACGGCACCATGCACGGAAAGTTGAAAGGCGTGATGCCGGCCGTGACGCCCAGCGGCTGGCGCAGCGTCCAGTTGTCGATGCCGCGCGAGACCTGCTCGGTGTAGTCGCCCTTGAGCAGTTGCGGAATGCCGCAGGCGAACTCGACGATCTCGATGCCTCGCGTGACTTCGCCTTGCGCGTCGCTGAACACCTTGCCGTGCTCGCCGGTGATCATCGCGGCGAGCGTGTCGCGCAGCGAGACGAGCCCCCCGCGGGAGCCGTTGAGCAC
>CAYJLV010000047.1:0-31510 GCA_964371405.1 uncultured Burkholderiaceae bacterium
AATCCTCCAGGCCGTTGCGCGTCTCGTTGGTGAACTTGCAGAAGTTCACCTTCCAGGCGTGGCTGCTGACGCCGAGCATGAAGATGTTGGCGCCCGAGCAGAACACCTTGTCCTTCGCGCTGGTGACGACGACGCTGCGCACCTCGGGGTGCTCGAAGCGGACGCGGTTGATCGCGTCGGCGAGTTCGATGTCGACGCCGAGGTCATAGCTGTTGAGCTTGAGCTTGTAGCCGGGGCGCAGACCGGCGTTCTCGTCGAAGTCGGCCGCCAGCGTGGCGACGGGGCCTTCGAAGCTGAGCTTCCAGTGGTGGTAGCGCGAGGGGTCGGTCTGGTAGTCGACGCGAGGTGGGGCAGTCACGGGGTGGTCTCCTTGCCGTCAAGCACGATAGTGCATTAATCTCATGCGGTGATGCGAATCATAGTGCATGTTTGACGCAAGTCAAGCACTTTGATCGGCGACGGATCAGGGTGGCAGTTGCAGCGCTCCGCGCACCTGCTCACGCAGCAGCGCGAACGTGGATTCGATCGGCAGGGCACTGGTGTCGAGCTTGAACTCGGCTTTCGAATAGAAGGCGGCGCGGCCGGCGAGGATGCGCTTCAGGTCGTCCATCGCCTCCTTGCTCGCCGCCATCGGCCGCAGGTCGCCCTGCGCGGTGACGCGCTTCATGTGGTCCTCGGCGTCGGCCTGCAGCCAGAACGTCGTGCAGTGCGCCAACAGCAGGTTGAACGTCGCCGGGTCGGAGACGATGCCGCCCGGCGTCGCGATCACCGCCTCGGGGTAGATCTGGATTGCCTCCTCGAGCGCGCGGCGCTCATAGCGGCGGTAGGCGTTCTGGCCATACAGCGCCTGGATCTCTGAGATGCTGCAGCCGGCGAACTTCTCGATCTCGCGGCTCAGCTCGACGAAGGGGAACCCGAGGTCGTCGGCGAGCATCTGGCCGAGCGTCGACTTGCCGGCGCCGCGCAGGCCGATCAGCGCGATGCGCGGGCTGCGCGCCGCGTTGCCGCCGCCGGTGCCGAGCAGCTCGCCGATCGCGACGCGCACGCGGCGCAGCGCCGCCTCATCACGGCGCTCGAGCAGCTCGCGGATCAGCAGCCACTCGGGTGACGAGGTCGTGACGTCGCCGACCAGTTCGGCCAGCGAGCACTGCAGCGCGCCCGCGACCTGCAGCAGCACCAGGATCGACGCGTTGCCGATGCCGTATTCCAGGTTGGCGAGGTGGCGCTCCGACACGTCGGCCGCGAGGGCCACGGCCTTGCGCGTCATGCCGCGGCGCGCCCGCAGTGCACGCACCCGATCGCCCAGTCCGACGAGAAACGGATTCTTCTCTTCCGCTGCCGCGTCGTCCGCCGTGTACGCCTCGCTCGGGACTATCCCGGGTTGATGCAATATAGTGCTTGACATACTGGCGTGACGGTTCTATCGTTCAATCAAAGCACAATAATTCATCTTCGTTCGGCGGGCAAGCCGGACTTCAGTGATCGCTTGGAAGGCCCAGCCGCATGTCGTCCCTCGCCCTGCACGCACCGATCGCCCGCCTCACCGCCCAGCTCGCCGGCCGACCGCTCGACGCCGCGCTCGACGCCTGGCTAAACGCCCTGCACGGTGTCGGCAGCGCCACCTACCGCGAGATCGAGGCCGCCTGCCGCACCGGCGTCGCCGAGGGTTGGCTGTGCGAGCGCGAAGGCGGCGGCATCCGCTACGGCCGCGTCTTCAAGCCGGCCGACGACCTGCACCGCTTCTCGGTCGATGTCGTCGACATGCGCGACATCGCCGGCCCGCACCATACGCACCCCAACGGCGAGATCGACCTGATCATGCCGCTCGACGGCGACGCGCGCTTCGACGGCCGCCCCGCCGGCTGGCTGGTCTGCCCGCCGGGCAGCGCGCACCGACCGACGGTCTCGCAGGGCCGCGCCCTCGTCCTCTACCTGCTGCCCGAGGGCCGCATCGACTTCACGAAGTGAACGCCCCATGACGGAACTGCTCCTCAACCACGTGGCCGGCCGCTGGCAGGCCGGCAGCGGCGCGGGCACCGTGCTCGTCGACCCCGTGCTCGGCAGCGAGCTGGTGCGCGTCGACGCGACCGGGCTCGACCTGCCCGAAGCGTTCGCCTTCGCACGCGAGCAGGGCGGCACTGCGCTGCGCGCGCTGACGTATCGCGAGCGCGCCGCGCTGCTCGCCGCCGCGGGCAAAGTCATGCAGGGCCAGCGCGACGCCTACTACGAGATCGCCACCGCCAACAGCGGCACGGTGAAGAACGACTCGGCCGTCGACATCGACGGCGCGCTGTTCACGCTCGGCCACTACGCCAAGCTGGGCGAGACCCTCGGCGACCGCCGCTGGCTCGCCGACGGTGACGCCGCCAGGCTCGGCAAGGACGGCGCCTTTCAGTCTCAACACGTGCTGGTGCCGACGCGCGGCGTCGCGCTGCTGATCAATGCGTTCAACTTCCCGGCTTGGGGGCTGTGGGAGAAGGCGGCACCGGCGCTGCTCGCTGGCGTGCCGGTGATCGTCAAGCCGGCCACGGCGACGGCCTGGCTCACGCAGCGCATGGTGCGCGACGTCGTCGACGCCGGCGTGCTGCCTGCCGGCGCGCTGTCCGTCGTCTGCGGCAGCTCGGCCGGGCTGCTCGACGCGCTGCAGCCCTTCGACGTCGTCTCGTTCACCGGCTCGGCCGACACGGCAGCGACGATCCGCTCGCACGCCGCCATCGTGCGGCGCTCGGTGCGCGTCAACATCGAGGCCGACAGCGTCAACTCGGCGCTGCTGCTGCCCGGCGAGGCTGCGGGCAGCGCCGCCTTCGACCTGCTTGCCAAGGAAGTGATGCGCGAGATGACGGTCAAGTCGGGACAGAAGTGCACGGCGATCCGCCGCGTCTTCGTGCCCGAGGCGCTCTACAGTGCGACGGCAGAAGCCATCGGCGCGCGGCTCGCGAAGACGACCGTCGGCAACCCGCGCAACGAAGCGGTGCGCATGGGCGCGCTGGTCAGCCGCGCGCAGCTCGCCGCCGTGCGCGACGGCTTGGCACGGCTGCAGGAACAAGCCGAGACGCTGCATGACGGCGCGAAGCATGCCCTCGTCGGCGCCGATCCGGCCGTCGCCTGCTGCGTCGGTCCGACGCTGCTGGGCGTGCGCGACGCCGACACTGCCGACCGCGTGCACGACACCGAAGTCTTCGGTCCGGTCGCGACGCTCGTGCCGTACCGCGACCTGGGTCACGCGCTGGCACTGACGCGCCGCGGCGAGGGCTCGCTTGTCGTCTCGCTCTACGGCAGCGACGCGGTGGCGCTGGGCACGGCCGCCGTCGAGCTCGCCGACAGCCACGGCCGCGTGCACGTCGTCTCGCCCGACGTGGCGGCGAGCCACACCGGCCACGGCAACGTGATGCCGCAGTCGCTGCACGGTGGCCCGGGCCGCGCCGGCGGCGGCGAAGAACTCGGCGGCCTGCGCGCGCTCGGCTTCTATCATCGGCGCACCGCCGTACAGGGCAGCGCCGCCGTGCTCGAGGAGATCGGCCGCACGGCCTGATCGCTCGCGACGGCACGACCAAGGAGTAAAGCAATGACCATTCCCGCCGACGTGGCGCCTCCGGCTGACCTGTTCAACATCGCGCAGCACCTGCTGCAGCTCAACGCAGGCCGCGCCGCGAAGACGGCGTTCATCGACGATGCCGGCACGCTCGCCTACGGCGCGCTCGACGAGCGCGTGCGCCGGCTGGCGGCCGGGCTGCGCGCACTCGGCATCAAGCGCGAGGAGCGCGTGCTGCTGCTGATGCAGGACAGCAACGACTGGCCGGTGAGCTTTCTCGGCGCACTCTATGCCGGCATCGTGCCGGTGGCCGTCAACACGCTGCTGACGCCCGACGACTACGCCTACATGCTCGAGCATTCGCGCGCGCAGGCCGTGCTCGTGTCGGGCGCGCTGCTGCCGACGCTGGCGGCGGCGCTGATCAAGGCCGACCACGAAGTGCAGAAGGTGATCGTCTCGCATCCGGCGGCGCCGCTGCACCCGGCCGAGGTCGATTTCGAGGCCTTCCTGCAGGCGCAGCCGCCATTGGCCAAGCCCGCCGCGACGCATGGCGACGATCCGGGCTTCTGGCTCTATTCGTCGGGCTCGACCGGCCGACCCAAGGGCACGGTGCACTCGCACGCCAACCCGTACTGGACCGCCGAGCTGTACGGTCGCCGCGTCCTCGGGCTGCGCGAGGACGACGTCTGCTTCTCGGCCGCCAAGCTGTTCTTCGCCTACGGGCTGGGCAATGCGCTGACCTTCCCGCTCAGCGTCGGCGCCAGCGTGCTGCTGATGGCCGAGCGACCGACGCCCGATGCGACCTTCAAGCGCTGGAAGGGCGAGGTCGCTGGCGCGCGGCCCACCGTCTTCTACGGCGCGCCGACCGGCTTCGCCGGCATGCTCGCTTCCCCGGCGCTGCCGGCGCGCGGCGACGTCGCGCTGCGACTCGTGTCGTCGGCCGGCGAAGCGCTGCCGGCCGAGCTCGGCGAGCGCTTCAAGCGCCACTTCGGCGTCGACATCGTCGACGGCATCGGCTCGACCGAGATGCTGCACATCTTCCTGTCGAACCTGCCCGACCGCGTGCGCTACGGCACGACGGGCTGGCCGGTGCCGGGCTACGAGGTCGAGCTGCGCGGCGACGACGGCAAGCCGGTGCCCGACGGCGAGCCCGGCGACCTCTACATCCACGGCCCGTCGGCGGCGATGATGTACTGGGGCAACCGCGCCAAGACGCTCGACACCTTCCAGGGCGGCTGGACCAAGAGCGGCGACAAGTACATCCGCAACGCCGACGGCAGCTACACCTACGGCGGCCGCAGCGACGACATGCTCAAGGTCAGCGGCATCTACGTCTCGCCGTTCGAGGTCGAGGCCACGCTGGTGCAGCACCCGGCGGTGCTCGAAGCCGCCGTGATCGGCGTGGCCGACGCCGAGGGGCTGACGAAGACGAAAGCCTTCGTCGTGCTCAAGGCCGGCGCCGAAGCGTCGGAAGACGAGTTGAAGGCGTTTGTGAAGGACCGCCTCGCGCCCTACAAGTACCCGCGCAGCATCGAGTTCATCGCCGAGTTGCCGAAGACGGCCACCGGCAAGATCCAGCGCTTTCGCCTGCGCGAACGCGAGAAATGACAGCCCCTCGACCGACGAATACGTCGGCCGATCCCCCAGGGGGATGCGGGCCGGCTTGGGAGCGGCCCGGCGCTCGGCCCGCAACGCCTGCTCTTGCGATGAACGCAGATTCGCAGATCGAATTCACCGAGATCAAGTGGGCCGGCCGCACGGTGCGCATCGAGCACCGCTGGATCGCGCGCGAGCGGCTTGAGCTGCCGCTGGTGGTGTTCCTGCACGAGGGGCTGGGGTCACTGTCGATGTGGCGCGACTTCCCCGACCGGCTGTGCAAAGCCGCGGGGGCGCGCGGGCTGGTCTGGTCGCGCCCCGGCTACGGCCGCTCGACGCCGCGCGCCGCCGAGGAGGCATGGAACCTCGACTTCATGCATCGCCAGGCGCACGAAGTGCTGCCGGCGCTGCTGGCAGCGCTCGGCGTCGACGGCGAGCGCGAGCGCGTCTGGCTGTTCGGCCACAGCGACGGCGGCTCGATCGCGCTGCTGTATGCCGCGCGCTGGTCCGCGCGGCTGGCCGGCGCGATCGTGCTCGCACCGCACATCCTCGTCGAGGATCTGTCGATCTCCAGCATCGAGAAGGCGCGCGACGCCTACCGGGAAACCGACCTGCGCCAGCGCCTGGCGCGTCACCACGAAGACCCTGACTCGGCGTTCTGGGGCTGGAACGACATCTGGCTGCATCCGCCCTTTCGCCAATGGACGATCGAGGCGGAAATCGGCAGCATCGGGTGCCCGCTGCTCGCGGTGCAGGGCCTCGACGACGAGTACGGCACGCTCGAGCAGATTCGCGGCATCGCGCGGCGCGTCCCCGGGACGCGCCTGCTCGAGCTGCCCGAATGCGGGCATTCCCCGCATCGCGATCAGCCCGAAAGGCTGATAGTCGCGGCCACGGAGTTCATGAACCACCACCGAGGAGACGCACGATGACCCTTCCCCGCAACGCCCTGCTCGCCGCGGCCGCAGCCCTGGCCGTATCGACCTCCCCGGCCGTGCACGCACAGGCCGCGGCACCGCTGAAAGTGGGCCTGATGCTACCCTACACCGGCACCTTTGCGGCGCTCGGCAACGCGATCGAGAACGGCTTTCGGCTCTACGTCGCCGAACAGGGCGGCAAGCTCGGCGGCCGCGAGATCGCCTTCGTCAAGGTCGACGACGAGTCCGACCCCGCCAAGGCCACCGACAACGTCAACAAGCTGATCAAGCGCGACAACGTCGACGTGCTCGTCGGCACGGTGCACTCGGGTGTCGCGGCCGGGATGGCCAAGGCCGCCAAGGACAGCGGCACGATGCTGATCGTGCCCAACGCCGGCGCCGACGCCGTCACCGGCCCGATGTGCGCGCCGCACATCTTCCGCAGCTCGTTCTCGAACTGGCAGCCCGGTTACGCGATGGGCGAGGTGATGGCCAAGAGGGGCCACAAGAAGGTGGTGACCATCACGTGGAAGTACGCCGCGGGTGACGAGAGCGTCGGCGGCTTCAAGGAGGCGTTCACCAAGGCCGGCGGCCAGATCGCCAAAGAGCTGACCCTGCCGTTCCCCAACGTCGAGTTCCAGGCGCTGCTGACCGAGATCGCGTCGATCAAGCCCGACGCCGTGTACACGTTCTTCGCCGGCGGCGGGGCCGTGAAGTTCGTCAAGGACTATGCGGCCGCCGGCCTGAAGAAGACGATCCCGCTCTACGGCGCGGGCTTCCTCACCGACGGCACGCTCGAGGCCCAGGGCGCGGACGCCGACGGTCTCTTTACGACGCTGCACTACGGCGACAGCCTCGGCACGCCGCGCGACAACTCGTTCCGCCTCGCCTACGCCCAGGCGTACAAGCTGCAGCCCGACGTCTACGCCATGCAGGGCTACGACGCCGCGCAGATGCTCGGCATCGGCCTGACTGCGACCAAGGGCGACATCGCCAAGAAGGCCGAGTTCGCCGCCGCACTCGAAAAGGCGCGCATCGACAGCCCGCGCGGTGCCTTCACGATCAGCAAGTCGCACAACCCGGTGCAGGACATCTATCTGCGCCAGGTCGCCGGCAAGGAGAACAAGGTCGTCGGCGTCGCGTCCAAGGCCCTCGCCGATCCGGGCCGCGGCTGCCGGATGTAGCCCTTCTCTCTGCTGCGCGCGCCGATTCCGGCCCTGCGCTGCCCGCCGTACACGCGTGCGGCTGCGCTGCTCGGGCCGATCTCGGCGCGTGCGCGGCAGAATCCGGACGACATCCGGACGACCCCTTTCGTGCCTGCCGAACTTCGGATTGAAGCCTCGTGGACCTCGCCACCTTCCTCATCCAGACGCTGAACTCGCTGCAGTACGGGCTGCTGCTGTTCCTCGTCGCTTCGGGGCTCACGCTGATCTTCGGGATCATGGGCGTGATCAACCTCGCCCACGGCAGTTTCTACATGATCGGCGCCTACATGGCGTTCGCGCTCGCGCCGGTCGTCGCGGGCACGTTCGGCGGCGGCTACTTCGCAACGCTCGTCGTCGGCGTCGCGCTCGCCGTGGCCTTCGGCTACCTGCTGGAGTGGGCGTTCTTCAGCTTCCTCTACGAGCGCGAGCACCTGCAGCAAGTACTGATGACCTACGGGCTGATCCTCGTCTTCGAGGAGCTGCGCAGCCTGCTCGTCGGCGACGACGTGCACGGCGTCAAGGCGCCGGACTGGCTCGACGGCAAGATCCCGCTCGGCGACGTGATGACCTACCCCGTCTACCGCATCTTCATCTCGGCCGTGTGCATCGCGCTCGCCGCGGGCATGTACTTCGTGTTCACGCGCACCCGGCTGGGCATGATGATCCGCGCCGGATCGACCAACCGCGAGATGGTGCAGGCGCTGGGCATCGACATCAAGTTCCTCTATCGCGTCGTGTTCGCCGCCGGCGTGGCGATCGCCGTGCTCGCCGGCATGGTGGCCGCGCCGATTTCGTCGGTCTATCCGGGCATGGGCAACCAGGTGCTGATCGTGTGCTTCGTCGTCGTCGTGATCGGCGGCATCGGCTCGATCCGCGGCGCGCTGGTGGCGGCGCTGCTGATCGGCTTCGTCGACACCTTCGGCAAGGTCGTGTTCCCCCACGCTGCCGGCGTGCTGGTCTACGTGCTGATGGCCATGATCCTGTTGTGGAAGCCCGACGGGCTGTTCAAGGCGGGCTGACCCATGTGGAGCGGACGCACCCTGTTCGTCGCCGGCGCCTTCGCGCTGCTCGCCGGCTATCCGCTGGTGGCCGGCGAGTACGGCATCGACCTCGTCACCAAGATCATGGTCTACGCCGTGTTCGCGCTGAGCCTGGAGCTGCTCGTCGGCACGACGGGACTGGTGTGCTTCGGCCAGGCGGCGCTGTTCGGCATCGGCGCTTATGCGGCGGTCCGGCTGTCGCCGGCCTACGAGGCGGCCAACATCGCCTGGCTGCTGCCGGCCAGCATCATTGCCGCGACGGCCTACGCCCTCTTCATGGGCGCGCTGTCGCTGCGCACGAAGGGCGTCTACTTCATCATGGTGACGCTGGCCTTCGCGCAGATGGCGTACTACGTCGTGCACGACACGCCGCTGGGCGGCGGCACCGACGGCATCTATCTCAACGTCAAGCCGGCGCTCGTCGTCGCCGGCAAGGCGCTGCTCGACCTCGACCGTCCGCTGGTCTACTACGCCTTCACCTGGGTCTGCCTGCTGCTGGTGTTCGCCTTTCTCGCCGTCCTGCTGCGCTCGCGCTTCGGCCGTGCGCTCGCCGGCATCAAGGCCAACGAGCAGCGCATGCGCGCGACCGGCTTCTCGACCTACCCCTACAAACTCGCCGCCTTCGCCATCTCGGGCGGGATCGCCGGGCTCGCGGGCTTCCTGTTCGCCGTGAAGGACGGCTTCGTCAACCCCGAGCTGCTGAGCTGGCACCTCTCGGGCGCGGTGCTGATCATGATCATCCTCGGCGGCCTCGGCCACCTGCGCGGTGCATTGATCGGTGCCTTCGCCTTCGCGCTGCTGCAGGAGTTCTTCAAGTCGGAAGCGATCTTCGGCGCGTTCGCCAAGCACTGGCTGCTCGGCCTCGGCCTGACGATCATCGCCAGCGTCGCGCTGCTGCCGCGCGGGCTGGTCGGCGTGCCGGCGCAATGGCGGGCACGCCTCGTCGGGCGGCGCGCGGGAGGGCGGGCATGAATGAAGTCCTGCTGCGCGGGCGCGAGATCACGCGGCGCTGGGGCGGCCTGGTCGCCGTCGACGCCGTCTCGCTCGAACTCGAGCGCGGCACCGTCCATGCCGTGATCGGCACCAACGGCGCGGGCAAGTCGACGCTGATCAACATCCTGTCGGGCGAGATCGCACCGTCGGCCGGCCAGGTCGAGCTGCTCGGCGCCGACGTGACGGCGTGGTCGCAGCCGCGGCGCGCGCGCGCCGGGCTCGGCCGCAGCTATCAGCGCACGACGATCTACCCCGGCTTCAGCGTGTTCGAGAACTGCCGCCTCGCGGCGCAGGCGCGCCACCCGCGCCCCTGGGCCTGGTGGCAGGCGGCCGAGCGCTGCGAGGTCAGCAGCGCCGCGGCGCGCGACGCCGCCGGGCGCGCCGGCCTGGGCGACGTGCTCGAACGCAGCGCCGGACTGCTGTCGCACGGCCAGAAACGCCAGCTCGAGATCGCGATGTGCCTCGCGACGCGCCCGCAGGTGCTGCTGCTCGACGAGCCGCTGGCCGGCATGGGCGCCGAGGAGACGCAGCGAATGCTGGCGCTGCTTGCCGAACTCAAGCGCGGCCACGCCATCCTGCTCGTCGAGCACGACATGGACGCCGTATTCGCGATCGCCGAGCGCATCACGGTAATGGTCAACGGCGCCGTGCTCGCGTCGGACACGCCGGCGGCGGTGCGCAGCAATGAGCTCGTCCAGGCGGCCTATCTGGGAGGCCACGCATGAAGCGCGGCGAGACATGGAAGTGATATCGCTTCGTTCGATGACGGACATTTGCTCGCTGCTCAGGTTGGAACGGCGGCGTGGGCGGAGACGGTGGCACGCCGACAGGAGGCATGCCTCCGTGGTGCTTGGCGGAGGACATCGGGTGTCCGGCGCAGCGAAGCAATGGGGGGGGACAGCGCGCAGCGCGGTCCGGAGGACATGAGCGGAGCCGGACACCCGGCGGCCTCGGCCCCGAACGACACGTCGCACGAACCGGTTTCGAGCCTCGCGGGTCGCGCGAAGCGCGGTGGAGCCACTGAAATGAAATCCTTGCTGGTGGATGCGCAGGGCGTGCAGGCGTGGTACGGCAGCAGCCACATCCTGCGCGGCGTCGACCTGCAGCTGGCCGAGGGCGAGTCGCTCGGCCTGCTCGGGCGCAACGGCATGGGCAAGTCGACGCTGATCCGCACGCTGCTGGGCTATGTGAAGCAGCGCTCAGGCACGATCCGCATCGGCGGGCGCGACGTATCGCGTGCCGAGCCGCACGTCGTCGCGCGGCTGGGTGTGGGCTACGTGCCCGAGGGCCGCGGCATCTTCCCGAACCTGACGGTGCGCGAGCACCTGGTGATGGCGGCGCACCCCGGCACCGACGGCCGCGTCGAGTGGAACTACCCGCGCGTGATGCAGACCTTCCCGCGGCTGGCCGAGCGCGAGCAGCACCTCGGCGGCCACCTGTCGGGCGGCGAGCAGCAAATGCTCGCGATCGGCCGCGCGCTGATGACGAATCCGCGACTGGTCGTGCTCGACGAAGCGACGGAAGGGCTGGCGCCGCTCGTCGTCGACGAGATCTGGCGCGTCATCGACGCGATCCGCGCCACCGGCATGGCCAGCATCGTCGTCGACCGCGACTACCGCCGCGTGCTCGCGCACGTCGACCGCGTCGTCGTGCTGCAAAAGGGCGTCGTCGTGCTCTCCGGCGCGCGCGACGCGGTGCAGGACGACCCGCGTCTCGGTGCCTGCCTCGGCGTCTGACCGGGCGGGGCGTCGGACGGCGTGTCGCTGCCGCGGCGCTAAACTGGCGGCCCGCTCTCGCAGCCGCTGGATCCACACCATGACCCGCTGTGCGCTGGCCCTCGCGGCCGCCCTCGTCTTCATCACCACGCCCGCCGCCGCGCAAGTCCAGCGCGGCTTTCCGCAGAACGCGCTGCGCGGCGAGATCGCCTTCGGCGCGCCGCCCGAAGTGGTGCTCAACGGGCAGGCGACGCGGCTGGCGCCGGGCTCGCGCATCCGCAACACCAACAACCTGCTCGAGATGTCGGGCGCGCTGATCGGCACGCAGGCCGTCGTCAATTACACGCTCGACATGACGGGCACGGTGCGCGACGTGTGGATCCTGCGCCCCGACGAGATCGCGAAGCAGCCGTGGCCGAAGACGGCCCAGCAGGCGCAGCGCTGGGTCTTCGATCCCGTCGCGCAGGTCTGGCAGGAGCGCTGAGCGAGGGCGTGCGATGAAGAAGGTGTTCATCAAGACCTTCGGCTGCCAGATGAACGAGTACGACTCGGACAAGATGTCCGACGTGCTGCGCGCCGCCGAGGGCTACGAGCCGACGACCGACGTCGACGAGGCCGACCTGATCCTCTTCAACACCTGCTCGGTGCGCGAGAAGGCGCAGGAGAAGGTGTTCAGCGACCTCGGTCGCGTCAAGCACCTGAAGGCGCGCGGAGTGCAGATCGGCGTCGGCGGCTGCGTCGCCAGCCAGGAGGGCGCGGCGATCATCGAGCGCGCGCCCTATGTCGACGTCGTCTTCGGCCCGCAGACGCTGCACCGCCTGCCGCAGCTGCTCGCCGAGCGACAGCGCACGCAGCAGCCGCAGGTCGACGTGAGCTTTCCCGAGATCGAGAAGTTCGACCACCTGCCGCCGGCGCGCGTCGAGGGCGCAAGCGCCTTCGTCTCGATCATGGAGGGTTGCTCGAAGTACTGCAGCTACTGCGTCGTGCCGTACACGCGCGGCGAAGAGGTGTCACGCCCGTTCGAGGACGTGCTGACCGAAGTCGCCGACCTCGCGACGCAGGGCGTCAAGGAGGTGACGCTGCTCGGCCAGAACGTCAACGCCTACCGCGGCGCGATGGGCGCGGACGGCGAGATCGCCGACTTCGCGCTGCTGCTCGAGTACGTGGCCGCGATCCCCGGCATCGAGCGCATGCGCTACACGACGAGCCATCCGAACGAGTTCACGCAGCGGCTCATCGACGCCTACGGCAAGCTGCCGCAGCTCGTCGGTCACGTGCATCTGCCGGTGCAGCACGGCAGCGACCGCATCCTCGCGGCGATGAAGCGCGGCTACTCCGTGCTGCAGTACAAGAACATCGTGCGTCGGCTGCGCGCGGCGCGGCCGGGCATCGGCATCTCGAGCGACTTCATCGTCGGATTCCCCGGCGAGACCGACGACGACTTCGAGCGCCTGATGAAGCTGATCGACGACATCGGCTTCGACCAGAGCTTCAGCTTCGTCTACAGCTCGCGCCCCGGCACACCGGCCGCCGCGCTGCATGACGAGACACCGCCGGCTGTCAAGCTGCAGCGGCTGCAGCGCGTGCAGGCGGCGATCGAGGCGAATGCGCAGCGCATCGGCGCCGCGCTCGTCGGCACGCGCCAGCGCATCCTCGTCGAGGGGGCGGCGCGCCGGCCCGGCCGCGACGGTGAACCCGAGTTGATGGGCCGCACCGAGTGCAACCGCATCGTCAACTTCGCCGGGCCACAGCGCCTCGCCGGGCAGATGATCGACGTGACGATTGCGCAGGCATTCCCGCACTCGCTTCGGGGTGAAGTGCCGGTGCACGAAGCGGCGCACTGACCGGCGCTTCGACGGCGCGATCAGCGCCTGACCGCCGCTTCAGCGGCCCTCGCCGCGCCGCCAGCCCGCCCACCACAGCGCGAGTGCCGTCGCGACGACCATCGCGACGTAGGTGCCCATGCGGCCGTCGCGGCCGGTGACGACCAGCCCGCCGACGCTGGCGGCGACAGCCGCGCCGGCGGCCCAGACGGCGAGCCGCCACCACGGCACGCCGGCCAGCGCACGCCACCACGCGAGCTTGGCGAGCGCCGCGGCGATGCCGCCCAACCCGAGCGCGGGGAGAACCAGGTTGCCGAGGTGGATCAGAGCGTCGAGCGGGCTCAGGGGAGCAGATTCCGTTGGCGGCTGCCGGACAGTTTGCGCCGGCGCAAGAAAGAGGCGTCTCGTCTTTCTCAGACACGAAACGCCCGACAGGCGCGAATTTTATAATCCGGCGCGATGAGCGTGTTCGCCCTCGGGCTCAACCACAGCACAGCGCCGGTCGATCTGCGCGGGCGCTTCGCGTTCGCGGTCGAGCAACTGGCGCCGTCGCTGCAGTCGTTTCGCGAACGCATGAGCGCCGGTGCGGCAGTGCCCGAGGCGGCGCTGCTGTCGACCTGCAACCGCACCGAGCTGTACTGCGCCGCCGACCCGCACGCGGCGCGCGACCTGGTGCGTCCGGCGGTCGAGTGGCTGGCCGGCGTCGGCAGCGTCAGCGGCGAGCAGTTGATGACGCATGCCTACGTGATGCAGGGCGGGCAGGTGGCGCGTCACGCGTTTCGCGTCGCCAGCGGGCTCGACTCGATGGTGCTCGGCGAGCCGCAGATTCTCGGCCAGATGAAGCAGGCGGTGCGCGAGGCCTCGCAGGCCGGCACGCTGGGCAGCACGCTGCACCAGTTGTTCCAGCGCTCGTTCTCGGTAGCCAAGGAAGTGCGCACCTCGACCGAGATCGGCGCCCATTCGATCAGCATGGCGGCCGTGTCGGTGCGCCTGGCGGCGCAGCTGTTCGAAGACCTGAGCGAGTTGCGCGTGCTGTTCGTCGGCGCCGGCGAGATGATCGAGCTGGTCGCGACGCACTTCGCTGCGAAGGCGCCGCGCGCGATAGCCGTCGCCAACCGCACGCTCGAACGCGGCGAGAAGCTCGCCGGCCGCTTCGGCGCCGAGGCGATCCGGCTGGCCGACCTGCCGGCGCGACTGGCCGAGTTCGATGTCGTCATCTCGTGCACCGCCAGCTCGCTGCCGCTGATCGGGCTGGGCGCCGCCGAGCGCGCGCTGAAGACGCGCCGGCACCGGCCGATGCTGATGATCGATCTGGCGGTGCCACGCGACATCGAACCCGAAGTGGCGCGGCTCGACGACGTCTACCTCTACACGATCGACGACCTGTCGTCGCTGGTGCAGTCCGCCGGCGAGAAGCGGCAGGCCGCCGTCGAGCAGGCCGAGGCGATCATCGAGACCGGCGTGCAGAATTTCGTGCACTGGCTCGACCAGCGCGTCACGGTGCCGCTGATCCAGGCGCTGAACGCGCAGGC
This sequence comes from uncultured Burkholderiaceae bacterium, assembly GCA_964371405.1. GTDB lineage: Bacteria > Pseudomonadota > Gammaproteobacteria > Burkholderiales > Burkholderiaceae_C > JAMHWF01. The sequence goes on from CAYJLV010000047.1 coordinate 14,354, forward strand.
CGACGACTGGCGCGCCACCGAGATAGCGCGCGCTCGCAAACTGCTGGCGCGCGGCCAGGATGTCGACGCCGTGCTCGACGCGCTGTCGCGCGGCCTGACGCAGAAGATGCTGCACGGCGCGATGGCCGAACTTCATGCGGCCGACGCCGAGCAGCGCACCCAGCTCGCGCAGACCGTGTCGCGGCTGTTCCTGCGCAGCGCGAGCCGCGGCCCGGGCGACGACGAGCGTTAGCGTCGCGGCGACAGCCGTGACCCGTGCCGGCGCGCCGCCCGGCGCTCCTGCCCTTGCCGCCCCGACCGCCCGATGAAAGACAGCCTGCGCCACCAGCTCGAACGCCTCGCCCTGCGGCGCGGCGAGCTCGAAGCCACGCTCGCCGATCCCGCGGTCGCCGGCGACATGCAGCGCTGGCGCGCGCTCAGCCGCGAGCACGCCGAGGTGAGCAGCGTCGACGACTGCTGGCGCCGCTACCAGCAGCGCGAGCGCGATCTGGCGCATGCGCGCGAACTGCTCGCCGACCCCGAGATGACCGAGCTGGCGCGCGACGAGGCGGCCGGCGCCGAAATCGAACTCGACGCGCTGCAGCAGCAATTGCAGGCCGCGCTCTTGCCGCGCGACCCGGACGACGCGCGCAACGCCTTCGTCGAGATCCGCGCCGGCACCGGCGGCGACGAGTCGGCACTGTTCGCCGGCGACCTGCTGCGCATGTACCTGCGCTACGCCGAGCGGCGCGGCTGGCGCAACGAAGTGCTGTCGGCCAGCGAGTCGGGCCTCGGCGGCTACAAGGAGGTCGTCGTGCGCATCGACGGCGACGGCGCCTACGGGCTGCTGCGCTTCGAGTCGGGCGGGCACCGCGTGCAGCGCGTGCCGGCGACCGAGACTCAGGGGCGCATCCACACCAGCGCCTGCACTGTCGCCGTGCTGCCCGAGCCCGACGAAGCCGAGGAGGTGGAGCTCAACCCGGCCGAGCTGCGCATCGACACCTTCCGCGCCAGCGGCGCCGGCGGCCAGCACGTCAACAAGACGGACAGCGCGATCCGCATCACGCACCTGCCGACCGGCCTCGTCGCCGAATGCCAGGACGACCGCTCGCAGCACCGCAACAAGGCCAAGGCGATGGCCGTGCTGGCGGCGCGCCTGCGCGACAAGGAGCGCAGCGAGCGGGCGGCGAAGGAAGCGGCGACGCGCAAGGGCCTGATCGGCAGCGGCGACCGCAGCGACCGCATCCGCACCTACAACTTCCCGCAGGGCCGGCTCACCGATCACCGCATCAACCTGACGCTGTACAAACTCGACGCGATCCTCAACGGCGACCTCGACGATGTGGTCGCGGCGCTGACGGCGGCGCGCGCCGCCGAGCAGCTCGCCGAGCTGGAGACGGGGGGCGCCTGATGCGCAGCGTCGCCGAGGCGCTGCGGCGGGCACAGGCCGAGGGTATCGACCGGCTCGACGCGCAACTGCTGCTGGCGCACGTGCTGGCGCGACCGCGTGCCTGGCTGATCGCGCACGACGACGCGCCGCTGGAGGACGCCCAGCGACAGCAAGCCGAGGCGCTGCTGCGGCGGCGCGCCGACGGCGTGCCGCTGGCCCACCTGGTCGGCGAGAAGGCGTTCCACGCACTGGTGCTGCAGGTCACGCCCGACGTCCTGGTGCCGCGACCCGACACGGAAGTCCTCGTCGACTGGGCGCTCGAGTTGCTGCCTGCGCTGGGGGCGCGTCCGCGCGTGCTCGATATGGGCACCGGCAGCGGCGCGATCGCACTGGCGATCGCACAGGCGCACCCGGCCGCCGCCGTCAGCGCCGTCGATGCAAGCCCGGCGGCGCTGGCCGTCGCGCGCGGTAACGGCGCGCGGCTGGGGCTGGCCGTCGAATGGCTGGCCGGCGACTGGTTCGAGCCGGTGCGCGGGCGCCGCTTCGAGCTGATCGTCGCCAACCCGCCCTACATCGCCGAGGGTGATCCGCACCTCGCGGCGCTGCGCCACGAGCCGCGTGCGGCACTGGTCGCCGGCGCCGACGGGCTGGACGACCTGCGCCGCATCGCCGCGGCGGCGCCGACCTGTCTCATCGACGGCGGCTGGCTGCTGCTTGAACACGGCCACGAGCAGGCGGATGCGGTGCGGCAAATGCTGCGCGAACAGGGGTTGTGCGATATCGCGACGCGGCGCGATCTGGCCGGCCTGCCGCGCTGCAGCGGCGGCCACGCAACGGCGGCCCCCTCGCGTTGAGGGTCGCTCGCGACAACGGCGCGGGCGCGGCGTAGCATCGTTCGCAGAGCCGGCAGTCGTCCGGCCAGATCGTGGGGAGTCCGTCATGCATCGTTACGCAGTCAGGATGTCGATCGGATGGGTGCTCGCTGCGGCCGCGCTCGGCAGCGCGCAGGCGGGCGAAGGCCTCAACGTCAACCGTGACGCGCAGCTCTGGCCGCGCTGGCAGGCGCGGCTGTCGATCCACACCGGCCCGGCAGATCCGTCATCGGGCGCAGCTTGGGGCTCGAACCTGCGCAGCCTCGGCGTGATGGGCGACTACTATTTCCTGCGCGCGCCGCTGGGCGAACGCAATCATGGCGGATTCCGCGCCACCAGCGGCGTGCTGCTCGGCCAGGCCACTGGCGCCTGGGCGCTGCCGGCGGGCGGCGCATCGAGCGTCGGGCGGCGCCATAGCGCGCTGGCGCCCGCTGACGCTGCATCCGACGGGCTAGGCACGGCGCCCTATGCCGGCGTCGGCTACTCGTCGCTGGCCGCCAACGGCGGCTGGGGCTTCTCGGCCGACCTCGGCCTGATGGCCGTCGGCTCGCGGGTGCGGCTCGGCCAGCAACCCGGCGCGGCGCAGCGCCTCGACGACGCGGTGCGCGACCTGCGCCTGATGCCGGTGCTGCAGCTCGGCGTCTCGTATTCCTTCTAGGGCCTGTTCGCACTACGGAGACCCGATGCGTTGCCACCAGACAGGGCGCCGGCTAGGCGCGGCGCGCAGCCCAGGCTGGCGGCCGGGGGCAGCGGCGCAACGACGCGGGCGCCCGGTCTGGTGGCAACCCGAAGGGAACGGGGCTCCGTAGCGTGAACAGGCCCTCGCCACCCGGCCGCGCGGGGACTTGACGGCGGCCAAGGCCGCCGACGCGCGTTGCCGTATAAGCTAGCGCCTCATCCAGCCACATTCTCACTCACGACCATGAACGACGTTCAACAGCGCATCGACGACCTCGTCAAGGGCAACCGCATCGTGCTCTTCATGAAGGGCACGGCACAATTTCCGATGTGCGGCTTCTCAGGCCGTGCGATGCAGATCCTCAAGGCCTGCGGGGCCGACGACCTGAAGACGGTCAACGTGCTCGAAGACGAGGGCATCCGCCAGGGCATCAAGGAATACGCCAACTGGCCGACGATTCCGCAGCTCTACGTCAACGGCGAGTTCGTCGGCGGTTCCGACATCATGATGGAGATGTACGAAGCCGGCGAACTGCAGCAGGCGCTCAAGGCGGGCTGAAGCCCGAGCGCAGCGCCGCGAACATGGACCGGTCTCGCCCGCCCTAGCTTCGCGCCTGCTGCTCCGGAGGCGGCAGCCACTGGCGGCGCGCCCCGAACACGGCGTTTGGATACTCGGGCCGGCCGCGGCTGCCGTTGTAGCGTCCGAGCGCGAGGTAGAGATCGCGGCGCTCGATGTCGAGGTAGTGGCGCAGGATCACGCAGCCGAAGCGCAGGTTGGTCTGCAGGTGGAACAGGTGTGCGGGGTCGCCGTCGCCGATCAGGCGCGCCCAGAACGGCATCACCTGCATGTAGCCGCGCGCGCCGGCGCGGCTGATCGCGTACTTGCGAAAGGCGCTCTCAACCTGGATCAAGCCGAGCACCAGCGCCGGCTCCAAGCCGGCGCGCTTGCTTTCGTACCACACGGTTTCGAGGAATTCGAGGCGCGTGACGCCGTCGGCCTTGCGACGCTTGAGCCGCCCGCTCATCGCGCCGAGCCATTTCAGGTAGTCGAGACGGCGCTCGATGTCGTCGAAGGCCGGCCGCGGCGGCGAGTCGTCGGCGACGGCGGCGGCGAGCGCGCTGCGGACCGCGTTGGCCAGCGGCTCCTCGATCTGCGCGCCGGCGCGGGCCCGCGTGCCGAAGCCGGCCAGCACCGCACCCCCGACGAGGCCGGCGAGCAGGCGCCGCCTCGTCGCGACCGGCACCTGCGCGCGCGCCGTCATGCGGCGATGCGCTCCTTGACGAAGGCCAGCGCGTCGGCCGCGGCCACCGGCCTCGCGGCCGTGTCGCAGCGATGCTGATACTCGAGGCGGCCCTCCTTGAGGCCGCGATCCGAGACGACGACTCGATGCGGCACGCCGACGAGCTCCCAGTCGGCGAACATCGCGCCCGGGCGCTCGCCGCGGTCGTCGAGCAGGACGTCGACGCCGGCGTCGAGCAGTTGACGGTACAGCGCGTCGGCGGCCGTCTTCACGTCGGCCGATCGCTCGTAGCCGATCGGGCACAGCACGACGCCAAACGGCGCGATCGCGTCTGGCCACACGATGCCGCGCTCGTCGTGGCCCTGCTCGATGGCCGCGCCGAGGATGCGCGTGACGCCGATGCCGTAGCAGCCCATCTCGAACAGACGCGGCTTGCCGCTCTCATCGAGGTAGGTCGCCTGCATCGCGGCGCTGTACTTGGTGCCGAGGTAGAAGATGTGGCCGACCTCGATGCCGCGCTGCAGCGCGAGCGTGCCGCGGCCGTCGGGCGACGGATCGCCTTCGACGACGTTGCGGATGTCGGCGACCAGGTCGGGTTCGGACAGGTCGCGACCCCAGTTGACACCGGTGAGGTGGGCATCGGCCTCGTTCGCGCCGCAGACGAAATCGCTCATCGCGGCGACGCTGCGATCGGCCACGACCTGGACCGGGCGACGCGTTGCGACGGGGCCGAGGTAGCCGGGCTTGCACCCGAAACAGTCCTCGATCTCGGCCGCCGTGGCGAAGCGGAATCCGTTCGCGAGGCCCGGCAGCTTGCCAGCCTTGACTTCGTTGAGGTCGTGGTCGCCGCGCACGAGCAGCAGCCACACGGTACTGCGCACGACGTCGCCGGCGTCGTTCTTCTCGTCTGAGGCGAGCACGAGCGACTTGACGGTGCGCGCGAGCGGCAGCCCGAGCAGTTGCGACACGTCGGCGCAGGTGCTCTTGCCGGGGGTGGGCACCTTGGCAAGCGGCTCGGTCGGCGCGGCGCGCGACGCCGCCGGCGCGAGCGCTTCGGCCAGCTCGATGTTGGCGGCGTAATCGCTTGTCGGGCAATAGACGATGGCGTCCTCGCCGGTGTCGGCGATGACCTGGAACTCGTGCGAGAGGTCGCCGCCGATCGCACCGGTGTCGGCCGCAACGGCGCGGTAAGTCAGGCCCATGCGGTCGAAGATGGCGCAGTAGGCACTGCGCATGGCCTGGTAGCTGACGGCGGCGGCCTGCGCGTCGCGGTCGAAGGAATAGGCGTCCTTCATCGTGAACTCGCGGCCGCGCATCACGCCGAAGCGCGGCCGACGCTCGTCGCGGAACTTGGTCTGGATGTGATAGAAGTTGCGCGGCAGGTGGCGGTAGCTGCGCAGTTCCTGGCGCGCGATGTCGGTGACGACTTCCTCGCTCGTCGGCTGGATCACGAAGTCGCGCTCGTGACGGTCCTTCACGCGCAGCAGCTCGGGGCCCATCTTCTCGAAGCGCCCCGTCTCCTGCCACAGCTCGGCTGGCTGAACGACGGGCATCAGCAACTCGACGGCGCCGGCGCGATCCATCTCCTCGCGAATGATGCGCTCGACCTTGCGAATCACGCGCAGGCCCATCGGCATGTAGGTGTAGATGCCGGCCGACAGCCGCTTGATCAGACCGGCGCGCAACATCAGCTGGTGACTCTTGATCTCGGCGTCGGCTGGCGCTTCCTTGAGGGTGGAAACGAAGAACTGGGAAGCTTTCATGAAGCGCGGGCGCGTGGCTGCGGCGGAGGCGGGAAACCGGGATCTCTCACGACGTACTGCGCGGGTGCAATAATTGATTCAACGAGAAATCCGGGATTCATTATGCTCGACCGTGAAGGGTTTCGACCCAACGTCGGCATCATCCTGCTCAACCACAGAAACCAGGTGTTCTGGGGCAAGCGGCTGCGCACCCACTCCTGGCAGTTCCCGCAAGGGGGCATCCAGTACGGCGAGACGCCTGAGCAGGCGATGTACCGCGAGCTGCACGAGGAGGTCGGGCTGCAGCCCGAGCATGTGCGCATCCTCGCGCGCACGCGCGACTGGCTGCGCTACGAAGTGCCCGACAGCTTCATCCGGCGCGACGCGCGCGGCCACTACAAGGGGCAGAAGCAGATCTGGTATCTGCTGCAGCTGGTCGGCCGCGACAGCGACATGAACCTGCGCGCGACCGATCATCCCGAATTCGATGCCTGGCGCTGGAACGAATACTGGGTGCCGCTCGAAGTCGTCATCGAGTTCAAGCGCGACGTCTATCGCATGGCGCTGAACGAACTGGCGCGCTACCTGCCGCGCTCGAATCACCACAACCGCTACCTGCGCTCGGGTATGCGGCCACATCCGCGCGACGAGGCGGCACCAGAGCCGCGGCTCGCCACCGACGCGCCGGAAGGCGGCGAGTAGGTGACGCTCGCGTCCTCGCGTCAGGCGAGGACGAGGTTGTCGCGGTGGATCAGCTCGGGCTCGCCCGGGTAGCCGAGCGTGCGCTCGATCTCGGCCGAGGGCCGGCGTGCGATGAGGCGCGCTTCGGCGCTCGAGTAGTTGGCGATGCCGCGCGCGAGCTCGCGGCCGGCGGCGTCGCGCACGGCGATCACGTCGCCGCGGTGAAACTCGCCGCGCACTTCCGTCACGCCGACCGGCAGCAGGCTCTTGCCCTGCTCGCGCAGCTTCGCCGCGGCGCCATCGTCGACGACGACGGTGCCGCGCGTCTGCAGGTGGTCGGCCATCCACTGCTTGCGCGCGGCGAGCTTGGCCGTATGCGCGATGAGCGCCGTGCCGATCGCCTCGCCGGCGGCCAGGCGGATCAGCACTTCGGGCTCCCGCCCCGAAGCGATGACGGTCGACGCGCCGCTGCCGGCGGCGCGCCGCGCGGCCAGCACCTTGGTGATCATGCCGCCCTTGCCGATGCCGCTGCCGGCGCCGCCGGCCATCTGCTCGAGTTCGCGGTCGCCGGCGGCGGCCTCGTGGATCAGACGCGCATCGGGCACTTTGCGCGGATCGGCGGAGTACAGGCCCTGCTGGTCGGTAAGGATGACGAGCGCGTCGGCCTCGATCAGGTTCGCGACGAGCGCGGCCAGCGTGTCGTTGTCGCCGAACTTGATCTCGTCGTTGACGACGGTGTCGTTCTCGTTGATCACCGGGATGACCTTCAGCGCCAGCAGCGTCAGCAGTGTCGAGCGCGCGTTCAGGTATCGCTCGCGGTCGGCCATGTCGGCGTGCGTCAGCAGCACCTGCGCACTGCCCATGCCGAACGATCGCAGCTGCGTCTCGTACATCTGCGCCAGCCCCATCTGGCCGACGGCCGCAGCGGCCTGCAGCTCGTGCAACCGCTTCGGCCGCGCCGTCCAGCCCAGGCGCTTCATGCCCTCGGCGATGGCGCCGCTGGACACCATCACGATCTCTCGGCCCTCGCCCGCAAGCGCCGCCATCTGGCGGCACCAGTTCGCGATGGCCTGCGCATCGATGCCGCGGCCTTCGTCCGTCACCAGGCTGGAACCGACCTTGACGACGATCCGACGCGCGCGGCGCAGCACGTCACTCATCGCGGCATCCTTCGCCATGCGCACCCGCTGCGAAGCGCGGATCGGGCGCCTCGTGCGCCGCACGCGCATGCAATGCCACCGCATCGTAGATGGCGCGGATCAAGGGTTCGCAGCCTTCGCGCGTCAACGCAGAGATCTGGAACACCGGCCCCTTCCAGCGCAGGCGACGCAAGAAGTCCTTGACTCGTTGCTCGCGTTCTTCGACGGGCACCATGTCGACCTTGTTGAGCACCAGCCAACGCGGCTTGGCGTGCAGCGCGGGGTCGTACTTCTTGAGCTCGGCCGCGATCGCGCGCGCCTGCTGCACCGGGTCGACGCCTTCGTCGAACGGCGCGATGTCGACGATGTGCAGCAACAGCCGCGTGCGCTGCAGATGGCGCAGGAACAGGTGCCCGAGCCCCGCGCCTTCGGCGGCGCCCTCGATCAGCCCGGGGATGTCGGCAATGACGAAGCTCTGCTCGGGTGCGACGCGCACAACGCCGAGGTGCGGGTGCAGGGTCGTGAACGGATAGTCGGCGACTTTCGGCCGCGCGTTCGACACGGCGGCGATGAAGGTCGACTTGCCAGCATTGGGCATGCCGAGCAGGCCCACGTCGGCAAGCACACGCAACTCGAGCTTCAGGCGCTTGTGTTCGCCCGGCCACCCGGGGGTCTTCTGGCGCGGCGTGCGGTTCGTGCTGCTCTTGAAATGCAGGTTGCCGAAGCCACCGTCGCCGCCCTTGGCGAGCAGCACCTTCTCGTCAGGGACGAGCAGTTCGGCGATCGCGACGCCGCTGTCGAGGTCGGTCACGATCGTTCCGATCGGCATGCGCAGCACGATGTCGTCGGCCGCCGCGCCGAACTGGTCTGAGCCGCGGCCGGGCTCGCCGTTGCGCGCTTCGTGGCGGCGCGCGTAGCGGAAGTCGATGAGCGTGTTCAGGTTGCTGTCGCCCACCGCCCAGACGCTGCCGCCGCGCCCGCCGTCGCCGCCGTTCGGACCGCCGAACGGGATGAACTTCTCGCGCCGGAAGCTGCTGCAGCCGCTGCCGCCGTTTCCGGCGGCCACGTCGATCGTCACTTCGTCAACGAACTTCATGGTGTGAGTGTGCAGCAGGGTCGTGCGCCCGCGGAAAAAACGAAAGCCCCGGCAGGCCGGGGCTTCGCTTCGGGCGCGTCGAGACTCAGTTCGTCGTGACCGAGGCAGTCTGCCTGTTCAGCGGACCCTTGGTGTCGAAAGTGACGACGCCGTCGACCAGCGCGAACAGCGAATGGTCACGCCCGACACCGACGTTGGTGCCCGGGTGGAACTTGGTACCGCGCTGGCGCACGATGATCGAGCCGGCCGAGACGACCTGCCCGCCGAACACCTTGACGCCGAGCATCTTCGGCTGCGAGTCGCGGCCGTTGCGCGTCGAGCCGCCGCCCTTTTTCTGTGCCATTTCTGGGGACTCCTTGCTGTGCTGCGTATCAGGCGTTGACGGCGCTGATCTCGAGCTCGGTGTAGCTCTGGCGGTGGCCCTGATGCTTCTGGTAGTGCTTGCGACGTTGCATCTTGAAGATGCGCACCTTGTCGTGCTTGCCATGCGCCACCACGGTGGCGGTGACGGTTGCGCCAGCGACCGTCGGCGTGCCGACGTTCAGGTCGGCTCCGCTGCCGACGGCCAGCACTTGGTCAAGGACGACCTGCGAGCCGACATCTCCGGAGCGCAGCTCCACCTTGATCTTTTCGCCGGCAGCAACCTTGTATTGCTTGCCGCCGGTTCTGATGACCGCGTACATAGACGGATTCCTTCTGATCGACGCCGCGCTCGCCGGTTGGGCACCTAGCTGTCGCGCGAAGCCGAATATTGTAGCAGATCTCATCGTGCGCCCGGTCGCGAAGGGGTGGATTCCTATAATCCTCCGTCTTTGCATCGAGCCTGAGCGTGCCTTCTTCGTCGCCACAACCTGCTGTCGCATTCGCCGCGGTCGATCGATTGATGTCGGCCGACATGGCGCAGGTCGACGATGTGATCGGGCACCGTTTGGCATCCGATGTCGCGCTGGTGAACCAGATCTCGCGCTACATCATCGAGGCAGGCGGCAAGCGCATTCGGCCGCGGCTCGTGTTGCTCTTCGCCAACGCGCTCGGCTTCGCCGGGCCCGAGCGCTTCACGCTCGCGGCGATCGTCGAGTTCATCCACACGGCGACGCTGCTCCACGACGACGTGGTCGACGAGTCGGCGCTGCGTCGCGGGCGCGAGACGGCGAACGCCATGTTCGGCAACGCCGCGAGCGTGCTGGTCGGCGACTTCCTTTACTCGCGCGCCTTCCAGATGATGGTGTCGCTGGACCGCATGCGCGTGCTGGACGTGCTCGCCGACGCGACGAACGTGATCGCCGAAGGCGAGGTCCTGCAGCTGATGAACATGCACGACCCCGACATCGCGGTCGAGGATTACCTGCGCGTCATCCGCTTCAAGACCGCCAAGCTGTTCGAGGCCAGCGCGCGGCTGGGCGCCATCCTCGCGGAGGTACCGGCCGAAGTCGAGGAAGCCTGCGCTGCGTACGGTCGCTCGCTCGGAACAGCATTCCAGCTGGTCGACGACCTGCTCGACTACGAGGGCGACTCGAGCAGACTCGGCAAGAACGTCGGCGACGACTTGCGCGAAGGCAAGCCGACGATGCCGCTGCTGCTCGCCATGCAGCGAGGCACCGCGGCGGAACGCGAACTGATCCGCAGCTCGATCGAACAGGGCGAGGTCGCGGGCCTGCAAGCCATTGTCGACGTGGTGCGCCGCACCGGTGCGCTCGACGCGACTCGAGCCGCTGCACGCGCGGAGGCCGCGCGTGCGCGGGAGTGCCTCGGTCTCGTCCCCGACTCAATGCACAGGACGGCTCTGCTAGAATTATGCTTGCGGTCGGTCGATCGCTCTTCGTGAGCGGCTCGGTCCGGCTAGGCGCGCGACGCGGCTGCTGTCGCCGCAATCGGGGTGTAGCTTAGCCTGGTAGAGCGCTACGTTCGGGACGTAGAGGCCGGAGGTTCGAATCCTCTCACCCCGACCACTGTTGCGTTTGGCAACAAGATCGCCAAGGTGTCGCGTTCGTGCATTGTTGCCGCGTGGTTCGGGCACCGACGTTTACAGGGTAGATCGAATCGGCGATGATCGATTTCGATCTCACATTGCGAAGTGATGCATTGATCTGTGGACACGCTGGCAGACGCGCCCCATTCGGCCCTTTCCGGCGTTGCCCGCGTGCTGGTTCACGCCGGCAAGCTCAACGCGAAGACGGCTGAGGAACTAGTCCGCAGCGCCAAGGAGAAGCGCTCAAGCTTCGTCTCGGCCGTGATCGGCGCGGGCGCCGTATCGCCCGCGGACCTCGCTCATACATTGTCCGCGGCCTTGGCGCTGCCGCTGCTCGATCTGGGCGCAGTCGACGTTCCGCGCCTGCCCCGCAACATCATCGAGGGCAAGCTGACGTACCAGTACCAGGTCGTCGTGCTGGGCAAGCGAGGCAATCGTCTGTTCATCGGCGGCGCCGATCCGACCGACCAGGAAGCGGTCGAGCGCATCAAGTTCGCGACGCAGCTCTCGCCCGAGTGGGTGATCGTCGAACACGACAAGCTTGCGCAGCTGCTCGAGGCGCAGGGGACCAGCGCAGCCGAATCCCTCGAGTCGCTGGTGGGCGGCGATTTCGAGTTCGACGTCACCGACGACGTATCGGCACCGCAGGAAGCGGACATCGCCACCGACGTCGAGGATGCCCCGGTCGTCAGGTTCCTGCAGAAGATGCTGATCGACGCGATCAACGCGCGTGCTTCCGACCTGCACTTCGAGCCCTACGAGTACCACTACCGCGTGCGCTTTCGCATCGACGGCGATCTGCGCGAGATCACGCAGCCGCCGATCGCAATCAAGGACAAGCTGGCTTCACGCATCAAGGTCATTTCGCGCCTGGACATCGCCGAGAAGCGCGTGCCGCAGGACGGCCGCATGAAGCTGAAGTTCGGCAACAAGGCGATCGACTTTCGCGTCAGCACGTTGCCGACGCTGTTCGGCGAGAAGATCGTCATCCGTATCCTCGATCCGTCGAGTGCCAAGCTTGGCATCGAAGCCCTGGGCTACGAGAAGATCGAAAAGGAACGCCTGCTCAAGGCCATCCAGCGCCCGTATGGAATGGTGCTCGTGACGGGGCCGACCGGCAGCGGCAAGACGGTGTCGCTCTACACCTGCCTGAACATCCTCAACCAACCCGGCGTCAACATCTCGACCGTCGAGGATCCGGCCGAGATCAACCTGGCGGGCATCAATCAGGTCAACGTGAACGACAAGGCGGGGCTGACCTTCTCGGCCGCATTGCGCTCGTTCCTGCGCCAGGATCCGGACGTCATCATGGTCGGCGAGATCCGCGATCTCGAAACCGCCGACATCGCGATCAAGGCGGCCCAGACCGGTCACATGGTGATGTCGACGCTGCACACGAACGACGCACCGACGACGCTGACGCGATTGCTGAACATGGGCGTCGCCCCGTTCAACATCGCGTCGAGCGTCCTGCTGATCACGGCGCAACGGCTGGCGCGGCGCCTGTGCGACAACTGCAAGCAGCAGGCCGACTATCCGCGCGAAGCGCTGCTGCGTGCCGGCTATGCCGCTGACGATCTCGACGGCAGTTGGAGGCCGTATCGCGCCGTCGGCTGCTCGGCCTGCAACAACGGTTACAAGGGCCGCCTCGGCATTTACCAGGTCATGCCGATCACAGAGAGCATCCAGCGCATCATTCTCAGCGAAGGCACGGCGCTGGACATCGCCGAGCAAGCGCGCGCCGACGGTGTGCGCGACCTGCGCCAGTCGGGACTCGTCAAGGTGAGAGCCGGAGTGACGACGCTCGAAGAGGTGATCTCGGTCACCAACGAATAACGACGACATGGCAACGGGTTCACCGGAGGCACTATGGCGACTGCAGTAGCCGCGAGAAGCATCAAGGACTTCGTCTTCGAGTGGGAAGGCAAGGACAAGACCGGCAAGATGGTGCGCGGCGAATTGCGCGCCGGCGGCGAGGCCATGGTCAGCGCGAGCCTGCGACGCCAGGGCATCCTCGTCACCAAGGTCAAGAAGCGCCGGATGGGCGGCGGACGCTCGATCAAGCAGAAGGACATCGCCATCTTCACGCGGCAACTCGCGACGATGATGCGCGCCGGCGTGCCGCTGCTGCAAGCCTTCGACATCGTCGCGCGCGGCAGCACAAACCCGCGCATGACCAAACTGCTCAACGACATCCGCAACGACGTCGAGACCGGCACCAGCCTGTCGGCGGCGTTTCGCAGGCATCCGCTGCACTTCGACGCGCTGTACTGCAACCTCGTCGAAGCCGGCGAGGCGGGCGGCATCCTCGAAGAACTGCTGGACCGGCTGGCCCTCTATCAGGAAAAGATCGTCGCGATCAAGAACAAGATCCGCTCGGCGCTGATGTACCCGATCGCCGTCCTCGTCGTCGCCTTCGTCGTACTGACGGTGATCATGATCTTCGTCATTCCGGCGTTCAAGGAAGTGTTCACGTCGTTCGGCGCCGATCTGCCGGCGCCGACGCTGTTCGTGATCGCGATGTCGGAGTTCTTCGTCAAGTACTGGTGGGCGATCTTCGGGCTGATCGGCGGTGGCGGCTACTTCTTCTTCGAGTCGTGGAAACGATCCGAGAAGATGCAGAAGTTCATGGACCGCCTGCTGCTGCGCGTCCCGGTGTTCGGCGCGTTGGTCAACAAGTCCGCCGTGGCACGCTGGACGCGCACGTTGTCGACGATGTTCGCCGCCGGCGTGCCGCTGGTCGAGGCTCTCGATTCCGTCGGCGGTGCGTCGGGCAACGCTGTGTTCGCCGAAGCGACGGAGCAGATCCAGAAGGACGTGTCCACCGGTTCTTCGCTGACGGCGTCGATGCAGACCACCGGGGTGTTTCCGACGATGGTGCTGCAGATGTGCGCGATCGGCGAGGAATCCGGCTCGATCGACCATATGCTTGCCAAGGCCGCCGAGTTCTACGAGGACGAGGTCGATGAGGCCGTGAAGGGCCTTTCGAGTCTCATGGAGCCGTTCATCATCGTGATTCTCGGCGTGCTGATCGGCGGCATCGTCGTCTCGATGTATCTGCCGATCTTCAAGCTCGGCGCCGTGGTCTGATCCGCGCAGTCGCATGGTGGTCGCCTTTCCGGATGCGCTGCTGTCGCCGGCCGTCTTGGCGCTGTTCGGTTTGTGCATCGGCAGCTTCCTCAACGTCGTCATTCACCGACTGCCGCTGATCCTGGAGCATGGGTGGCGCAACGAGGCGGCCGACCTGCTCGGCGTGGCCGTCGAGCCCGCCAAGGAAGACCGCATCGGCCTGGCCACGCCGCGCTCGCGCTGTCCGTCGTGCGGCCACACCATTGCATGGCACGAGAACATCCCGCTGCTGAGCTATCTTTGGCTGCGCGGTCGCTGCTCGGCGTGCAAGGCGTGGATTTCGCCGCGCTACCCGATCGTCGAATTGCTGACGGCCCTGCTCTTCGCCGCCATCGCCTACCGCTACGACGCCCGGCCGGTCAGCCTGCTGTGGTGTGCGTTCGCGGCGGTTCTCGTCGCCCTGGCCGCCATCGACTGGGACACGACGCTGCTGCCCGACGGCCTGTCTCTGCCGCTGTTGTGGGGCGGTCTGATCGCCAGCGCGCTGGGTTGGACGATTGCTTTGCCCTCCGCGCTGTGGGGCGTCGTCGCCGGCTACCTGTCGCTGTGGTCGGTGTATTGGCTCTTCAAGCTCACCACCGGCAAGGAAGGCATGGGCTACGGCGACTTCAAGCTGCTGGCCGCGCTCGGCGCCTGGCTCGGCTGGCCGATGATCCTGCCGATCGTCCTCGGCGCGTCGCTGATCGGCACGGTGATCGGCGTCGCGATGAAGATGAACTCGTCGTTGCGTGAAGGCCGGTACGTGCCGTTCGGCCCCTTCCTCGCCGGCTCCGGCCTGGTCGTGATGTTGGCAGGCTCCGAGCGGGTGCTGGGCTGGCTCGGCTGGTCCTGAATGGCTTTCGCTCGCCTGCGGCGGATCGGCCTGACGGGCGGCATCGGCAGCGGCAAGAGCACGGTCGCTGCGACGCTCGTTGATCACGGTGCGACACTCATCGACACCGATGCGATCGCACGCGCGCTCACGGCGAGCGGCGGCGCCGCGATCAGTGCGCTGCGCGCCGCGTTCGGCGAGGCGATGATCGATGCGACCGGTGCGCTCGATCGCGCGCGCATGCGCGAACTCGCGTTCGGCGAACCCGCAGCGCGTCAGCGGCTCGAATCGATCCTCCACCCCATGATCGCCGCGGAAACTTCTCGACTCGAGCAGGCAGCCCCGCCGCAGGGCTGCGTCGTCTTCGACGTGCCGCTGCTCGCCGAGTCGAGCCGCTGGCGCGCGCGCGTCGACCGCGTGCTCGTCGTCGACTGCGAGGAGTCGACACAGGCACAGCGTGTCACACGGCGCAGCGGCTGGGACCTCGACGTCGCGCAACGCATCATTGCGCAACAGGCCACGCGCGGCCAACGCCGCCGCTGCGCCGACGCCGTGATCTACAACGACGGACTGACGCTCGATGGACTCGCGCTGGAGGTGCAAGCCCTCTGGCGCCGCTGGTGCGAACCCGCTTGACCGCCTGGCGTGTGGAACAATGGGCCGCATCGATCGGCGGTCCGCGAGGCCGGGGAAGTGTTGCTGCGTGCTCTACGAGTATCCGTTCAACGAAAGCATTCGCACGATGCTCCGGCTCGAGCATCTGTTCGACCGTCTCGGCCAGCTCATGGCGCGCGATGCCGTCGTCGACCACCACTACGCACTCGCGACGATCTTCGAGATCATGGACGTGGCGTCGCGCGCCGATCTCAAGTCCGATCTGCTGAAGGAACTCGAGCGCAAGAAGGCCGAGTTGAACGCGTATCGAGGCAATCCGGCGATCGCCGAGCAAGTTCTCGACGACGTCGTCGCCCGTGTCGACCACGCCTTCGCCGGCCTGCATGCCGTCCCCGGCAAGGCAGGCCACGCACTGACCGCCAACGAATGGCTGATGAGCATCCGCAGCCGCATCAGCATTCCGGGCGGTACCTGCGAGTTCGACCTGCCCGCCTATTTCGCCTGGCAGCAGCACGAACCGGCGCATCGGCGCGCCGACCTGATCCAGTGGACGTCGACGCTGATGCCGCTCGCCGAAGCGCTCAAGGTGCTGCTCGGTCTGCTGCGCGACGCGGGTGTCGCGCACAAGGTCGTGGCCGTCGGCGGCCAGTACCAGCAGAGTCTGGCGGTCGGACGCGTCTATCACCTGCTGCGTCTGCGCATTGCCTCCGAGTCGGGCCTCGTTCCCGAGATCAGCGGGCACCGCCTGATGGTTTCCGTCCGCATGATGCGCCAGGAGCCCGACGGTCGGCTGCGGCCTGCCGAAGTCGACGCCGGGTTCGAACTCACTCTGTGCGCATGAAGCCCGCGACGCCGGCGCAGCGAGCGGAGCGCATCGTCGCCTGCCCGACCTGCCGCGGACCGAGCCGCTATGCGCAGGACAACCCATTCCGGCCCTTCTGCAGCGAGCGCTGCCGAGCACTGGACTTGGGCGCCTGGGCCGACGGACGCTATCGCGTCGGGACCTCGCCCGGCGAAGAGCGCGGAGACGACGGCCAGATCGAGCCACCCGCCGCGCACTGACCGGGTGGCCTTGAAAGCTGTTCGCTTGTCCCTATAATTCCGTCTGCTAGCACTTGACTGCGTCGAGTGCTAACGAGCTCATCCGCCACCAAGCGGTTGTGGAACACACTCTTGTTTGTGTGTGCAAACTTCTTCGTTACACCAAGCACTTACTCTCCAAGGAGATGCAATGAAACTTCGTCCTTTGCACGATCGAGTGATCGTCAAGCGCGTCGAACAGGAAACCAAGACTGCCTCCGGCATCGTCATCCCCGACAACGCCGCCGAGAAGCCCGATCAGGGTGAGGTGCTCGCGGTCGGCCCCGGCAAGCGCAACGACAAGGGCGACTTCGTGGTGCTCAACGTCAAGGTCGGTGATCGCGTGCTGTTCGGCAAGTACAGCGGCCAGACCGTCAAGGTCGACGGCGACGAGCTGCTCGTGATGCGCGAAGAGGATCTGTTCGCCGTTGTCGAGAAGTAACCGGCGCGTCCATCCATCCCACTGAACTCGGAGAACACATATGGCAGCAAAAGAAGTGATTTTCGGCGGCGACGCGCGCGCGCGCATGGTCGAGGGCGTCAACGTCCTCGCCAACGCCGTCAAGGTAACGCTGGGCCCCAAGGGCCGCAACGTCGTCCTGGAGCGCAGCTTCGGCGCCCCGACCGTCACGAAGGACGGCGTCTCGGTCGCCAAGGAGATCGAGCTAAAGGACAGGCTGCAGAACATGGGCGCGCAGATGGTCAAGGAAGTCGCTTCCAAGACCAGCGACAACG
>CAYJLV010000048.1:0-29474 GCA_964371405.1 uncultured Burkholderiaceae bacterium
TTCAGGCAGTGCACGCCGCCCGAGTTCTCGGCCACGTTGCCGCCGATGGTGCAGGCGATCTGGCTGCTCGGGTCGGGCGCGTAGTAGAGGCCGTACTGCGCTGCGGCCTCGCTGATCGCGAGATTGCGCACGCCGCACTGCACGACGGCCGTGCGCGCGGTCGGGTCGATGCGCACGATGCGATTGAACTTGGCCAGGCTCAGCGTCACGCCCAGCGCGTGCGGCAGCGCGCCGCCCGACAGCCCGGTGCCGGCGCCGCGCGCAACCACCGGCACCTGCAGTTGGTGGCAGGTGCGCAGCACGGCGGCGACCTGTTCTTCGGTCTCGGGCAGCGCGACGGCGAGGGGGTGTTCGCGATACGCGGTCAGCCCGTCGCACTCGTAGGGCGCGACGTCCTCGCCGTGCCACAGCAGCGCGCGTGCCGGAAGCACTGCCGACAGCGCGGCCACCACGGCGGCCTGGCGTTGCGCGCGTTGTGACGCGGCAGCGGCGCTCGGCTCGCGGCGCTCGGGGGCGTTCATCGGGACGGGTCTCCTCGCCGGGCCGCTTGGCGGCGGCACTCAGGCGCGTAGCTTACGCGGGATCGGGTCGGCTCCGGTGGGCGGCGTCAGCGGCGCTCGCCGGACGACGTCGACGGTTTCGGCGACCCGGGCCGCGGCACGCGCGGCGGCCGAGGCGGTGGCGGCGGCACGCGCACGGCGCGCGGCATGGGGTGAGCGACGACATGCGGCAGATGCACGATCGCCGGCTGGCGCGCCGCCTCGGCACGCGCGCGCTCGGCGTCGAGCCGGGCCTGCGCCTCGGCCAGGCGCAGGCGTTCGTGCTCGAGGCGCTCGTCGCGCTGCTGCTGCTCGTCGAGCCGGCGCTGGATGCGCTCGGTCACGGCCTGCGCCTCGCGGCGCGCATCGTCGCGGCGCTGCTGCGCCGCCTGCGGATCCTCGGGCGTGAACTGCCAAGTGCGCTGTGTTTTCGCGCCGGCGTCGGGCCGGTCGCTGAACACGATGCGCCCGTCGGCGGTGCGCTGCTGGTAGATCTGCGCCGTGCCTTGCGCCGTCCCGCCGGCCGCCGACGCCGTAGCGACCACGGCGAACAGCGCGCGCTGCAGGAAGACCTTCGATGCCGCCATGCCGTTTCGATGCGTTGCGGAGGTGGATGGTTCCGGGTCGTCAGTCGGCGGCGAACACCGTCAGCACGCCGGTGTAGCCGTAGAGGTGGTTGCGCGCGATCTCGCCGGCGGCGAAGAAGCCGGCCAGCGGTACGTCGCCGAGTGCGCGCCGCACGATGGCGAGTTCGGCCGACGGCGCGCCGAAGTGCGGGCCGCCGCGGCCCGAGCAGCTGACGTAGATCGCTCCGGCAATGCGCGGGCCAAGTGCGGCGGCGGCCGGCAGCGCTGCGGCGGCGGCAACGCGCGCCGCCGGCCGCGCGCCATGAAGCACGAGTTCGTCGGGCTCGAGCTCCTCGCGCACCTCGGCGCAGATGCGCACCAGGTCGCGCCGCGCGGCCTCGGTGTCGCGCTGGCAGAACGCCAGCCGCATGCCGGGCTGCACGGCGTCGCCGATCGCGATGGCGCCGCGTTGCGGGTCGATGCCGATCAGGTGGCGCACCAGCGTGTCGGTGCCGAACTGGCCGGCGCGTGCCAGCAGGTCGGTGTTGCCCGCGCTCAGGCCGGCCAGCGTCTGGCGCACGGCGGGCAAGGCACGGTCGGGCGTTGCGATGTCGATGCCGAGATCGCCGAGCAGGCAGGCAAGTGCCGGCCGGCCGTCGAGCGTCGCGACCACGTTGCGCTCCGCGCCGGTGATCGTGCGCACCGGCCCGACCGGCTGGCAGCCCTGCGTGACGCGCGAAACCAGCGCGATGCGGTCGCTGAACGCGACGCCCGAGAGGCCGCCGTCGTGCACGCCGTCGGCGATCTGCGGCGCACGGCCGCGCCCCGAGGCCAGGCCGCCGAACAGGTAGCCGCTGGCGGTGCGCGCACTCAACTCGCCGATCAGCTCGGCGAGATCGGGCGTCGCCGGGTCGGCGTGCACCTGCGCCGTGTGCGCGGCGAAACCGCCGAGCGGCTGCGCCCCCGAGAAGACGCGGAAGTCGCTGCGCGGCAGCGCGGCGAGCATCAGCGCCAGCCCCGGCTCGTCGAAGTGTTCGACGCCGCTGGCCGAGACGCCGATGCCGCAGGCGCCGACCCAGGCGACGCCGGGCCAGCGGCGGCGCACTTCGTCGTAGAGGGTTTCGGCTTCGCTGGCGTAGTGATCGCTGAAGTAGAGCCAGCCGAGCGTCGGCGCGCCGGTGCTCTCGTCATTGCGGGCGGAGTCGACCTGCTGCGCGGCGCGCGCCAGCGCGACCCGCCAGTCGGTGTGCGTGGCGTGGCCGTGCGCGAACGGCTTCATGGCGGCCGGCTCAGGGGCGCTTGCGCGCCCGCGGTTTGGGCTTCACCGCGCGTGCGACCTTGCCCGGCGCCGCCGCCGCGGCGCGCAGCGTCTGGCCGGCGGCGTCGAACGACTGCTTGACCATCGCGCCGGCGAGATTCTTCGCCGCGTCGGTCGCCGAGTCCTTCATCGCGGTGGTCGCGAGCTGCGTGAACTGCTTCGTCAGCGCGCCCCACCACTGCATCGGATCGACGACGCCGGCCGCGTCGGGCATCGCGCCGGCGGCTGCGGCGTCCGGCGCCCGCTTGCGCGCCGTCTTCGTCGCTGCGGCGGGCGGCGGCGCTGCCGGTGCGGCCTCGGGCGCGCGGATCTTCAGCGACTCGCGCAGATCGCCGACCTGCACGTTCATCGTCCTGAGGGTCGACAGCGTCATGCGCTGCACTTCGAGCGCCTGGATCGTCGCGGCGAGCATGCGCGCGTTCTGCTCGAGCCAGAACTGCACCGTGCGCAACTCCTCGATGCGCTTCTCGAGTTCCTCGGGGTTGAGCGTCGGCGCGACCCACTGGCCGATGCTCGGCAGTGCCGCCCCCGCGTTCTTCACGAGGCCTTGCAGGAAATCGAATCCGGGAACGAGCTTGTTGAAGCCGGCAGTCTCGGCCATGGAGTCTCCCTTCAGTTCAAAGGTCGCCGCGCCGTCAGTTTCTGAGGCAACCCATTCTGCTCCGCGCGCGCAGCGCTGGCCAGCGTCGATGCCGAGCCGGCGCGGCGCGGGCCCTGGGCGAGCGCCCACGCATAATCACCCGCACCCGGCTTGGCGAGTGCATGCGCCTCATGCACGCGAGATGTCTGCTGCCCGTCGATGTCTGCGCTGTCTCCGAGCGGGCCTCGCCGGCCCGACGCCGCCGTCCTCGGCGTGTTGCTGCTCGCCGTCGCCGCGGGGCACTGGCTGGCGCTCGCCGGGTTCGAGGCCACGCGCTTGCCGAATGAGGCGGCGCGGCAGGCGCAGCACGGGCCGCCGGTGCGCAGCGTCCTTGCCGTCGCGTCGCCGCGCTCGCCTGCCGCTGCTGCCGCGAATCCGGTTGCGCCGATGCCGACAGCGCCTCCACCGGGCCGCGCACCGCGTCGAGCGCTGCCCGCCGAGCCCGCGGCGCGCCCGCCCGACGCCGCTGCTGCCGAACCTTGGCCGACCTATGCAACCGAACCGCCGCCCGAGTTCAGCGCGCGCTACACCGTGCTGCGCGGCGAAGCGAGCGGCCACGGCGAACTGCACTGGCAGCCTGCGGGCGACGGCTATGTCGCGCGCTTCGATGTCGACCTCGGCGCGCACTCCTACGTCTGGGAGAGCCGCGGCGGCTACGACGCGGCCGGTCTCGCGCCGCTGCGATTCATCGATCGCCGGGCGCGCCGCGGCATCCAGGCCGCCAACTTCCAGCGCGACGGCGCCGGTGGGCCGCCGCGCATCGTCTACTCGGGTCCGCCGCTGGAGCACCCGCTGCCGCCCGGAGCGCAGGATCGGTTGAGCTGGATCGTGCAGCTCGCGGCAATCGCGCGGGCCCGCACCGAGCCTTGGGTGGGCGGTGAATCGATCTCCCTGTACGTCAGCGGGGCACGCGGCGACGCCGATCGCTGGGACTTCATCGTTGCCGGCATCGACGACATCGCCGCACCGCGGGGCGCGGCGCGCCCCGCGGTGCGCCTGCTGCGCGAGCCGCGGCGGCGCTACGACGTGCGCGTCGAGGTCTGGCTGGACGCCGCACGCGGGCATCTGCCGCTGCGCGTGCGCACGACCCCGACCGGCGGAGCGCCGGCGCAGGAGTGGCTGTTGGACGAGGCCGGGCCGGCCCGCTGAAGGACGACCGGGACGATCGGGCGCTTGAAATCCGGCGCTGCAGACCCATTTCTTCGGCATCCGCTCCGAAAGGGCATGCACATGCAGATGGTCTACAACTCCGACAATTTCGCCGTCGTCCAGTTCGAGGTGCCCGCTGACGCGGGCGCATCGTCCGCGCCGCGCGCGGCGCGCGGCGGGTTCGAGATCGTCGACAAGTTAGCGCGCAAGGAGATCTTCATCGACGGCGCGCTGGCCGCCAGCTTCAAGGAAGGCGTTGCGGCGCTGATCGACAAGGCCTCCTCGGAAGCGGAATTCGATGCCTGGCTCGGCCGCTACGCGGCGCTGATGCAGCAGCCGCTGACGGCGCACTGATCGCGCATTGCCCGGCGCTGCGCAGGGGCGGGCGCGTCCGGGCTTGCCCCCGGGCGGCGGCTGCGCCAAGATGACCCGTGAAGCGTCATCCTGGAGCGCCGCTTGAAGACCGCCGATGCCCGGTTCGTCCTGTCGCCCGACCTGGCCGAGGCTCCCGTGCTGGATCGCCTCTGCTCGCAGTTCGTGCTGACGCTGACGCTCAACAGCGCGGGCCGCTTCAATCTGCGCCGCGACTGGAGCAGCCTGCTCGCGTTGACCGGCCGCCACCTGGTGTGGCCGGCGCCGGTGCTGGTGCGGCTGCGCGCCTTCCTGCGCACGCGCTGCGCCGGCAATGCGCTGTGGCGCGGCCACGATGCCCTGACCGACGACGCCTTCATGCAGCGCCACGGCGCCTGGAAAGGGCCCTACGAGGAGGGCACGCTGTTCTTCTATGTCGACGAGTACATCAAGGACGCGCCCAAGGACCTGCTCGCCGTGCTCGGCGCGACGCGCGACTGGCTGGCGCGGCGCGTGAAGAAAGAGCACACGCTGGTCGAGAAGAACATCGACGCGCTCGCCGGCCTGTTGCAGCTCAACCCCGCCGAGCGCGCGCTGCTGCTGTACGGCACGCTGGCGCGCTACCAGCGCGAGCTGCGCGGCCTGCTCGTCGAGTTCAAGGTCGCCAACGCGCAGGAGGCCTATGCCGCGATCGCCGCGGTGGCCGGTGTCAACGAGCAGGAGGTCGCCGAGGCGCTGCGCGCGGGCTCGCGGCTCGAGCGCATCGGCATGGTCGAGAACCTCATCTCGGAGCACAACATCACCGACCTGGCCGACCTGATGAAGGTCAGCGAGCAGCTGCCTCCGGTGCTGATGCGCGAGTACCAGGGGCCGAGCGACCTGATGGCCGTGTTCACGCGGCCGGCGAGCAAGAGCGCTCTGACCCCGGCCGACTTCGGCTTCGTCGCCGACGACCTGCGCGTGCTCAGCGCGCTGCTCAGGAATGCCGTTGCGCACAAGGAGCCCGGCGTCAACGTGCTGCTGTACGGGCCGCCCGGCACCGGCAAGACGGAGCTGGCCAAGGTCGCGGCGCAGAGTGTCGGCCTGGAGTTGTACGAAGTCGAGTACGCCGACCGCGACGGCAACTCGCTGTCGGGCCGTGACCGCTATCGCTCGCTGCAGATCAGCCAGGTGTTCCTCAAGGGGGGCGAGCAGGTCGCCCTGCTGTTCGACGAAGTCGAGGATGTGTTCCCGCCGATCAACAGCGACACGGCGCAGCTGATGGCGCGGCTCGACACCGGCGACGGCGTGCCCAGCGGCTCCGTCAGCGGCAAGGCCTGGGTCAACCAGATCCTCGAGACCAATCCGGTGCCGGTGGTGTGGGTCACGAATCGCATCGAGCAGATCGACCCGGCGTTCCGGCGCCGCTTCCAGTACCACCTCGAACTCAAGTCGCCGCCGCCCGGCGCGCGCGAGGCGCTGATCGTGCGCGCGCTCGAAGGCGTCGCAGTCGGCGAGGGCTTCGCCTCGCGGCTGGCCGAACGGCGCGGCCTCACGCCGGCGCAGATCCGCACCGCGGTGCGCTTTGCGCGGCTCGCCAGCGACGCGGGCGAGGTCGAGCGGCTGATCGAGCGCCAGCTCGGCAACGCCGACAAGGCGCTCGGCGGCGCGCCGAGCGAGCGCGGCATGCGCCGCGTCGTCACGCAGTACGACCTCTCGCTGCTGAATCTCGAGACGCGCTTCGAGATCGCCAAGATCGTCGAGGCGCTGCGCCGGCGCAGCGCCGGCTGCCTGTGCTTCTACGGGCCGCCGGGCTCCGGCAAGACGGCGCTGGCCGAGCACATCGCCGGTGAGCTGCAGCGACCGCTGATGGTGCGCCAGGCCAGCGACGTGATGAGCAAGTATGTCGGCGAGACGGAGCAGAACATGGCGCGCATGTTCGCCGAGGCCGAGGCCGAGCAGGCCGTGCTGCTGCTCGACGAGGCCGACAGCTTCCTGCGCAGCCGGCGCATGGCCGAGCGCAACTACGAAGTCAGCGAAGTCAACGAGATGCTGCAGGGCATGGAGCGCCATGCCGGCGTCTTCATCTGCACGACCAACCTGTTCGACGAGCTCGACGAGGCGGCGCTGCGGCGGTTCACGTTCAAGATCCGCTTCCACGCGCTGCTGGCCGCGCAGCGCGAGCGCATGTTCGTCGCCGAGGCGCTCGCCGGCGCGGCCGACGCGCCGAGCGACGAGCAGCGCGCGCGCCTCGCCGCGCTCGACCAATTGACGCCGGGCGACTTCGCTGCCGTGCGCCGGCAGGTCGAGGTGCTCGGCGTCGCCTTCGAGCCCGACGAGTTCCTCGCCCAGCTCGAGGCCGAGCACCGCGTCAAGCCCGAGGTGCGCCAGCGCCGCGGCATCGGCTTCGTGCAGCCCGGGCATTGACGTGCGGCGTGCGGCCGCCGCGCCGCCTTCCTACAATGCCCGCATGAAGAACCTGGCCTACACGCGCGGCGCTGCGCTGCCGCGGCTGCTGCGCGAGCGCATCGTGATCCTCGACGGCGCGATGGGCACGATGATCCAGCGCCACCGCCTGACCGAGGCCGACTACCGCGGCGAGCGCTTCAAGGACCACCCGCGCGACGTCAAGGGCAACAACGAACTGCTGCAGTTCACGCAGCCCGAGCTGATCCGCGACATCCACGCCGCCTATCTCGCGGCCGGCGCCGACATCGTCGAGACCAACACTTTCGGCGCGACGCGCGTCTCGCAGGAGGACTACGGCCTCGGCCCGCTGGCACGCGAGATGAACCTGGCGGCGGCGCGCCTGGCGCGCGAGGCCGCCGACGCGGCGAGCACGCCGGACAAGCCGCGCTTCGTCGCCGGCGCGCTCGGGCCGACGCCGCGCACCGCGAGCATCAGCCCCGACGTCAACGACCCGGCGGCGCGCAACATCGGCTTCGACGAGCTGAAGGACGCCTACCGCGAGCAGGCCGAGGGCCTGCTCGAAGGCGGCGTCGACCTGTTCCTGATCGAGACCGTGTTCGACACGCTCAACGCCAAGGCCGCCATCTTCGCGCTCGACGAGCTGATGGAGGCGAGCGGCGAGCGGCTGCCTGTCATCGTCTCGGGCACCGTGACCGACGCGTCGGGCCGGATCC
Organism: uncultured Burkholderiaceae bacterium; assembly: GCA_964371405.1. GTDB lineage: Bacteria > Pseudomonadota > Gammaproteobacteria > Burkholderiales > Burkholderiaceae_C > JAMHWF01. Next base: position 7,686 of record CAYJLV010000048.1, read on the forward strand.
TCTCGGGCCAGACGGTCAGCGCGTTCTGGCATTCGGTGCGTCACGCGCGGCCGCTGGCTGTCGGGTTGAACTGCGCGCTCGGCGCGGCTCTGATGCGGCCCTATGTCGAGGAGCTGTCGAAGGTGGCCGGCGAGACCTACGTCAGCTGCTACCCGAATGCCGGCCTGCCCAACCCGATGACCGAGACCGGTTTCGACGAGACGCCCGACGTGACCGGCGCGCTGATGGAGGAGTTCGCGCGCTCGGGCTTCCTCAACATCGCGGGCGGCTGCTGCGGCACGACGCCCGAACACATCGCGCAGATCGCGGCGCGCGTCGGCGCCTACCGGCCGCGGCGCCCGGGCGAGCGGTTGTTCAGCGCGCTGCTGGCGGCCTGATCAGCGCGCCGCCGCGCGCTGCGTCAGCAGCATCTCGACGTTGTCGCCCGGGGCCTGGGCCAGGCCGGTGAAGCGCGCCAGCGGCACGCCGCGGCCGACGAGATAGTCGCGCACGCCGGCAGCCCGGTCCTGCGCCAGCAGCGGGCTGCCGCCGCGACTGTCGGCCGGCGCCGCGACGCGCACGTCGAAGCCGCCGGGCTTGAGCCCCGGCGCCATGCGGTCGAGCACGGCGGCGAGCGGCGGCTTGACTGCGCCGCGGCCGGTGTCGAAGGCGTAGCGCAGGGGCACGGCGACGCGCAGCCGGCCTTCGCTCGTCGTCTCGACGACGACGACCGGCGCGTCGCGCAGTTCGTCGCGCAGCCGGCGCTGCTCGCTGGCCACCGTGGGCGGGCCGGGATCGAGGAACGGCACGCCGGCGCAGCCGGTGACCCCGATTGCAGCGGCGACGAGCAAGGCAGTGCGCATTAGAATCTTCGCGTCCCGAGGAGCGTTGCGACGGCCCATTGTGCCGCCAGGCTCGGGGCAGTCGCCCGCGGGGTCATCGGCGGGCGGCGCGCAACGGCGCTCACCCCCCGTCGTCTCGCGACGACCGGCTGCGGGTGAGGCTGCAGCCGCTGCCGCGAGGCGCGTGCCGACCGACCGCCATGACCGCCGACCCTTCCGCTCCCGCCGATCGTCCCCCGCCGCTGCGTCTGTCGGGCCTCGAGCCCGTGTCGATCGGCGAGGGATCGCTGTTCGTCAACGTCGGCGAGCGCACCAACGTCACCGGCTCGAAGGCCTTCGCGCGCATGATCCTCGCGGGCGAGTTCGAGCAGGCGCTCGCCGTCGCGCGCCAGCAGGTCGAGAACGGCGCGCAGATCATCGACGTCAACATGGACGAGGCCATGCTCGACAGCAAGGCCGCGATGGTGCGCTTTCTCAACCTCGTCGCCGGCGAGCCCGAGATCGCGCGCGTGCCGGTGATGATCGACAGCTCGAAGTGGGAGGTGATCGAGGCCGGCCTCAAGTGCGTGCAGGGCAAGGGCATCGTCAACTCGATCTCGATGAAGGAAGGCGAGGCCGAGTTCCGCCGCCAGGCGGCGCTGGTGCGCCGCTACGGCGCGGCGGCCGTCGTGATGGCGTTCGACGAGCAGGGCCAGGCCGACAGCTTCGAGCGCAAGACGCAGATCTGCGAGCGTGCCTACCGCCTCCTCGTCGACGAGGTGGGCTTCGCGCCCGAGGACATCATCTTCGACCCGAACATCTTCGCCATCGCCACCGGCATCGAGGAGCACGACAACTACGCGGTGGACTTCATCGAGGCGACGCGCTGGATCAAGGCGAACCTGCCCGGCGCCAAGGTCTCGGGCGGCGTCAGCAACGTGAGCTTTTCCTTCCGCGGCAACGACCCGGTGCGCGAGGCGATCCACACCGTGTTTCTCTACCACGCGATCCGCGCCGGCATGGACATGGGCATCGTCAACGCCGGCATGGTCGGCGTCTACGACGACCTCGACGCCGAGCTGCGCGAGCGCGTCGAGGACGTGGTGCTGAACCGCCGACCCGACGCCGGCGAGCGCCTGGTCGAGATCGCCGAAAGCGCCAAGGGCGCGGCCCGCGATGAAAGCCACAAGCTCGCCTGGCGCGGCACGGCCGAGGCGCCGGTGTCCGTCGCGCAGCGTCTCTCGCACGCGCTGGTGCACGGCATCACCGACTTCATCGTCGAGGACACCGAGGCCGCGTGGCAGGAGGTGCGCGCCGCCGGCGGCCGGCCGCTGCACGTGATCGAGGGCCCGCTGATGGCCGGCATGAACGTCGTCGGCGATCTGTTCGGTCAAGGAAAGATGTTCCTGCCGCAGGTGGTCAAGAGCGCGCGCGTGATGAAGCAGGCGGTCGCCCACCTGCTGCCCTACATCGAGGCCGAGAAGAAGGCGCTGGTCGAGGCCGGCGGCGAGGCGCGCAGCAAGGGCCGCATCGTCGTCGCGACGGTCAAGGGCGACGTGCACGACATCGGCAAGAACATCGTCACCGTCGTGCTCCAGTGCAACAACTTCGAAGTCGTCAACATGGGCGTGATGGTGCCGTGCCAGGAGATCCTCGCGAAGGCGAAGGTCGAAGGCGCCGACATCGTCGGCCTGTCGGGGCTGATCACGCCGAGCCTGGAGGAGATGCAGCACGTCGCCGCCGAGATGCAGCGCGACGAGCACTTCCGCCTGAAGAAGATCCCGCTGCTGATCGGCGGCGCGACGACGAGCCGCGTCCACACTGCGGTGAAGATCGCGCCGCACTACGAGGGCCCCGTCGTCTACGTGCCCGACGCCAGTCGCTCGGTCGGCGTGTGCAGCGAGCTGCTGTCGGACGAGCGCGCCGCCGCCTACATCGCCGAGCTGCGCGCCGACTACGAGCGCGTGCGCCAGCTGCACGCCGGCAAGAAGGCGACGCCGCTGGTCACGCTGGAGGCGGCGCGCGCCAACAAGACGCCGATCGACTGGGCCCGGCACGCGGCGACGACGCCGAAGTTCGTCGGCCGGCGCGTGTTCCGCAACTACGACCTTGCCGAACTCGCCGCCTGCATCGACTGGGGGCCCTTCTTCCAGACCTGGGACCTGGCGGGCGGCTACCCCGCGGTCCTCACCGACGAGATCGTCGGCGAGTCGGCACGGCGCGTCTTCAGCGACGGCCGGCGCATGCTGCAGCGGCTGATCGAAGGTCGCTGGCTCGCCGCCAACGGCGTGATCGGCCTGTATCCGGCCAACACGGTGAACGACGACGACATCGAGATCTACACCGACGAGACGCGCCGCGAAGTGCTGATGACCTGGCGCGGCCTGCGCACCCAGAGCGAGCGGCCCGTCGTCGACGGTGTGCGGCGGCCCAACCGCTGCCTGGCCGACTTCGTCGCGCCGAAGGATTCGGGCGTCGCCGACCACGTGGGCCTGTTCGCCGTGACGGCCGGCCTCGGCGTCGAGCGCAAGGAAGCGCAATTCCTCGCCGACCATGACGACTACTCCGCGATCATGCTGAAGTCGCTGGCCGACCGCCTGGCCGAAGCCTTCGCCGAGCGGTTGCACCAGCGCGTGCGCACCGAGTTCTGGGGCTATGCACCCGACGAGGCTCTGAGCAACGACGAGCTGGTGGCCGAGAAGTACCAGGGCATCCGCCCGGCGCCGGGCTATCCGGCCTGCCCTGACCACCGCGTCAAGCGAGACCTGTTCCGCGCTCTCGGCTGTGCCGAGATCGGCATGGAGCTGACCGACAGCCTCGCGATGCTGCCGGCCGCAAGCGTCAGCGGCTTCTACATCGCGCACCCCGCGGCGACCTACTTCAACGTCGGCAGGATCGGCGCCGACCAGGCCGCCGACTGGGCGCGGCGCGCCGAGCTCGCCGACGACGAGGCGAAGCGGCTGCTCAACGCGCTCGGCTGACACCTGCGCGGCACGCGCGCACCCTCCGCATCCGCATCCGCAGCGCGCTCCGGCCCCGCGCCGCTGCCGACGCGTGTCGGCGGCGTCAATCGCAAGCGCGGTAAGGAAGTGTCAACAGAACGGTCTGGCGGATGGGTTTCGCCACGATCGTGTCGCGCAGCTGCCGACACTGGCGCCATGTCGCACCGGCCGCGTGCGAGCGCTCATGGAGAACACCGACGTGAAGCCGCAGCCTGTCCAATCGATCCGATCCGTGGCCCCGCGCGCGGTGCGCTTGCGTGCCGCGCTGGCCGCCGGCGCGCTCGCCGTCCTCGTCGCGGCTTGCGGCGGAGGCGGCGGCAGCAGCGCTGATTCCGGGCCGCCGCCGACGCGCACGGAAGCAGCACGTTTCCTGACGCAGGCCTCGTTCGGGGCCAACGACGCCGCGCTGGCGGCGCTGTCGCAGCAAAGCATCGCGGGCTGGATCAGCGAACAGTACAACCGCCCGCAGCGCCTGCACCGCAGCTATCTGGACGCCGAGGCGGCGCGGCTGGCCGGCACCGGCAACATCAGCGAGAGCACGTTCTACGAATCGTGGTGGCAGCAAGCTGTCGCGGGCGACGATCAGTTGCGCCAGCGCGTGGCGTTCGCGTTGTCGCAGATCTTTGTCGTGTCGTTCGCCGACGCCAACCTGCGCAACTACCCGCGCGGCATGGCGTCCTACTACGACACGCTCGGCGAGCACGCCTTCGGCAACTACCGCAATCTGCTGGAGGCCGTGACGCTGCATCCGATGATGGGCAACTACCTGTCGATGCTGCGCAACCAGAAGGAGGACACCGTCACCGGCCGCGTGCCCGACGAGAACTATGCGCGCGAAGTGATGCAGCTCTTCTCGATCGGACTGTACGAGCTCAACGCCGACGGCACATTGCGCCGTGACGGCAGCGGCGAGCCGATCGAGACCTACGCGCACGACGACATCTCGGGCCTGGCCAAGGTGTTCACCGGCTGGAGCTGGTACGCCGGGCCGAATCTCAGCGACCGCACCCGCACGCGCTTCTTCGGCAACAGCCCACATGCCGAGCGCGAATGGCGCCCGATGCAGGCTTACAACCGCCACGCGGCGAACACCGACTTCCACTCAGGCAGCGAAAAGCGCTTTCTCGGCGCCGTGATCCCGGCCACGTCGTCGCCCGATCCTGAAGGCGACATGAGGATCGCGCTCGACGCGCTCCACAACCACCCGAACACAGGCCCTTTCATCGGCAAGCAGCTGATCCAGCGGCTGGTCACGAGCAACCCCAGCAGCGGCTACGTGGCGCGCGTCGCGGCGGCCTTCGCCAACAACGGCTCGGGGGTGCGCGGCGACATGAAGGCCGTGATCTCGGCCGTCCTGCTCGATCCGGAGGCGCGCAACCGCGATGCGGGCGCGACCGGCGACGGCAAGCTGCGCGAGCCCGTCGTCCGGCTGGCCAACTTCCTGCGCGCGTTCAAGGCCACGTCGCAGACCGGGCGCTACAGCGGCATCGGCGACACCGACGACGTCGCCTCGCGGCTCGGCCAGACGCCGCTCAAGGCGCCGAGCGTCTTCAACTTCTTTCGTCCTGGCTATGCGCCGCCCAACACGACGATCGCGACGGCGGGGCTGGTCGCGCCCGAGCTGCAGATCGCGCACGAGGTCTCGGTCGCCGGCTACCTGAACTACATGCGCAACTGGGTCACGGTCAACACGTCGCGTGATGTGCGACAGGACTACAGCGCCGAGATCGCGCTCGCGGACGACCCCGCGGCGCTGGTCGAGCGCGTCAACTTGCTGCTGATGTCGGGCCAGATGACGGATGCGCTGCGTGCGCAGATCGTCGCCGCCGTGACCAACCGGGCCTACAGCGGCACCAACCAGACGAGCATCGACAGCATGCGACGCGACCGCGTCTGCATCGCCGTGTTCCTGGCGCTGGCGTCGCCCGACTACCTGACCCAGAAGTGAGAGGGAGCCACGACATGTCGAACCACAACGCCGCACGTCGCGAATTCCTGCGCCGCTCCTCCGTCCTCTCGGCGTCGATGGGCACGTCGGCCGTGCCGTTCGCGCTGAACATGGCCGCGATGGGCCAGGCCGTCGCGCAGACCACCGACTACAAGGCCATCGTGTGCCTCTTCCTCTACGGCGGCAACGACTCGTGCAACATGGTGCTGCCGACCGACAGCGCCTCGTGGACGGCGTACCAGACCGTGCGCAACCAGGGCACGGACCCGATCGCGCTGCTCGCGCCGGGCACCGCCCCCGAACCGGGGGCGCCGCTCGGATCGCCCGCGGCGCTCGGAGGTGTGCGGGCGATCGCGCCCGGCTTCACGCAGTTCGCCGTCAACAATGCGCGCACGTTCGCACTGCACCCGAGCATGGCCGAGGCGCAGTCGCTGTTCGACCAGGGGCGGCTGGCGATCGCCGCGAACGCCGGCCCGCTCGTCACGCCGTTGACGAAGACGGAGTACCGCAACAACACGAAAGCCAGGCCGGCCAAGCTGTTCTCGCACAACGACCAGCAGTCGACGTGGCAGGCGCTCGCGCCCGAAGGCGCCAAGGTCGGCTGGGGCGGGCGCTTCGGCGACTTGCTGGCCAGCCGCAACACGCGTTCGATCTTCACCAACGTCTCGGTGTCGGGCAATGCCGTCTTCATGTCGGGCGACACCATCTTCCAGTACCAGGTCGGTACCAACGGCGCGGTGGCGGTGGGTGGCATCACGGGCACGCTGTTCGGCTCGGCCACCGCCGCGAGCACGTTCCGCTCGATCATCACGGCCGACAACCAGCACCTGTTCGCCAAGGAGCACGCCGCGATCGTCGCGCGCTCGGTTTCGGCGCAGGCCGACTTCTCGACCGCCTTCAATGCGTCGACAGTCGCCGCGCCGCCGACCTACGTCGTTCCGTCGACAGGCGCGAACGGCACTAACAACCTCGCGGTTCAGTTGCAGACGGTGGCGCGCATCATCGGCGCGCGTGCCGGCCTCGGCGCGAGCCGCCAGGTGTTCTTCGTCAGCATGGGCGGCTTCGATACGCACGATTCGCAGAACCGCGGCCATGCCGACCTGATGGCGCGGCTGTCGCACGCGCTCGGCTACTTCGACGGTACGCTCGCCGCGATGGGGCTGCGCGATAGCGTCACCGTGTTCACTGCGTCCGACTTCGGCCGCACCTTCACGACCAACGGCGACGGCACCGACCACGGCTGGGGCGCGCACCATTTCGTCAGCGGCGGCGCGGTGCGCGGCAAGGAAATCTACGGGCGCTTTCCGATCGTCGGCCTCAATCACGACGACGAAGTCGGCTCGGGCAGCCTGCTGCCGGGCGTGGCGGTCGACCAGATCGGCGGCACGCTGGGCAAGTGGTTCGGCGTCAGCGACGCCAACCTCGACTTCGTGTTCCCGAACCTGCGCAACTTCGCGCAGCGCGACCTCGGTTTCATGGTCTGACGGGCGCGCGCGCAGCGACACGTCGGCTTACATCTCGGCGGCCCGCCGTGCCCACCCGAGGGGCGCGTGCGGCGTTGTAGAGGCACTGCAAAGGAGAAACACCGCATGGATACCGTTCAACAGCAACCCGTTTCCGCCCCGTCCTGGTTCGCCATTCCGCGCGCCGTGTGGATCGGCGCGGCCGCATTCGGCATCGCCGCGGCGAGCGCCGGTGCGGCGATGTGGCTGCAGCCCGATCGTGCGGGGCGGGCCGATGCGCAAGCGGTTGCCGCGCCGGCCGTTGCCGCGAAGCTGCCGGCCGGCGAGCCCGCCGCGTCCAGGCAGCTTGCCAAGGCCGCTGCGCCTGTGGCCGCTGCGCCGTGCGCGACCTGCGGCGTCGTCGAGTCGGTGCAGGCTGTCAAGAAGAAGGGTGAGGGCACGGGCGTCGGCGCCGTTGCCGGCGGCGTCGTCGGCGGCGCCGTCGGCAGCCAGATGGGCAAGGGCAACGGCCGCACCGCGATGACGGTGCTCGGCGCGATCGGCGGCGGCTTCGCCGGCCACGAGATCGAAAAGCAGGCGCGCGCCGAAACGGTCTATGCCGTGCGCGTGCGCATGGACGACGGCAGCGTGCGCAGCTTCCAGCGCGCGCAGCCGGTGGCCGTCGGCACGCCGATCACGGTGCAGGGCCAGACGCTGCGCGTCGGGCAGCACGCACCGGTCTGACCGCCGCAGCCGAATCAGGCTGCGTTGAGCACGCGGCGCAACTGGATCGCCTCGGCGACGTGCGCCGTCTGCGTGACCTCGGCGTCGGCGAGGTCGGCGATGCTGCGCGCGACACGCAGCACGCGATGATGGCTGCGCGCTGACCAGCCGAGCCTTTCCGCCGCGGCGAGCAGGAATTCAAGCGCGGGCGCATCTGGCGTGCAATGGCGCTCGACGCCGGCCGCGTCGAGCTCGGCATTGCTGCAGCCCTGGCGCCCATCGGCGCGGCGGCGCGCGCGCTCGACGCGCTGCGCCACAGCGATGCTCGGCTCGCTGTCGGCCGTCGCGGCAAGCGAGCCGACACCGACTGCCGGCACCTCGACCTGCAGGTCGATGCGGTCGAGCAGCGGCCCGCTCAACCTGGCCTGGTAGCGCGCGATCACGTCGGGCGTGCAGCGGCATGCGCGCGCGCGGCTGCCGTGGTGCCCGCAGGGGCACGGGTTCATCGCCGCGATCAGCTGGAAGCGCGCCGGGAACTCGGCCTGCCGCGCCGCGCGCGAGATCGTCACGCGCCCGCTCTCCAGCGGCTCGCGCAACGCCTCCAGCGCTGCGCGCTGGAACTCTGGCAACTCGTCGAGGAAGAGCACGCCGTGGTGCGCGAGGGAAATCTCGCCCGGCCGCGGCGGCGAACCGCCGCCGACCAGTGCCGGCGACGAAGCGCTGTGGTGCGGCGCACGCATCGGCCGCCGGCCCCACTGGTCGGCGCGGAACGCGCCGGCCAGCCCCAGCACCGCCGCCGATTCGAGCGCCTGCACCTCGTCGAGCGGCGGCAAAAGACCGGCGAAACGCTGCGCGAGCATCGACTTGCCGGTGCCGGGCGGCCCGACCATCAGCAGGCTGTGCCCGCCGGCCGCCGCGATTTCGAGGGCGCGCTTGGCCGAGGCCTGGCCCTTCACGTCGCGCAGGTCGGGCACCGAAACGACGGGCGCGCGCGGCGGGGGTTGCGGCGTCGGCAGCGCGGCTGCCGCGTCGCCGGGCGTGAATGCGGCGACGACGTCGAGCAGGTGCCGGGCGGCGCGGACCGGCAAGCCCTCGACGAGAGCCGCTTCGGCCGCGCTTGCCTCGGGCAACACCAGCGTGCGCGGCGCGCCGGCGCGGCGCACCGCGAGCGCCATGGCGAGCGCGCCGCGTACCGGGCGCAGGTCGCCGGCGAGCGAAAGTTCACCGGCGAACTCGTGCGTCGCCAGGCGCGCGGCGTCGAGCTGCCCGCTCGCCGCCAGGATGCCGAGCGCGATCGGCAGGTCGAAGCGGCCGGACTCCTTGGGCAGATCGGCGGGGGCGAGGTTGACCGTGATGCGCCGGTTGTGCGGGAACTCGAGGCCGCTGCTTTGCAGCGCGGCGCGCACGCGTTCGCGCGACTCCTTGACTTCCGTCTCGGCGAGCCCGACCAGCGTCAGGCTTGGCAGGCCGTTGGCGAGATGCACTTCGACCGTGACCTCGGGCGCCGAGAGCCCGTCAAGGGCACGACTGTGGATGACAGCCAGCGACATGCGTCCCCTCCCCTGGGCAGCAGCGTGGCGCATTGTGCCGCCAAGGGCGACCCCCGGACGCGGCACCAGCGTTGGGCAGCCTCTCGCATGGTTTCGGTGCGCTTCGGCGCACATACGCCGCAACCAGCGCTCACGCCGCCTCTCGATGGGGCGCTTGGAGCTCGCAGGCGGATGGCACGGAAGCTGCAAACGCAGCTGGGGCAGGTCCACCGGATCCGAAGTACCACAACACACAGCAACCTCTGGAGCTTGAACGCATGAAGAAGACTCTCTCGATCCTGGCCGCCGCGATCGGCGCCACGGCTCTGCCGACGCTGTCGCAGGCACAGGATCTCAGCTTCAACCTCGGCCTCGTCAGCGACTACCGCTACCGCGGCATCTCGCAGACGCGCCTCAAGCCTGCTGTGCAGGGCGGCGTCGACCTCGGCCTGCCGGGCGGCTTCTACCTCGGCGCCTGGGCCACCAACATCAAGTGGATCAAGGACGTGGGCGGCGACGCCGATGTCGAGCTCGACGTCTACGGCGGCTACAAGACGGAGATCATGAAGGGCCTGGGTCTGGACGTCGGCGTGCTGACCTACGTCTACCCGGGCAACAAGCTCAACCCCGACGCCGACACGACGGAGGTCTACGGCGCGCTGACCTTCGGGCCGGCGACGCTGAAGTACTCGCATGCCCTGACCGACACCTTCGGCAACCCGGACAGCAAGAACAGCTACTACCTCGACCTGTCGGCCGGCTTCGAGGTGTGGGACGGCTGGACGCTCGCGCCGCACATCGGCCGCCAGAAGATCAAGGGGCCGACGAGCAGCTTCTCGACCTACACCGACTACTCGCTGACGGCGTCGAAGGACTACAGCGGCTTCGTTGTCAGCGCCGGCATCGTCGGCACCGATGCCGACAAGACGTTCTACGCGTCACCGGCCAACGGCAAGCACCTCGGCAAGACCTCGCTGGTGGTCGGCGTCAAGAAGACGTTCTGATCCAGCGCCACCCAACGGGAGATGACCATGAAGATGGTGACCGCGATCATCAAGCCGTTCAAGCTCGATGAAGTGCGTGAGGCCCTCAGCGCGATTGGCGTGCAGGGCGTGACGGTGACCGAAGTCAAGGGCTTCGGCCGCCAGAAGGGCCACACCGAGCTGTACCGAGGTGCGGAGTACGTCGTCGACTTCCTGCCCAAGGTCAAGGTCGAGGCCGCGGTCGACGACGCCATCGTCGACCGCGTGATCGAGGCCATCGAGACGGCCGCGCGCACCGGCAAGATCGGCGACGGCAAGGTCTTCGTCTCGCCGCTCGAGCAGGTCGTGCGCATCCGCACCGGCGAGACCGGCAAGGACGCCCTTTGACGCCTCATTCCAGAGAGACACCATGAGAAAGCTCATTGCAACCTTCGCTCTCGGCCTGGCGGCCCTGGGCTTCATGGCGCCGTCGCTTGCCCAGGATGCGGCGGCGTCGGAACCTGCCGCGGCCGCGGCTTCCGCGGAACCGGCCGCACGGGCCGCGCCCGAGCCGGCTGCCCCGGCGGCCGGGCCGAAGGTCGATTCCGGCGATACCGCCTGGATGCTGACCTCGACGTTGCTCGTCATCCTGATGGTGATCCCGGGTCTGGCACTGTTCTACGGTGGCCTTGCACGCTCGAAGAACATGCTGTCGGTGCTGATGCAGGTGTTCGTCGTCTTTTCGCTGATCAGTCTGTTGTGGGCCATCTACGGCTACAGCCTGACCTTTGCCGGCGAAGGCAAGTTCTTCGGTTCGCTCGACAAGCTGTTCCTCAAGGGCGTGACGCAAGGCACCTTCGGGGCGCTGACGACCATTCCGGAGTACGTGTTCATCGCCTTCCAGGGCACGTTCGCAGCGATCACAACGGCGCTGATCGTCGGCTCGTTCGCCGAGCGCATCAAGTTCTCGGCCGTGCTGCTGTTCAGCGCCCTGTGGTTCACCTTCAGCTACGTGCCGATGGCGCACATGGTGTGGGGCGGCGGTATTCTCGGCGCCGACGGCGCGCTCGATTTCGCGGGCGGTACCGTGGTCCACATCAATGCCGGCATCGCCGGTCTGGTGGGAGCCTACGTGCTGGGCAAGCGCGTCGGCTTCGGCAAGGAGGCTCTGAAGCCGCACTCGCTGACGCTGACGATGGTGGGCGCTTCGCTGCTGTGGGTGGGCTGGTTCGGCTTCAATGCAGGCTCAGCCGGCGCCGCCAACGCCCTGGCGGGCCTGGCCTTTATCAACACGGTGCTGGCCACTGCGGCGGCTACGCTGTCTTGGGCGGCCGGCGAAGCGCTGACCAAGGGCAAGGCCTCCATGCTCGGCGCGGCCTCCGGCGCGGTGGCCGGCCTGGTGGCGGTGACGCCGGCGGCCGGCTTCGTCGGGCCGATGGGTTCGATCGTGCTCGGCCTGCTGGCCGGACTGGTCTGCCTGTGGGGCGTCAACGGCCTGAAGCGCATGCTCGGCGCCGACGACTCGTTCGACGTGTTCGGCGTGCACGGCGTGGGCGGCATCCTCGGGGCCATACTCACCGGTGTCTTCGCGGCGCAAAGCCTCGGCGGCACGGGCGGCGCGACGCCGGAGACCTTCGCCATCGGCGCGCAGGTCTGGATCCAGGTCAAGAGCGTGCTGCTGACCATCGTCTGGTCGGGCGTCGTGGCGTTCGTCGCCTACAAGGTCTGCGACCTGCTCCTCGGCCTGCGCGTCAGCGAGGAAGACGAGCGCGAAGGCCTGGACATCGCGTCGCACGGCGAGACGGCATATCAGAACTGAAGCCGCTGCATCGCAGCCTCGGAGGGCCGCCGCGAGGCGGCCCTTCTTCGTGGGCGTGCGCGGTGCGATGATCGGTCGCGTCGGCCGATCCTCCGAGGGGATGCGGGTCGGCTCGGGAGCGGCCCGGCGCCCGGCCCGCTCGACCGTACCCGTCGGACAAGGGATCGACATGAGCACCGTTTTCGAGAAGCTGCTGTCGGGCGATCTGCCCTGCGTCAAGGTCTACGAGGACGACCTCGTCTTCGCCTTCATGGACGCCGGACAGGTCAACGAGGGCCACGTCATCGTCGCCACGCGCGCACCGCACGAGACGCTGCTCGACTGCAGCGACGACGAGGCGGCGGCGCTGATGCGCGCGGCGCGGCGCATCGCGATCGCGGTGCAGGCGGCGTTCGCGCCGGCCGGCATCACGATCCTGCAGGCCAACCGGCCGGCGGGCTGGCAGACCGTGCCGCACTTGCACCTGCACGTGCTGCCGCGCCACGACGGCGACGGCGTCGGCCTGGTCTGGCCGCGCAAGGAGCCGGGGCTCGATCGCCTGCGCGAACTGGCAGCGCGCATCCGCCTGTAGTGCTGCGTGCGGCGCCTAGAATCGGCGCTTCGCCCTCAGTCGCTCGCGGCACACCGACATGGTCCCCCACCTGATCACTGCGCTGACCGGCCCGATCAACGAGCTCGAGCAGCGCGTGCTCGAATCGCTGCCGGCGATCGAGCGCTGGTTCCGGCTCGAATGGATGGAGCACACGCCGCCGTTCTACACGTCGGTGGACCTGCGCAACGCGGGCTTCAAGCTCGCGCCGGTCGATACCAACCTGTTCCCGGCCGGCTTCAACAACCTGACCGAGGAAATGTTGCCGCTGGCCGTGCAGGCGGCGATGGCGGCGATCGAGAAGATCTGCCCCGAGGCCAAGAACCTGCTGCTGGTGCCCGAGCGCCACACGCGCAACACGTTCTACCTGACGAACGTGCGGCGGTTGATGCAGATCTTCCACCAGGCCGGCCTGAACGTGCGGCTGGGCACGCTCGACGAGACGATCAAGTCGCCGACCGAGGTCGCGCTGCCCGACGGCAGCAGCCTGACGCTCGAGCCGCTGGCGCGGCACCGCGGCCGTCTCGGGCTCAAGGACTTCGATCCCTGCACCATCCTGCTCAACAACGACTTGTCGGCCGGCATCCCGAAAGTGCTCGAGAACCTGCACGAGCAGTACCTGCTGCCGCCGCTGCATGCTGGCTGGGCAGTGCGGCGCAAGACGAACCATTTCCAGGCCTACGAGGAAGTGGCCAAGAAGTTCGCCAAGCTGCTCGGCATGGACTCGTGGCTGATCAATCCGCTGTTCGCGCGCTGCGGCGAAGTCAACTTCGCCGACGACACCGGGCGCGATTGTCTGATGAGCAACGCCGAAGCGCTGCTCGCGAAGGTCCGCCGCAAGTACAAGGAATACGGCATCCAGGAGAAGCCGTTCATCATTGTCAAGGCCGACGCCGGCACCTACGGCATGGGCATCATGACGGTGCGCGACCCGAAGGATCTCGCCGAACTGAGCAGCCGCACGCGCAACAAGATGAGCGTCATCAAGGAAGGACGCGAAGTCAGCGAAGTGATCCTGCAGGAAGGCGTGCCGACCTACGAGCGCATCAACGATGCCGTGGCCGAGCCCGTCGTCTACATGATCGACCGCTACGTCGTCGGCGGCTTCTACCGCGTGCATGCCGAACGCGGCGTCGACGAGAACCTGAACGCCCCCGGGTCGAGCTTCATCCCGCTGGCCTTTGCCGAGTCGAACCAGTTGCCGCGGCCAGGCGTAAAGCCGGGCGCCAGCGCGCCGAACCGCTTCTACATGTACGGCGTGATCGGCCGGCTGGCCATGCTCGCCGCGAGCTACGAGCTCGAAGCGACCGACCCCGACGCCGAGGTCTACGACTGACGGTGAGTCGGTTGCAGCGCCGCGTTGCTGCGCTGCAACATCCGCGCCGGCGAGCAGTCGGCGGCGCACAATAGCCGCTTCTCGGAACACGCCGGCCCGGCGCATCGGGTAACCGGTCGCATGAGCCAGGCCCCCTCCCGCTCCAGCCTCGCCGCGCTGACGCTCGCTGCCGTCGGCATCGTCTATGGCGACATCGGCACCAGCCCGCTGTACGCATTCAAGCAGGTGTTCGCGAGCGACCACGTGCCTTTGAGTGTCGACAACATCTACGGCGTGCTGTCGATGATGTTCTGGACGATCACGGTGATCGTCTCGCTGAAGTACGTCGTGCTGATCCTGCGCGCCGACAACAACGGCGAGGGCGGCCTGATCGCGATGCTGGCGCTGGCGTCGGTGGCGGTGCGCGGCAGGCCGCGGCTGCATGCGTCGCTGATGGTGATCGGCATCTTCGGAACGGCGGTCTTCTTCGGCGACGGCGTCATCACGCCGGCGATCTCGGTGCTGTCGGCGGTCGAGGGGTTGGAGATCGGCGCGCCGGCGCTGCACCCCTACGTCGTGCCGATCACGCTCGTCGTGCTGACGGCGGTGTTCTTCGTGCAGCGCTTCGGTACCGGCAGTGTCGGGCGTTTCTTCGGGCCGGTGATGGTGTTCTGGTTCGCCGTGCTGGCGCTGCTCGGCGTCGTGCACATCGCCGACAACCCCAGCGTGCTGTGGGCGCTGAACCCTCTGTACGCGCTCGATTTCATCGTCGAGCACCCGGGCATCGCGTTCGTCGCGCTCGGCTCCGTCGTGTTGTGCGTGACCGGCGCCGAGGCGCTGTACGCCGACCTCGGCCACTTCGGCCGGCCGCCGATCCGGGCGGCGTGGTTCGTCTGCGTGATGCCGGCGCTGCTGCTCAACTACTTCGGCCAGGGCGCAATGCTGATCGCGCGGCCCGAGGCGGCGCAGAACCCGTTCTACGAGATGGCGCCGGAGTGGGCGCTGTATCCGATGATCGGGCTGGCCACGCTGGCGACGGTGATTGCGTCGCAGGCGCTGATCACGGCGGCATTCTCGGTCACCAAGCAGGCGATCCAGCTCGGCTTCCTGCCGCGACTGCGCGTGCTGCACACCTCGGTGCGCGAGACGGGTCAGGTCTACCTGCCGTTCGTCAACTGGGGCCTGTACGTCTGCATCGTCATCGCAGTCGTGACGTTCGGCTCGAGCCAGAATCTCGCCGGCGCCTACGGCATCGCGATCACGATCGACATGCTGATCACGACGACGATGACGTTCTTCGTCATCCGCTATGGCTGGAAGTACCCGTGGTGGCTGTGCGTGGCGGCGACCGGCTTCTTCTTCCTGATCGACCTGGCCTTCTTCGCGGGCAACATCGTCAAGGTGCCCGACGGCGGCTGGTTCCCGATCGTCATCGGCATCGTTGTGTTCACGCTGCTGATGACGTGGAAGCAGGGCCGTCGCCTGATGGGCGACGCGCTGCGCGACCAGGCGATCGACCTGCAGAGCTTCCTCGAAGCCGTCTTCGTGAGCCCGCCGACGCGCGTCGAGGGCACGGCAGTGTTCCTGTCGGCCGAAGCCGGCGTCGCGCCCAATGCGCTGCTGCACAACCTCAAGCACAACAAGGTGCTGCACGAGACCAACCTGTTCGTCACGGTGCAGCACCACGAAGTGCCGTGGATCGGTTTCGACAAGCGCTGCCGGATCGATCCGCTCGGCCACGACTGCTGGCAGGTGACGCTGAACTTCGGCTTCAAGAACGACCCTGACGTCCCCGAGGCGCTGCAGATGCTGCGCGGGCGCGGTGTGCGCCTCGACGAGATGGAGACGAGCTACTTCCTGTCGCGCGACATCGTGATCCCGAGCATCGGCCCCGGGATGGCGCTGTGGCGCGAGAAGCTGTTCGCGAGCATGCACCGTAACGCCGCAGCCGCAGCCGACTTCCTCTACCTGCCGGCCAACCGCGTCGTCGAGCTGGGCAGTAAGATCGAAATCTGAGGGGATGACGGCACCCCGCTCGCCGGGTACGTCGAGCGACCCGCCGAGCGGGTCGGGCCTGGCTTGGGAGCGGCCCGGCGCGGCGGCCCGGGGGATGACGACACCCCGCTCGCCGGATGCGACGAGCGACCCTCCGCACGAGCCCTACAGCAGCGGCACGACGGCGGCCACGCCGCGCAGCCGCGCCGCCTCCTTCGGCGCGAGGCGCTGCAGCAGGCGCGAGCGTGCCAGCGCGCCGAGCAGCGGGGCGCCGCGGCGCAGCACGGCGCGCGCCGCTTCGGGGGCGAACTGCAGGTAGGCCGGCGCGACCTCGGCCGCCGGCGCGGCGTCGCCGAAGCGCGCCACGCTGGTGAAGAACAGCGCCGCGTCGATCGCCTGCAGCACGGGCAGCGGAAAGTGCGCGTCGAGCGCGGTCTCGAAGTCGATGCGGGCCAGCGTGCCGTCGTCTTGGCGCAGCAGGTTGCGCAACTGCGCACCGCCGTGCCACTGGCCGGCAGCGTGGAAGCGACCGAGGTCGGCTGCCGCTTCGCGCAGCCACTGCAGGCGCAGCGGCGGCTGCGGCTCGTCCTGCACCAGGTGCTCGAGGTTGCGGCCGCAGTCCTCGACGACGAGCAGCTCGCGATCGGCGGCGATCAGTCGCGGCACGCCGCAGCCGGCGCGATGCAACTCGGCCAGGCGCTGCGCCTCGACGGGCAGCGCAGCGTCGCGGCGCACGGGACGGAACGACGCCTGCGGCGCCAGCCAGCGCCGCAACAGCGGCGCCAGCGCGAGCAGGGCGCGTTCATGCCAACGTGCGCGCATGCAGCGCTTGGCCCAGGCCGGCCGGCCCTGCCAGACGATGCGCGTCACCGGCGCGCGTCCCGCCAGCAGGCGGTGCAGCGTCGGCAAGTCGTCGGCGACGAGTGGGGCGGTCATCGGCAGGGCGGCAAAGCCGCGACCTTACCGCAGCGCGGGGCGGCGGCCCGCCGTGGCGCCGCGCTGTGCAACACTGCCCGCTTCGCGCCGCCCGCGCCCCGACACGCCGCCATGGACCTGCTGTTCGTCGCCGACCCGCTCGATGGGTTCAAGATCCACAAGGACTCGACGTTCGCGATGATGCGCGCCGCCGCCGCGCGCGGTGTCGTGCTGCATGCCTGTGAGCCGGCCCAGCTGCACTGGCGTCGCGGCGCCAACGTGGCGGCGCGCTGCGCGCGCATCGCCTTGACAGGCGACGCCGACGACTGGTACGAGATCGAGGACGAGGCGCAGCGCGACCTCGCCGGCTTCGACGCCGTGCTGATGCGCAAGGATCCGCCGTTCGACAGCGAGTATTTCTACGCCACGCACCTGCTCGAGCAGGCCGAGCGCGAGGGCGCGCGCGTGTTCAACAAGCCGCGCGCGCTGCGCGACCACTCCGAGAAGCTGGCGATCCTCGAGTTCCCGCAGTACATCGCGCCGACGCTGGTGACGCGCGACGCACAGGCGGTGCGCGAGTTCCACGCCGAGCACCACGACGTGATCCTCAAGCCGCTCGACGGCATGGGCGGCGCGGGCATCTTCCGCGTCGGCGCCGACGGGCTCAACCTCGGCAGCATCGTCGAGACGCTGAACGCCGGCGGCGCGCGCACGCTGATGGTCCAGAAGTACCTGCCCGAGATCGCGCAGGGCGACAAGCGCGTGCTCGTGATCGGCGGTGTGCCCGTGCCCTACGCGCTGGCGCGCATCCCGCAGGGCAGCGAGATCCGCGGCAACCTGGCGGCCGGCGGCAAGGGCGTTGCGCAGCCGCTGGCGCCGCGCGACCGCGAGATCGCCGAGGCGCTCGGCCCGCTGCTCGCAGCGCGTGGCCTGCTGCTGGTCGGGCTCGACGTGATCGGCGACTGCCTGACCGAGATCAACGTCACCAGTCCGACCTGTTTCCAGGAGATCACGCAGCAGACCGGCTTCGGCGTCGCGCAGCGCTGGCTCGACGCGCTCGAGGAAGCGCTGGCGCGATGAGGGCGAGCCGCGCGGCGCGCGCCGCCGATCCCTACCTCTGGCTCGAAAAGGTGGACAGCGCCCGCGCGCTGGCGTGGGTGCGCGAGCGCAACGCCGCCACGCTGGCGCTGCTGCGCGCCGAGCCCGGCTACGAGGCGACGCGCGCCGCGCTGCTCGACGCCCTCGACTCGAGCGACCGCATCCCGACAATCACGCGCCGCGGCGACCTCGTCTACAACTTCTGGCAGGACGAGACCCACAAGCGCGGCCTGTGGCGCCGCACGACGCTGGCCGACTACGCGAATGCCGATCCGGCGTGGGAGCCGGTGCTCGACCTCGACGCGCTCGGCGCGGCCGAGCGGCGCAGCTGGGTGTGGGACGGTGCGCAGGCGTTCGGCCCGCAGTACCGGCGCTGCCTCGTGTCGCTGTCCGACGGCGGGGCCGACGCCGTCGTCGTGCGCGAGTTCGATCTGGTCGACAAGCGCTTCGTCGATGGCGGCTTCGTGCTGCCCGAGGCGAAAACGGACGTCGACTGGTGCGACGCCGACACGATCTACGTCGCCACCGACTTCGGCCCCGGCTCGCTGACCGAATCGGGCTACCCGCGCGTGATCAAGCGCTGGACGCGCGGCACGCCGCTGGCCGACGCCGTGACCGTGTTCGAGGGCGAGATCGAGGACGTGTCGGTGTGGGTGACGGTCGATCGCACGCCGGGGTTCGAGCGCACCGTGTTCGGCCGCTCGCTCGATTTCTACAACGACCGCTGCTTCCTGCTCGAAGGCGGCGCGCTCGTCGCGATCGACAAGCCGGCCGACGCCGGCCTGAGCTTCGAGCGCGACTGGCTGCTGCTCGAGTTGCGCAGCGACTGGGACGCGGGCGGCGTGCTCCACCGCAACGGCTCGCTGCTCACGGCGCCCGCTGCCGGCTACCTGCGCGGCGAGCGGCGCCTGCACTGCCTGTTCGAGCCGACGCCGACCTGCTCGCTGGGCGACTTCGACGCGACGCGCTCGCACCTGCTGCTGACGCTGATCGACGACGTGGCCAGCCGCGTCGAAGAGCTGCACTGGGACGGCGCCGCATGGCAACGCCGCGCGGTGCCGGTGCCGCCCTTCGGCGCGATCGAGATCGACAGCCTGCACGACCCGCTGATCGAGGGAGACCCGCTGGGCGACGCTTACCTCGTGGACTGCACCGACTTCCTGACGCCCGACGCGCTGTGGCTGGCGAGCGCAGGCGGCGACGAGCGCCGCCTGCTCAAACAGCGCCACGGCCTGTTCGACGCGAGCGGCATGCGCGCCGAGCAGCGCTTCGCGACCTCGGCCGACGGCACGCGTGTACCCTATTTCGTCGTGTGGCCGAAAGCTGCGCGCGCCGACGGCGCGAACCCGGTGCTGCTTTACGGCTACGGCGGCTTCGAGGAAGCGCTGCAGCCGTGGTACTCGGCCGCGTTCGGCCGCGCCTGGTATGCGCAGGGCGGCGTGTTCGTCGTCGCCAATACGCGCGGCGGCGGCGAGTACGGCCCGGCCTGGCACCAGGCGGCGACGAAGGCGGGCAAGCAGCGCAGCTTCGACGACTTCATCGCCGTCGCCGAAGACCTGGTGCGCAGTGGCGTCACCGTGCCGCAGCGCCTGGGCATCATGGGCGGCAGCAACGGCGGCCTGCTCGTCGCCGCCGTCGCGCTGCAGCGCCCCGAGCTGTTCGGCGCCGTCGTCTGCCAGGTGCCGCTGCTCGACATGCGGCGCTACCACCGGCTGCTCGCGGGCGCCTCGTGGATGGCCGAGTACGGCGACCCGGAGGATGCTGCCGACTGGGCCTCGATCGCGCGCTGGTCGCCGTATCACAACCTGCGACCCGATCTGCGCTACCCGCCGCTGCTGTTCACGACCTCGACGCGCGACGACCGCGTGCACCCCGGCCATGCGCGCAAGATGGCGGCGCTCATGCTCGAGCAGGGCCACGACGTGCTGTACTACGAGAACATCGAAGGCGGCCACGGCGGCGCGGCCGACCACGAGCAGCAGGCCGTCGTCGAGGCGCTCGAGTTCGCGTTCCTGTGGCGCACGCTGCGCCGCCCGGGTTGAGAACCGCTGAACCGCGATGGCCGTCCTGTCGATCACCGCTGCGCAGCTTGCCTACGGCCATGTGGCGCTGCTCGACCGCGCCGCGTTCGCGCTCGAAGCCGGCGAGCGCGTCGGCCTGATCGGCCGCAATGGCGCGGGCAAGTCGTCGCTGCTCAAAGTGCTGGCCGGCATCGAGCGCCTCGACGATGGCCTGCTGCAGGCCCAGCAGGGGTTGCGCGTCGTCTACGTGGCGCAGGAGCCCGACTTCGACGCCGCGCGCAGCGTCTTCGACGTCGTCGCCGACGGCGTCGCCGAGGCGCGCGCGCTGCGCGAGCGCTACGAGGCGCATGCCGAGGGCGACGACCTCGATGCGTTGCAGACGCGCATCGAGGCGCTCGGCGGCTGGACCTGGGAACAGCGCGTCGCGACGACGCTGCAGCGCCTCGCGCTCGACGGCGCGCGAGCGCTCGGCACGCTGTCGGGCGGGCTGAAGAAGCGCGTCGCCCTCGCGCAGGCGCTCGTCGCCGCGCCCGACGTGCTGCTGCTCGACGAGCCGACCAACCACCTCGATCTCGACGCCATCGCATGGCTCGAAGAGCTGCTGGCGGGCTTTGCCGGCAGCGTCGTGCTGATCACGCACGACCGCGCCTTCCTCGACGCCGTCGCGACGCGCATCATCGAGCTCGATCGCGGCGCGCTGCGCAGCTACCCTGGAAACTTCGCCGCCTTCGATGCCGCCAAGCAGCGTGAACTCGAGGCCGAGGCGCAGGCCGATGCGCGCTCCGACAAGCTGCTGGCGCAGGAAGAGGTGTGGATCCGCAAGGGTGTCGAGGCGCGGCGCACGCGCAGCGTGGCGCGCGTCGCGCGGCTGCAGACGCTGCGCGCGCAGCGCGCGGCGCGGCGCGAGGTCGTCGGCCGCGTGCGGCTCGAGATCGACGCCGCCGCGGCGAGCGGGCGCATCGTCGCCGCGCTGGAGCAGGTGACGAAGTCGTTCGGCGAGCTCTGCGTCGTGCGCGACTTCAGCGCGACGATCCTGCGCGGCGACAAGGTCGGCCTGATCGGGCCGAACGGCTCGGGCAAGACGACGCTGCTGCAGCTGATCCTCGGTCAACTCGAACCCGACCGCGGCGTCGTGCGCCGCGGCACGCGGCTGCAGGTCGCCTACTTCGACCAGATGCGCGAGGCGCTCGATCCCGACGCGACGCTCGCCGACACGATCAGCCCCGGCAGCGAATGGATCGAGATCGGCGCGCGGCGCACCCACGTGATGAGCTACCTCGGCGACTTCCTGTTCGCACCGGTGCGCGCCCACTCGCCGGTGCGCTCGCTGTCGGGCGGCGAGCGCAACCGGCTGCTGCTGGCGCGCCTGTTCGCGCGGCCGGCCAACGTGCTCGTGCTCGACGAGCCGACCAACGACCTCGACATCGAGACGCTCGAACTGCTCGAGGACCTGCTGCAGTCGTTCGACGGCACGGTATTCCTCGTCAGCCATGACAGGCGCTTCCTCGACAACGTCGTCACCAGCACGATCGTCAACGAGGGTCCGGGGCAGTGGCGCGAATACGAGGGCGGCGTCGAGGACTGGCTGGTCCAGTCGCGGCGCGTGGTGCAAGCCGCGGCCGCTGCATCGG
>CAYJLV010000049.1:0-29171 GCA_964371405.1 uncultured Burkholderiaceae bacterium
GTCACGAAGATGGGCATGTGGCTGATGCCGGCGCCGCCGGACTTCCGCCCGTTCTCGATCCAGTATCCGGAGGAAACCGACATCACGAAGATCGTCGATGCGCTGCGGCCTCTGCGCATCGCGATGGTGATCCCGAACGCCGTCGTGATCGCCCATACGCTGTGGGAGGCGCCGTGCACGTCGGTCAAGCGCTCCGACTACCACAGCGGCCCGGGCGCGATCTCCGACGAGGCCGTTGCGCGGATCCGCAAGGACCACGACATCGGCGCCTGGAACGTCTACGCGGCGCTGTACGGCACCAAGGAAACCAACGACGCCAACTGGAAGATCATCGAGGCGGTGGCAGCGGCCACGGGCGGGCGCATCGTCACGCAGTCGAAGAGCCCTTCGCTCGAGTACCGATTCGACCTGATGAAGGGCAAGCCCAACCTCGGCGAGTTCGGCCTGTACAACTGGCGCGGCGGCGGCGGATCGATCTGGTTCGCACCGGTCTCGCAGGCCAAGGGCAGCGAAACGCTCAAGCAGATGAAGCTGGCCAAGACCATCCTGGGCAAGTACGGCTTCGACTACGTCGGCGAGTTCATCGTCGGCTGGCGCGACATGCACCACGTCGTCGACCTGCTGTTCGACCGCTCCGACGCCGAACAGACCCGCAAGGCCTACGCCTGCTACGACGAGCTGCTCAACGCTTTCGCCAAGGAAGGCTACGGGATCTACCGCGCCAACACCGCGTTCGCGGAGAAGGTGGCGGCGACCTACGGCCCGGTCAAGCGCAGCGTCGAGAAGAAGCTGAAGAAGGCGCTCGATCCGAACAACATCCTCGCGCCGGGGCGCTGCGGCATCAGCCTGTAGCGGGAGGCGGCGCGCCGCGGCCGGAGCCCGGCGCTAGTCGCGCACGTTCGGGACGGGCTTCAGCGGGCCGGTGAAGCGTTCCTTCAGCGGCGCGCCCTTCAGCGGCGGGAACTCGAGTTGTTCCTCCGCCACCTTCGTGTCGGGCAGGTGGTCGAGCAGGTGGCGGATCAGCGTCAGCCGGCCGCGCCGCTGGTCGTTGAAGTCGACCAGCGTCCACGGCGCACGCCTGGTGTGCGTGGCTTCGAGCATCGCGTCGCGCGCACGACCGTATTCGGCGTAGGCCTCGCGCGCCTTCAGGTCGATCGGCGAGAGCTTCCAGCGCTTGAGCGGGTCGGCCAGCCGCTCGGCGAAGCGCTCTTCCTGCTGCGCCTGGTCGACCGTAAGCCAGTACTTGAACAGCAGCACGCCGTCGTCGACGAGCAGGCGCTCGAACGCCGGCGCCTGCTTCAGGAATGCCTCGTACTGCGCCTCGGTGCAAAAGCCCATCACCTTCTCGACGCCGGCGCGGTTGTACCAGCTGCGGTCGAACAGCACGATCTCGCCGGCCGCCGGCAGGTGCGGCACGTAGCGCTGGAAGTACCACTGCGTGCTCTCGCGCTCGCTCGGCTTGGCCAGCGCGACGACGCGGCACATGCGCGGGTTCAGGCGGTCGGCGATCGCCGCGATGGCGCCGCCCTTGCCCGCCGTGTCGCGGCCTTCGAACAGGACGGCCAGACGCCGGCCGGTGTGCTGCAGCCAGCGAGCCATTGCATTGATCTCGACCTGCAGCGCTTCGAGCCGCTCTTCGTAGGCCTTGCGGTCGAGCGATGCGGCGCCGCCGCTGCCGCGTTCCTTGCCCTTGCCCACGTTCAGCGCGCCGCGATCAGCGCCTTGATCTGCTCGAGCACCGCCGGATCCTCCATCGTCGTCAGGTCGCCAGGGTCGCGCCCCTCGCCGACGGCCTGGATCGCGCGACGCAGCAGCTTGCCCGAGCGCGTCTTGGGCAGGCCGGCGACGAAGTGCACGCGCGACGGCCGCGCGACGGCGCCGAGCCGCGCGTCGACGTGCTTCATGATGTCGCCTTCGAGCGCGAGCCGCGCCTGCGCGTCGGCCGTTGCGGCCGCGTCGCGCACGACGACGAAGGCCATCGCGGCCTGACCCTTCACCGCGTCGGCGATGCCGACGACGGCGACCTCGGCGACGCTCGGGTGGCTGGAGATCGTCTCCTCGATCTCGCGCGTGCCGAGCCGGTGGCCGGCGACGTTGATCACGTCGTCGGTGCGGCCGAGGATGAAGTAGTAGCCGTCGGCGTCGCGCACCGCCCAGTCGAAAGTGCTGTAGACCATGCGCCCCGGCACGCTCTTCCAGTAGGTGTTCACGAAGCGCGCGTCGTCGCGCCACACGGTCTGCATGCAGCCCGGCGGCAGCGGGCCCTCGATCGCGAGCACCCCCTTCTGGCCCGGGCCGACGAGTTCGGCGCCCGTCTTCTCGTCGAGCAGCTTCACGTCGTAGCCGTACATCGGCACGCCGGGGCTGCCGAGTTTGCTCGGCCGCCGCTCGACGCCGTTGGCGATCGTCAGGATCGGCCAGCCGGTCTCGGTCTGCCAGTAGTTGTCGATGATCGGCTTGCCCAGCGCGTCGGCGATCCAGGTCGACGTCGGCTCGTCGAGCGGCTCGCCGGCGAGGAACAGCGCGCGCAGCGAACTCAGGTCATGGCGGCGCAGCGCCGCCGGATCCTGCTTCTTGAGAACGCGCACCGCGGTCGGCGCACTGAACATCACCGTGACCTTGTACTTCTCGACCAGGCTCCACCAGATCGCCGCGTCCGGTCGCGTCGGCAGGCCCTCGTAGAGTATCGTCGCCATGCCGGCGATCAGCGGGCCGTAGACGATGTAGCTGTGGCCGACGACCCAACCGATGTCGCTGGTCGAGAAGTAGGTTTCGCCGGCACGGCCGTCGAAGATGTGCTTCATGCTCGCCGCCAGCGCGACGGCATGGCCGCCGGTGTCGCGCTGCACGCCCTTGGGCCGCCCCGTCGTGCCGCTGGTGTAGAGCGTGTAGCTCGGCTGCGTGGACTCGACCCAGACGCAGTCGACCTTCGCGTCGAGGTGCTTCGCGCGCAGCGCCGCGTAGTCTTCGTCGCGGCCGGCCGCGCGCTGCATCGGCGCGAGGCCGCGGTCGATCAGCAGCACCTTCGCCGGCTTGTGGCTCGACAGCCGGATCGCCTCGTCGAGCAGCGGCTTGTAGGCGACGACCTTGCCGCTGCGGCTGCCGGCGTCGGCCGAAACCACGACGACGGGCTCGGCGTCCTCGATGCGGTTGGCCAGGCTCACGCTGGCGAAGCCGCCGAAAACGACGGAGTGGATCGCGCCGATGCGCGCACAGGCGAGCATCGCGAAGACCGCCTCGGCGACCATCGGCATGTAGATCAGCACGCGGTCGCCTTCGCACACGCCCAGCTCGCGCAGCACGGCGGCCATGCGCACCGTCTCGGCATGCAACTCGGCAAAGCTGTAGACGCGCTCGCTGTCGGTCTCGGTCGAGACGGCGATCAGCGCCGGCTGCGCGGCGCGCGCCGCGAGGTGCCGGTCGACGGCGTTGTGGCACAGGTTGGTGCGCCCGCCGACGAACCAGCGCGCGAAGGGCGGGCGGCTGTCGTCGCAGACCTGCGTGAACGGCTCGCGCCAGTCGATCAGCTGTGCCTGCTCGCGCCAGAACGCGTCGCGATCGTCGATCGAACGCCGATAGAACGACTCGTAGTTCTCTACCACAGCCACCTCCTGCCTGCTGTTGTTGACCTGCTCCGACGTGCGTTGCCCTACTCCGACGTGCGCACGCGCCGGTGCCCGCGCCGCTCGACCGGCCGCGTGCGCACGGCGCGATCGACCAGCGCGTCCAGATACCTGTCGAACAGCCCCTGCGCCTCCTGGCGGAACATGCGGATGCGCCCGGTGTGGCCGAGCACCAGCAGCCCGACGGTGTGCGCCAGCAGCGCGACGACCTCCGCCTGCGCGGTGCGCGGCTCCATGCCCAGCGCCGCCAACGCCTGCTGGATCGGCTGTAGCGCGTCGCGCAGGCGGGCGTTCAGGCGTTCGTTGAGTTCGAGCGTCGGCCCGCGCGGCTGCATGCGCTGGAACATGTAGAAGCCGAGGTCGAGGTCGCGCGGGTGGTCGTGATAGAAGGCGAAGAAGGCGCCGGCGCGGGCGCGCAACTCGAGAACTGCGGCCTCGCGGCGCCCGGCGATCGACGTGACCGACTTCAGCGGCGCGGCATGGGCCGCGTCGACCTGCGCGTTCAGCCGCTCGAGCGATTCGTCGAGCAACGCGCCGTACATCTCTTCCTTGCTCGCGTAGTAGCTGTAGATCGCACCCGGCGTGTAGCCTGCGCGCTTGGCGATCTCGCGCACCGAAGCGCCTTCGAGGCCGCGCTCGAAGAAGGTGGCGCGCGCCGCGTCGAGCACCAGCGAGCGGCGCATCTCGGCAACGGCGCGCTGGCGCGCACCGCGCTGCTCCGCGCGCGGGTCTTCCGGCGGCGGCGGCGCGACCCAGCTCGACTTGCGCATGCGGCGCACTATAAGCCCGAATGAACAATGTTCAGCGGGTGACAATCGCGTTCACCTCACGCGACGATCACGCCGCGATGCGCACCACGATGCGTCCGCGCACCTGCCCGGCGAGCAGTCGCTCGGCGGCGTCGATCGCCTGAGGCAACGCGACTTCCGTCGTCATCGAATCGAGCAGCGCGGGGTCGAGGTCGCGGGCCAGCCGGGCCCAGGCCTCGCGGCGCAACGGCATCGGCGTCTGCACGCTGCACACGCCGAGCACGGCGACGTTGCGCAGGATCAGCGGCATCACCGTCGCCGGCAGATCAGCGCCCTGCGCCAGGCCGCAGGCCGCGACAGCGCCGCCGTAGCGCACCTGCGCCATCGCGTTGGCCAGCGTGTGGCTGCCGACGGCGTCGACGACGGCGGCCCAGCGCTCCTTCTGCAGCGGCTTGCCGCCGGGCGCAGCGAGTTCGGCGCGGTCGATGACGTCGGCGGCTCCGAGCGACTTCAGGTACGGCGCCTCCTGCGCCTTGCCGGTGGCGGCGACGACGCGGTGCCCCAGCCGGGCGAGGACCGCGACGGCGATCGAGCCGACGCCGCCGGTGGCGCCGGTGACGAGTACGTCGCCGTCGCCCGGCCGGATGCCGTAGCGCTCGAGCGCCAGCACGCACAGCATCGCGGTGTAGCCGGCGGTGCCGATCGCCATCGCCTGGCGCGGCGTGAAGCGCTCGGGCAGGCGCACCAGCCAGTCGCCCTTCAGGCGCGCTCGCTCGGCCAGACCGCCCGTGTGCGACTCGCCGACGCCCCAGCCGTTGATGACGACGCGGTCGCCGGCGCGCCAGTCGGCGTGCGAGCTCTCGACGACGCTGCCGGCGCCGTCGATGCCGGCGATCATCGGCCAGGTGCGCACGATGGGCGAGCGGTTGGTGATCGCCAGCGCGTCCTTGAAGTTGATCGTCGAAAACTCGACGGCGATCGTCACGTCGCCCGCGGACAGGAAGGCGTCGTCGACGGGGCGCAGCGTCGCGCTGAATTCGGGGGTCTTCTCGAGCACCAGGGCGTTGAACATCGGTGAAGCCTCGCGTTGGAAGAGGAATGCGCCCTCCCAGTCTAGTGCCGGCGCACCGCGTCGAAACAAGGCGTTGCATCGGTTGACGCCGCGTCGGGCGAGCCGCTACCCTCGCGGCCATGCTGCAGTTCCGCGCCCGCCTCGCCGCCTGGCTGGTCGTCGCCGCCCTCGCCGGCGGGTCGGCGCTGCCGGCGCACGCCGAGCCCGACGCAGCGGCCGACCCGATCGCGCACTGGCTCGCCGAACGCGGCCTCGGGGCGCCGGCGGTCGAGGCCGGCGCCTTCGTCGACGGCCTGCGCCACAAGGCCGGCGAGCTGGCCGGCGCCGCGATGAACTTCCTCGGCGTGCGCTACCGTCGCGGCGGCAACAGCGCCGACGAAGGCTTCGACTGCAGCGGCTTCACGCGCCACGTGTTCGAGAGCACGCTGGGCCTGGTGCTGCCGCGCCGCGCCGACGAGCAGGCCGGCGCGGCGGGGCTGCAAGCCGTCGGCCGCGACGACGTCGCGCCGGGCGACCTGGTGTTCTTCAACACGCTCAAGCGCCGCTTCTCGCACGTCGGCATCTACGTCGGCGACGGCAAGTTCGTGCATGCGCCGCGCACCGGCGCGCGAGTGCGCGTCGAGGACTTGCGACAGGGCTACTGGGCACGGCGCTACAACGGCGCGCGCCGCGCCGAGCCCGTCGCCGCCGCCGCACCGGCCGCCGTCGCCACACCCGCCGGCGGCTGATCCGCGCCGCCGCCGGGCCGCGGCGGCGCCAATGACCCCGCTCGAGGAGCCGGCAGCGCGCTGTCGCACAATGGCGGGATCATGACCGACCGTGTGATTCCGCTGGCCGACCACCGCTATCGCGCCACCGTTCCGCGCGTGCCGGCCGACGCCGCGGCGCCGACCGGCCTGATCTCCGACACGCTCGGCCGGCCGCTGCGCGATCTGCGCATCTCCGTCACCGACCGCTGCAACTTCCGCTGCAACTACTGCATGCCCAAGGAGATCTTCGACAAGCAGTACTCCTTCCTGCCGCATGCGTCGCTGCTGAGCTTCGAGGAGATCACGCGGCTGGCGCGCATCTTCGTCGCGCACGGCGTGCACAAGATCCGGCTGACCGGCGGCGAGCCGCTGCTGCGCAAGAACCTCGAGCGGCTGATCGAGATGCTGGCCGGGCTGCGCACGCCCACCGGCGAGCCGCTCGACCTGACGCTGACAACCAACGGCTCGGTGCTCGCGAAGAAGGCCCAGGCGCTCAAGGACGCCGGGTTGCAGCGCATCACCGTCAGCCTCGACGCGCTCGACGACACGGTCTTCCGCCGCATGAACGACGTCGACTTCCCGGTCGCCGAGGTGCTGCACGGCCTCGACGAGGCGGCGCGAGTCGGCCTCGGGCCGATCAAGGTCAACATGGTCGTCAAGCGCGGCACCAACGACCACGAGATACTGCCGGTGGCGCGACACTTCCGCGGCACGCCGGTGGTGCTGCGCTTCATCGAGTACATGGACGTCGGCGCGACCAACGGCTGGCGCATGGACGAGGTGCTGCCTTCGTCCGAAGTGCTGGCGCGGCTGCGCGGCGAGTTCGCGCTCGAGCCGGTGGACGCGAACTGCGTCGGCGAGACCGCCGAGCGCTGGCGCTACGTCGACGGCGCGGGCGAGATCGGCCTGATCTCGAGCGTGACGCAGGCGTTCTGCCGCGACTGCAATCGCGCCCGCCTCTCCACCGAAGGCAAGCTGTTCCTGTGCCTGTTCGCCAACCACGGCCACGACCTGCGCGCGCTGCTGCGCGACACCGGGCGCAGCTGCAGCGACGATGAGATCGCCGCGGCGATCGGGCTGGTCTGGCGCGAGCGCGACGACCGCTATTCCGAGTTGCGCGGTGCGCTGCCGGCCGACAGCGGCGACGGCGAGCGCCGCGTCGAGATGCACTACATCGGCGGCTGATGGCAATCGAGCGCGAAGACATCACCGGTCTCGTGCTGGCCGGCGGACGCGGCAGCCGCATGGGCGGCGTCGACAAGGGGCTGCAGAACCACCACGGTGTGCCGCTGGCGATGCATGCGCTGCTGCGACTCGCGCCGCAGGTCGGCGGCGCGATGATCAACGCGAACCGCAACCTCGCGGCCTACGAATCGATGGGCGTTCCGGTCTGGCCCGACGCGCTGCCCGACTACGCCGGCCCGCTGGCGGGCTTTCTCGCCGGCCTCGAGCACTGCGAGACGCCCTGGCTCGTCACCGTGCCCTGCGATTCGCCGCTCTTCCCCGCCGACCTCGTCGCACGCCTGGCGCAAGCCGCCGCCGAGGCCGACGCCGAGATCGCGCTGGCCCGCACGCGCGACGCCGACGGCCGCGCACAAGTCCATCCCGTGTTCTGCCTGATGAAGACGAATCTGCTCGAAAGCCTGGTGCGATACACGCACGAGCGCGGCCGCAAGATCGACCGCTGGACGACGCAGCATCGTTGCGTCGAAGTCGAGTTCGCCGACGCAAGCGCATTCGCCAACGCCAACACGATCGAGGAACTGCAGCAGCTGCAGGCCGGCCATGGCTGACGCGCTGCCGCCCTCGCTGCAACAGATCGCCTCCTGCGTCGCCGGCTACGACCCCGATGCGCTGCCCGTCGCGCAGGCGCAGGAGTTCATCGCGCGGCTGGTGCCGCGCATCGCGGGCGCCGAGGTGCTGCCGATCCGCAGCGCGCTCGGCCGCGTGCTGGCGCGCGACGTGGTCTCGCCGATCGACGTGCCGGCGCACGACAACTCGGCGATGGACGGCTATGCCCTGCGCGGCGCCGAACTGCGCCGCGACGCCGACACCCGCCTCGCCGTCGCCGGCACCGGCCTGGCCGGCCAGCAGTTCGACGGCGCCGTGCCGCCCGGCCACTGCGTGCGCATCATGACGGGCGCCGTGATGCCGGCCGGGCTCGACACCGTCGTGCCGCAGGAGTTCGTGCGCAGCGAAGGCGGCGCCGTCGTCGTGCCGGCGGGCGTGGTGCGCAGCGGTGACAACCGGCGCCTCGCCGGCGAGGATCTGGCGCGCGGCGAAGCGGCGCTCGCGGCAGGCCGCGTGCTGCGCCCGGCCGACCTCGGCCTGCTGGCGTCGGTCGGCCTGGCCGAAGTCCCGGTGCGGCGTCGCCTGCGCGTCGCCTTCTTCTCGACCGGCGACGAGCTGCGCTCGATCGGCGAGCCGCTCGACGAAGGCTGCGTCTACGACAGCAACCGCTACACGCTGTGGGGCATGCTGCAGCGCCTGGGCGTCGAGGTGCTCGACTTCGGCGTCGTGCGCGACGATCCGGCGGCCCTCGAGACGGCGTTCCGCGACGCCGCGGCGAGCGCCGACGCCGTGATCACCTCGGGCGGCGTGAGCGTCGGCGAGGCGGACTACACCAAAAAAATCATGGCCGAACTCGGCGAGGTGCTGTTCTGGCGCATCGCGATGCGCCCGGGCCGGCCGATGGCGATCGGGCGCATTGCCGCCGCCGGCAACACGGCGATCCTGTTCGGGCTGCCCGGCAATCCAGTCGCCGTGATGGTCACGTTCTATGCCTTCGTGCGTAACGCCCTGCTGGCGATGAGCGGCGCCGCTGCAGCGCCGCTGCCGATGCTGCGCGCCGCGACGCGCGCGCCGATCCGCAAGAAGCCCGGCCGCACCGAATACCAGCGCGGCATCGTGACGCGCGACGCCGAATGCGGCTGGCAGGTCGCGATCACCGGCAGCCAGGGCTCGGGCATCCTGCGCAGCATGAGCGTGGCCAACGGCCTCGTCGTCCTCGGCCATGAGCAGGGCGACGTGCCGGCCGGCGGCGCGGTCGACGTGCTGCCGTTCGACGGCCTGATCTGAACGGCGTTCAGCCCAATCGGATCGCCCGGCGTACCCGCCAGGCGAGCGCCTTCAGTGCCCCGCCGCCGCGGCGGGCTCAGCCGGCGTCGTGATCTCGCCCGGCACGCGCCGGCGCGCGAACAGCGTGTAGACCGTCGGCACGACGAAGATCGTCAGCAGCGTGCCGAGCGACATGCCGCCGACGATGACCCAGCCGATCTGCTGGCGGCTCTCGGCGCCGGCGCCGTGCGCCAGCGCCAGCGGCAAGGCGCCGAGCACCATCGCGCCCGTCGTCATCAGGATCGGTCGCAGCCGCAGCGAGGCGGCCTCGACGACGGCGTCACGCGTCGCGCGCCCCTGCTGGCGCAGCTGATTCGCGAACTCGACGATCAGGATGCCGTGCTTGGTGATCAGGCCGATCAGCGTGATCAGCCCGATCTGCGAATAGACGTTGAGCGTGCCGCCCGCGAGCTGCAGCGCGCCGAGCGCGCCGACCATCGACAGCGGCACGCTGAGCATGATGACGAACGGATCGACGAAGCTCTCGAACTGCGCCGCGAGCACGAGAAAGATGAACAGCAGCGCGAGCACGAACACCAGGCCGAGAGCGCCGCTCGACGAGCGGAACTCGCGCGAGAGGCCGCTCAGCTCGGTGGAATAACCCGGCTGCAGAATCTTCGCCGCCGTCGCGTCCATGAATTGCAGGGCCTCGCCGAGCGCATAGCCGGGCGCCAGGTTGGCCGAGATCGCTACCGAGCGGCGCTGGTTGAAGTGGTTCAACTCGCGCGGACTCACCGCCTCGCGCAGCGTGACCAGCGACGACAGAGGGATCATCGCCGCATTGCCCGCGGCATCGGCGCGCCCGCGCACGAACAGCTTGTCGATGTCTTCCGGCGTGACGCGCCCGCGCGCCTCGGTCTGCACGATCACGTCGTACTGCTCGGCGTCGCGCTTGTAGCGCGTGACCTGGCGGCCGCCCAGCATCGTCTCGACGGTGCGTGCGACCTGATCGACCGCCACGCCGGCGTCGGCGGCTCGGTCGCGGTCGACCTGCAGGAAGATCTCGGGCTTGTTCAGGCGCAGGTCGATGTCGGGCTGCACAAGGCCCGGGTTCTTCGCCATCTCGGCGAGGAACTGCTGCGCCACCTTGGCGAGATTGTCGTAGGAGTCGGACGTCACGACGACGTAGCTGAGCGGCCGCTCGCGAAAGCCCCCGCCGAGCGACGGCGGTGTGACGGGGAACGCGTTGACCCCCGGCAGCGCCGCCAGCCGCGGCTGCATGTCGCGCGCGAGCTGCTGCGCGCTGCGCTCGCGCTCGGTCCAGTCGACGGTGCGCATCACGGCGATGCCCTGCGACACCGTCGGGTTGCCGGTGACGATGAAGATGCGGTCGAACTCGGGGTAGGTCATCGCGACGCGCTCGATCGCCTGCATGTAGCGCTGCGTGTAGTCCATCGTCGCGCCGTCGGGCGCCGTCACGGTGGCCAGCACGGTGCCGCGGTCCTCGAGCGGCGCGAGCTCGCTCTTGGTCGTCGTGTAGAGCCACCAGCTCGCCGCTGCCGACGCCGCCATCACCAGCAGCACGATCCAGCGCTGGCCGAGCACGAAGTGCAGCGCCGTCTCATAGCGCGCCGTGGTCCAGACCAGCAGCGCTTCCATCATCCGGTCGAAGCGGCCCGGGCGCGGGTTGTGGCGCAGCAGCTTGCTGCACATCATCGGCGTCAGCGTCAGCGCCGTGAAACCGGAGACGACCACGGCACCGGCCAGCGTCAGCGCGAACTCGACGAACAGCCGCCCGGTGCGCCCGGGCGTGAACGCCAGCGGCGCGAACACGGCGGCCAGCGTCAGCGTCATCGCGACGACGGCGAAACCCACCTCGCGCACGCCCTGGAGCGCCGCCTGGAACGGCGCCAGCCCTTCCTCGATGTGGCGGAAGATGTTCTCGAGCACAACGATGGCGTCGTCGACGACGAGGCCGATCGCCAGCACCAACGCGAGCAGCGTCAGCGTGTTGACGGTGAAGCCGGCCGCCGCCATCAGCGTGAACACGCCGATCAGGCTGACGGGAATCGTCACCAGCGGGATGATCGATGCGCGCAGCGTGCGCAGGAAGACGAAGACGACGAGCGCGACCAGCACGACGGCCTCGGCGATCGTCGTGAACACCGACTTGATCGAGCGGTCGATGAAGACGGAGTTGTCGTTGGCCTGCTGCACGCGCAGCCCGGCCGGCAGGTCCTGCTGGACCTTGGGCAAGACCTCGTAGACGCCGGCCGAGACGTCGAGCGGGTTGGCCGTCGCCTGCCGGATCACGCCGACCGAGACCGCCGGCACGCCGTTCAGGCGCACGCTCGAGCGCTCGCTCGCCGGGCCCTCCTCGACGCGCGCCACGTCGCGCAGGCGCACCGTGTAGCCGGCGACCGTCTTCAGCGCGATGCCGCCGAACTGCGGTGCCGTCGCGAGGTCGGTGCGCGAAGTGACGCTGAACTCGCGCTGCTGGCTTTCGATGCGGCCGGCCGGCACCTCGAGGTTCTGGCGCCGCAGCGCGTCCTCCACGTCCTGCACCGTCAGGCGGTAGGCGGCGAGTTTGTCGGGGTCGAGCCAGACGCGCATCGAGAAGGTGCGCGCGCCGTAGAGCCGCACGTCGGCGACGCCGGGCACGGTCTGCAGGCGCGGCCGCACGATGCGGTTGACGATGTCGGTGATCGCCAGCGGCGAGATCGTGTCGCTCATGAAGGCGAGCCAGATCGTCGGCGTGGCGTCGGCCTCGACTTTCGACACCACGGGCTCGTCGACGGCGTCGGGCAACCGTGCGCGCACGCGCGCGGCGCGGTCGCGCACGTCGGCCGCGGCGTCCTCGGGCGACTTGGTGAGCTTGAAGCGCACCGTGATCTGGCTCTCCTCGGCGCGGGAGACGGACGTGATGATATCGACGCCCTCGATGCCGGCGATCGAGTCCTCGAGCGGCTTGGTCACCGTCGACTCGATCACCTCCGACGACGCGCCGGTCAGCCGCGTCGACACGTTGACGACGGGCTCGTCGATGCGCGGGTACTCGCGCACCTGCAGCAGCTTGAACGAGACGGCGCCCAGCAGCACCAGCATCAGCGACATCACGGTCGCGAACACCGGGCGGCGGATCGAGACTTCAGAGAGCTTCATGGCGCAGGCTGGTGCATGCGCCTCAGCGCGCCGCCTGCGGCGCCGAGGCGGCCGGAGGCGCAGCCGCCTCGGACGGCCCGACCGCGACGACGCGCACCGGCGTCGCGTCGCGCGACACGCGCGACTGTCCGGCGGTGACGACGACGTCGCCGTCGCGCAGGCCCTCGACGATCTCGACGCGCCCCGGCACGCGCAGGCCGATGCGCGCCTCGATGCGCTGCGTCACCTTGCCGTCGGCGCCGTCGACGACCTTGAGCACGTACTGCCGGCCACCCTGCGGCACCAGCGCCTCCTCGGGCACGACGACGGCGTTCGGCCGCACCGCGAACACGATGCGCGTGCGCGCGAACATGCCGGCGCGCAGCACGCCGTCGGCGTTGGGCAGGCGCGCGCGCACCAGCACCGAGCGGCCGTTGGCGTCGACCTGCGAATCGATCGCGTCGACGCGGCCCTGGAACTGCCGCCCCGGGATGCCGTCGAGCGTGACCTCGACCTCCTGGCCGGCCTTGAGCCGCACCAGCACGCGCTCGGGCAGGCGGAAGTCGACGTACACCGAGGCGACATCTTCGATGCCGACCAGGTCGGCGCCGTCCTTGACGTAGTCGCCCAGGCTCACCAGCCGGATGCCGGCGAGGCCGTCGAACGGCGCGACGATGCGCATCCGCACGAGCTGCGCCTGCGCCAGCGCGACCTGCGCCTCGGC
The DNA here is from genome assembly GCA_964371405.1 of uncultured Burkholderiaceae bacterium. Taxonomy (GTDB): domain Bacteria; phylum Pseudomonadota; class Gammaproteobacteria; order Burkholderiales; family Burkholderiaceae_C; genus JAMHWF01. Next base: position 13,116 of record CAYJLV010000049.1, read on the forward strand.
GACCTCGAGCGCGGCGGCGCTCTGGTCGACGGCGCTCTGGCTGACGAAGCCCTGCGTCACCAGCTCGCGGTTGCGCTGCAGGTTGGTACGCGCGATGCTCGCCTGAGCCTGCGCCTGCTTGAGCTGCGCCTGCTGCAGCGTGTCGTCGAGCTGCACCAGCAGCTGGCCCTGGCGCACCTTCTGGCCGTCGGCGAAGGCGATCTTTGCGACGCGGCCGCTGACCTCGGGGCGCAGCATCACGCCCTGGCGCGGGCGCAGCGAGCCGACGGCCTGCGCGTCGTCGTACAGCGTCGTCGCCTGCGCGCGCGCGATCTCGACGGCCACCGGCGCGCCGCCCGGCGTCGCGCGTATCACTGCAGCGTCGCTGCGCGGCGCGTCGGCAGCGCCTCCCGGGCGCTGCAGCCACCACGCGGCGCCGACGGCGAGCGCCAGCGCGACCAGCGCCAGCGCGCCATGCAATTTCCTCATCGTCATCCGTTCAAGCAACTCCAGTTCGCACTGTACGGCCACGACCCGCGCCTCGGCCTCAACCTCGGCCCTGCGCCTGCGCCTGCGCCGCCCCGCAATTGGCCAGCGCGTCGGCGCGTTCGTTGCCCGGGTCGCCGGCATGGCCGCGCACCCAGCGCCACTGCACATGATGCGCCTGGGCCAGCGTGTCGAGTTGCTGCCACAGGTCGGCGTTCTTCACAGCCTTCCTGTCGGCCGTCTTCCAGCCGCGCTGCTTCCAGCCGTGGATCCATTCCGTGATGCCCTTGCGCACGTACTCGCTGTCGGTGTAGATGACGATGTCGCAGCGGCGCTTCAAGGCTGTCAGTGCCTGGATCACGGCCGTCAGTTCCATGCGGTTGTTCGTCGTGTGCGCCTCGCCGCCGAACAGTTCGCGCTCATGCTCGCCGGCGCGCAGCCAGACGCCCCAGCCGCCGGGGCCCGGGTTGCCCTTGCAGGCGCCGTCGGTATAAGCCACGACATTCATGAGCCATCCTCGCGATGGTGGCGATGGGTGACCACGGCGGGCGCCGCAGGCGCCTTCTTGCGATCGTTGCGCGCCAGCCCGATGACGCGCATGCCGCGCACGCGCTTGACGGCGACGAGCAGGTAGACGGCGCCGAACACCGGCCACCAGCGTTCGCCGGCGGCGTCCATCCAGGCGAAACGCGCGAGCCAGCGCTGCGACGCGATCGGCGGGCGCCAGCCGCCGAAACGCCCGCCCTCGATGTCGAAGCTGAGCAGGCGCAGCCAGTCGCGCAGGCGCCAGTAGCCGATCGCCTGACCGGTGTCGGGCATGAAGGGCGGGCGGCCGCGGCCGAACGACATGCGCAAGCGCCAGTGGCCGACGCGCCGGCGCCAGCCCCACAGACTGGTCGGGTTGAAGCCGACGATGACGACGCGACCTTCGGGCATCAGCACGCGCTCGACCTCGCGCAGCGCCTCGTGCGCGTCGCGCGCCAGCTCCAGTGTGTGCGGCAGCACGACGAGATCCAGGCTCTGGTTCGGAAACGGCAGCGCGTCGAAATCGCAATGCAGCACGACGCCGACGCGCGCCGCCGGCGGCGCGTCGGCGTCGTGCTGCAGCGGCGCCGGCGGGCGAGGCAGTGCGTCGTCGGTCGCCAGCCAGCGGTGCGGCATGCGGTTGGCGCGCAGCGCGTCGACCTCAGGCAGACCGAGCTGTAACGCATGGAAACCGAAGACGTCGGCGACACTGCCGTCGAGCTGGCGCTGCTCCCAATCGAGCAGGTAACGCCCGGGCGGAGTGCACAGCCAGCGCTCGAGCCCGATGGTAATCTTCGCGTCTCTCGTCATGAATCTCGTCGCGATCCCCGCCTACGCCGACAACTACATCTGGATGCTCCACGACGCCCGCCAGGCGCTCGTGGTCGATCCCGGTGAAGCGGCGCCCGTGATGCGCGCGCTCGATGCGCAGCGACTGACGCTCCGCGGCATTCTAGTGACCCACCACCATTCCGATCACGTCGACGGCATCGGCGAGTTGCGCGAGCGCCTGCACGGCCCGGTGTTCGGCCCGGGGCGCGAGAAGATTCCGCAGCCGTGCACGCCGCTGGCCGGCGGCGAGCACTGCGAACTGCTCGGCCTGCGCTTCGACGTGATCGACGTGCCCGGCCACACCGCCGGCCATATCGCCTACCTGCACCGGCCCGCCGACGCGGCGCCGATCCTGTTCTGCGGCGACACGCTGTTCTCGGCCGGCTGCGGGCGGCTGTTCGAAGGCACGGCCGATCAGATGCACGCGTCGCTGGAGAAGCTGGCAACGCTGCCCGACGACACGCGCGTGTGTTGCGCTCACGAGTACACGCTGTCGAACCTGCGGTTCGCCGCCGCCGTCGAACCCGGCAACGCCGAGATCGGCGCCTACACCGCGTGGTGCGAGGCGCAGCGTGTCCGCAAGCTGCCGACGCTGCCGAGCACGCTGGCGCGCGAGCGTGCCGTCAACCCGTTCCTGCGCTGCAGCGAGCCCGCCGTCGTGCGCGCGGCGCGGGCACAAGGCGCGGCCAACGACAGCAGCCCCGCCGTGTTCGCCGCCTTGCGCGAATGGAAGAACGTGTTTCGATGAAGGTTGCGACCCGGCCGCTGAGCCGTCTGTGGCCGCTGGCCGCGGTCATCGCCGTGCTGGCGGGTTGCGCAAGCGTCGGCGAGCCGGTTGCGCCGCCACCCGAGGTGCGCATCGAGAGCGCGGCGGCGCCGGCACCTGCGGCCGCAGCGTCGTCGCCGGGCACAGCGGCCAGTGCCGTCGCTTCCGGGCCGGCCCCGGCGTCGAGCGCGGTCGTCACCGCGCCGGCGCCGATCGACCCGCTGCGCCCCTCGGTACGCATCGATCCGCACGACACGTCGGCGCACACCGACCTGTGGCAGCGCATCCGGCGCGGCTTCGCAATGCCCGACCTCGACACGCCGCTGGTCACCAGCAGCGAGCAGCATTACGCGACGCGGCCCGACTACGTCGCGCGCATGATGGGGCGCGCCGGCCGCTACCTGTTCCACATCGTCGAGGAGGTCGAGCGCCGCGGCATGCCGACCGAGCTCGCGCTGCTGCCGTTCATCGAGAGCGCGTTCAACCCGGAGGCGATGTCGGTCGCCAAGGCGTCGGGCATGTGGCAGTTCATCCCGTCGACCGGGCGCGACTACGACTTGCGCCAGAACATCTTCCGCGACGACCGTCGCGACGTCCTCGCATCGACGCGCGCTGCGCTCGACTACCTGCAGCGGCTCCACGACATGTTCGACGACTGGCACCTTGCGCTGGCCGCCTACAACTGGGGCGAAGGCAGCGTGCAGCGCGCCATCGCGCGCAACCGCCGCGTCGGCAAGCCGACCGGCTACCTGAGCCTCGCGATGCCGCGCGAGACGCGCTGGTACGTGCCCAAGCTGCAGGCCGTCAAGAACATCGTCGCGCGACCCGAGGCCCATGCGCTCGTGCTGCCGGCGCTGGAGAACCACCCCTACTTCCTCGTCCTGCCGATCGAGCGCGACCTCGACGTCGACCTCGCGGCGCGGCTCGCCGACCTGCCGCTCGACGAGTTCCGCTCGCTCAATCCGCAGCTCAACCGGCCGGTGATCCTCGCCGCCGGCACACCGCAGGTGCTGCTGCCCTACGACAACGCCAACCTGTTCGTGCGCAACTACGAAAAGCACCGCGGCCCTTTCGCGAGCTGGACGGCCTGGGTCGCGCCCAAGACGCTGCGCCCGGCCGACGCCGCCAAGCACGTCGGCATGAGCGAGGAGCAGTTGCGCGACGTCAACCGCATCCCGCCGAAGGTGCTGGTCGCCGGCGGCTCGACGCTCGTCGTGCCGCGCCCCGCCAGCCGTGCCGAGGACGTCTCCGAGCACCTCGCGCACAACGCGACGATGGCGTTGACGCCCGAGCGCGGCGCGCTGCGCAAGGTCTCGTTCAAGGTCGGACGCAATGGCTCGACGGTGTCGGCCGTGGCGCGCCAGTACGGCGTCTCGCCGGCGCTCGTCGCCGAATGGAACCGGGTCGGCGCGCAGGCCGCCTTCAAGGCCGGCCAGGCCGTCGTCGTCTACCTGCCGGCGCGCGCCACGGCGACGAAGAAGGTACGCCCTGTCACCCGCGCCGCGGCGCCGACGCGCGCCGCCGCACGCTCGGCCAGCAGCGGCCGCCGCCAGCACCACTGAAATCGGTCCGACGCGCTTTAGCGGCGCTCGACGAGCGCGTGCGCGATCGTGCTGAGGTCGACGTATTCCAGCTCGCTGCCCGCCGGCACGCCGCGCGCCAGCCGAGTGACCTGCAGGCCGCGCGCCTTCAGCGCCTCGCCGACCAGGTGCGCCGTGGCCTCGCCTTCGGCGGTGAAGTTGGTGGCGAGGATCACTTCCTGCACGACGCCGTCACCGGCGCGCTCGAGCAACTGCTGCACGCCGATGTCGCGGGCACCGATGCCGTCGAGCGGGCTGAGCCGCCCCATCAGCACGAAGTAGAGGCCGCGGTAGCTGCCGGTGCGCTCGAGCGCGGCCTGGTCGGCCGGCGTCTCGATGACGCACAGCAGCCGCGCGTCGCGCGCCGCGTCGAGGCAGGTGCGGCACACGGCGCTCTCGGTGAAGGTGTGGCAGCGCTCGCAGTGACGGATCGTCGCCACCGCCCCGTGCAGTGCACGCGAGAGCCGCTCGGCGCCCTCCCGGTCGTGCTGCAGCAGATGGAAGGCCATGCGCTGCGCCGACTTCTGCCCGACGCCGGGCAGGCGGCGCAGCGCGTCGATCAGGCCGTCGAGCGACGGTTCCGCCATCAGAAGGGGAACTTCATGCCCGGCGGCAGCGGCATGCCGGCCGTCAGCTTGCCGAGTTTCTCCTGCGAGACGACCTCGGCGCGCCGGATCGCATCGTTGAACGCGGCAGCGACCAGGTCCTCGAGCATGTCCTTGTCGTCGGCGAGCAGGCTCGGGTCGATGACGACGCGCTTCACGTCGTGCTTGCACGTCATCGTCACCTTGACGAGCCCGGCGCCCGACTGGCCCTCGACCTCGACCGACGCCAGTTCTTCCTGCGCCTTCTTCAGGTTGTCCTGCATCGCCTGGGCCTGCTTCATCAGGCCGGCGAGTTGACCCTTCATCATGCGACTGCTCCTTGGTGCGGTGCCTCAGGCAGCCGCGGGTTTGACGGAACCCGGCACGATGCGTGCCGTCTTGTATTGCTGCATCAGGCTCCGCACCAGCGGATCGCCGGCGATCGCCTGCTCGGCCGCTGCCTGGCGCGCGGCGCGCAGCGCTGCTTCGCGTTGCGCCGGCGTGTCGGCGGCGGGGCCTGCCTCGACGTCGAGGCGGACCGGCCGGCCGAGATGGGCAGCCAGCGCGGTTTCGAGGCGGTCGCGCTGTGCCGGCGCGCGCAGCGCTTCGCGCTCGACGCGCAGCTGCCACAGCGGCGGGTCGGCCGTGTCGTCGATCGCAACGCATTCGGCCTGCATCGCCAGCTCGCGCACCAGCGCAGCAATCGAGCCCTGCGCCGCCAGCTCTGCGACGACGCCGGCCCAGCGGTCGCCGAGCGCATCGCGCGCGATGTCATTCGCCGGCGCCTCGGCAGCGACGGGCGGGTCGGGCTCGGCAACGCGCAACACGGCTGGCGCAGCCGCCGTCGCGGTCGCGGCCACGGGGATGCGCGGCGCGGCAGCGACGGTGGGGAGGCGCACCGACACCGCAGGGGCGGCTGCGGTCTGAGGCCGCGTGGCCTGTGTCGTCGGCGCGCCGGCCGGCCGGAACGCATGCATGCGCAGCAGCACCATCACCAGGCCGCTGTACTCGTCGGGCGCCAGCGCCAGCTCGTCGCGGCCGTGCAGCGCGATGCTGTAGTGCAGCTGCGTCTCGTCGGGAGCGAAGGCGGCCGCGAGCCGCGCCAGCGCGGGCGCGTCGGGGTCGTCGGCGTCGCCGGAGTCGGGCACGGCCTGCAGCACAGCCATCTGCTGCAGCATCGACGCCAGTTCCTCGAGCAGTCCCGTGGCCGACAGGCCGAGTGCGCGCAGTCCGTCGGCGGCGCCGACCAGTGCCGCACCATCGCCGGCCGCCAACGCGTCGAGCACGCGCAGCGCGTGGCCGCGGTCGACCGAACCGAGCATGCGGCGCACGCCGGCTTCGTCGAGCCGGCCGGCGCCGTAGGCGATGGCCTGGTCGGTCAGCGACAGCGCGTCGCGCATCGAGCCGTGCGCGGCGCGCGCCAGCAGACGCAGCGCGCCGGGCTCGGCCTCGATCGACTCGGCCGCGAGCACGCGCACAAGGTGCTGCTGCACCGTCGGCGGCGCCATCGGCCGCAGGTTGAACTGCAGGCAGCGCGACAGCACGGTCGGCGGCACCTTCTGCGGATCCGTCGTCGCCAGCACGAACTTGAGGTACTCGGGCGGCTCCTCCAGCGTCTTCAACATCGCGTTGAATGCGTGGTTCGACAGCATGTGCACTTCGTCGATCATGTAGACCTTGAAGCGGCCGACCACCGGCTTGTAGACGGCCTGATCGAGCAACTGCGTGATCTCATCGACGCCGCGGTTGGACGCCGCGTCGAGTTCGACGTAGTCGACGTGGCGGCCGGCATCGATGTCGCGGCAGGCGTCGCAGGCGCCGCACGGCGTCGCCGTGATGCCGCCGCTGCCATCGGGGCCGGTGCAGTTCAGACTCTTGGCGAGGATGCGCGACACCGTCGTCTTGCCGACGCCGCGCGTGCCGGTGAACAGGTAGGCGTGGTGCAGCCGCTGCGACTCGAGCGCGTTGGCCAACGCCTGCACGACGTGCTCCTGGCCGACCAGTTCGTCGAAGCGGCGCGGGCGGTACTTGCGGGCGAGCACCAGGTAACTCATGCGGTCATTCTACGGGCCGCCCCTCGGTCGGCCGGTGCAAACGCGAGGCCCGATAATCTGCGCCATGACTGCGGCTGCGCCCCCTTCCTCCTCCACCCTCAGCTACGAACAGGCGGGCGTCGTCTACGACCTGATCGATCCGCTGAAGGTGGCGGCGCAGCGCGCCGCGGCAGCGACCGGCGCGCACCTCGCCACGCACGGTTTCGCCGAAGTGGTGGCGTCGCGCGGCGAATCGGCGTATGTCGTCGACATCGGCGCGTTCTACCTGGCGAGCATCGTCGAATGCCTGGGCTCGAAGGCGCTGGTCGCCGATGAGATGGCGCGGCTGACGGGACGCAGCTACTACGCCGGCATCGCACAGGACACGATCGCGATGGCGATCAACGACCTGATCACGGTCGGCGCGACGCCGCTCGTCGTGCAGGCCTACTGGGCCGCCGGCGGCAGCGATTGGTTCGCCGATGCGGCGCGCGCGCAGGCGCTGGTCGAAGGCTGGAAGCGCGCCTGCGACACCTGCCGCGTCGCCTGGGGCGGAGGCGAGACGCCGGCGCTCGCCGGCATCGTCGAGGGCGGACGCATCGACCTCGCGGCGAGCTGCACCGGCATCGTCAGCCCGAAGTCGCGCCTGAGCCTGGGCGACAAGCTCGGCCCGGGCGACGCCATCGTGCTGCTGGCGTCGAGCGGCATCCACGCCAACGGCCTGTCGCTGGCGCGCAAGCTGGTCGAGCGGCTGCCCGGGGGATGGCTGACCGAAATCGCGCCGGGCTTGGCCTACGGCGATGCGCTGCTCGCGCCGACGACGCTCTACTCGCCCGTCACCGAGGCGCTGTACCAGGACGGCATCGTGCCGCACTACTGCGCCAACATCACGGGCCACGGCTGGCGCAAGCTGCTGCGCCACCCGAAGGCGCTGACCTACCGCATCGACGCCGTGCCCGAGGTGCCGCCGGTGCTGAAGTTCATCCAGCAGCATGCCGGCCACGACGACCGCGAGGCCTACGGCACGCTCAACATGGGGGCGGGCTTCGCCCTCTTCGTCGACGCGGCGCACGCCGAGCGCACCGTCGCCGTTGCGCGCGACCAAGGCGTCGCCGCGATCGTCGCCGGCCGTGTCGAGGCCGGGCCGAAGCGCCTCGTCGTCGAGCCGCTCGGCTTCGAGTTCGGCGACGACGCGCTGCAATTGCGCTGAAGTGAGATCGCTGCGTTCGATGCTTGCTGTTCGCGCGACACCGCCGTTCGTGCGACGTGTCGTTCGGGGCCGAGGCCGCCGGATGCCCTGCTCCGCTCAAGTCCTCCGGCCTGCGCTGCGCGCAGTCCTCCCCCTTTACTTCGCTGCGCAGGGCACCCGACGCCCTCGGCCAGGCACCACGGAGGCATGCCTCCTGGTGGCGCGCCACCGTCGGTGCATGAGCGGGCTGTCGCGAATCGCGCGAAGCGCGATGAGGCACTGACGGACGCCGAGCCATGCCGGTGCCCGCACTCCCCGATGCGTTGTCGCTGTCCGCGGCGCAGCTCGCGGTCGAGGTCGCAGCGACGTTGGCCTTCGCGCTCTCGGGCCTGATCGAAGGCGCGCGCAAGCGCCTCGACGCCGTCGGCGTGTGCGTCGTCACCGGGGTCGCGGCGTTCGGCGGCGGCACGCTGCGCGACGTGCTGCTCGACCGCCGGCCCTTCGTCTGGGTCGAGCATGCGGCCTGGCTGTGGGCGCTGCTCGCGCTGGCGATCGCGGCGATGCTGTTCATGCGCGCGCGCCACCTGCGCCCCACCGAGCGCGCAATGCAATGGCCCGATGCGCTCGGCCTCGGCCTCTTTGCCGCCAGCGGCACCCAGATCGCGCTGGCCGCCGCGATGCCGGCGCTCGTCGCCGTGCTGATGGGCGTCATGACGGCGACGTTCGGCGGCGTGCTGCGCGACATCGTGTGCAACGAGATCCCGCGCGCCTTCGCCGACCACCGCCCCTACGCGCTGTGCGCCTTCGTCGGCGCCTGGGTCGTCGTTGCGGCGCAGGCCGCCGACGCGCCGGCGGGCCTCGCGCTGGCGGGCGGCGCCGCGGCGGCGACGCTGCTGCGCGCCGCCGCACTCGCATTCGACTGGCGCATCCCGGCCTGGCGCACCGACGCGGATTGAAGCAGTCGTCGCGCGCCGCGGCCGCGGCCGGCGCAACGGGTGTACCGTGCGACTCACGGCAATCCAGCCGTGCGGGCGCAAGGAGGGCGACGATGGCTGCCAACGCATTCATCAGTTTCTTCGACAAGGCCGAGGGCGAGTCGGTCCAGAAGGGCAAGGAGAAATGGGTCGAGATCAGTGGCTGGGACTGGGCCCTCGAAGCCGACACGAGCTGGACCCGCGGCGGCGGCGCCAGCGTCGGCAAGCCCAGCCCCGGGCGCCTCGCGTTCGAACATCGCTTCGACACCGCGTCCACCGTGCTGCTGGGCCATATCTGCAGCGGCAAGGCGTTTCCCAAGGTGGAGCTGCAGATGACGAAGGCCGCTGCGGGGGGCACGCCTGAAACCTGCTTCACGATGACGATGGAGGGCGCCTTCGTCACCCAGGTGTCGAACGCCGGCACCGACGACGGCGTCGTCGAGCAGCGCGTCGAGCTCGTCTTCAAGACGGTGCGCATCGCCTACCGGCCGCAGGACGCTCGCAGCGGCCAGCTCGGCGCGCCGCGCAGCTTCGGCTGGGACATCCCGGCCGGCACGGTGACGACCGGCGCCTGAGCGCCCGTTGTTCAGCCTTCGACGTTCGCGAGCGCCGGCAGCGGGCTCGGCCGTGCGCGCCGGTGCGCGAGCCGCGACACGGCGTCCGGCGCCTCGCCTTTGAGCCGGTGGTCGGACCAAACCTGGCGCCAGTGGCGCGCGCCCGGCGTGCCGTTCCACAGCCCCATCATGTGGCGCGCGATCGCCGACCAGGCGGTGCCGCGCGACAGCGCCTCGCGCCGCATGTAGTCGACCATCGCTACCTCGACCTCGAGGCGGTCGTGCGCCGGCGCATCGGCAGCGCCGAGGTGGCGCACGTCCCACGACGCCATCAGCCATGGGTCGTGATACGCCGCGCGGCCGATCATCACGCCGTCGATGCGGCCGAGGTGCTCGTCGATCTGCGCGCTCGTCGTCACGCCGCCGTTGAGCACGATCGTGAGGTGGGGGAAATCGCGCTTGAGGCGGTAGGCATGTTCGTAGCGCAGCGGCGGCACCTCGCGATTCTGCTTCGGGCTCAGGCCCTGCAGCCAGGCGCTGCGCGCATGCACGATGAAGACCTCGCAGCCGGCGCCGGCCAGCGTGCCGACGAAGTCGCGGACGAAGTCGTAGCTGTCGATGCGGTCGATGCCGATGCGGTGCTTGACCGTGACCGGCAGGTCGACGGCGTCACGCATCGCCTTGATGCAGTCGGCGACCAGCGGCGCCTCGGCCATCAGGCAGGCGCCGAAGGCGCCGCGCTGCACGCGCTCGCTCGGGCAGCCGCAGTTCAGGTTGACCTCGTCGTAGCCCCAGCGCGCCGCCAGCTTCGCGCAGGCGGCGAGGTCGGCGGGCTCGCTGCCGCCCAACTGCAGGGCGAGCGGGTGCTCGTCGGCATCGAAGTCGAGATGGCGCGCCACGTCGCCATGCAGCAGCGCGCCCGTCGTCACCATCTCGGTGTAGAGGCGCGTGCGCCGCGTCAGCCGGCGATGGAACCAGCGGCAGTGGCGGTCGGTCCAGTCCATCATCGGCGCTGTACACAGGCGCCACGGACTGAGTTCTTGATCGAATTGCATGGCGTCAGTGCTACGGATTTCTTGCGGCGATCGAGTTGACCTTGCGGCGCAGGCCCGGCACCTGGGCGATCTTGCTCGGTTCAACAACAGTTGAGTCCATGCGAGGTGCTCCCGATCGATAAAGCAAATTCTCTCAGTTGAGAACGAATCTGCCGCGACTCGACCGCATGCCCTGCCCCTTGACCAGCTGCAGCGGCTCGCCCTGGCGCGAGCCGTGGTCCCCGACTTCGAGCGCGACGCCGATGGCGCAGATCTGCAACTTCAGGCCGCCGCGCGCAGCGGGCCGCGAAAGAACCAGCGCCGCGCGCCGTGCGGCTCGAACGGCTGCCAGTGCCCGGCCGGCTGCGCCAGCCGGTCGGCGATCGCGTACAGCGCCAGCGGGTTCATGCCCATGCCGACGTGGCTCGACTGCACCGCGATGTTCTCGGCCAGCGGGCCGGGCGCGACGACGCTGCAGCGCCACGACACGATGCCGTCGGTGCGCGACCAGATCGACGTCGTCGGCATCGGCGGCTCCTTGCGGATCTGCTCCATCAGCACCGGGTCGTGCACCGACTGGCCGCTGACGAGTTCGTAGAAGCGCCAGGCGTTGGTTGCGCGTGGATGACCGGTGAACGGCGTGCCCAGCGTGATGACGCAGCGCACGTGCTCCGGCAGCTCCTTGGCCAGCTCGCGCGCATAGATGCCGCCGAGGCTCCAGCCGATCAGGCTGACCTTGCGCGCATGGGTGCGGAACAGCCGCTTCACATCGTCGTTGCAGCGTTCGAGCACGCCGTGGCGCGGCCCGAAGTTCAAGCCCTGCCCCCAGGGGTGCGTCGTGTAGCCGAGCTGGTCGAGAAAACGCCGCAGCGGGACGGTGGTGAAGTCGTTGGCGCCGAGGCCGGGGAAGACCAGCACCGGGTGGCCGTCGCCGCGCGGCAGCCTGCGCAGCCAGGGCCTCGCCGCGAGCGTCGCGGCTAGCTCCCAGGGGGCTCGGCCCTCAAGGGCGACCAGCAGCGCGTTCGGTGCGCGCAGGTCGCCGGGATGGAATGCGTGGTGATGCAGGTCGGGCGAGGTGCGAGGCATGCGTCGGGCTGCAGCAGGACTGGCCGGATGTTAGCGGTTCGCGCGGCGTGCAGCCCGCACGCCGACCCGGGAGGAACCCGCTGTCGCGCGCGTGACAGATGCAGGCCGCTTGTCTGCCGGCAGCGCCAGCAGTTCGAGAAACGCGGCCTCGAGGTACAGGAAGCTCGCATCGAGCCCGGACAACTGCTTCGTCGGCGGGTCAGCGTTCGGCGTGCCGGTCGCGGCGCGCCAGGGCCAGCATCTCGTTGGCCAGCAGCGCGCCCAGCACGATACCGCCGCCGGCCAGCGTCGACGCCGACGGCCGCTCGCCGGCGCCCCACCACGCCCAGGCGACGCCGAACACCACTTCGAGCAAGGCCAGCAGCGCAATCTCGGGCGCCGGCAGCACGCGCGCGACCTGCACGACGATCAGGCACGGCAGCGCCAGCTGGGCCGTGCCGAGCAGCGCCAGCCAGCCCAGGTCGGACGGCGTCGCCGCGAAGGGCCACGCCGCCGGCAGCGTCGCCGCCGCCGACAGCAGCGCACCGGCCAGCGGCGCCAGCGGCATGTCGTCGGCGACGCGGCGCGCGCCCGAATCGCGTCGCCGGCCGGCGTGCTGCAGCAGCGTCCAGTTCGCGGCACCGGCCAGCGGAACGGCGAAAGCGACGGCCAGCCCGGCGCCAGCGCCGGGCGACGCCAGCGACGCCGCGTCGCCGCCGTACATCCACGCGATGCCGGCGCCGGCGGCGACGATCGCCGCCCAGGTGCGCACCGCCAGGCGCTGGCGCAGCACCGTGCGTGCGGCCAGCGCCGTCAGCAGCGGGCCGAGCGCCATCGTGACGAGCACGTTGGCCACCGTCGTCAGCGTCAACGCGACCATGAAGGCGGTGTACATCACGGCCCAGCACAACCCCGAGGCCCACACCGGCCAGCCGGCGCGCGCCAGGCCGCGCCACGGCGAGCCGGGTCGCACGAGCGGCAGCGCGACGGCCAGCGCGGCCGCCGTGAAGGTGCTGCGCCAGAACGTCGCCTCGAAGCTGCGCGCCGCCTCGAGCTGGCGCGTCACGACGCCCGCGATGCTCCACAGCAGCGCGACGCCGACCATCGCCAGCACGGCGCGCCGGTGCGTCATCCGTTCAGAGCACTTCGGCGCGCAGGGCGCGGTCGAGCGCGGCGAACAAGTCGTCGACGATGACCGGCTTGGTCAGGTAGTCGGCGAAGCCGGCGCGGCGGCCGCGATCGATCTCGGCAGGCATCGCGTCGGCCGACAACGCGATCACCGGAATGGCGCGCGTCGCCGCGTCGGTGCGCAACGCGTCGAGCACGGCGTAGCCGTCGAGGCCCGGCAGGTGGATGTCGAGCAGGATCACGTCGGGCCGCAATCGGCGCGCGAGCTCGAGGCCGTGCTCGCCGCGCATCGCCGTCGTCAGCCGCAGCGCCGGGCGCAGGCGCAGCATGGCCTCGACGACGCGCAGGTTCGCCACGTTGTCCTCGATATAGAGCACCTGCAGCGCCGGCCCCGCGTCGCGCGCCGCGCCGGCCCCCTGCGGCGCATCGCCGTCCGGCGCCTCGCCGAGCGGCATGTCGATCCAGAACGTCGCGCCGAGGCCGGCTTGCGTCTGCACGCCCATGCGCCCGCCCATCGCCTCGGCGAGGTGGCGCGACAAAGCCAGCCCGATGCCCGAGCCCTCCACCGGTCCGGACTCGGCGCCCAGACGCTCGAACGGCTGGAACAGCCGCTCGACTCGCTCGGGCGCAATGCCCGGCCCGTCGTCGACGACGGCGATGCGCACTGTCGTCGCGTCGCGCCGTTCGATCGACAAGGCGACATGGCCGCCGCGGTGGTTGTACTTGATCGCGTTGCCGAGCAGGTTGACGAGGATCTGGCGCAGCCGCGTCGTATCACCGAGCACCGGCGGCGCCGCAATCGTGCCGTCGCGCGTCAGCGCGATGTCGCGCGCCGCAGCCAGCGGCGCGACCAGGCCGAGCGTCTGTTCGATGACGCTGTCCAGGTCCACCGGCCCGATCGTCACCGCCAGCCGCCCGGACTCGATGCGCGACAGATCGAGCAGCTCGTTGATCAGCTCGAGCAGGTGCGCGCCGGCGCGCCGCACCTCCTGCACGAAGCCGCGCTGGCGCGGCGGCAGCGCGTCGTCCATCTCGAGCACCTGCGCGAAGCCGAGGATGGCATTCATCGGCGTGCGCAGCTCATGGCTCATGCGCGAGAGGAACTCGCTCTTGGCCGCGTTCGCGCGCTCGGCTTCGTCGCGCGCGCGCACCAGCTCGGCGGTGCGCTCGGCGACGCGCGCCTCGAGCTCGTGGTTGAGGTTGCGCAGCGTGCGCTCGGCGCGCTTGCGGTCGGTGATATCGGTCGCAACGCCGAGAAAGCCCGCCGGCTCGCCGCGCGCGTCGAGCATCACGGTCACCGCCAGGCTCACCGCGACGTGCGAGCCGTCCTTGCGCACATAGGTCCATTCGCGCGAGCGGTAGTCGCCGCGGCGCGCCGGCTCGCGCGTCGCCTGCGTCGCCGGCACCGGCGACCCGTACTCGCGCGAGAGCTCGACGGCGCGCGCCTGCATCTCCTCGGCCAGATGAAAGATGCGAACCGACATGCGCCCGACGACCTCGTCGGCGCTGTAGCCGAGCATGCGCTCGGCGCCGGTGTTGAACAGCAACAGCGTGCCGTCGACATCGCCGGCCGTGATCGCGACCTGGCTGGCCGCGTCGATCACCATCTGCAACTGGCGCCGCGCCGCCGCTGTGGCCTGCTGCTCGAGGTGCGAGCGCGTGACATCCTGCACCGTGCCGGTGCTGCGCAGCGCCTGGCCCGAAGGCGCATAGGCCGTCTCGCCGCGTTCCTCGACCCACTTGATGCGGCCGTCGCCCATCAGCAGGCGGTGGCGGATCGCATAGGGCTGGCGCGTCGCCACGGCGCGCGCGTGGGCGGTGTCGACGGCGGCGCGGTCGTCCGGGTGGATCGCCGCGAGGAAGGCGTCATGCGAGGCGCCGGACGTCTGCGGGTCGATCTCGAAGATGCGGTAGGTCTCGTCGGACCACTCCAGCCGGCCGTCGACGAGGTCGAGGTCCCAGCTGCCGAGCTGCGCCAGCGCCTGGGCCTCGCGCAGCCGCCGGTCGGAGCGCTGCAGCACCTCGGTGTCGCGGATGCGCTCGAATGCAGCGGCCGCATGGCCGGCCATCGCAAAGATGTGCTGGAGCTGCTCGGGCGTCGGCAGCCGCACGCCCTCGTCGCCGAAGCTGCCGGTGGCCAGCAGGCCGACGGTGCGGCCGCGCGCGCGCAGCGGCGCGTGCACGACGCTGCGCGCGCCGAGCCGCGACAGCCGCGTCGCGGCCATCCGCGGATCGCGCTGCGCGTCCTCGCAGACGAGCGGGCCTGCGGCGCGCGCAGCTTCGCGCAGCAGGGCCGAGGTCGTCGAGGCGATCGGTTTCGTCCACACACCCACCGGCAACTGCGCGACCGCGCCACCCTTGGCGCCTTCGAGGCGGTAGCGCTGCTCGCTTTCATCGGCCAGCAGGATCCAGACGTTGCGGTAGCCGACATCGGCCGCGATCTCGGCGTGCAGCGCGTCGGCGATCTCGGGAGCGCCGCGCGCCGCCTCGAGCCGGCGCGTCAAGCGCAGCAGCGCCTCGCGGCGGCCCTGCTCGTCGCGCCGGAGCTGCTCGGCGCGCATGCGCTCGGTGACGTCGATGCCGATCGACAGCACGCCCTGCGCGCCGCCCGCCGCAGCGCCCAGCACCTGACGGTGCCACTCGATCATGCGTTCGCTGCCGTCGCGGCAGACGATGGGATTGACATTGCCCTGTACCGCCGCGCCGCCGCTCGCCCCGGCGAAAACGGCGGCAATGCGCGCCTGCTCGCGCTCGGGAACGCATCGTTCGATCCAGTCCCAGCCGCGGATCGCTTCCAGCGTCCAGCCGGTCAGGCGTTCGAAGCAGGCATTGACGTGCTCGATGCGGCCCTGCGCGTCGAGCATGAGGACGACGACGGGCGCCGCATCGAGCAACCGCAGCACGTCGGCGCCCATGCCGGACACTGGCGCGACGGGGCTCTGCGAGCTGAACGACCTCGACATCGGACTCCTGGGACTGCGGTTCGAACCGGCGGACAGACCGAGACCTGCCGGCACGGCATGTTAGCCGCGTTCAGCCCCCCCGCCGCAGCGCAGCGAACCCCGGAGAACCGGGCAATTCGCTCAGGCCGCCTCGCGCTGCGCGCGCCGGCGCTCGTGTTCCTTGAGGTGGCGCTTGCGCACGCGGATCGACTTCGGCGTGATCTCGACCAGCTCGTCGTCGTCGATGAAATCGACGGCGTACTCGAGCGTCAGCTCGATCGGCGGCGTGATCTTGATCGCGTCTTCCTTGCCTGAGACGCGGAAGTTGGTCAGCTGCTTGGTGCGCGTGGCGTTGACCACCAGGTCGTTGTCGCGGCTGTGGATGC
>CAYJLV010000050.1:0-27757 GCA_964371405.1 uncultured Burkholderiaceae bacterium
AGATGCACGGCAGCCGGTTCTGCGCCGCGATCTCCTGCGCGCGCAGGTGCTTCTTGACGGTGAGCGGGAAGTAGGTGCCGCCCTTGACGGTGGCGTCGTTGCAGACGATGACGCATTCGACGCCGGCCACGCGGCCGATGCCCGCGACGATGCCGGCGCCCGGCGCCGCGCCGTCGTAGAGGCCGAGCGCGGCGAGCGGCGCGATCTCGAGGAACGGCGTGTCGGGGTCGAGCAGGCGCTCGATGCGCTCGCGCGGCAGCAGCTTGCCGCGCGCCGCGTGCTTGCTGCGCGCCTCGGCGCCGCCGCCTTCGGCCACCTGAGCCAGCGTGGCGTTCAGGTCGTCGACGAGGGCGCGCATCGCCGCGGCGTTGGCGGCGAACTCCTCGGTGCGCGGATTGATCCTGGAAGCGAGTACCGGCATGGACGCTTTCGGGGACGACGAACGGTGCCTATGCTAGCGGCAGCTTCAGCCGCACTCAGTACGGCCCGTGCTCGAGCCAGCGCTCCATCTGGCCGCGCCGGTCGTGGCCCCAGAACGGCTCGCCGTCGACGATGAAGAACGGCGCGCCGAACACGCCGGCGGCGATGGCGGCGTCGTTCTCGCGCTTGAGGCGCTCCTTCCAGCGCGCGTCCTGCCAGGTGCGCTCGGCGGCGTCGGCGTCGAGGCCGAACTCGGCGGCCAGCGCCTTCAACTGTGCGGCATCGCTCAGGTCGGCGCCGCGCGTGAACATGGCGCGCAGACCGGCGCGGCCCCAGGCCGCGGCGCGCGCCGGATCACCCTCGTCGTGCAGCCACCAGAAGACGCGCGCCGCGTTCTGCGTCGGCACCGGGAACTTCTCCGGCAGCACGAACGGCACGCCGCAATAGCGCGCCGAGCGCGCGAAGTCGCGGATGGCGTATTCGCGCTTCACCGGATACGACACCGGGCTCTTCAGCTCCGCGGCCTGGAACGTGGCGCCGAGCAGGATGGCGTGCCAGTTCACCGTGCGGCCGTGGCGTGCAGCCACCGCGTCGACCCATTCCGAGGCGATGTAGGAATACGGCGACGAGAAGTCGAAATAGAAGTCGATCGGCGCGGACTGCATGCGGCCGAGCGTAACGCGCCGCGCCTCGCGGCAGGGCCGGCACTTTCCCGGTTGACCCGCCCTTCGGCCGCAATAGCTGGCGACCCGGTCGGACCGCGCTGCCTGCCGAGGGCTCGACCGGGCACAAGCGGCACGGGGTTTCCGCTATCGTGCAGCCTCGCCAACGACACGAAAGAGGATCCATCGTGAAGTCTCCGTTGCCGTTGACCCGCCGCTCGCTGCTCGCCGCCGCGGCCGCCGCTCCGTTCGCCGGCCTCGCGCTGGCCCAGTCCGGCCCCTACCCGAACCGCCCGGTGCGCTGGATCGTCGCCTACCCGGCGGGCGGCGGCTCCGACTTCCTCGCGCGCCAGCTCGCGCCGCAGCTCGGCAAGCAGCTCGGCCAGCCGCTCGTGATCGAGAACCGGCCCGGCGCCGCCGGCACGATCGGCACCGACGCGGCAGCCAAGTCGGCGCCCGACGGCTACACCATCGTGACCGGCGACAACGGCGCGATGGTGTTCAACGCCGCGATGTACAAGCGGCTGCCCTATGACCCGAAGGACTTCGTGCCGCTGGGCTTCATGGCGCGCTTTCCGCTGATCGTCGCGGTGCATCCCGGCAGCGGCTTCGACAGCGGCCGCCAGTGGCTCGCCGACGTGAAGCAATCGCCCGGCAAGTACACCTACGCCTCGCCCGGCCCCGGCAGCCCGCACCACCTGGCGATGGAGCTGCTGAAGGCTCGCACCGGCAGCTACATCGTGCACGTGCCGTACCGCGGAACGGCGTTCGCGCTCCAGGACGTGATCTCGGGGCAGATCCCGATGATGGTGCTCGACAGCGCGGCCGGCCTGCCGCAGATCAAGGCCGGGAAGGTGCGCGCGCTGGCCGTCATGTCGCCCAGGCGCATCGCGCAGCTGCCCGACGTGCCGACGCTCGAGGAACTGGGCGTCAGCGGTTTCGACGTCACCGCGTGGCAAGGTCTCTTCGTGCCCAAGGGAACTCCGGCCGAGATCTCGAACCGGCTCTCGGCCGAGATGCAGAAGGCGATCGTCGTGCCGGAGGTGAAGACCCGACTCGAGGAGTTCGGCCTGGAAGTCGCACCGTCGGACGGTGCGCAGTTCGCCGCCTTTCTCGAGCGCGAGACGGCGTTCTGGCACAAGCTGATCCGGGAGCGGAAGTTGTCGGTGGAGTGAGGCGGCCCGCTCCGATGGAAGAGATCGACGAGGGCTCGAAGACAGCCGAGTTCGTCCCTCACGAGGAGTTCCGCAGCGGCCTGCCGTCCGGCCGCTTCCGCGTCGTCGTCGACCCACGGCTCGCGCGCCGCTACGTGACGCAGCGGCTGCACCTGATCGGCTTCTCGGTGGCGGCGATCGGCGTCGGAATCGTGCTGGCGCTCGGCGGCCAGCCGTGGCCGGGGGCGGCGCTGGTGTTCGCCGCTATCGTCGTCAAGCGCGTCGTGCAGGCGCGCGCGGCGTCGGTGCTGCTGCAGCTCGCGTTGCGCGATCCGGCCGTCTACTACGGGGCGGCGACGAGCGGCGTGCTCGAAGTGCAGCGCAGCGGCTGAGCCGCCGCCGCGCTGCCCGCCTGCTCTACCCCGCCCGCACGAGCACCGTGCCGCGGCTGACCAGCGCGACGCCGCGCTCCGTCTTCGCCGTGCCGTCGATCTGCACCAGCAGGCCACGCAGCCGCTCGTGCGGCGCGACTTCGCGCACCACCCATTCGACGCGCACGTCCTCGTCGGCGAAGACGGGCGCCTTGAACGCCAAGTTGAAGTTGAGCCCGACCATCTGACGTGCGACGCCGTCGTCGCAGCGCGAGAAGTGCGTCGCCGCCAGGCCCATCATCATCGCCGTGGTGTGCGGGCCGCTGGCGATGATGCGGCCGAAGGCCGAGCGCGCCGCCACCTCGGCGTCGTGGTGCAGCGGGTTGCGGTCGCCGCACGCCGTCGCGAAGGCGGCGATCTCGGCCTCGGTGTAGCGCAGCGTGCGCCCGAAGGTTTCGCCGACCGCGACGAGGGCCGGTGGCGTCGTCGCGGCGGCAGCGATGCGATCGTTCAAAGCAGCTCGACCCCCATCGCCGTGGCCTCGCCGCCGCCGATGCACAGCGCCGCGACGCCCTTCTTCTTGCCGTACTTGCGCAGCGCGCCGAGCAGCGTGACGACGATGCGCGCGCCGCTGGCGCCGATCGGGTGGCCGAGCGCGCAGGCGCCGCCGTGAACGTTGACGATCTCGTGCGCGAGCTTGAACTCCGTCATCGCCGCCATCGTGACGGCGGCGAAGGCTTCGTTGACCTCCCAGAGGTCGACGTCGCGCGCGGTCCAGCCCGTCTTCTTGAGCAGCTTCTCGATCGCGCCGACCGGCGCTGTGGTGAACCAGTTCGGCGCGTGTGCGTGCACCGCGTGGCCGACGATGCGCGCCAGCGGCTTGCAGCCCAGCCGCTGCGCCGTCGACTCGCGCATCAGCACCAGCGCGGCGGCGCCGTCGGAGATGCTCGACGCGTTGGCGGCGGTGATCGTGCCGTCCTTCTTGAACGCGGGCTTCAAGCCCGCGATCTTGTCGAGCCTGGCCTTGAACGGCTGCTCGTCGAACTTGACGACCGTGTCGCCGCCCTTGCCGGCGAGCGTGACGGGCGCGATCTCCCAGTCGAAGCTGCCGTCCTCGTTGGCCTTCTTGCTGCGTTCGGTCGACGCGATGGCGAACTTGTCCTGCGCCTCGCGCGTGAACTGGTACTTGGCGACGCACTCCTCGGCGAACACGCCCATCGCGCGGCCGCGGTCGTAGGCGTCTTCCAGGCCGTCGATCGCCATGTGATCGAACATCTGCGTCGCGCCGTAGCGCACGCCCTTGCGCGCGAAGACGAGGTGCGGCGCGTTGGTCATGCTCTCCATGCCGCCGGCGACCATCACGTTGGCCGAATCGGCCTTGAGCATGTCGTGCGCGAACATCATCGCGCGCATGCCCGAGCCGCACATCTTCGAGAGGGTGACGGCACCCGCCGACTGCGGCAGCCCGGCGCCGAGCGCGGCTTGGCGCGCCGGCGCCTGGCCCTGGCCGGCCATCAGGCAGTTGCCCATCAGCACTTCGTCGACGGCGTCGCCGGTCACGCCGGCGCGCTCGACGGCGGCCTTGATCGCGATCGCGCCGAGCTGGTGCGCCGACAGCGCGGAGAAGTCGCCGAGCATGCCGCCGATCGGCGTGCGGGCGGCGGAAACGATGACGACGGAATCGGTGGACATCGGGGAACTCCTTTCGTACGGCTCAAGAGGCAAGAATCGGTACACCGCGCTCCTCCTGCGCGACGCGGCGGATGTAGTCCTGGAACGCTGGGTCTTCGCCGCGCAGCAGCAGCGGCAGGGCGTGGACGAAGTCGTCGCGCCGGCACCATTCGCGCATGTAATCGTCCCACGAATTCCAGCGCCGCTGCTCGGCGGGGGCCATCTCGACCTTCCAGGCAACGAGGTAAGCGCGCTCGAACAGCGAGATCAGCATGTCGAAGATGACGAGCATGCGCTCCATCTGCTCGGAGGTGGGGTGCGCCAGCGCCTCCTGGCTTCGCAACTGCAGGTCGGCGTTGGCGAGCACCACCTTCAGGAAGTCGTTGTAGGCGTCGGACAGCAGCTGGTAGCCCTCCTCCTCCTCGTTCTCGCGCTCGCGCCGCTGCTGCCTCAGGAACACGACGACGGCGAACGGCAGGCCGATCACGGTGACGGCGTAGCTGGCGATCTCCAGCGCCTCGCGCAGGTCCATCACGAGGCCCCCATCACAGGGCGGCGACGGGTTCGCGCTGGCGCCGCTGCGCCGAGAAGCGCCGGTGCGTATCGTAGGGGAACACGTCGTGCACGTAGCCTCGGGCGATACGCTCCTTGTGGCCCTGCCAGAACGCGGCGTCGAGCAGGTCGGCGTGGTGGCGCATGAAGACGTCGCGCACCGCCGGATTGCCGAGCAGGAACGGGCCGAAGGTCTCGGGGAACACGTCGCGCGGGCCGACGCGATACCAGATCTCGCCCGAGAGTTCCTCCTCCTCGGTGCGCGGCTCGGGCACGCGCCGGAAGTTGCAGCTCGTCAGATACTCGATCTCGTCGTAGTCGTAGAAGACGACCTTGCCGTGGCGCGTGACGCCGAAGTTCTTCCACAGCATGTCGCCGGGGAAGATGTTGGCGGCCACCAGGTCCTTGATCGCGTTGCCGTACTCGACGACGGCGTGCTCGATCTGGCGCGGCGTCGCGTCCTGCAGGTAGATGTTGAGCGGGATCATGCGCCGCTCGATGTAGAGGTGGTCGATCACGAGGATGTCGCCGTCTTCCTCGAGCAGGCTCGGACAGTAGGTCTTCAGCTCGGCGACCAGCTCGTCCTCGAAGCGCGCGCGCGGAAACGCGACCTTGGAATACTCGAGCGTGTCGGCCATGCGGCCGACGCGGTCGTGCGTCTTCACGAGGCGGTACTTGCCCTGGATCTGCTCGCGCGTCGTGTCCTTCTGCGGCGGGTAGAAGTCCTTGATGACCTTGAAGACGTAGGGGAATGACGGCAGATCGAAGACGAGCATCACCATGCCCTTGATGCCGGGTGCGATGCGGAACTTGTCGCTGCTGTGGCGCAGGTGAAACAGGAAGTCGCGGTAGAAGAGGTTCTTGCCCTGCTTCTGCAGGCCGAGTGCGCTGTAGAGCTCGGACTTGGGCTTCCTCGGCATCATCGAGCGCAGGAACTGCACGACGGCGCTGGGCACCTCCATGTCGACCATGAAGTAGGCGCGCGCGAAGCTGAACACCATCAGCAGGTCGTTCTCGCCGAAGAGGGCCGTGTCGATCGTCAGCTTGCCGCCCGGCGTGTGCAGCACCGGCAGCGCGAACGGCACTTCCTCGAAGCCGTTGATGATCTTGCCCAGCAGGTAGGCGCCCTTGTTGCGGTAGAACGCCGACGACAGCACCTGGATCTGGAAGTTGGCACGCAGCCGCACCTCGCCGGTGTGGCCGCGCAGCGCGACAAGCACGCAGTCGACGTCGCGGCCGAGATCCTCGAACTCGCGCGCGAACCGGAAATTGTCGACGATGCGCAGCATCGTCTCGCGCAGCGTGTCGCGCGCCGGATAGTAGGCGTGATAGGTCGGCAGCGCGGAGGGCTCGTCGTTCTCGATGTACTCCGTGCTGACGGCCGGGCGCACGAAGATGAAGTCGTTGT
This sequence comes from uncultured Burkholderiaceae bacterium, assembly GCA_964371405.1. GTDB lineage: Bacteria > Pseudomonadota > Gammaproteobacteria > Burkholderiales > Burkholderiaceae_C > JAMHWF01. Next base: position 6,239 of record CAYJLV010000050.1, read on the forward strand.
TGAAGTAGCTGCGGTGCAACAGCTTCGTCGTCACCGAGTTGAAGAAGGTCTCGGCCAGCTCGGGCTGCAGGTGGTTCGTGAGCAGGCCGATGTAGTGCAGCTTGACCTGCTGCCAGGTGTCCATCGACGCATGCGCAATGTCGAACTCGCGCTGCAGCCGCTCGGCGGCCTCGTCGACACGCTTGTCGTAGAACTCGATGCGCTCGCGCGCGGCGTGCTGCTGGCCGGCCCAGTCGGCGGCCTCGAAACGCTGCTTGGCCCGCGCGCTGGCCTCGCGGAACAGGCGGTAGTGCCGGTCGAAGCCTTCGAGCAGCGCGCGCGCGATGTCGAAGGCGCGCGTGTCGGTCAGTTGCGTGGGGAACATGGATCCTTCTCGTGGCGCCGCTGCACCGCGGCCAACGCGCCGGCATAGGCGCCGGCCACTGCGTCCGGTGCGGCGACCGTGATGCGCAGATCTTCGAGCAGGCCGTTGTGCAGGCCGTAGACCCAGCCGTGCACGGCGACGCGCTGGCCGCGCGCCCAGGCGTCGCGCACCACCGTCGTCCGGCAGGCGTTGACAGCCTGCTCGAGCACGTTGAGATCGCACAGCGCGTCGACGCGCGCCTCCTCGGGCAGGCCGTCGAGCCAGGCCTGGTGCTTGTTGCGCACGTCCTGCACGTGGCGCAGCCAGTTGTCGGCCAGGCCGAAGCGCCGGTCCTCCAGCGCTGCCCTCACGCCGCCGCAGCCCGAATGGCCGACGACGATGATGTGCTGCACGTGCAGCGCGTCGACGGCGAACTGCATCACGGACAGGCAGTTCAGGTCGGAGTGCACGACGACGTTGGCGACGTTGCGATGCACGAACAGCTCGCCCGGCAGCAGGCCGACCAGCTCGTTGGCCGGCACGCGGCTGTCGGCGCAGCCGATCCACAGGTACTGCGGCGCCTGCTGCTCCAGCAGGCGCGAGAAGAAGCCCGGCTCGCGCCGCTCGGTGCTCTCGGCCCAGCGGCGGTTGCGGGCGAACAGCTCGTCGAGCTCGGTGCTCACATCGTCTCCGCAAACAGCTCGCGGCCTATCAGCATGCGGCGAATCTCGCTCGTGCCCGCGCCGATCTCGTAGAGCTTGGCGTCGCGCCACAAGCGCCCGAGCGGGTAGTCGTTGATGTAGCCGTTGCCGCCGTAGACCTGGATGCCCTCGCCGGCCATCCACGTCGCCTTCTCGGCGCACCACAGGATGACGCTGGCGCAGTCCTTGCGCACGCGCCGCACATGCCCGGCGCCGAGCGTGTCGAGGTTCTTGCCGACGGTGTAGCAGAAGGCGCGCGCCGCCTGCAGCACGGTGTACATGTCGGCGACCTTGCCCTGGATCAGCTGGAACTCGCCGATGCTCTGGCCGAACTGCTTGCGCTCGTGGATGTAGGGCACGACGTTGTCGAGCACCGCCGCCATGATGCCGATCGGCCCGGCCGCCAGCACGGCGCGCTCATAGTCGAGGCCGCTCATCAGCACCCTGGCGCCGCCGTTGACGCTGCCCAGCACGTTGGCCGCCGGCACCTCGACGTCGCGAAACACAAGCTCGCCGGTGTGGCTGCCGCGCATGCCGAGCTTGTCGAGCTTCTGCGCGACGGAGAAGCCCTTCATGCCTTTCTCGACCAGCAGCGCGGTCACGCCACGAGCACCCAGCTCGGGTTCCGTCTTGGCATAGACGACGAGCGTGTCGGCGTCGGGGCCGTTGGTGATCCACATCTTGCTGCCGTTGAGCAGGTAGTACCCGCCCTTGTCCTCGGCCTTGAGCTTCATGCTGATCACGTCGGAGCCGGCGCCCGGCTCGCTCATCGCCAGCGCGCCGACGTGCTCGCCGCTGACGAGTCCGGGCAGGTACTTCTTCTTCTGCGCCTCGCTGCCGTTGCGGCGGATCTGGTTGACGCACAGGTTCGAATGCGCGCCGTAGGAGAGGCCCACCGAAGCGCTGGCGCGGCTGATCTCCTCCATCGCGATCATGTGGGCGAGGTAGCCCATGTTCGCGCCGCCGTACTCCTCGGGCACCGTGATGCCGAGCACGCCGATCTCGCCCATCTTGCGCCACAGGTCGGCCGGGAAGCGGTCGCTGCGGTCGATCTCGGCGGCGCGCGGCGCGATCTCGGCGTCGGCAAAGGCGCGCACGGCGTCGCGCAGCGCGTCGATGTCGGCGCCGAGCTGGAAGTCGAGTCCGGGCAGTTCCATCGTGGGTGCTCCTGATTCAGGCAGCGGCGGTGCGCGCCTTGCCGCGGCCGCGTGCCGTCGGCCCGGCTGCCGCCAGCAGGCGGCGGCAGCGTTCTTCGTGCTGGCCGATCTCGGCCAGGGTGATCTCCAGATCGTCGCGCTGGCGCTCGAGCTGTTCGCGGTGCTCGGCGAGCACCAGCAAGAAGGCTTCGAGCTGCTGTGCCGTGTCGGCCGGCGAGTCGTACATGTCGACCAGCCGCCGCACTTCCTGCAGGCTCAGGCCGAGACGCTTGCCGCGCAGCGTCAGCTTGAGCCGCGTGCGGTCGCGCTGCGTGTAGACGCGGTTGCGCCCGGCTCGCGCCGGCGCGAGCAGTCCGGCCTCCTCGTAGAAGCGGATCGCGCGCGCCGTGATGTCGAACTCGCGCGCCAGCTCGGTGATGGTGAAGGTCGTGCGGGGGTCGGGCATGCGCGCAATGCGGCGGGTCGCTACACTGGGGTTGACGTTAACGTAACTGTACGGGAATCGGCGCGCCGGTCCTGTGCTTGTCGGCATGGCCAACGACCGCGAATCCGAACTCCACTATCCCCTGGGCGATGCCCTGCCCGCCCTCGGCGCGACGCTCGACGTGGCGCCCGGCGTGCGCTGGGTGCGCATGGCGCTGCCGTTCGCGCTCGACCACGTCAACCTCTGGCTGCTGCGCGACCGCGATGACGACGACGGCACCGAGGGCTGGACCATCGTCGACTGCGGCATCACGAGCGACGCCACGAAGGCTGCCTGGGAGCAGGTGTTCGCGAACCACCTCGACGGCCTGCCCGTGCTGCGCGTGATCGCGACCCACATGCACCCCGACCACGTCGGCCTCGCGCACTGGCTGACGCGGCGCTGGAGCAACGGGCGCCGCGAGTCCCGGCTCTGGATGAGCGCGACCGACTGGAACGGGTCGCGCCTCGCGTCGGCTGGCGCCATGGTCGGCGGCGCGAGTTCGGCCGAATTCTTCGCCAGCCACGGCATGACGGACCCGGCGTCGCTCGAGAAGGTGCGCGGCCGCACGAGCTATTACTCGGACCTCGTGCCCGAGGTGCCGCGGCGCTTTCGCCGCCTGCTCGACGGCCAGCGCATCGGCGTCGGCCCGGCCGGCGCGCGCAGCGAATGGACCTGCATCGCGGGCTACGGCCACTCGCCCGAGCACATCTCGCTGCATTCGGAGCAGCACGGACTGCTGATCTCGGGCGACATGGTGCTGCCGCGCATCTCGACCAACGTCAGCGTGATGGACTTCGAACCCGAGGCGAACCCGCTCGCGCTCTATCTGGCTTCGATCACGAAACTGCGCGCGCTGCCGGCCGACACGCTGGTGCTGCCGTCGCACGGCAAGCCCTTCACCGGCCTGCACCAGCGCGTGCAGCAGCTCATCGACCACCACGACCTGCGCTTCGCCGAGGTGCTCGCCGCCTGCGCCGCCGCGCCGCGCACCGCCGCCGAAGTGCTGCCGGTGCTCTTCAAGCGCGCACTCGACCTGCACCAGACGACGTTCGCGATGGGCGAGACGATCGCCCACCTGAACGCGCTGTGGATGGACGGGCGGCTGCGCCGCGAGGTCGGCGGCGACGGCACGATCCGTTTCGCGGCGGGGTGATGGGCGGCCCCTTCTCCCGCAAGCGGGAGAAGGCGGGGGATGAGGGGCGAGGCACGCCGGCTCCCACCCTCACCCCGACCCTCTCCCGCCCCGCGGGAGAGGGGGCGCGCGGGTGGAGCTTGCTCGCGTGCCGGCTTCGACGATCAGTCGAGCAACGGCAACGCGTCGTCCGACAGCGTGTCGCGCGCCTCCTCGTAGTCGGGCATCACGGAGCGCACGACGTCCCAGAACTTCGGGCTGTGGTTCATCTCGCGCAAGTGCGCGAGTTCGTGCGCGACGACGTAGTCGATCGTCGGCAGCGCGAGGTGGACCAGCCGCCAGTTCAGCCGCACGGCGCCGTCGGCGTTGGCGCTGCCCCAGCGCGTCTGCGCCGAACTGAGCGCGATGCGGCGCACCGTCACGTTCAGGCGCTCGGCGTAGTGCGCGCAGCGCTCCTCGAAGACGCGGCGCGCCTGGCGCTGCAGCCAGCCCTGCACGGCGTCGCGGATCTGCGCCGGCTCGGCCGTCTGCGGCAGGCCGACGCGCAGCGTCAGCGCAGCGATGCCGGGCAGCGCCACGCCGCCGGCGTCGAGCACCGCACCCGCGACGCCGGGGTCGAGCACGACGATCACCGTCCGGCCGAGGAACGGCAGCGACGCGCCGTCGCGCCAGTCGATGCGCGAGGCCTCGCGGCGCCGCGCGCGCTCGCGCTGCTCGGCGAGCTTGCGCAGGATCCACGCCGCCTTCTCCTGCAGCGCGGCCTCGATATCGGCCTGTGCGACCCAGCGCGGCGCGGCCACGGAAAGCCCTTCCGGCGCGATGACGAAGCCGATGCTGCGCCGGCGCCCGCGGCGCAGCGCGTAGCCGACGACGTGCTCGCCCAGGCGCACTTCGCGCGCCGTCTGCGGGTGCCGGAACCCCGCCGGCGCGGGGGCGCCCGGCATCGGCTCGGCGGCCCGCGGCGAGGCACCGCCGGTGGGGGGCGGCGAGGGCACGGGTAACGGCGCCTCATCGAACAGCGACAACTGGGCGACGAGCGCCGCCACCAGGCCCCGCTTCATGCGTTGACCGCCCGCGCCGCCGGGGCCGCGTAGGCATCGGGGTCGAGGCGCCGCATCTCGGCCTCGATCCAGCGCTCGACTTCGCGCATCAGTTCCTCGCGCTCGCGCCCGGCCGACTCGATCGGCGCGCCGATCGAGACGTCGATCACGCCGGGGCGCAGCAAGAAACTGCGGCGCGGCCAGCACTTCGCCGACGTGACGGCGATCGGCACCACCGGCACGCCCGTCGCGACAGCCAGCCGCGCCGCGCCGCTCCGGTAGATGCCCTGGCGGCCGCGCGGCGTGCGCGTGCCTTCGGGGAACATGATGATCCAGTGGCCTTCGGCCATCAGGCGTACCCCCTGCTCGGCGACCTTCGCCCAGGCCTCGGCGCGCTTGCTGCGGTCGATGTGGATCATGTCGAGCCGCGCCATCGCCCAGCCGAAGAACGGGATCAGCAGCAGCTGGCGCTTGAACACGTAGCACAGCGGGTGCGGCATCAGCGTCGGCAGCGCCAGCGTCTCCCAGGTCGACTGGTGCTTGGGCGCGAGCAGCATCGGCGCCGCCTCGTCGGCACGCGGCAGCCGCTCCATGCCCGCGATGCGACAGCGCACGCCGCAGATCGTGCGCGCGCCCCAGACCGCAACCCGGCACCAGCCGACGCACATCCAGTACAGCCGATCGCCGCGAATGAAGATCGACACGACGATCACCGCCAGCGCCCACGGCACGACTGTGGCGACCAGCCACAGCAGGTAGAGAGCGGAGCGCAGTGCCGGCAGCACAGCCTTCGGGCAAAGGTCAGGCGCGGCGCGCCGGGTCGGCGTAGGCGCCGATCGCGTCGGCGCGCTGTACCAGCATCTCGGCGAAGGCCGCCAGGTCGGCATGCACATGCGTGGCCGGCACCTGCGCGAGCCACTGCGCGAGCTCATCGTCGCCGAGCGCCGCGGCGCGCCCGGTGCGCACCAGGTGCGGCTCGCAGCCGGCGGCGGCGGCGGCCTGCAGGTCCTTGAGCGAGTCGCCGACGGCGATCACGTCCGACATGCGCGCGCCGTAGCGCTCGCCGATCTCGAGCAGCAGCCCGGGCAGCGGCTTGCGGCAGTCGCAGGGCTCGTTCGGCGCGTGGGGGCAGAAGAACACAGCGTCGATGCGCCCGCCGGCCGCGGCGATCATCGACATCATCTTGGCGTGCACTGCGTTGAGCGATGCCATGTCGTACATGCCGCGGCCGATGCCCGACTGGTTGCTCGCGACGACGAGGTGCCAGCCGGCGTGGTGCATGCGCGCGATCGCCTCGAGCACGCCGTCGATCGGCGTCCATTCGTCGGGCGACTTGACGTGGTCGCCGCGAAACACGTTGATCGTGCCGTCGCGGCCGAGGATGACGAGTTTGCTCGTGCTCATGTCCGCCCCTCGTCCGACGGGTACGTCGGCCGATCCCCCGAGGGGATGCGGGCCGGCTTGGGAGCGGCCCGGCGCTCGGCCCGCAGCAATGCGCTCATGCAACGAGCCTCGACAGATCGGCGACGCGGTTCATCTCGGTGTGCAGGGCCTGCAGCAGCCAGAGCCGATTGTTGCGCAGCGCGGCGTCGTCGGCGTTGACCATCACGCCGTCGAAGAAGGCGTCGACCGGCGCGCGCAGTTGCGCCAGCTCGCGCAGCGCCTGCGTGTAGTCGGCGCGGCCGAAGTGGCCGCGCGCGACGGCGCCGACGCGCTCCATCGCCGCGTGCAGATCGCGCTCGGCCGGCTCGACCAGCGCAGCGGCGGCGAAGGCGCCGGCCGGCGCGTCCGATTTCTTCAGGATGTTGCCGATGCGCTTGTTGGCAGCCGCCAGCGCCGCCGCCTCGGGCAGCGCCTGGAATGCGCGCACCGCGGCGAGGCGCTTGGGGAACTCGGCCCAGCGCGCCGGCCGCGCCTCGACGACGGCGTCGACCTCCTGCACGCTGTAGCCGGCCTCGCGCAGCCAGCCAATCAGTCGCTCGCGCAGGAAGAGTGCCAGCTCGGCCTGCGCTTGGCCGTGCGTCGCGGGAAAGGCGCGGAACGCAAGCGACACCAGCGGCTGCAGATCGAGCTGCAACTCGCGCTCGATCAGCATGCGGATCACGCCGAGCGCATGGCGGCGCAGCGCGAACGGGTCCTTGTCGCCCGTCGGCACCTGGCCGATGCCGAACAGGCCGGCCAGCGTCTCGAGCTTGTCGGCCAGCGCGACGGCCAGGCCCACTTCGCCGCGCGGCAGCGCGTCGCCGGCGAAACGCGGGCGGTAGTGGTCCTCGATCGCCTGAGCCACGGCCGCGCCCTCGCCGTCGTGCAGCGCGTAGTAGCGCCCCATCGTGCCCTGCAGTTCGGGGAACTCGCCCACCATGTCGGTCAGCAGGTCGGCCTTGGCGAGCAGCGCCGCGCGGTCGGCGGCGGCGACAAGCGCCTCGCCGCCGATGCCGCGCGCCACGTCGCGAGCGATCGCGCGCACACGCTCGACACGCTCGCCTTGGGTGCCGAGCCTGGCGTGATAGACGACGCGCGCCAAGCCCTCGACGCGGTCGGCGAGCGTTTTCTTGCGATCCTGGTCGTAGAAGAACCTGGCATCGGCCAGCCGCGGACGCACGACTCGCTCGTTGCCGCTGATCACGGCCGACGGGTCGGCCGGCCGGATATTGCTGACGACGAGAAAGCGATGCGTCAGCTTGCCCGCCGCATCGAGCAGCGGAAAGTACTTCTGGTTCGCCTTCATCGTCAGGATGAGGCACTCCTGCGGCACGGCGAGGAAGTCGGCGTCGAACTGGCCGACGAGCACGTTGGGCCGCTCGACCAGCGCCGTCACTTCGTCGAGCAGCGCGGCGTCGTCGACCGGCGTGCCGCCGGCCTCGGCCGCCGCGGCCTGCAACTGGTGCGCGATCTCGGCGCGCCGTTCAGCGAAGCTGGCGATCACCGCGCCTTCGTCGCGCAGTTGTTCTGCGTAGGCGTCGGCGTCGCGCAGCTCGATCACGGGCTTGGCCGCCTCGAAGCGGTGGCCGCGCGTCGTGCGGCCGGCTTCGAGGCCGAGCGCCGTCACCGGCACGACCTCGGCGCCGTGCACCGCGACCAGGCCGTGCGCCGGGCGCACGAAGCGCACGTTGCTCCAGCCGTCGGCGAGCTGGTAGGTCATCACCTTGGGGATCGGCAGCTTTGCGATCGCTTCGTCGAGCGCGGCCTGCAGGCCCTCGGCCAGCGTCGCGCCGCGCACCGTGCTGTCGAAGAACAGCGCCTCGGCCTTGCCGTCGGGCTGGCGCTGCAGCCGCGCGACGACGCTGTCGTCGAGGCCGAGCGCGGCGAGCTTCTTCCTGAGCGCCGGCGTCGCGCCGCCGTTCGCGTCGAGGCCCACCGACACCGGCATCAGCTTGACGCGCTCGGCGCGGTCGGCGGCGCGCTCGGCCACCGCAGGCAGCCAGACCGCGAGGCGACGCGGGCTCGCATAAGCGCAGCGCTCTGCGGCCGACGCCACGAGCTGCTGGCGCTGCAGGGCGGCGGCCACGCCGTCGGCAAACGCCTCGCCCAGCGTCTTCAGGGCCTTCGGCGGCAGCTCCTCGACGAACAACTCGACGAGCAGGTTCTTCTTGCCGGTCGCGCTCGACATCAGGCGGCCTTCCGGTTCTTGTCGAGCTGAGCGACGACTTCGTCGGCCCAGGCGCGCGGCGCCATCGGGAAGCCGAGCCGCGCGCGGCTGTCGAGGTAGCTCTGCGCCACGGCGCGCGCCAGGTTGCGGATGCGCCCGATGTAGCCGGCCCGCTCGGTGACGCTGATCGCGCCGCGCGCATCGAGCAGGTTGAAGCTGTGCGCGGCCTTGAGCACCTGCTCGTAGGCCGGGAGCGCGAGCTGCGCCTCCATCAGATGCCTGGCCTGCTTCTCGTGCGCCGCGAACGCGCCAAGCAGGAACTCGACGTCGCTGTGCTCGAAGTTGTAGGCGCTCTGCTCCTGCTCGTTCTGCAGATAGACGTCGCGATAGCGCAAACCTTCGGTCCACGTCAGGTCGTAGACGTTGTCGACGCCCTGCAGGTACATCGCCAGCCGCTCCAGGCCGTAGGTGACCTCGCCCGTGATCGGCCGGCAGTCGATGCCGCCGACCTGCTGGAAGTAGGTGAACTGCGTCACTTCCATGCCGTTCAACCACACCTCCCAACCCAGGCCCCAGGCGCCCAGCGTCGGGTTCTCCCAGTCGTCTTCGACGAAGCGCACGTCGTTGGCCTTCAGGTCGAAGCCGAGCGTCTCGAGCGAGCCGAGATAGAGGTCGAGGATGTTCGCCGGCGCAGGCTTGAGCACGACCTGGTACTGGTAGTAGTGCTGCAGCCGGTTCGGGTTCTCGCCGTAGCGGCCGTCCTTCGGGCGGCGGCTCGGCTGCACGTAAGCCGCCTTCCACGGCTCGGGACCGAGTGCGCGCAGGAAGGTCGCCGTGTGGCTGGTGCCGGCGCCGACTTCCATGTCGTAGGGCTGCAGCAGGGCGCAGCCCTGATCGGCCCAGTACGACTGCAGGCGCAGGATGAGTTGCTGGAACGTCAGCATCGGGAAAGTGCGTCGGATCTCGTGAGAGAGAGGCCCGCGCGGCGCGCGGGGATGGGCGATTCTAGGGGCGCAGGCGCAGCGCCATCGTCGCCAGCACGATGGCCGCGGCGAGCGCAAACGCCGGCCACAGGCCCCAGCGCGAGACCCAGCGCGCATACGGCGTCAGGCCGTCGCGGCCCTGCACCGGGCCGTCGACGCGGCCGCGCGTGTAAGGCGCGATCGAGTGCGTGACGCGGCCGTGATAGTCGACGATCGCCGTCGCGCCGGTGTTGGTGGCGCGCAGCATCGGGCGCTGGAACTCGAGCGCGCGCAGCCGCGAGATGTTCAGGTGCTGCTCGACGGCGATCGTGTCGCCGAACCAGCCGATGTTGCTGACGTTGGCGAAGATCGTCGGGGCCTCGGCCGCGTCGCGAAAACGCGCGCCGAGCTGTTCGCCGAACAGATCCTCGTAGCAGACGTTGGGCGCGATGCGCTCGCCGTGCGCGGCGAACGACGGCGCGACGAGCGGGCCGCGCGCGAAGTCGCCGAGCGGAATGTCCATCATTTCGGTGAACCAGCGGAAACCCCGCGGGATGAACTCGCCGAACGGAACCAGGTGATGCTTGTCGTAGCGGTAGAAGCCGCCGGGCAGCGCCTGCGCGCGCCGCGACAGGCCCGCGACGGAGTTCGTGTAGCCCGCCTCGTAGCTGCCCAGCGGCAGGCCGATGAGCGCCGCCGTGGCGCCTTCGAAGCGCTCGCGCAGCGCCTGCCAGTATTCGGGCGCGAGCTGCTCGGGCAGCAGCGGGATCGCCGTCTCGGGCGCGACGACGAGGTCGGCCTGCGTCGCGATCAGCTCGTCGGCCAGCCACTGCAGCGCCTGCGGCAGGCGCCCGGGGTCGAACTTCTGCTCCTGCGGCACGTTGGTCTGCAGCAGCGAGACCTGCAGCGTCGTCGTCGGCCGGGTGAACTCGACCGCCGGCAGCCACCCCAACACGGCGAGCGCCACGACGGCCAGCGCCAGCGTCGCCCCGCTGCGCCGCGCGATGCGCCGACCAGGCGCGTGAAACTGCGTCACGAGCGCCGCCACCAGCCCGGCGACAAAGGCTGCGACGAAGCCGATGCCGTAGACGCCGATCCACGGCGCGAGCCGCGCGAGCGGAGCGTCGACATGCGCATAGCCGCTGGCGATCCAGGGAAAGCCGGTGAACAGCACGCCGCGCGCCAGTTCGGCGAGCAGCCAGCAGGCCGCGAACAGCAGCGCATCGAACACCGGGCGGCCACGCCGCAGCCGCGCATGCAGCGCCAGAGCCGCCGCAAGATAGAGCGAGAGCGCCGCGGCGAGCGCCAGCACCGCCAGCGCCGCCATCCACGCCGGCAGGCCGCCGTAGCGGTGCATGCTGACGAACATCCACCACGTGCCCGCAGCCAGCCACGCCGTGCCGAACGCCCCGCCGAGCAGCGCGGCGCGCGCCGGGCTCGCGTCGCCGCTGCGCCATACCAGCAGCGCGACGAAGGCGATCTGCAGCGGCCAGGCGTCGGTGTAGACGAACGACAGGCTGTGCAGCGCGCCGGCCGCGACGACGACGAGCAGATCGACGACGAGCGGCCCGCCCGGGCTCCGGCCCGGCCGCGACGGCAGGGCAGCGTTCAAGCTTCGCGCTGCGGCTCGCCGCCGTCGCGGCCGACGCGCTGCACCTTGAACCAGCGCACCGCACCGCCGCGCGTCAGCATCACGGAGAACTCGAGCCCGCCGACGACGAGCGATTCGCCGCGCCGCGGCACGCGGCCGAACTGGTGCGCGATCAGCCCGCCGATGGTGTCGAAGTCGTCGACCGGCAGGTCGATGCCGAAGGACTCGTTGACGGCCGCGATGTCGGCGTCGCCGGCGACGCGCTGCGTGCCGTCGGCCAGCGTGTAGATGGCGCCCTCGGCGTCCTCGTCGTCGAACTCGTCCTCGATCTCGCCGACGATCTCTTCGAGCACATCCTCGATCGTGATCAGGCCGGCCGTGCTGCCGAACTCGTCGATCACGATGGCGAGGTGGTTGCGGTTGGAGCGGAAGTCGCGCAGCAGCTCGTTCAAGCCCTTGCTCTCGGGCACGAAGACGGCCGGGCGCAGCAGCGTGCGCAGGTTCAGCCCGGGCGCGCGCTGCAGCTTGAGCAGGTCCTTGGCCATCAGGATGCCGATGATGTTGTCGCGCCCGCCTTCATAGACCGGGAAGCGCGAGTGAGCGGTGCGGATCACGGCATTGAGCAGTTCGTCGTAGGGCGCGTCGATGTCGAGCAGATCCATGCGTTTGGCCGCCACCATCACGTCGCCGGCCGTCATGTCGGCCATGCGGATCACGCCTTCGAGCATCATGCGCGACTCGGGCGGGATCAACTCGCGCTGCTCGGCGTCGGCGAGGGTATCGAACAACTCGCTGCGCGAATCGGGGCCGGGCGACAGGAAGTCGACCATGCGCTCGAACAGGGTGCGCCGTTCCGCCGCGGCGGGCTTGTCGCCCCCGCGAGGGGGGCGACTCGGATGGGGATCGGGCATCGCGCGGGCGCGAGAGTTGGGATCGCACAAGAATACCCCATGCGTCCGGCACGGGGCGGCGCGATGCGGCATACTTCCGGCCCCCCGAAAGGCGACGACCGCCCTCGGCTTTGCGGAGCAGTCATCCCATGTCCACCGGCCTCATCCCCGCCACCATCCTCACGGGCTTTCTGGGCTCGGGCAAGACCACGCTGCTCAAGCGGGTCCTGACCGAAGCGCACGGCCAGAAGATCGCCGTCATCGAGAACGAGTTCGGCGAGGAGAACATCGACAACGAGATCCTCGTCGCCGACACCAGCGAGCAGATCATCCAGATGAACAACGGTTGCGTCTGCTGCACGATCCGCGAGGATCTGCGCACGACGCTGGCCGACCTGGCGGCCAAGAAGCGCGCCGGCGAGCTCGACTTCGACCGCGTCGTGATCGAGACCACCGGCCTGGCCGACCCCGGCCCCGTCGCGCAGACCTTCTTCATGGACGACGAGGTCGCCGAGACCTATCTGCTCGATTCGATCCTCACGCTCGTCGACGCCAAGCACGGCCAGCAGCAACTCGACGCCCGCCAGGAAGCGCGGCGCCAGATCGGCTTCGCCGACCAGATCTTCATCAGCAAGAGCGATCTCGTCGACGCCGCCGCGCTCGACGACCTGACGCACCGCATCAAGCACATGAACCCGCGCGCGCCGCAGCGCAAGGTTCACTTCGGCGAAGTGCCGATCTCGGCCGTGTTCGATCTCAAGGGCTTCAACCTCAACAGCAGGCTCGACCTCGACCCCGACTTCCTGAACGCGCAGGACGATCACGATCATCACGAGCACAAGCACGAGCACGGAGAGCACTGCAGCCACCCGCACCACCATCGCCACGACGACGACGTGAAGTCGTTCGTGTTCCGCGCCGACCGCGCCTTCAATCCCGCCAAGCTGGAAGACTTTCTCGGCTCGATCGTGCAGGTCTACGGGCCGCGCATGCTGCGCTACAAGGGCGTGCTCAACATGAAGGGCACCGATCGCAAGGTCATTTTCCAGGGCGTGCACCAGCTCATGGGCAGCGACCTGGGGCCGAAGTGGGCGCCGGGCGAGCCCAAGACGAGCAAGATGGTCTTCATCGGCATCGACCTGCCGCGCGACGTGTTCGAGCAGGGCCTGCATCAATGTCTCGTGTGAAGGCGCTCCGCGGCCCGCGTTGCCTCGCTACAATGCGCGTCGCTCGACGGGCCGCATGACCCGCGGCCGGCCGGGCGGGAACAACGCCGTTGCGAGGAGACTCAGGTGAGCAAAACCGCGGCCAGGAAGACAGCGCCGGCGAAGAAGGCGGCGCCGAAGAAGCCGGCACCCCCGGCCAGCAAGGCCAAGCCGGCAGCCAAGGCGCCGGCGCGCGCCGCAAAGGCCCCTGCAAAGGCGTCGGCGAGCAAGGCAGCGAAGACCGTCGCCAGGAGCGCCGCTCGCCCCACCCCGAGAACCGCCCCGAAACCCGCTGCGAAAACCGCAGCCAGGACACCCCCGAAACCCGCCGCCAAACCCGCCCCGCGGGGCGCGGCCTCCGGTGCCGCGAAGCCGGCGCCGAAAGCGAACAACAAGTCACCGATGCCCTCGCAAACGAAATCTCCCGCTCCCTCACCTGCTACCGCTCCCAAGCCCGCCGCACCCAGCCCCCGGGCCGCCAGGCCGGGCAAGGCCCCCGTCGTGATGCCGACCTCGCCGCCACCGGTGCAGGGGTCGAGCCGCTTCGCCGACCGCTTCGCGCCGCCCAAGCCGCCGGCGCGCCAGGTCGATACCGACAGCAGCGTCGCCCGCCCGGCCTACAAGGCCGACCCGAAGCTCGCCAACGCCTGGAAGGCAAAGGCCGGCCGCGAGCTGAGCGAGGGCGAGCTGATGTCGATGCCCGAAGCCGAGTACATGAACGACAAGCAGCTCGACTTCTTCCGCGCCCGCCTGCAGGCGCTCAAGGACGATCTGCTGTCCAATGCCGGCGAGACGACGGAGCACCTGCGCGAAGACACGTCGATCGTGCCCGACCCGGCCGACCGCGCGACGATCGAGGAGGAGCACGCGCTCGAGTTGCGCACACGTGACCGCGAGCGCAAGCTGCTCAAGAAGATCTCGCAGTCGCTGGTGCGCATCGACAGCGGCGACTACGGCTTCTGCGACGAAACCGGCGAACCGATCGGCCTGGGCCGGCTGATCGCGCGGCCGACCGCTACACTGTCCCTCGAAGCACAACAACGCCGCGAGCTCAAGCAGAAGATGTTCGGGGACTGACGGCACCGCGCCGCGAGCCCCATGCCCCCGCCCGACATGCCGGACCCCAAAGACAACGACAGCTTCCTGCGCAAGGTCGTCCGGTTCGTCGCCAACCCGACCACGGACTGGGCCGACCTCACGCAGCGCACCGAGGACGTGCGCGAGACGGAGTACGCCAAGTCCGAGCTGAAGGCGATGATCGAGCGCAAGCGCCGCAACGACTTCGTGCGCAAGCGCGAGTTCGACATGCTGCGCAAGGTGCGCCGCGAGGGCCTGTCGAGCGAGCAGCTCGCCGCGCTCGGCGGCTCGTCGCGCATCGACGACTCCGAGCGCCTGAACGACAGCGGCGCCAAGGCCGACAGCGGCGTCAAGGCCAAGATCGACGAGATCGAGCAGCAGATGGTCGGCGACAACAACTACGCCACCACCGGACGCCGCCCGCCGCCGTTCTACGAAGCGATGACGCAGCCTGCGCCGGTCGACGGCCAGCCGCCGCCCGCGCGGCGCGCCGCGCGGGCGCCAGCCGCCGGAGCGGAGCCGGCAGCCGCGCCGGGGGCCGCGACATCGCAACCCACTGCGCCGGCGGCGCGCCCGGCCGGCCCTCCGCTGACGCCGAGCGGCCGCATGCCGTTCGATGCGCCCGAGCTGACCTCGGCCGTGCCTGAGGAAGCAATGCGCGGCGGCGCGCCGCTGTCGGCCGCCAAGCTGAATGCGGCGGGCGACTTCAACAGCGAGTTCTCGGTCGAAGTGAGCGAAGTCGCGCACGACCCCGAGCTCGACGAGGCGGTGATCGCCTTCGCCAACGCCGACTTCGAAGCCTGCGAGCAGTCGCTCGGCCAGCTGACGGGTGCCGGCGGCAACCGCGCCCAGCACGCCGAGACCTGGCTGGTGCGCTTCGACCTCTACCGCGCGATCGGCGAGCAGCACAAGTTCGAGAGTCTGGCGATGGACTACGCCCAGCAGTTCGGCTGGTCGGCGCCGCAGTGGTTCTCGATGCCCAGGCTGGTCGCCGAGACCAAGGCCGAGGACAAGCCGCAGCGCGGCCGCGTCGAGGGCCAGGTCGGCTGGGTCTGCCCCGAAGTCGTCGACGCCGACACGGTGGCGCGCATGCGCTCCGAGCTGCTGCAGATGCCGCTGCCCTGGGTGCTCGACTGGAGCGCGCTGCGCAGCATCGACGCCGAGGCCTGCGCGCGCATGAGCGAGCTGTTGCGCCACTGGGCGACCGAACCGCTCGAGATGCGCTGGATCGGCGGCAACCATCTGCTGACCGTGCTGGGCGATGCCGCGCCGACGGGCGTGCGCGACGCCGACCCGGCCTACTGGCAGCTGCGCCTCGATGCGCTGCGTCTGGCCAATCGCGCCGACCAGTTCGACGAGACGGCGATCGACTACTGCGTCACCTACGAGGTCTCGCCGCCGTCGTGGGAGCGTGCGAAGTGCAAGGTCCGCATCAGCAGCACCTCGACGAGCACGCAGTCGCCGGCACTGTCGCTGGTCGGCGACGCATCGACGACCTTCGTCGAGTCGTCGATCAGCGACGACCCGGCGACGATGCGGATTTCGAGCGTCGAGTTGTCGGGACAGCTCGTCGGCGACATCGGCTCGACGCTCAAGAAGATGGACGCCGAACTCGACTCGGCGTCGATCGTCAACGTGTCGTGCGCCAAGCTGATCCGCGTCGACTTCATCGCCGCCGGCGACCTGCTGAACTGGGTGCTGCAGCGCCGCAGCGAGAACCGCACCGTGATGTTCTCCGAAGCGCACCGCCTGGTGGCGCTGTTCTTCGGCGCGATGGGCATCAACGAGCACGCCAAGGTCAAGGTGCGCACCGTCTGACGGTCGCGGCGCAGGCAGCCTGCAGCCTCGCGCCTTGAAGTTCAGCCTCCCGAACCCCACCTGCACGCGATGGACACCTGGCACGGCACGACGATCCTCAGCGTGCGCCGCGGCGCCAGCGTCGCGCTCGGCGGCGACGGGCAGGTGACGCTGGGCAACGTCGTCGTCAAGGCGACGGCGCGCAAGGTGCGCAAGCTCTACCACGATCGCGTGCTGGCCGGCTTCGCCGGCGCCACGGCCGACGCGTTCACGCTGTTCGAGCGCTTCGAGGCCAAGCTCGAAAAGCACCAGGGCCACTTGGCGCGCGCGGCGATCGAGCTGACCAAGGACTGGCGCACCGACCGCGTGCTGCGCCGCCTCGAGGCGATGCTCGCCGTCGCCGACAAGGAAACCTCGCTGATCATCACGGGCAACGGCGACGTGCTCGAACCCGAGCACGGCATCATCGCGATCGGCTCGGGCGGCGCCTACGCGCAGGCCGCGGCCCGCGCCTTGCTCGAGCACACGGCGCTGGAGCCGGCCGAGATCACGAAGAAGGCGCTCGAGATCGCGGGCGAGCTGTGCATCTATACCAACCAGCAGCACACAATCGAAACGCTCGGGCCATGAAATCGAGCATGACGCCGCAGGAAATCGTCTCCGAACTCGACCGCCACATCGTCGGGCAGTCCAGCGCCAAGCGCGCCGTCGCGATCGCGCTGCGCAACCGCTGGCGGCGCCAGCAGGTCGACGAGAAGCTGCGCGGCGAGATCACGCCGAAGAACATCCTGATGATCGGCCCGACGGGCGTCGGCAAGACGGAGATCGCGCGCCGCCTGGCGCGGCTGGCCGACGCGCCGTTCATCAAGGTCGAGGCGACCAAGTTCACCGAGGTCGGCTACGTCGGCAAGGACGTCGACTCGATCGTGCGCGACCTGGTGGACTCGGCCGTCAAGCAGGAGCGCGACGCGCAAATGCGCCGCCAGCGCGCGCGCGCCGAGGACGCCGCCGAGGACCGCGTGCTCGACATCCTGGTGCCGCCGCCGCGCTCCGACTTCGGCCTGACGCCGTCGCAGCCCGGCGACAACACGGCGCGTCAGGTGATGCGCAAGCGTCTGCGCGAGGGCGCGCTCGACGACAAGGAGATCGAGGTCGAGCTGGCCGAGCCCAAGCCCTCGCTCGAGATCATGAGCCCGCCCGGCATGGAAGAGATGGCTGAGCAGCTGAAAGGCCTGTTCGCCAACGCCGGCACGAGCCGACGCCGCGCCCGCAAGCTCAAGATCGTCGAAGCGCTCAAGCTGCTCGCCGACGAAGAAGCCGCCAAGCTCGTCAACGAGGACGACCTGCGCTCCGCCGCCGTCACCAACGCCGAGCAGAACGGCATCGTGTTCATCGACGAGATCGACAAGGTGGCGTCGCGTTCCGAGACGAGCGGCGCCGACGTGTCGCGCCAGGGCGTGCAGCGCGACCTGCTGCCACTGGTCGAAGGCACGACCGTGACGACCAAGCACGGCGTCGTCAAGACGGACCACATCCTGTTCATCGCCTCGGGCGCGTTCCACCTCGCCAAGCCGAGCGACCTGATCCCCGAGCTGCAGGGGCGCTTCCCGATCCGCGTCGAACTCGGCTCGCTGTCGGTCGACGACTTCGAGGCGATCCTCACGCAGACGCAGGCCAGCCTCGTCACGCAGTACCAGGCGCTGCTCGCCACCGAGGGCGTGACGCTCGAGTTCGCGCCCGACGCGATCCGCCGGCTGGCGCAGATCGCCTACGACGTGAACGAGCGCACCGAGAACATCGGCGCGCGACGCCTCGCCACCGTGATGGAGCGGCTGCTCGACAGCGTCAGCTTCGACGCGCCGAACCTCGCCGGCACGACGGTGCGGATCGACGCGGCGACGGTCGACGCGCGGCTCGGCGAGTTGGCGAAGAACGAGGATCTGTCGCGCTACATCCTGTAGCGCGCGCCCGTCACTTCACTTCACGGCGCGCTGCGCCGCCAGGCGCAGCAGCCCGTCGAAGACGAGCGTATCGACCATCTCGAATTCGAGCTCGGTGTCGGGCGCGAGCTTGACGGCGGCGCCGCCGCTCATGATCAGCGCCGGCTCGAGGCCGGTTCGCTGGCGCAGCTTGCGGTGCATGCGCTCGATCGCGCCGGCGATCGCGTCGGCGCCGCCGCTCATCAGCGCGTCGCTGGTGTTGGTCGGGAAGTCGACGATCTCGCCGGTCGGCGCCTTCAGGCCGGCGGTGCCCATCTCGAGCGCGCGCAGCATCAGGCCGAAGCCCGGCAGGATCAGCCCGCCGAGAAAGCGCCCCGTCTCGTCGAGAGCATCGACCGTGACGGCCGTGCCGACCATCACGACCAGCGCGGGGCGCGGCGTGCCGGCGGCGACGATGCGATGGCGCGCGCCGATCAGCGCCACCCAGCGGTCCGCGCCGAGCCGGTTCGGGTGGTCGTAGCCGTTGACGACGCCGCCGGCCTGCGCCGAGGGCACGACCCACGCGGGCGCCACGTCCCAGATCTCGAGCTGCTCTTCGACGCGGCGCTTGATGGCGTCGCCGGCGACGACGCAGCCGAGCATGCTGGCGGGCGGCGCGATCGTCTGCCAGTCGGACTCGGCCAGCGCGTCGATCGTCTCGAGGAACACGGCGCCGTGCGCCAGCAGCTCGGCGCCGGGTCGCGGCGCCGCGTACTGTGCCCACTTCAGGCGTGTGTTGCCGACGTCGATCGCGAAAAAACTCATGGACTGCTGCGGGCGCGGCGGGATGAAACCGCGCGGCCGGCTCAGTTCGAGCGCACCAGCAGCCCGCGCACGTGGCGCAGCGTCTGCGCGGCGGTCAGCCGGTGCAGCGGCCGGCTGATGCGGGCCTCGACTTCCGGCAGCAGCGCCAACAGGTCGCCACGGGTCTTCGCGCGCTTGAGGCGGATCATCGTCAGCGAGCCCGCGACGGGCGCCTCGGCACGCACGGCGCGCAGCAGGATGCGCCGCACCTCTTCGAGTGCGGTGTCGATCTCGCCGTCGGCTTCGCGCATCAAGGAGTCGGGCGGGCTGATCGAGTCGTAGAGCGAACCCGAGAGGGTCGATTCGGGCAGCAGCGAGCGCGCCGACGGCAGGAACGACGAATCGCTGCGGCTGTCGGGAGCGGCAGCCGAAGCGCGGCGCGGCGCAGGCGCCGCCGCCAGCTCGATCAGGCCCATCGACAGCAGTTCATCGAAGCACGACGGCGGCGCGCCGGCGCGCTCGGCCAGATCCTTCACCTCGTCGGCGCTGCGCCGGCCATCGATGAGGAACAGCACGGTGCGGTGGCGCTGCGTCAGCGCGCGCTGCCGGCGGTCAAGCTCGGACTGACCGGCGGCGGTCTTCGCGGGAACGAGGGTGGCGGCCATGGCAAGAGCCCGCCCTTGGGCGAGCGCGTACTGCGACGGGGCGGATTGTGCCGGGCAAACGGCGCCGCGTCACGCGCCCGGCAGTGGCATCATCGCAATTGACGTTAACGTCAATTGCCGGCGCCGCCCCTGTCGCGGCGCCCCGCCCTGCCATGACCGACCTGTCCGCCGAGCGCCTGGCGCTCGCTTCCTACCGGCCGACGCACCGGCCGCGCTTCGTCACGGCCGCGAGCCTGTTCGACGGCCACGACGCGGCAATCAACATCATGCGTCGCATCCTGCAGGGTATGGGCGCCGAGGTGATCCACCTCGGGCACAACCGCTCGGTGGACGAAATCGTCACCGCCGCGCTGCAGGAGGACGCGCACGCGATCGCCGTCAGCTCGTACCAGGGCGGTCACCTCGAATACTTCAAGTACATGGTCGACCTGCTGCGCCAGCGCGGCGGCGCGCACATTCAGGTCTACGGCGGCGGCGGCGGCGTGATCGTGCCGGCCGAGATCGACGAGCTGCAGCGCTACGGCGTCGCACGCATCTACAGCCCCGAGGACGGCCAGCGCATGGGGCTGGCCGGGATGATCGGCGAAATGCTGATGCGCTGCGACCACGACCTGTCGCCGCACGCGCCGACGTCGCTGGCGGCGATCCAGGGTGACGACGAGACGCACCGGCGCGCGCTGGCGCAACTGATCACGGCACTGGAAGCCCGGCAGGTGCCCGACGCGCTGCGCGCCGAGCTGCTCGCAGCCGCCGCGAAGTTGAAGACCCCGGTGATCGGCATCACGGGCACCGGCGGCGCCGGCAAGTCGAGCCTCACCGACGAGCTGATCCGCCGCCTGCGGCTCGATCAGGACGACCAGCTGCGCATCGCCGTCGTCAGCATCGACCCGAGCCGGCGCAAGAGCGGCGGCGCGCTGCTCGGCGACCGCATCCGCATGAATGCGATCGGGCCGTGGTCAAGATCGGGCGCGGGCGGGCCAAGCGCCGGGCCGCCCCAAGCCGGCCAGCGTCCAGTCTTCATGCGCAGCATGGCGACGCGCGACACCGGCAGCGAGATCAGCGCCGCGCTGCCCGACGTCGTGGCGGCGTGCAAGGCGGCCAGGTTCGATCTGATCGTCGTCGAGACCTCTGGCATCGGCCAGGGCGACGCCGCCATCGTGCCGCTGGTCGACGTGCCGGTGTACGTGATGACGCCCGAGTTCGGCGCCGCCAGCCAGCTCGAGAAGATCGACATGCTCGACTTCGCCGAGTTCGTCGCGATCAACAAGTTCGACCGCAAGGGCGCGCCCGACGCACTGCGCGACGTCGCCAAGCAGGTGCAGCGCAACCGCGGTGCGTTCGACCGCGCGCCCGACGCGATGCCCGTCTTCGGCACGATCGCCAGCCGCTTCAACGACGACGGCGTGACCGCGCTTTACCAGGCTCTGAAGCCGCGGCTGGCCGGGCTCGGCCTCGCGCTGCAGCCGGGCCGCCTGCCGGAAGTCGCGACGCGCCACAGCACGCAGCAGCACCCGATCGTGCCCGGCGCGCGCGCGCGCTACCTCGCCGAGATCGCCGACACGATTCGCGGCTACAAGGCGCGCGCCCGTTTGCAGGCCCGCATCGCGCGCGAGCTGCAGCAGCTGCGCGAGAGCGCGCGCATGCTGCAGGAGGACGACGCCACGCGTTCCGGCGCGAAAGACACCGTGCTCAAGCTCGCCGCCGCGCGCGAAGGCGCGCTCGACGCGCACGCGCGCAAGCTGCTCGCGCAGTGGCCCGCGATGGTCAAGGCCTACGCGGGCGATGAATACGTCGTGAAGATCCGCGACAAGGAGATCCGCACCGCGCTCGTGCACACCACCTTGTCGGGCAGCAAGATCCGCAAGGTGGCGCTGCCGGCCTGGGAGGACCACGGCGAGTTGCTGAAGTGGCTGCTGCTCGAGAACGTGCCCGGCAGCTTCCCGTACACCGCCGGCACCTTCGCCTTCAAACGCGAGAACGAGGATCCGACGCGCATGTTCGCCGGCGAGGGCGACGCCTTCCGCACCAACCGCCGCTTCAAGCTGGTGAGCCAGGGCATGCCCGCCAAGCGGCTGTCGACGGCTTTCGACTCGGTCACGCTGTACGGCCACGACCCCGACCCGCGCCCCGACATCTACGGCAAGGTCGGCAACTCGGGCGTGTCGATCGCGACGCTCGACG
>CAYJLV010000051.1:0-27394 GCA_964371405.1 uncultured Burkholderiaceae bacterium
TCTCCGGCGCCAACTACCGGAGCCCCGCGAAGGGGCCCGCCGCGGCCCCGCCGCCGCCCGCCCCCCCCCCCGCCCCCCCCCCCGGTAACCCCCCCCCCCCCCCCGGCGCCCCCCCCCCGCCCCGGCCCCCCCCCCCCCCGGCCCCCCGGGGGGGCCCCCGCCCCCCGGGGGGCCCCCCGGGGCCGCGCGCAGCCAAGTGAGCGCACTCCGACGCCGATCCTTACAATTTCGCCCATGCTCCAGCAACGCACACTGAAGTCGCTGACGCGCGCCGTCGGTGTGGGCCTGCACAGCGGCCAGCGCGTCGAGCTGACGCTGCGCCCCGCGCCGCCCGACACCGGCATCGTGTTCCGGCGCGTCGACCTGCCGGTGCCGGTCGACATTCCCGTCTCGGCCGGCGCGGTGAGCGACACGCGGCTCGCGTCGACGCTGTCGCCCGGTGGCGACCCGGGCGCGCCGAAGGTGCATACCGTCGAGCACCTGATGTCGGCCTGCTCCGGGCTCGGCCTCGACAACCTCTACATCGACATCACGGCCGAAGAGGTGCCGATCCTCGACGGCTCGGCCGCGTCGTTCGTGTTCCTGCTGCAGAGCGCCGGCATCGAGCTGCAGAACGCGCCCAGGCGCTTCCTGCGCATCCGGCGCGCCGTCGAGGTGCGCGAAGGCGAGGGCGATACGCTCAAGTGGGCGCGCCTCGAGCCGTTCCACGGCTTCAAGCTCGCCTTCGAGATCGACTTCAAGCACCCGGCGGTCGACCAGACCGGCCAGCGCGTCGAGTTCGACATGGGCTCGGGCCGCTACAAGCGCGACATCGCGCGCGCCCGCACCTTCGGCTTCACGAAGGACGTCGAGATGATGCGCTCGCGCGGCCTCGCGCTCGGCGGCGGCATGGACAACGCCATCGTGGTCGACGACTACCGCGTGCTCAATGCCGAGGGCCTGCGCTACGACGACGAGTTCGTCAAGCACAAGATCCTCGATGCGATCGGCGATCTCTACGTCGTCGGCCATCCGATCCTCGGCGCCTACAGCGCGTTCCGCAGCGGCCATGCGCTCAACAACCGGCTGCTGCGCGCCGTGCTCGCCGACGAAGCGAACCACGAGCTCGTGCGCTTCGACGACGAGGCGCGCGCGCCGTCGGGCTTCGCCGAACTGGCGCCGGCATGGTGAGCCGCGCGATCCGATGCTGATCGCGCGCTTCGTCTTCGGCCTGCTGTTCGCCGCCGCAGTCGTCTGTTTCGCGATGTATGCCGGCACCGGCCACAAGCGCTGGCGCGACCTCGGCCTGAAGATCCTGAAGTGGACCGTCGTCGCCGGGCTCGGCTTCTTCGCCGTGCTGCTGCTCGAGCGGCTGGCGCTGATGCTTTGAAGGCGATGCGAAAGGTGCCGCGATGATCGTCTTCTACTGGGTGGCCGGCATCGTGATCGCGCTCGTCGCGCTGCCGTCGGCGATCTATTTCGCGCTCTACCTGGCGACCGGCGAGCCCGCCTGCGACCGCCGCGCGCGCATCTTCGGCCGCTGGACCGCGACGCTCGCGCTCGCGGCCTTCGACATCGTCATCTTCAAGCACGTCGTCGGCGGCCTCATCGACGTGCTGCGCTGAACCGGGCGATCAACGCAGCGCAGCCCACGGCATCGTCAGGCCCGAAGCGAGCATCAGGCCGTCCATCAGCAGGCGGAACTGCTCCGGCTCGAACCTCAGCACGAAGCGCCTCGCGACGAAGGTGCCTGCCGTCAGCGACGCGCCGGTGGCCAGACCCTTGACGACGATCTCGGCCGGCAGCACGCCGAGGGCGCGGAACGTCGCCGCCTTGCTCGCATAGACGGCGAGCGAGGCCGCCGCTTCGGTGTCGATGAAGGCGCCTTTGACCAGGCCGCAGGCGAGGAATACGGGCACCGTGATCGGCCCGGTCGAGACGACGATGCCGGTGAGCCAGCCCACGCCGAAGCCGATCGCGGCGAGCTGCGCGAGGCCGAGCGTCATGTGCCGCGCGGCGAGCCGGCGGCGCGCCGGGACCCTTGCGATGAAGAAGGCCCCGAGCGCGCCCTCGATCAGCGCCGGCGGCAGCGCGACCAGCGTGCCGGCGCCGAGCGCCGCGCCCGGGATGCCGGTCGCCGCATAGGCGCCGGCGGCGCGCCAGTCGATCTCGCGCCACCAGACGACGACGCGCGACAGGTTGGCCATCAGTGCCGCGATCGCCATGATCGGCACCGTCTCGCGCGGCCCGAACACGAGCACCAGCACCGGCAGCATCATGATCGACGAGCCGAAGCCGACGATGCCGCTCAGCGTGCCGGCCACGAGGCCGACGCCGAGGATCAGCAGCAGTTCCACGCCACGGCGCTCCGCGTTGTGCCAAACATTCCCGCCCCGTGCCGATTGTGCGATGCGCTGTCGGGTACTCCCCGGCACAGTTTGTGCGGCTCGCTGCCGAAAGCAACGCAGAATGTTGCACGCACGGCTGCAGGCCGGCACATGCGCTCCGCCGCGCGGAGTCCCGATTCCGATGAAGCTGATCCGCGACCCTGCAGTCCCCGAAACGCTCGACGAACCGGCCGCCGAGGCGCGCCCCCCGGTGCGACCGCGCGACGCGCTGCACCCCGGCGAAGAACGCTCCGACATGACGCTGGCGCGGCGCCTGTCGCTGCTCGACGACATCGTCGAGCACTTGCCGACCTCGGTGCTGCTCAAGGAAGTGCGCAACGACTTCCGCATCGTGCGTTACAACCGCGCCGCCGAGGCGCTCTACGGCTTATCGCGCGAGGAAGCGATCGGCCGCAATGCCTACGATCTCTGGCCCGCCGACGAGGCCGAGCGCATCTTCGCCGCCGACCGCGATCTGGTCGCGCTGCGCTGCCCGCAGGAGTACCCCGACCGCCTGCTGATGACGCGCCGGCGCGGCCGCGTCCGGGTCCACATGCGCAAGGTGCCGCTGTTCGACGCGCAGGGCGAGGTGAGCCACCTGCTGGTGCTCGCCGACGACATCACCGACCGCCGCGAAGCCGAGACGCGGCTGCGCGAGAGCGAGGTGCGCTTTCGCAGCCTGACGCAGCTGTCTTCGGACTGGTACTGGGAGCAGGATGCCGAGTACCGCTTCCTGCCGACCTCCGACCCGCGGCCGACGCCGTTCCGTTCGGCGTTCCGCTTCGAGGGCCGCACGCGCTGGGAGGTCGAGGGTACCGACGTGACCGAGTCGCAGTGGCAGGCGCACCGCGAGATGCTCGAGGCGCGCCTGCCGTTCCACGACTTCCAGTACAGCCGCGCCAACCTGCAGGGCGAACTGCGTCACGTCAGCATCAGCGGCGTGCCCAAGTTCGACGAGGCGGGCCGGTTCGCCGGCTACCGCGGCATTGGCCGCGACGTGACGGAGGCGCGGCGCGCCGAGCGGCGGATCCGTCTGCACGCGCTGCAGCAGAGCCTCACGTCGCGGCTCGGCCAGCTCGCGCTCGCCAATGCCGACGTCGACGAGCTGCTGCGGCAGGCCGCGGCGGTCACCGCCGAAGGGCTCGAGGTCGAGTTCGCGGCGCTGATGCGTTCGGGCGATGCGCCCGAAGCCGACGCCGGGCTGGTGCTGCGCGCCGGCGTCGGCTGGGGCGAGGGCTGGCTCGACCGTCGCATCGCCGCCCTCGACGCGACGACGCAGCACGGCCGGGTCTGGTCGACTGCCGAGCCGGTGGTGGTCGACGAGGTGGGCGCGAGCGGCAGCAAGTTCACGCGCCCAGAGCTGCTGGTGGCGCACGAGATCCGCAGCGCCGTCGTCGTGCCGGTCTGCGGCAGCGCCGGCACTTACGGCGTGCTGGGCGCCTACTCGCGCAGCCTGCGCCGATTCACCAACGAGAACATCGATTTCCTGCGCAGCGTCGCCAACATCGTCGCGACCGCGATCGACCGGCGCAGCGCCGAGCAGCGGCTGACCTACCTGGCGCAGTTCGACACGTTGACCGGGCTGCCCAACCGCAGCCTGTTCCTCGACCGCTTCGGCCAGACGCTGACGCAGGCGGCGCGCAGCGGCTGGCTGGTCGGCGTGCTGTTCATCGATCTCGACCGCTTCAAGGTGATCAACGACACGCTGGGCCACGGCATCGGCGACCAGCTGCTCGCGCAGGTTGCGCAGCGGCTGGCCGACTGCGTGCGCACGGCCGACACCGTCGGGCGACTCGGCGGCGACGAGTTCGCGTTCGTGCTGTCGGACCTGGCGCGCGCCGACGACGCCGGCTTCGTCGCCGAGAAGGTCGTCGCTCAGCTCACGCGCCCGTTCGATCTCGACGGCCAGGAGGTCTACGTCTCGGCGAGCATCGGCGTCGCGATCTATCCCGACGACGGCGCCGACCCCGACCTGCTGCTGCGCAACGCCGACACGGCGATGTACCGCGCCAAGGAGTCGGGCCGCGCCGGCTACCAGTTCTACCTGCCGCAGATGAACGAGCGTGCCGCCGAGCGGCTCAAGATCGAGAGCCGGCTGCGCGGCGCGCTCGAGCGCGGCGAGTTCGTGCTGCACTACCAGCCCAAGGTCGGCCTCGACAGCGGCGAGATCAGCGGCTTCGAGGCGCTGCTGCGCTGGCAGCACCCCGAGCGCGGCCTCGTGCCGCCGCTGGAGTTCATCTCGATTCTCGAGGAAACGGGCCTGATCGTGCCGGTCGGCGAGTGGGTCGTGCGCAGCGTGTGCGGGCAACTG
Source organism: uncultured Burkholderiaceae bacterium (assembly GCA_964371405.1). Classification (GTDB taxonomy): domain Bacteria; phylum Pseudomonadota; class Gammaproteobacteria; order Burkholderiales; family Burkholderiaceae_C; genus JAMHWF01. The sequence continues at coordinate 4,678 of CAYJLV010000051.1, forward strand.
CGGCAGTGGCAGCGCGAGGGCGTTCCGCTGCGGCCGGTCGCCGTCAACCTGTCGGCGCGCCAGTTCCGCGAGGCCGACCTCGACATCGTCATCGCGCGCATCGTCTCCCAATCGGGCATCGACCCCGGCCTGCTCGAGTTCGAGCTGACGGAGTCGATGCTGATGAGCGACCCCGAGGCCGCGGTGCGCACGCTGCAGCGCATGAAGACCTGGGGCGTGCGCCTGTCGGTCGACGACTTCGGCACCGGCTACTCGAGCCTGGCCTATCTCAAGCGCTTCCCGCTCGACGCGCTGAAGATCGACCGCGCCTTCATCCGCGACATCACGACCGACCCCGACGACGCTGCGATCACGCTGGCCATCATCGGCCTGGCCCACAGCATGAAGCTGACCGTCGTCGCCGAAGGTGTCGAGACCGAGGCCCAGCTCGCCTACCTGCGCGCGCGCGGCTGCGACGAGATGCAGGGCTACTACTTCGCCCGGCCGATGCCGCCGGCCGAATGCGCGCGCGCGCTCGCCGAAGGCCGGCGGCTCGGCGGAGCCGACGCCACGGCTGTCGTCTGATACAAGAACAAGAGCAGATTCAGCGCACGCTGCGGCGCAGCCGCTCCATCAGCCGCATCGTCTCGATGCGGCTGTCGGCTTCGTAGGGCACGGCCGTCGATTCGGCGTCGCGCGCCTGCTTCAAGTCGCGGATGCTGCGCACCGCGTCCGACACGGAGCGGTTGAGCCCGCTGCAGATCTCGCCGAAGTCGTCCGGCAGTTCGCTGCCCGGCGCATGCTGCGCCGCCTCGAACGCCGCTACCGCGAGCGAAATCGTCTCGTTGGCCGCGACCAGCGCTTCCTGTTCGAGCGCGTCGGCCAGCACGCAGAGACCGCCGGCGCGGCCGGCCTGGACGCAGCGTTCCTCGGGCGTCGTGACCTGCCCGCGCAGCGCGTGCTGGCGCCGCGTCAGCAGGCGCGACGCATCCATGAAGGCGGCGATGTCCTCGGCGCGCAAGGCGGCGAGCGCCAGCAGGTCGAGCGCGGGTGTCGACACGGGGAGATTCTCCGGACAGTGAGGTGCATGCCTCACCGGGCAAATGCCGTACGAGCCTGTTGCGCTGCGTCAGGCGGCACGCTCGGCGGGTGCGCGCAGACGCTGCGCCAGCGCCACGACGCCGACGACGCCGGCCCCGGCGACGACGCCGACGGCGGCGTTGGCGAGCAACGGCGCCAGCGTTTCCAGCACGGCCCCGACGCCGGGCAGCGCACCGGCGCGCTCGGCCAGCCCTTCGATGCCGTGGTGCAGCCGCGCGATGCCGTGCGTCAGGATGCCGCCGCCGACGAGGAACATCGCCGCCGTGCCGGCCACCGAGAGGAACTTCATCAGCCAGGGCGCGGCGCGCAGCAGGGCGGCGCCGACGGCGCGCGCCGCCGCGCTGCTGCGCCGGCTCAGGTACAGGCCGGCGTCGTCGAGCTTGACGATGCCCGCGACGAGGCCGTAGACACCGGCCGTCATCGCCAGCGCAATCCCGACCAGCACCACGACCTGCGTGCCGAAGGCCGCGTCGGCCGCCGTGCCCAGCGTGATCGCGATGATCTCGGCCGACAGGATGAAGTCGGTGCGCACCGCGCCCTTGATCTTCTCCTTCTCGTGCACGACCAGGTCGACCGCCGGATCGGCGACGGCCTCGGCGCGCCGCGCACGGTGCTCGGCGTCTTCGGCGCGGCTGTGCATCAGGCGGTGGGCGAGCTTCTCGGCGCCCTCATAGCAAAGGAACAGGCCGCCGGCCATCAGCAGCGGTGTCACGGCCCACGGCGCGAACGCGCTGATCGCCAGCGCCGCGGGCACCAGGATCGCCTTGTTGACGAGCGAGCCGCGCGCCACGGCCCAGACCACAGGCAACTCGCGGTCGGCCTTGACGCCGGTCACCTGCTGCGCGTTGAGCGCCAAGTCGTCACCGAGCACGCCGGCCGTCTTCTTCGCGGCGACCTTGGTGAGCACCGACACGTCGTCGAGCACCGACGCGATGTCGTCGATCAGGGCGAGCAGGCTGGCTGCGGCCATTGCGTTCCTTGGCAGTGTTTCATTCGTCGACGAAGCCGCCCTTGTAGAAGCTCCACGCCGTGCCGTCGTACAGGTAGAAGCGGCCGTCGGCGCAGCCCTCCTTGCCGGGGAATGCGTCGCGGCAGCCCTTGGGCAGCAGGCGGAGCAACTGCTCGTCGCTCAGTTCGTCGTACTGCTCGGGCGTGATGGCGCGGCCGACGCGCAGGCGGCTGCGCAGGGGTTGTTCGTCGTCGTGCATGGGCGCTCGCACTGTAGCCAATTCCGGCGACAGGCAAGGCGCGTGCCGCGCCGCTCAGTGCGACGCGGCCGTGATGCGGATCCCGCGGATCTGCCCCGCCGAGGGCGGCGCGTCCGGCCGCGGATGGGCCTGCGGATCCCAGCGGTGCAGCAGCTCGGCCTCGCGCGCGCGCGCCAGCGCCGCGTTCGCCAGTTTGACGTGCCCGTAGCCGCGGATCGCGAGCGGCAGCGCGGCGATCTCGGCCGCCAGCGCGAGCCGCTGCGGCGCCAGCGTCGGCAGCAGCGATTCGATGCGCCCGATGTAGGCGTCGATCAGTGCGCGCTCGAAGCGGCGTTCCGCCGTCCGCCCGAACGGGTCGAACGGCGTGCCGCGCAGTCGCCGCCCGTGCGCGAGCAGCTTCATCGCGGGCTGCATCCAGCCGCCGAGCCGCAGCTTGCGCGGCGGCTGCCCGTCGCGCGCGCGGCTGAGCAGCGGCGGTGCCATGTGGTATTCGAGCCGCAGATCGCCTTCGAACTGCTGCTCGAGCGCGCGCCGGAACTCGCCGTCGGTGTAGAGCCGCGCGACCTCGTACTCGTCCTTGCAGCTCATCAGCTTGTGCAGGCTGCGCGCGACGGCTTGCGTGAACGGCAGCGCCGGGTCGGCGCCGAGCGCGGCTTCGCGCCGGCGCGTCGCGGCCACCACGTCGGCATAGCGCTGCGCCCACGCGGCGTCCTGGTAAGCGGTGAGGTGCCGCGTCGCGCGCGCGACGACGGCGTCGAGCGTCTCGTCCAGCGCGGCGGCAGCGCGCGCCTGCGGCAGCAGCGCCGCGAGCGCCGGCGCGTCGGCGGCGGCCAGGCGGCCGAGCGCGAAGGCGAGGCGGTTGTTCTCGACGCCGACGCCGTTGAGCTCGATCGCGCGCAGCAGCGCCGCCAGGCCGACCGGCACCAGCCCGCGCTGCCAGCCCCAGCCGAGCTGCAGGATGTTCGACGTGATCGAGTCGCCGAGGAAGGCCTCGGCGAGCGCCTGCGCGTCGAGCGTCTCGACGCGCTCGGCGCCTGCGGCGTAGCGCAGCTTGTCGAGCAGCAGCGGGCGCTGCAGGCTCGCGTCGGGGTTGCGCAGGCTCTCGGCCACCGGCACCTCGTGCGTGTTGGCGAGGATGCGCGTGCGCCCGTGGCGCACCGTGACCAGCGCCTCCGGCGACGCGCCGACGACGAGATCGCAGGCCAGCACGGCGTCGGCCTGCTGGGTGTCGATGCGCACCTGGTTCAGGCGCTGCGGCCGGTCGGCGAGCCGCACGTGGCTCAGCACCGCACCGCCCTTCTGCGCGAAGCCCATGAAGTCGAGCACGCTCGCGCTCTTGCCCTCGAGGTGCGCCGCCATCGCGACCAGCGCACCGACCGTGACGACGCCGGTGCCGCCGACGCCGGTGACGAGCAGGTCGTAGGGCCCGGTCCACTCGTGCGCCGGCGGTGCCGCCAGCGCCTCGACGCGGCGCGCGAACTCGTCGGCCGCGGCGCCGGTCAGCGCGCCGGCGCGTTTCCTCGGCGTGCCCCCGAGCACGCTGACGAAGCTCGGGCAGAAGCCCAGCGTGCACGACCAGTCCTTGTTGCAGGCGGACTGGTCGATGCGCCGCTTGCGGCCGAGCGGCGTCTCGTGCGGCAGCACGGCGACGCAGTTGCTCTGCACCGAGCAGTCGCCGCAGCCTTCGCAGACGCGGTCGTTGATGAAGATGCGCCGCGCCGGGTCGGCGAGCTGCCCGCGCTTGCGCCGGCGCCGCTTCTCGGCTGCGCAGGTCTGCTCGTAGATCAGCACCGTCACGCCGGCCATGTCGCGCAGACGGCGCTGCACCGCGTCGAGGTCGGCGCGGTCGTGGAACGTGGTGCCGGCCGGAAAGCGGCCGCGGATCGCGTCGTACTTGGCGATGTCGTCGCTCAGCACGACGACCTGCTTCACGCCCTCGGCCTCGACCTGGCGCGCGATGCCGTCGACCGAGATCAGGCCGTCGACCGGCTGGCCGCCCGTCATCGCGACGGCGTCGTTGAACAGGATCTTGTAGGTGATCGTCGTGCCGGCCGCGACGGCCTGGCGGATCGCCAGATAGCCCGAGTGGTAGTAGGTGCCGTCGCCGAGGTTCTGGAACACGTGCGGCACTTTCGTGAACATGGCGTGCGAGACCCAGTCGACGCCTTCGCCGCCCATCTGGATCAGCCCTTCGGTCGAGCGGTCCATCCAGCTCGCCATCACGTGGCAGCCGATGCCGGCCTGCGCATGCGAGCCATCGGGCACGCGCGTGCTCGTGTTGTGCGGGCAGCCGGCGCAAAAGTAGGGTACGCGCTTGACGGCATCGCCGGCGTTGGACAGCAGCGCGGGCGGTGTGAAGTCGCGCACCAGGTGGCGGCGGTCCAGGTCCGGAAAGTGGCCGACGAGCCAGTTGGCGACGATCTCGATCAGCCGCGACGGCCGCAGCTCGCCGAGCGCCGAGACCAGCGGTCGGCCCTGCGCGTCGTGCTTGCCGACGATCGTCGGGCGCTGCGAAGCGTTGTAGAGCAGCGCGCGCAACTGGTCTTCGACCACCGGGCCCTTCTCCTCGATCACCAGCACTTCGCTCAAGCCCCGAACGAACGACTGCATGCGTGTCGGCTCGATCGGCGAGGTGAGCCCGAGCTTGCAGACGCGCACGCCGTGAGCCGCGAGCTGCGCCTCGGAGACGTCGAGCCGGCGCAGCGCTTCCATGAAGTCGAGGTGCGCCTTGCCGGCGGTGACGATGCCGACGCGCGCCTCGGCACACTCGACGATCGTGCGGTCGATCGAGTTGACGCGGGCGAACGCGCGCACCGCGTCGAGCTTGGCGTGCAACCGCTCCTCGATCGTGAGCGACGGCAGGTCGGGCCAGCGGTAGTGCAGGCCGCCGGGCGGCGCGGCGTGCCCGGTCAGCCGGCGCACCGTGTCGGCGTCGGCCCAGGCGGCGCTGCGCGCGCCGACGAGGTCGAGGTCGACCGTCGAGCCGCTCTCGACCACTTCCGACAACGCCGTGAAGCCGACCCAGGCGCCGCTGTAGCGCGACAGCGCCCAGCCGTAGAGGCCGAACTCGAGGTATTCGGCGACGCTCGCCGGCGCCACGATCGGCATCTGCCAGGCCTGGAACGCCTGATCGCTCTGGTGCGGCATCGACGACGAGACGCAGCCGTGGTCGTCGCCGGCGACGACCAGCACGCCGCCGCGCGGCGACGCGCCATAGGCGTTGCCGTGCTTGAGCGCGTCGCCGGCGCGGTCGACGCCGGGGCCCTTGCCGTACCACATCGCGAACACGCCGTCGCAACTGCGCTCGGGGTCGGCCTCGACGCGCTGCGTGCCGAGCACGGCGGTGGCCGCCAGCTCCTCGTTGATCGCCGGCAGGAAGCGCAGCCCCTGCTCGTCGAAGCGCGGGCCGGCGTTCCACACCGCCCGGTCGAGCAGGCCCAGCGGCGAGCCGCGATAGCCGCTGATGAAGCCGCGCGTCGCCAGTCCGGCCGCAGCATCACGCTGGCGCTGCATCAGCAGCAGCCGCACCAGCGCCTGTGTCCCGGTCAGGAACACGGCGCCGCGGCGCGCCCACAGGCTGTCGTCGAGGCGGTAGTCGGCGCGCAGGACGGGGGGCGGGTTCGGGTCGGCCATGGCGGCGCCTCGGTACAGTACGTCGAAGTGAAGCTTAGGGGTCGAAGGCGAGAAATGGATTCCAAAGCTCTTCAGCTTTGCGGGTGTGGTAGAACGTTTTTGTTCATTGAGGCCTGAAATGGAAATGAACGAACTCGATCGCCACGACGTACTGCTGCTCGCCGAGCTGCAGCGCGATTCGCGCCAGACGGTGCAACAGCTCGCCGCTGCGGTGGGGCTGTCGGGCACGCCGTGCTGGAAGCGCGTCAAGGAGCTGGAGGCGCGCGGAGTGATCCGCGGCTACACGGCGCAGGTCGACCGCGAGAAGGTCGGCCTGTCGCTGCGCGTCATCGCCGAGCTGAACCTGGTGCGCCACCAAGACGACGACGTGCTGCGCTTCGAGAAGGCGGTGGCGAGCTGCCCGCAGATCGTCAGCTGCTACGCGACCACCGGCCAGGCCGACTACGTCATCATGGTGCTCGCCCCCGACATCCGCAGCTACGAGCGGTTCCTGCACGAGACGGCGTTCAAGCTGCCAGGCGTGACGCACGTGCGATCGAGCGTCGTGCTCAAGGAAGTGAAGTCCGATGCCCGCCTGCCGCTCGAGCTGCCCGCCGCGCCGCGTACCCGCCGGCGGGGCTGACGGTGCGCGAGGCGAGACACTGCGCGAACCGAACCCGACCGCCGAAGCATGAACACGCACCCTGGAGCCGCCCTCGACGAGGACTCGCCGCGCGCCTCGCGCATCGACGATGTCCGCATCCGCGAAGTCCGGCCGCTGATCTCGGCCGCCTTGCTGCAGGACGAGCTGCCGGCCGACGCCGCCGTGCAGGCGTTCATCGAAAGCAGCCGGGCGCAGGTGGCCGACATCGTCCACGGCCGCGACCGGCGCCGGCTGGTCGTCGTCGGGCCCTGCTCGATCCATGACGCCGCGCAGGCCATCGAATACGCCGTGCGGCTCAAGGCGCTGGCCGACGAACTGCGCGACGATCTGCTCGTCGTCATGCGTGTCTACTTCGAGAAGCCGCGCACGACCGTCGGCTGGAAGGGCTACATCAACGACCCGCGGCTCGACGGCAGCTTTCGCATCAACGAGGGCCTGCGCCGCGCGCGCGAGTTGCTGCTCGACATCGCGCGCATGGCGTTGCCCGCCGGCACCGAATTCCTCGACCTGCTGAGCCCGCAGTACATCGCCGACCTGGTGAGCTGGGGCGCGATCGGTGCGCGCACGACAGAGAGCGCCAGCCACCGGCAGCTCGCTTCGGGGCTGTCGTGCCCGGTCGGCTTCAAGAACGGCACCGACGGCAGCGTGCAGGTTGCCGCCGACGCGCTCGTCGCCTGCCGCTCCCCGCACACCTTCATGGGCATGACGAAGATGGGCCAGGTCGCGATCTTCGACACTGCCGGCAACGACGACTGCCACGTCATCCTGCGCGGCGGCTCGCGCGGCCCCAACTACGGCGCCGACGACGTGGCCGCAGCCTGCGCGCAGCTGCGCCGCATCGGCGCCGGCGAGCGCGTGATGGTCGACTGCTCGCACGCCAACTCGGCCAAGGACCCGATGCGCCAGATCGACGTCGGCACCGCGATCGCCGAGCGCATCGAGGCGGGAGACGACCGCGTCCTCGGCCTGATGATCGAGAGCCACCTGAACCCCGGCCGGCAGGAACTGCGCCCGGGCGTGCCCCTCGCGCGCGGCGTCTCGATCACCGATGCCTGCCTCGGCTGGGGCGACACCGAGGCGCTGCTGCGCCGGTTCGCGCAGGCGGTTCGAAAGGCCGCCTAGCGGCCGCGCGCGCCGCTACAGCTTCGGGATGCGCAGCGTCTTGCTGATCATCAGCGAGCCCGACAGCGCATACAGCAGCACCAGCGGGTGCAGCGTCCACGGCCCGAGCGCGAGCGCGCCGCCGGGCAGTGCGTCGCCCAAGCGCCCGGCCCAGGCAACGCCCGCGAGCACGGCGGTCAGCACGACGCTGGTCGGGATCGGCGTGCCCTCGAACCAGCGCACCTTGGCCTGGCCTTCGGACAGCGCCTCGGCGGTGACGTTGTAGCGCGCGAGCCGGCTGACGCCGCAGCAGACGAAGTAGACGAGCACGACGGCGTCCCAGCCGCCGTCGAGCCCGGCGACCCAGGCCAGCGCGGCGGGCGCGACGCCGAACGAGATCACGTCGGCCAGCGAGTCGAGCTCGCGGCCGAGCGCCGAGTGCTGCCGGCGCCAGCGCGCGATGCGACCGTCGAGCACGTCGAAGACGAAGGCCGCCGGCGCCATTGCGACGGCGAGCCAGAAGTGCACGGGGGCGCCGCTGGCGGCGTAGCGCAACGCGAGCAGCACGCCGGCCATGCCGCAGGCCGCATTGGCGAGCGTGAAGAAGTCGGCCAGGTGAAAGCCGCGGATCATCGAGAAGTGGCGCGGCACGGGGGGCTTCGGCAGGGGCATCAGGTCGATCTTTCTCGAGGAAACGCCGGGCCGCCCCAAGTTTCCTCGCCCCCCCGCGGGGGGCGTGCTGGGCGCAGCCCGGCCCTGGGGGCGCTCATCAACGGCCGGCCCATTGTGTCAGCGCGTGGATCATCAGCCCGATCAACCCGCCGACCAGCGTGCCGTTGATGCGCACGTACTGCAGGTCGCGGCCGATGTTGCGCTCGAGCTCGTCGGCGAGCTCCTGCGTGTTCCACGCGTCGACGCGCTCGACGATGTAGCGGCGGATGTCTTCGCGGTAGCGGTCGATCCAGCGCGGCGCGGCGTCGACGATCTGGGCGTCGATCCACTGTTGCATCGCGGTGTCGGCGCGCAGCCGCTCGCCCAGCGTTGCGGCGCTGTCGGCGATGCGCGCGCCGATCGCCGAGTCGTCGCGCTCCAGGTCGTCGCGCAGCCACGCCAGCACGTCGCTCCAGATGCCCTGCAGGTAGTCGGCGAGCTGCGGGTGCGCGAGCACCTCCTGCTTCAGCGCCTCGGCGCGCGCCTGCAGCGCCGGGTCCGTCTTCAGCCGCTCGACGAACTCGGCCATCGCCGCGTCGAAGCGCTCGCGCAGCGGGTGCGCCGGATCGGCCCCCATCTCGGCGATGATGCGTCCGACCGCGGCAACGATCTTGCGCGCCGCATAGGCGCCGGCCATGGCGTCGAGGCCGACGTAGCGCAGCACGTTGACCTCGGCCGCGATCAGCTGCGCGATCTGCTCGCGCACTGCGTCGTCGTCGAGGCGCCGGCCGACCTGCTGCAGCACGGCGTCGAGCAGCGCCTGGTGGCGCCGGTTGGCCGTCAGCACGTCGAGCAGTTGCCCCGCCAGCGGCGCGACGTCGAAGCGCGCCAGCGCGGCCAGACTCGCGCCGCCGACGAAGCGGCGCACGCGCTCGTCGTCGAGCGTGCCGACGCCCCAGCGTGCCGCAGCCGTCAGGTGCCGGGCGATGCGCCGCGCGTGCGCCGGGTCGGCCAGCCAGTCGGCCAGCCGCGCCGCCGGGCCGAACTCGTGAAGCTTGGCCAGCACCTGCTGCGTGCCGAGGAAGTTGCTGCACAGGAAGTCGGCCAGGTTCGCGCCGATGCGCGCCTTGTTGGCCGGCACGATTGCCGTGTGCGGGATCGGCAGCCCGAGCGGCCGGCGGAACAGCGCGACGACGGCGAACCAGTCGGCGATCGCGCCGATCATCGCCGCCTCGCAGAACGCTGCGACCCAGCTCCACGCGGCGTGGCGCGGCTGCAACCAGGTCGCGACGGCATAGAGCACTGCGGCGGCGATCAGCAGGCCGAGCGCGAGGCGCTGCATCTGCGCCAGGTCGCGGCGCGACCGGATCGTCGAGGTCACGAGGCCTGCGCCGCCGGCGGCGGCTGCAACGGCGGCGGCTGCGCCGGCGCCGCGCCGCCCAGCGGCTGCAGTTGCAGCTTCGCGCCGACCCGCGGGTTGTCGTCTTTGCCGGACTCCTCGTCGGCTTTCGCGCCGCTCTCGACGCGCTGCGGCGCGCCGGCCTCGACGCGATCGGCCGGCACGCCGCCCGGGCCGACCAGCAACTCGCGCACCGCCTTCGCGCGCTGCGCCGCCAGCGCCTGCAGCGCGGCGTCGTCGCGCGGCGCGGCGGCGACGATGCGCCTGAACATCTCTTCGTAGACCTCGGCACGCGCCTCGCGCGCTGCCTCGGCCGCCGATCCCGAGGCCGGTGCCGCCGGCGCGGCTGCAGCGACCGGCTGCCGTTCGAGCAGCTTGCGCACCGCGTCCTCGCCCGCGTAGCGGCTGTAGAGCTTCACAAGTTCACGCTGCGTGCGGCGGCTGGCGTAGGCAACGGGCGGCAGTTCCTCGCCTTCGGGCGGCAGCGGCTCCTCGAGCGCCTTGGCCAGCTCGCTGCGCATGCGGCGCTCGCGCAGCGCCGCGCCGTCGCGCTGCTCGTCCCAGGGGCCCGGCACGACGAGCTTGAGCTGCGGGCGCTTGTTGATCGCGGTGGCCACCTGCTGCAGGCGCTCGCGCACCTCGGGGCGGATGCGCGCGCTGCCCGGCTCGAAGTCGATCTCGGCGACGGCTGCGTCGTTGCCGCCGCCGAGCAGCCGGCCGATGGCGCGGAACGGCGCCGTGACGATGCGCTTGATGACGTTGAAGACAGCCTGCACGACGAGCGCGCCGATGTCGAACTCGGGCTTGCCGACGTCGCCGCGCACCGGTACCGAGAGATCGATGCGGCCTTCCTCGTCGGTCAGCAGCGCGATCGCCAGGTCGAGCGGCAGGTCGACGGCGCTCTTGGACTCGACGCGCTCGCCGAGCTTGAAGTCGGCGAGCCGGATCTTGTTGTCGCCGGCGAGCTGGCTGTCGGCGATCTTGTATTCGAGGTCGAGCCAGAGCTTGCCCTCGGCGATGCGGCGCCCGGCGAAGGTCACGGCGTAGGGCGAGAACGGCGGCATCTCGACGTTGGTGAAGACGACCTTCAGGTCGAGAAAGCGCTTCGGGTCGAACGGCTCGAGGCTGCCCTCGACGCGCGCCGAGCCGAACGGCTCGATCTCGCCGGCCGCCTGCACCCGGGCGCGGCGGTCGCGGTCGCTCGCGATGTCGAGCACACTGCCGCCGAACCGCACGATGCGCGCCGAGAACGGCAGCGCCAGGCTCAGGTCGGAGAAGTCGACGACGCCGCGCTGCAGCGCCACGCGGCCGACGCGGACGACGAGCGGCGGCCCGGCACTCGGCGCCGGCTCGGCGGCTGCCTTCGCGCCGGCCGGCGCGGGGGCCGCCGGCTTGACCACCTTCGCGAGGTTCACCTCACGGTTGGCGTCGATCAGGATCTTGGCGCCGGGCTCGACCACGTCCACGACCCGGATGCCGAAGCGGTTGCGCTGGCTGTCGTAGGCGATGCCGGTCGCCTTCAGCGACTTCCACTCGACGAAGCGCTCGCGCGTGCCCGCTTCGTCGATGCGCAGGTCGGCGATCGTCGCCTCGCCGCTGGCGCGTATCGCAGCCGGCGCGCCGTTGCGCTGCGCGACGCCAAGCTGCGCCGTCGCCGACAGCGTGCCCGACGCGAGCGTGAGCGCCGCATGGCGCGCCAGCAGCGGCTGCAGCGGGCCGAGCGCGAGGGCGTCGACGCGCAACTCAGCCTTGGTGTCGGCGCCGAGGCCGGCCACCGTCGCCTTGGCGTCGACCGTGCCGCCGGCCGCGCTGCGCAGCTTCGCGGCCAGTTGCAGCGGCGCCTTGGCGGCGCTGTCGAACTTGTGCAGCGTCGCCTCGACGAGCTCGCCGTCCCAGGCGAGCGCCGGCTCGAAGCTGCGGTCGCGCAGCGCCAGCGGCCAGGCGGCGAGCTGCAGCGTCTCGACCGTGGCGCGCCACGGCGTGCCGGCGGCTCCGTCATTGCGCGGCGCCTCGGGCGCTGTTGCCTTGGCGGGCGCGAACAGGCGCGCGATCGCGAGCGAGCCGTCGGCCGCGCGCTCGAGGTCGAGCCGTTCGCCGCGCGCCTCGATGCGCTGCACCGAGACGCTGCGCGCCGCGAGGTCGACGCTGCCGCCCTGCAGCGCGAGCGACTTCAGCGCGATCGGCGGCTGCTTCGCACCGGCCTCGCCGATCGCGATGCCTTCGGCCTGCAGCGCCAGCTCGCCGGCCTTGAGCTGCGTCGTGGCGCCGGCCTCGACGGCCAGCCGCACGCTCGCGCCGAGATCGGCCACGTCGACGGCCAGCGGCGACTGGCGGCTGGCATCGCCGGCGTGCAGCGCGAGCTTCTCGACGCGCAGCGCGTCGACGGCAATGCGCCAGGGCGCGGCGGCGGGCTGCGCTGGCGCCTTCGGCGCAGCTCGCTCGGCGGCAGCGCCCGATGCGGGTCGGCTCGGCGCCGAAGCCGCCGCGGCCGCCGTGCCCGCCGCGGGAGGGGCTGCCGCTGCGCCTTTCCGCCCCGCAGGCTGCGCCGCGCCGCGCGGTGCCAGCGCGGCCAGCCAGTCGATGCGGCCCTCGGCATCGACGTTCGCCGCGACGCGGCCGTCGCGCAGCACGATCGCGGCCCAGGCCAGCTCGCGCTTCGCAAGGTCGAAGCGACCGCCTGTCGCCTCGATCGCCTTCAGTGCGAGCAGCGGCTCGCCGGCGCTGTCGCGCGCGAGCGCCAGGTCGTCGATGCGCAGTGCCGCGTCACGCAGCGCGAGCTGCGTCGCGCCGTCGCGGCGCGCGAACTCGTAGTGCGTCGACGCGCCGAGCACACCCTGCGGCTCGCGCAGGCTGAAGTGCTCGAGCACGAAGGGCCACAGCGTCGCCGCCTTCAGGCCGTCGAGGCGCAGCGTGCCTGCGGAGTGCAGCGGCTGCAGCGACACCGTGCCCTGCCAGCCGAGCTTGCCGCCGGCCGGCAGCGCGGCCTCGATCTCGTAGCGGCCCTCGCGGTCGGGCAGCGTCGCGATGTCGTTCAGGTCGATCTCGAGCGCGGTGAGCGACGCCTGCGCCGGCGCGGGTCCGCTGTCGTCGGCCAGCCGCAACTGGCCGCGCACCGCCGCCTGCTGCACGATGACGCGCGGCGGCGCGCCGGCGGGCTCGGACGGCGCAGCGTCGCTGCCGATCGCAGCCCAGTTGACGGCGCCGTCCCTTGCGATCGCGACCGTGAGGTCGAGATCGTCGAGGCGAATCGCCTTGAACGTCCAGGCGCGCCGGAACAGGCTCGACAGCTCGAAGTCGACGAGCAACGCGCCGACGCTGGCCAGCGGGCGGCCGTCGGTCGTGGCCAGGCGCAGGTCCTGCGCATCGAGCTTGAAGAGGAAGGGGTTGAAGCGCACCTCGCCGACGCTGGCCGCGATCTTCTGTGCGGCCAGCGCATCGGGCATCTGGCTGCGCACGACGCGCGGCACGATGAAGAAGCCGACGAGTGCATAGACCGCGACGAGGACGACGGCAACGAGCGCGGCGCGGCGCCAGCGGGGCGCGGTCAGGTCCGACAGGTGGAATGCAGCCATGACGACGGATAGTCTTGCCCGCGCATCATGACATCACCGAGTGCGTGGTCGCAGCCCGTGACCCAGGCCACCCGGGGAGGCGCCTGCCGCGCCGCTGTCAATCGGGCCGCGACAGCGTCGCCATGTTGGCGTAGATGCCGTTGAGCATCTCGCGCAACAGGTTCACCTGCTGCGGATCGATGCCCGACAGCAGCACGCGCTCGTAGAGTCGCGCAAGCGGCAGCACACGCTCGGCCAGTTGCATGCCTTCGGGCGTGAGCGCCAGGGCGACGGCGCGGGCGTCGTCGGCGCTGCGCTCGCGCACCAAGAGGCCTTGCTGCAGCAAGCCTTCGACGGTGCGCGAGAGCGTGGAGGCATCGCTGGAAGTGTTGGCCGCCAGATCCGACAGTCGCTGGTGCGGGCGATGTCGCAGCGCCGCAAGGACCCGCCACTCGGTCAGCGATATGTTGAACTGTCGCAACTCGTTGCTGAATGCCTGGCCGATCCGTATGCCTGTGCGCGCAATCAAATACGGGGTCGACGTTTCCAGATCATGGACTATCGCCGGCGAGGCCGGCCTATCGGCGGCGGCAGAACGATCCGCCGCTCGGATGCGCTTGCGCGGACCCGTTTTTCGAAGTGACGAGACATTGTTCATGCGGTGATGCTAACAAAATCATCCTGTTCTTCGAAGCGGCTGATGCCCTTGCATTGGTTGCTGTTGCAAGTTTAAATCAGCGATAGTTGTGTTCGAAAGAGATCGATGGGCAGTCGCTCTGCCGGGGCTAGATTGCCGATGAAAGTGCGTCGCTCAATCGATATCGATAGCGCGGAGATGCCCTGTTTCGGTGCGTATGAGGGTATTTACTGAGATAAAAATGCTTGCAAACGCATGTAGTTGCGCCTCTAATAAGCTTCGGAATTGCAGAAGTTCCAGCGCCCGACCACCACCCATGACTGCTGTCACAGACAACCGCGACGCCCCGTCCGACTCGATCGCGACGGACGTAGCGCGCCCCGGGCTCGGCCTTCACCGAGCGCTCGATGGGCTCGAGCGCGTGCTCGGCGTGATCTTCGTGCTCGTCGTTCTTCTCAACTTCGCCAGTGCCGCAGGCCGGTACCTCGGAGGCAAGGCCATCGTGGGCGCCGACGAGGTGCAGGTCTACGTGATGATCTGGCTCATCTTCCTCGGCAGCGCGATGGCCGCGCTGCGCGGCTCTCACCTTCGCATGGACGTGCTGACGTCCTCCTTGCGCCCGCGGCTGGCCTGGTGGCGCAGCGTCGTGGAGATGCTGCTCATCGTTGTCGTGTGCGGCGGCATGGCCGTCGTCTCGGCCCGGTTCACGCTGCAGATCTTCGAGATGGGTCAGGCCAGCGATGCGGCGGAAATCCCGATGTGGATGCCGCACTTGAGCGTGCTGGTCGGCTTCGCCGGCCTGGCGGCGTGCGGGCTGTTCGAACTGGTGCTGCTGCTGCGCCAGCCGCGCCGCCTCGACCGGGGAGGTCGGTGATGGCCTATTCGCTGGCCGTGCTGCCCGTCTTGCTCCTGCTGGCGGGCATGCCGATCTTCCTCGTGCTGCTCGCGGCCTCGGCGGTGACGGTCACCTTCCTGATGGACGTGCCGGCCATCGCGCTGCACCAGACGCTATTCGGCGCGGTCGACAGCTTCGCGTTGCTGTCCGTTCCCTTCTTCATCTTCGCCGGCGAACTGATGGGTCGCGGCAGCGTCGCGCGGCGCATCGTCGACATCCTGCAGGCGGGCGTGGGCTCGGTGCGCGGCAGTCTGCCGCTCACCACCGTCGGCACTTCGGCCATCTTCGGCGCGATGTCGGGCGCAAGCGCAGCCACGGTGGCCACCGTCGGCCAGCTGATGCTGCCGCCGCTCAAGGAGCGCGGCTATCCCGATACCTTCCGCGCGGGGCTGATCACGGCCGTGGGCGCGATCGACATCATCATCCCGCCGTCGGTGCCGCTCATCATCTACGCGGCGGCCGCTGCGGAGTCGGTGCCCAAGCTCTACGCCGCCGGCGTGCTGCCCGGGCTGGTGATCGCCGGCATCCTCGGCGTCTATGTCTGGTGGATCGCGCGAAAGCTGAACATCGCCGACGGCCATCCCTTTTCGGTGTCGGCGCTCATGCGCGCGCTGGGGCGCGGCGCCTGGGCGCTGGGCGCGCCGGTGATCATCCTGGGCGGGATCTACGGCGGCTTCGTCTCGCCCACCGAGTCGGCCGCGCTGGCCTGCGTCTATGCCGCGCTGATCGCCCTCTTCGTCTACCGCGACATGGACTTGTCGCAGATCGCGGGCTGCGCTGCGCGGACCGTCACGCTAACGGCGCAGATCCTGCTGATCGTGGCCTGCGCCAACGTCTTCGGGTGGCTGCTCACCGTCAACCAGATCCCGGCGGGCCTGGTGACGCTGGTCGAGGGCTGGCATCTGTCGCCCTGGATGATCCTGCTGGCGCTCAACATCGTCTTCCTGGTCGTCGGCTGCTTTGTCGATCCGCTGTCGGCCATCCTGGTGCTTACGCCGCTGCTCATGCCGCTGGTCAAGGCGGCGGGCATCGACCCGGTTCACTTCGGCATCGTCATCACCACCAATCTGGCCATCGGCATGTTCCATCCGCCGTTCGGCCTGAACATCTTCGTCACCCAGTCGCTCTTCCGCTTCCCGCTGCCGGTGATCTACAAGGGGATCGTGCCCTTCCTCTACCTGTACCTGATCGCGCTGGCGCTCATCACCTACATCCCGTGGCTGTCGCTGGCCATGGTCGAGTGGATCTACTAGCCCCGTCCGCGGGGCCGATGGCGAATCACCGAAGTCGTGTCCAAAGGAGTCAAGTCATGACGAAACACGTTTCCCGCCGCGAGGTGCTTGCGCTGACCGCCGGTGTCTTGGCCACGGTGGCCACCGCGCCGACGCGCGCGCAGACGCCGGTCGTTATGAAGGTGGTCTCGGCCACCGTCAACGACGTCATCCACCACTGGATGAAGACCTTCAAGGCGGCCGTCGAGTCGCGCTCGAACGGACGCATCAAGGTCGAGCTCTACCCGGCCAGTCAGCTCGGGGCCATCCCGCGCATGGTCGAGGGCACGGCGATGGGCACGATCGAGTGCTTCGTCACGGCCACGAGCTTCCTGACCAGCCTGGACCCGCGCTTCGAAGTCTTCGACGTGCCCGGCGTGCTCGACAGCACGGCGCACGCCGCCAAGGTGTTCGGCGACGCGGACGTGCGCAAGCTGGTGCTGGGCTTCGGCGGCAACCGGGGCCTGGAGAGCATCTCCGTGTTCATGCACAGTCCGCAGAACGTGGTCTCGCGCAAGCCGATCCGAACGCTCGCCGATCTGAACGGGCAGAAGATCCGCGTGCTGAGCACGCCGATCCAGCTCGAGCCGATGAAGAAGCTCGGCGCCGCGCCGGTGCCGATGCCGCTGTCGGAAGTGATGCCTGCCTTGCAGAACGGCGCAATCGACGGTTTCGTCGCGGCCAGCACCGTGTTCTCGGCGCTGAAGTTCTACGACGCGGCGAAGTTCCAGACCCAGTTGCCGCAGTGGCCGGTGATCGTGGTGGCGGCCTGCAACAAGGGCTGGCTGGCCAAGCTGCCGCAGGACCTGCGCCAGATCGTGCTGGCCGAGGCCGCCCAGGCCGAGGCGCCGACGAACGAGTTCGGTGCGCAGGACATCGTCCGCGCCCGTGAGATCTGGCTGCAGAACGGCGGTCAGCTGATCGCGCTCTCCCCCGAGGACAGCGCGAACTTCGCCAAGCTGGTCGGCGCCACCGCCGTCGAGATCATCGGCAAGAACGCTGCGGCCAAGGGCGCACTGGAGACCTACCTGTCCCTCGCGCGCAAGCACCGTGGCTAGCCAGCTCGCACGAGACCCGCTTATCAATTCCTGAACGAAAGAGGCAGAGATGAAGAAGATTGTCCTGGAAGAACATTTCAGCACGCCCGCGATGGCCGGATACGCGGCTCACCTGGAGGCGATCATCGATCCCACGTGCTTCAAGTTCTACAAGTCGCGGCTCACGGATTTCGAGGATGCCCGGCTGCAGGAGATGGACAAGCATGGGATCGACATGTCGGTCCTGTCGGTGACGACGCCAGGCGTGCAGGCCGAACCCGATCGCAAGACCGCGGTATCCAAGGCGCGCGAGGCCAACGATTTCCTCGCCACCGTCATCCAGCGCAACCCGACACGGTTCTCCGGGTTCGCCCATCTGGCGCTGCAGGACCCCACCGAAGCGGCCAACGAACTCGAGCGCTGCGTCACTCAGCTGGGCTTGCGTGGCGCGCTCATCAACGGCCACACGAACGGCGAATACCTTGACGAAGAGAAGTTCTTCCCGGTGTGGGAACGCGCAGAAGCCCTGGATGTGCCGATCTACCTGCATCCCGCCGACGCGCCCGACACTTCGAAGTGCCTGAGCGGCTATCCCGCGCTGCTCGGGCCGACGTGGGCCTGGGGCACGGAAACCGCCACCCACGCGCTTCGGATGGTGTTCGGCGGCTTGTTCGACAGGTTCCCGAAGGCGACGCTCATCCTGGGTCACATGGGCGAAACCCTTCCGTTCGTCCTGTGGCGACTCGACAGCCGCTATCAGATGATGAAGCACGGCAACCGGGTCATCAAGAAGATGCCGTCGCAATACATCCGCGACAACATCATGATCACCACGAGCGGCGCGTGCGATGTCCCGGCGCTGCTGTGCTCCATCCTGTCGATCGGCGCGGACCGGATCATGTTCTCGGTCGACTACCCGTACGAGTCGACCGCCGATTCGGTGGACTTCATCATGCGGGCGCCGGTCAGCGAGATCGACCGGGCCAAGTTGTGCCACCTCAACGCCGAGCGGGTGCTGCACCTCTAGACGCTAGGGGCACGCGCGCCGCCACCAGTCGTCGCCGTCGAACTGCTGCCGCAGCCAACCGACGAACACCTGCACCTTGCCCGGCACTCAGCCTGGGCGAGGAGTAGACGGCGTGCCTTTCCTGCGCCGGCAGCGCATGGCGTTCGAGCACCGGCACGACGCTGCCGTCGGCCAGCGACGCGCGCGCCACGTAGCCCGGCAGCACGGCCAGCCCCATGCCGGCGCGGCAGGCGGCGAGCACGGCCGACAGGTTGTTGGAGCGCAGCGGCCCTCGCACCGTCACGGTGGCGGTGAGCCGCAGCGCGCCTACTCGATGGACTACTGCGTGCAGCTCGGCTTCGACAACTTCAACGAGTTCGAGGATCTGGCGATCACGCCCGAGGACGCACCGACCGCGGTGGCGCTCCTGAACTGACGGCACGTTCGAACCGAAGGAGTCCGCCGTGCCTCGCTTCGCCGCCAACCTGACGATGCTGTTCAACGAGGTGCCGTTCCTCGACCGCTTCGAGCGTGCCGCGAAGGCGGGCTTCGAAGCCGTCGAGTTCCTGTTCCCGTATGCGTACGCGGCTGCCGAGATCCGCGCGCGGCTCGAGGCCAACCGCCTCGCGCTCGTGCTGCACAACCGGCCGGCGACTGGGACGCCGGCGAGCGCGGCATCGGCTGCCTGCACGACCGGGTGCAGGAGTTCCGCGCCGGCGTCGCGCAGGCGATCAACTATGCGACGGCGCTCGGCGTCAAGCAGCTCAACTGCCTGGCCGGCAAGGCGCCCGCGGGCGTGCCCGACGCGCTGCCGCGCATCGCGCACATCCAGATCGTCGACAACCCCGGCCGCAAAGAGCCCGGCGCGGGCGCGATCGGCTGGGACTTCCTGTTCACGCACCTCGACCGCATCGGCTACCGGGGCTGGGTCGGCTGCGAATACAAGCCCGCCGGCAGCACCGAAGCGGGCCTCGGCTGGCTCGCCAAGACGCGCGGCTGACGCGACGACGCGCAGCGCCCGCTTCGAGACGGCGGCGTAGAAGACATCGCGGCGGCGTCGCGCGACGCGCTGACGCCGGGTGCCGGCCGCGCCCGGCGTGCCAGAATCGCCCGGCCCGCGGTGCGACAGCCGCGCCCCCGCCGCTGCGAAAGGCCGAGCGTGAACCTGAAAGTCCCCATCTCCATCGTCGACGAACTCGTCGACGCACTCATCGAATCGACCGGCATGCTCGACCTGGCGAGCGGCGAGATCGGCGACGTGCGCTACGCCGACTACGACCTCGCGCGCTCGGGCCTGCCCGCCGATCGCGAGGACTACGAGTTCACCTGCGGCACGCTGTCCAACGACGGCAAGGACGTCGAGTTCCGCGTGGAGGTCGACCTGTTCAGCGGCAATTACTCGGTGAGCGCGAACGAGCTGCTCGAGATCAAGGTGCGCGCCGCCAAGCTGTTCGCCGGCATCGAGGGCAAGGCGCTGCTGGCCGCATCGGGGGGCGGCGGGGCGCCGGAGGTGAAACCCGAGGCGCCGCGCAAGAAGCTGCACTGACCCCGAGATCGGTTGGCTCCGCGGCTCAGCCCTTCGGCCGCCGGCGTTTCGCGAGGCGGCCTGCGGCTTGCGCCGCGACCTTCGCGCGCAGCCACGGTGTCCAGCCCAGCGCCCAGCCGGCGAGCCCGAGCGCCTGCCGCGACCAGCGCCAGAAATCGAACCGGTCGCGGTGCGCGACGATCAGCCCGTAGTCGTCGAAACTGAACTCGGCGTCGATGATGTTGTGCACCGTGCGGCCGGTCGCCGAGAAGCGGTAGCGCGGCTCCCAGCGCGCGCGGGCGCGGCTCGCGTCGGCATGGATCGTGCTCACATCGAGCTGCCACACGTCGCGCCCCTGCGCCTCGACGGCTTCGCACAACATCGACCACATCGCGCCGATCTCGTCGCGGCCGTGCAGGTCGAACACCGGGTCGCGAAAGCGCGCGTCAGGCGCGTAGGCGGCCGTCATCGCCTTGGCATCGAGTTCGCGGAATGCGTTATAGAACGCAGCGATGCGCTGCTCGTAGGGGTTGAGGAGGGTGTTCATGACTGCCCCTCGGCCGCCGAGTACGTCGGCCGGCCTTGCAGGTCGCACCAGGCCTTGCGGCCCGGCCCTTCGCCAGGCGAGGACAGTCCACCGGACTGTCCTCGTCCGGGCTCAGCCCCCGAGGGGATGCGGGCCGGCTTGGGAGCGGCCCGGCGCTCGGCCCGCGGCGCACACGTTGAGGCCACCTCGTTCACTGTGTCGCCGCCGCGCTGGCGACCTGCAGCAACTGCGCCACCGCCGCGACGGCGATCACCTCGGGCTCCTTGCCGGCGATGCCGGGCACGCCGATCGGGCAGGCGAGGCGCGCGCTGCGCTCGGGCGGCACGCCCCAGTCGTCGAAGCGCTGCATGAAGCGCGCGCGCTTGCCCTCCGAGCCGAGCATGCCGAGCCAGGCGAAGTCGCCGCGGCGCAGGATCGCTTCGCACAGGCGCAGGTCGACCTCGTGGTCGTGCATCGCCACGAGGTGACAGGCGCCGCGCGGCGCGGCGCGCACTTCGCCGATCACGTCGTCGGCCGGCACGACGCGGATGTGCCCCGGCCATGCCGCGCCGTCGACGAGGGCGAAGGGGAACAGCTCCTCGCGCGCGTCGATCCAGTCGACGCTGCAGTCGAGCGTCGCGAGCAGCCGTGCGATTGCCGTGCTTACGGGGCCGGCGCCGTACATCTGCAGCCGAAGCCGCGGCTCGGGCTCGGGCCAGGCGCTGATCTGCGCCACGTCGAGCCGCGTGTAGCCGAGCGTGACGGCGCCGCCGCACGCGGGCCCCGCAGGGTAGTGCACCTGATGCGGCGCGACGCCACCCGACAGCATGGCCTGCGCCTCGCGGATCGCCTCGCGCTCGAGCAGGCCGCCGCCGATCGAGCCGAGGCTCTGGCCGCGCGAGACCAGCATGCGCGCGCCGCTCGCGCGCGGCGCCGAACCGCGCACCTCGAGCACGATGACGACGACGGCCGGCCGCTCCTCCTGCATCCAGGCGATGGCGGTGCGGCGGACGTGGCGATCCATGAGCGGGCAGTGTAGGGCGGAACGCCAGTTGCGGGAACGAGGATTGCCCCGGGTCGCGGTCCTCCCGGTCGCGTGTGCCGCTACGATGCCGGCCATGCCGCTCCTGCCGCTCGCGACGCCGTCGAGGCCGCTCGAATGACCGACCCGGTCTTTCGACTCGAACTCGCCGGCATCGTCAAGGAGTATCCCGGCGTGCGCGCCAACGACGGCATCGACCTGCGCGTCGCGCCGGGCGAGATCCACGCCGTGCTCGGCGAGAACGGCGCCGGCAAGTCGACGCTGATGAAGGTCGTCTACGGCGCCGTGCGCGCCGACGCCGGCACGATGCGCTGGAACGGCGACGAGGCCGTGGTCGCCAGCCCGGCGCAGGCGCGCGCGCTCGGCATCAGCATGGTCTACCAGCACTTCTCGCTGTTCGACACGCTGACGGCGGCGCAGAACGTGTGGCTCGGCCTCGGCCGCGCCGAGACGCTGGCCGGCGTGACGGCGCGCATCCGCGAAACGGCTTCGGCCTACGGCCTCGACATCGACCCGCTGCGGCCGGTGCACACGCTGTCGGTCGGCGAGCGCCAGCGCGTCGAGATCGTGCGCGCGCTGCTGACCGAGCCGCGCCTCTTGATCCTCGACGAGCCGACCTCGGTGCTGACGCCGCAGGCCGTCGACAAACTGTTCGCGACGCTGCGCCGGCTCGCCGACGGCGGCTGTTCGATCCTCTACATCAGCCACAAGCTCGACGAGATCCGCGCGCTGTGCCAGCGCTGCACCGTGCTGCGCGCCGGGCGCGTCGCGGGCGAGGTCGACCCGGCGCGCGAGACCAACGCCAGCCTGTCGCGCCTGATGATCGGAAGCGAGCCGCCGCAGCTCGCGCATGCGCGTGCGCACCCGGGCGCGGCGGTGCTCGAGCTGCGCGGCCTCGGCCTGCCGAAACTCTCGCCGTTCGGCACCGAGCTGCGCGACATCGCGCTCGAGCTGCGCGCCGGCGAGATCGTCGGCGTCGCCGGCGTGTCGGGCAACGGGCAGCAGGAGCTGATGGCGGCGCTCTCGGGCGAGGACCGGCGCGCGCCGGCCGGCTCGATCCGCCTGCGTGGCCGCGACATCGCGGCGCACGGCCCGCGCCGGCGCCGTGCGGCGGGCCTGCACTTCGTGCCCGAGGAACGGCTCGGCCGCGGCGCCGTGCCGCCGCTCTCGCTGGCCGACAACACGCTGCTGACGCGCACGCACACCGTCACGCGCTGGGGCTGGCGCCGCGCTGGCGCGGCGCGCGCGCTGGCGCGGCGGCTGATCGAGCGCTTCGATGTCAAGGCCGCCGGGCCCGATGCGGCGGCGCGGTCGCTGTCGGGCGGCAACCTGCAGAAGTTCATCGTCGGGCGCGAGATCGACGCGCAGCCGGCGTGCCTCGTCGTCGCGCAGCCGACCTGGGGTGTCGACGTCGGCGCCGCGGCGCGCATCCGCGGCGAGCTTCTCGCGCTGCGTGACGCCGGCTGCGCGCTGCTCGTCGTCAGCGAGGAGCTCGACGAGCTGTTCGAGATC
>CAYJLV010000052.1:0-22251 GCA_964371405.1 uncultured Burkholderiaceae bacterium
TCTCGATGAACGGCATCGAGCTGCAGGACCGCGAGTTCTTCGCCGCGATCCGCGACGGCCGCGAGCCCAATGCCGGCGTCGCCCAGGTGCTGCCGTGCTACCGTACGCTGCATCGCCTGGAGCAGCAGTTGAATGCCGCCGGCTGAAACCGCCCGGAGCCCGCGATGACGATTTACCCGCCCGCCCACCCGACGCGCCGCGCCTGCCTGGCCGCGGCGCTGCTGGTCTGTGCCGCCGGCCCGGCGTTCGCGCAGGCCGCGTTCCCGAGCCGGCCGATCACGATCATCGTGCCGTTCGCGCCAGGGGGCATCGCCGACCTGACGGCGCGCGCGGTCGCGCAGGCGATGAGCCAGTCGCTCAAGCAGACGATCGTCGTCGACAACCGGCCGAGCGCCGGGACCATCGTCGCGAGCACGGCGGTCTCCAAGGCCGAGCCGGACGGCCACACGCTGCTGCTGATGAGCAACGGCAACGCCGTCAGCGCGGGCCTGTTCAAGAAGCTGCCGTTCGACACGCAGAAGGACTTCGCACCCGTCGGAACGCTCGGCTTCTTCGACCTCGCCGTGTTCGTCGGCGCCGAGTCGAAGTTCAAGCGGCTGGGGGAGGTGATCGCCTACGCCAAGGCGAACCCCGGCAAGCTGACGATCGGCACGATCAACGTCGGCAGCACGCAGAACCTGTCGGCCGAGCTGTTCAAGACGACGACGGGCATCGACGCCCTGATCGTGCCGTACAAGGGCACGCCCGCCGTCGTGACGGCGCTGCGCACGGGCGAGATCGATGTGGGCTTCGAGATCCTCGGGCCGATGCTGTCGCAGGTGAGCGCCAGGGTGATCGTTCCGCTGGCCGTCACCGCCGACAAGCGCTTCCCCTCGCTGCCCGAGGTGCCGACGGTTCGCGAAGCCGGCGTCGCGAACTACAGCGTCGCGTCGTGGAACGCGCTCGCTGCACCCGCGAAGACGCCGAAGGATGCGATCGACAAGCTCAACCGCGCCATTAACGAGGCGCTGGCGACGCCCGCGGTGCAAAAGCAGCTGCACGATCTCGGCGTGCGCCCGCAAGGCGGCACGCCGGCGCAGCTCGAAAGCCTGCTCGCGAGCGAGATTCAGCGCTGGGGCGCTGTGATCAAAGCCGCAAAGATCGAGTCGCAATAGCGGCGCCCCGCGCTGCGCGCCGACGCGCGATGGCGACTCGGCGCGCGCCGATTCAGAAGCCGGAGCCGGGCTCGGCGAGGAAGGCGATCTCGTCGGGCGTCGATGCGCGGCCGAGTTGCGCGTTGCGGTGTGGAAAGCGCCCGAAGCGCTCGATCACGACGCGATGCCGCTGCGCATAGTCGAGCATCGAGTCGAAGCCCGGCGCCTCGGCCGCGAGGCGAGTGAACAGGCGCACGGCCTCGTCCTGCATTGCGAGGCTCTCGGCATGCTCCCAAGGCAGGTAGACGAAGGCGCGCCGGATCGGCGGCAGCGCGAGATCCTGCCCGGCGCCGACCATCGCCTGCGCCGCGTCGAGCGCGAGCGCATCGCCGGCAAAGGCGCGCGCCGTGCCGCGGAACGCGTTGCGCGTGAACTGGTCGAGGACGACGATCTGCGCCAGCGCCGACGCCGGCGCCGCGGCCCAATGCGCCAGCGCACCGCGCAACGCGCTCTCGATCAGCGCGCCGAAGCGTTGCGCGATCGCGGCGTCGAAGGCGGCGTCCTTGAGGAACCATTGCGGGCGCTGCGTGCCGGCCTCGGGGGTGCCGGTCGCGCCGAACCAGAACTCGAGCACGGCTGCGGCGTCGTTAGCTGCCATGGCTTCAGGCCGCCGGATGCAGGCGTCGCGGTACGAGCTCGACCGATCGCACGCCGTCGCCGACCCAGACGACGCCGTCCTGCACCGTGACCTGCAACTGCATCGTGCGCGCCGCCAGCGCGGCGAGCGCCTGGCTCTGCGCGGCGTCGAGCAGCCACACCTCGAGGCCGCGCAAGCGTGCGACCTTGCCGGCGATCGCGGCCCACCAGATCGGCGTGCTCGCGCTGTAGGCCCAGACGCGCACGTCGGCGGCGCGGCCGGCGGCCTTGGCGAGCCGGCGCTCGTCGGGCTGGCCGACCTCGATCCATTGCTCGATCGCGCCGGTCAGGTCCTTGCGCCACAGGGCGGGCTCGTCGGCGTCGGACAGGCCCTTGGCGAACTCGAGGGCGCCGTCGCGCTCGTCGGCCGGCACCGCCAGCGCATAGGCGAGCAGTCGCACCATCATGCGCTCGTCGGTCTCCGACGGGTGGCGCGCGATCGTCACGCTGCGGTCGGCGTAGACGCCGCGGTCCATGTCGGCGATCTGCAGTGTGGCCTTGTGGATGGTGGACTTGATGGCCATGGCTGCGGCGTTGTGAACGCCGCATTACACCAGCAAAGGCGATTCAGGACGCCTGCGGCCCGAACAGCGCGTCGAGCGAGGCCAGAAAGGCGGTCAAGTCGATCGGCTTGGTCCAGTAATCGGCGAACCCGGCGGCCAGCGCGCGCTCGACGTCTTCCGTCAGCACGTTGGCCGACAGCGCGATGCACGGCGCCGCCGCCGTCGCCGGGTCGGCTTGCAGCCGGCGCAGCACCTCGTGGCCGTCGATGTCGGGCAACTGCATGTCGACGAGAATGAGGTCGGGCCGCAACTCGCGCGCGCGCTCGACGCCGCTGCGGCCGTCGACCTCGCAGACGAGTTCGAGCCCGGGGCGCTGCGCGATGAGCTCGCGAACCAGCAGCGTGTTGACCGGGTTGTCCTCGATGTAGAGCAGCTTCGCGCCGCGCAGCACCGGGCGGGCCCCGGCGCGCGCCAGCGGCATCGCGGCCGCAAGCGCCATCGGGTCGGTGGTCGAGTCGGGCGTGCGCAGTCGCACCTCGAACGCCGTGCCGCGACCCGGGCGGCTCGCGACGTGCAGCGTGCCGCCCATGCGCTCGACGATCACCTTCACGATGACGAGGCCGATGCCCGTGCCCTCGATGCCTTCGCGATCGGCGCCGAGGCGGTTGAACGGCTCGAACAGGTGCGAAAGCTGCTCGGCCGACATGCCGCGCCCGGAGTCGGCGACGCGCACCGCGATGCGCGTGCCGCGCGCGCGGCAGCGGATCGCGACACGGCCGTGCGGCCGGTTGAACTTGATCGCGTTGCTGAGCAGGTTGATCAGCACCTGGCGCAGCCGCGTCCGGTCGGCCATCGCGATGCCGTCGAGGGCTCCGACTTCGAGCGTGATCCCGCGCGCTGCGGCCAGCTGCTCGACCATCGCGAGGGCTTCGCGCGCCACCTCGGCGACCGGCGTCGCGTCGAGGCTCAGGTGCATCTGGCCCGACTCGAGGCTCGACAGGTCGAGCACATCGTTGATCAGCGCGAGCAGGTGCTCGCCGCCGGTGCGGATGTGCTGCAGCTTCTCGCTGCGCGCCGGCGCGCTGCCGTCCTCTTCGGCCTGCAGCAGCTGCGTGAAGCCGAGGACGGCATTCAGCGGCGTGCGCAACTCGTGGCTCATGCGTGCCAGAAACTCCGACTTGGCGCGGCTCTCGCGCAGCGCCGCTTCCTTCTCGGTGCGCTCGTCGCGCGCTGTCTTCTGCGCCGTGACGTCCCAGTTGACGCCGATCAGCCGCTGCAGAGTTCCTGCCCCGTCGAACACGCCCAGCGCGCGCGACGCCAGCCAGTGCACGCTGCCGTCGGGCCACTGCGCGCGGAACTCGTAGGTCACGGGCTCGCCGCCGGCCGCCGCGCGCTGGTGATGCGACTCGACCAAGGCCCGGTCGTCGGGGTGGATCGACGCCATGCTCATGCGGTGCGTCGCTTCGGTGCGCACCGGATCGAGGCCGCGCAGCAGGAACATCTGCGGATCCCAGTGCGTCGTGCCGTGCTCCAGGTCCCGCTCCCAGGTGCCGATACCGGCGCCGCGCGCCGCCAGCGCCGCGCGCTCGTAGGCCCCGCGCAGCGCGTCCTGCGCGGTGTGGCGCTCCGTCACGTCCCACAGCACGCCGTAGAGCGTGCGGCCGTCGGCGGTGACATCGACATGGGTGCGACCGGCGAGCCAGCGCACCGCGCCGTCGGGCCGCACGACGCGGAACTCGCCGTCGAGGCGGTTGCGCGACGTCGCACGCCAGCGCTGCAGCTCGCCGAGCAGGCGGTCGCGGTCGCCGGGATGCACTGCGCTGCGCACCCAGTCGTCGAACTCGGGGGCGTGCGGCTGCGCGATCTGTCCGCACAGCGTCCACATCTGGGCGTTCCAGGTGCGCTTGTTGCTGTCGAGGTTCCAGCTCCACAGGCCGATGCCGGCAGCGGCGGCGGTGGCTTCGAGGCGTTGCGCCAGCTCCGAGGCCTGGCGCCGCGACGCATCGCGCTCGGTCACGTCGAGGGCGACGCCCATCAGCGCGACCGGGTCGCCGCGCGGCGTGCGTTCGGCGACGACGCGCGTGAGGATCGTGGCCCAGCCGAGATCGGCGCGGCGGTGACGCACCTCGAAGTCGACGTGTTCGGTGGTCTGCAGGGCCGTGGCGATCGAGGCCCGCACGCGTTCGAGATCATCCGGATGAATCCGCTCGGCGGCCTGGTCGGACGACATGTCGCGATTGGACTCGTCGATGCCGAGCAGCCGCGCGCTGCGTTCGTCCAAGCTCAACGTGCCGGTGGCAAGGTCCTGGCGCCAGGTCGCGATCTGCGCGATCTGCACGGCCAGACGCAGGCGTTCGCTGGTCTGGAGGAACGAATCCGCGAGATTCCAGGTGTCCGTCTCGTCGACCATGATGCCGACGCTCCAGGGCGTGCCCGAACCCTCGAGCAGCCGCACTTCCCACACCGAGTGGATGCGGCGCAGCGTGCCGTCGGGCAGCGCGATGCGGTAACGCAACTCGTAGCTGCCGGGCACGCGCAGCGTGAGGCGCTCGATCGCGAGGGCGCGATCGTCGGGGTGCACGCGCTCTGCGACTTCGGGGAACGGCGGGACCGGCGTGCCGACCGGCAGGCCCCAGTAGCGGTAGACGTTGCGGTCCCAGCGTGCCTGATCGGTGGCGTGATCGCGCTCCCAGACGCCGAGCCGGCCGAGGTCGCGCGCGCGGTCGAGCAGTTCCTTCAGGTGCTGGTTGTCGGCGCGCAGCGCATGCAGCTCGCTCACGTCGCGCATCACGAACAGGAACTGCGGCGCGGCGCTGCCGGCGTCGATGCGCCGCATGGCGATGCGGTTGCGCCAGCTCGTGCCGTCGGCGCGCCGATGCAGCAACTCGATCGGATCGCAGCCCGCGCCCTGCGCCAGGGCGGTGGCAAGGCGCGACTGTGCTGCCGCGTCGGTGTCGCCTCCACGCAGCGTCTCGAGCAACGGCAGACCCACCAGGCCGGGCACCGCATGCCCCGTCGCAGCCGCGAAACGCTCGTTGTGCCAGGTGATGGTGCCGGCGCCGTCGGTCGTGGCGAGCAGATCCTCCGATCCCTCGAGTGCCGCGGCGGCGACGGCGTGCGCGGGCGGCTGCGGCAATGGCGGGTCGACCGATTTCATGCGGCGCGGGTCATGCGGGGCGGACTGGCACGGCACACGGCGATTAGGATACGTCGAGCGACATGGCCACGGTGCAAGGTGATGCGCACGATCGATTTCGAACTGCGCGGCGAATTCATCACACTCGACCGGCTGCTCAAGGCGACCGGCCTGGCCGGCAGCGGCGGTGTCGCCAAGGCGATGATCGCGTCCGGCCGGGTGCAGGTCGACGGCCGCGACGAGTTGCGCAAGACGTGCAAGCTGCGAGCCGGGCAGGTCGTCGCGGTGCAGGGCGCGCGCGTGCGCCTGCACCAGCCTGCCGGCGCCGCCGCCGCTCCGTGACCGCTATTTCTTCTTCTTGCTGCGCTCGGGAACGATGGTCGTGAGCATCGGCTGCGGCGTCACCGGTTTGGGCGGCGCCGAGTCCTTCTTCGGCTTCTTCGATTCCTTGTTGCTGCGCTGCTGTCCCTTGGCCATGGCTCTCGTCTCCCGGTG
Source organism: uncultured Burkholderiaceae bacterium (assembly GCA_964371405.1). Classification (GTDB taxonomy): domain Bacteria; phylum Pseudomonadota; class Gammaproteobacteria; order Burkholderiales; family Burkholderiaceae_C; genus JAMHWF01. The sequence continues at coordinate 5,964 of CAYJLV010000052.1, forward strand.
TGGTTCCGCTGCGGCGCGAATCGTACCGCGCGGCGCGTCACTCGACTTCGTCGCGCCGGCGCAGGTCGATGCACTGGGGGTGCGCGTAGAAGCGGTCGCTCAGGCACTGCTGCTGCATGCAGTAGTAGAGCGCGAACTGCTGGCGCGGCGCGCAGACTGCGCGCGGGTTGTCCGGTTCGATCGGTACCGTATTGGCGAGTCGACCCTCGCGCGCGGCGACGGGGGCGCGTTCGGACAGGGCCGGCTCGGGCGCGGCTGCCTCGGCGCTCGGTGCAGGAGCCGCGGATTTCGGCGGCTGCGCGCGCGGCCTTTGCGAAGGGGCTGCCGCAGGAAGGGCCGGCGTCGCCACCGGCGGGGTGAGCGGCGGCGCCTCCATGTTGCTGCCGGGAGCTTGCGCAGACGGCGTCGAGCCGTCCGGCACCTGCCATTGCCGGGCCATCGCGTCGACGGCGCGATCGGCCTGCAGCAGCCGGAACCAGTGCCAGCCGCCGGCACCGAGCACGGCCAGCACGACGAGCGTCATGCCCCAGATCACGCGGCGCGGCAGCGCAGGTTCGGCGCCGTGCGCCGGGCGCCGCGGCGGTGGCGCCGGCGAATGCGCGGCGCCGTCGCCGAAGTGCGGTTCGTCGCGCAGCGCTGCCCGCACGGCGGCGTCGACGGCCGACTGCACATCGAGCAGGTCGTCGTCGACGGCGAGCAACGGCGGCGCGGCCACGGGCGCCACCTGCGCCGGGCCCTGAACCTCGTCGACCGGCCGGCTCAACGCCTCGCGCATCTGCGCGACGCTCTGCGGCCGGTCGGCAGGGCGCACGCCGAGCGCCCAGTCGATGGCTCCCAGCAGCGAGGCGCTGTAGGCGAGGCCGGGGTGACGTTCGGCGAGCGTGCGCACTTCGACGGCCAGCGGCGGCAATTCGTCGTGCAGCGCGCGCACGGTCGATGGCATCGGCGGCTGGCCGGTGATGCACCAGCGCGCCAACGCGCCGAGCGCATACAGGTCGGTCCACGGTCCCTGCTGCAGGTGCTTCGATTCGGCGTACTGCTCGATCGGCGCGTAGTGCGGCTTGAGGATCGCCGTCAGCTGCTGCGTCTTCTCGCCCACGACGCGACGCGCTGCGCCGAAGTCGAGCAGCAGCGGGCGCCCGTCGGGCAGCAGCAGCACGTTGTCGGGCGCGATGTCGCGGTGGAAGCACGATGCCGCGTGCAGCACTTCGAGCGCGCCGAGCAGCGACTGCAGCAGCGCGCGCAGCCAGGCTTCGTCGGGCGGGCGCGCCATCGCGCCGCGCGCCGCCGCCAGCGTGCTGCCTTGGACGAACGGCATCACCATGTAGGCCGTTCCGTTGGCCTTCCAGAAGTGCAGCACGCGCACCAGCGACGGATGATCGAAGCGTGCGAGCAGGCGCGCTTCGTTGACGAAGGAGACCAGTCCCTGCGAGAAAGTCTCGCTCTGCGAGACGGTGAGCACAGCGACGTCGAGGCGGCTGCCGCGCACCGCGATGGCGGCCGGCAGGTACTCCTTGATCGCGACGCGGCGCTGCAGCGTCAGATCCTGCGCGAGGTAGACGATGCTGAAGCCGCCCTCGCCGAGCACTTTGACGATCTCGTAATCGTTCAGGCGCGTGCCCGGCGCGAGCGCGTTGTGGCTCGCCGGCGTGTGACGCTGGGTCGGCTCGAAACCGGGGACGGGTTGTGCGGTTGGCATGCGCTGGGTCACACGAGGCGTCAGAACGGCGCCGCTGTGGATTGCACCACGATTGTGGCGCCTGCCGGCGCCGCCGGGCGCTGCTCACGAACCGGCCGCAGGGCGATACCGATCGCGGCCGATGCCGGTTCGAACCGACGCGCGCTTTCCCGGGCCGCGGCGGGAACCGTCGAGACTACTTCTTGTCGTCGGCGGTGCGGTTGCCGATCAGGCCGCCGACGGCAGCGCCGCCGATCGTTCCGGCGGTGCTGCCGCCGGTCAGCACCGAGCCGGCAACGCCGCCGACACCGGCCCCGATGGCCGTGTTCCTGGTGCGTTCGCTCATGCTGCCGCAGGCCGAGACAGCGAAGGCGGCGGCGAGCGTGGCGGCGATGAGGGAGTGACGAGGTGTGAGCATGGCGGACTCCTGGTTGGGGAGGCGCCGCAGGTGCGGCGCCGATACCGGCAACTTAGGGGGCACGCCGGCTGCGCACCATCGGCGCAAGGCGCGAACTGCTGTCAGGCGCCGCCGACAGGTGCGGCGCTCGTCCGCGCTTTCGCGGCTCGTTCAGGCGTTCTGCGCGATCCCCGCGATCGCCCATTCGCGGCTGCCGTCGAGCGGGCGCACGAAGTGCCAGATCTCGTCGAACGGGGCGGCGGCGGCGTCTTGCTGTTCGCGGATCAGGCCATGGAAGCGCACGCTGACGACCCGCTGGCCGTCTTCCTCGGCGCCGTCGAGCACCTGAGCGTCGAGCTGGACGACATCGGTGTGCTGCGGCGCCTGACCGCGTTGCTGCAGTTCGAGCTGCACTTCGGCGAACATCTGCGGCGTCGTGAAGCGACGCAGGTCCTGCACGTCGGCGGCGTCGTTGGCGGCCTGCATGCGGATGAAGATCAGCTTGGCGACGCGTTCGAAGGCGGCTTGATCGAAGTCCGCTGGCTGACTGCCCGCGGGCGCGGCTGCCGTTGCGGCGCCGGCGACCGGGCCGGCCAGGTCGGGCATCGGCGTGCCCGCGGGCGCACCCGCGAGTTGCATGCGTTGCGTGCCCGGCGCGGCCGGCGCGAAGCGGCGCAGCAACCAGCGCACGGCGACAAAGGCGACGATGGCGATCAGCACCATGGTGAGCAGGTCGGCGAACGCGCCGCCCAGGCCGAAGTGGCTGAGCAGCGCTGCAATGCCGAGGCCGGCGGCGAGGCCGGCGAGCGGCCCCATCCACGAGCGCTTGGGCGAGGCGGCCGTCGGCGCAGCGGCTGCCGGCGCGGCTTTTTGCGGCACCGCTTGCGATTGCTGCGGCGCGGCCTGCTGCGCCGGCGGTTGCTGGGGTTGAGGCGGCGGCGTCTGGCGCTTCATGCCCGACGTGCCGCCGCCGCCGAGGCGGCGCGCATCGGCGACGTCGGGCGCGAGCAGCGCGATGCCGGACAGAGCGACGACGAGGCCCATGACGATCTTCTTCAATGCAATCTCCTGATGCTGCCCGTTGGCACGGTGCGTGGCGCACAGTGTGCATCAGCGCGCAAGCCCTTGCCGCCGAGGCGATTCAGAACAGCGCGATCAGCCCCGACTGCATTGCGCTCTGCGGGTTCGACCCGGCGCGACGCACGCGCTGCAGCGCCTCGTCGGCCGGCACGCCCAGCGCCTTCAACAGGCAGGCTGCGACGGTGCCGGTGCGGCCGATGCCGGCGGCGCAGTGCAGCAGCAGCGTCTCGCCGCCGCGCACCGACTGTGCGAGCTGCACGATGCCGATCCTGAAGGCGTCGGCTTCGAATGCGACGCCGAAGTCGCGCATCGGCAGGTTGATCCAGCCGAACGGGAAGGCATCGGCTTCGAGTGCGCGGTGGTAGTCGGGTGAAACGCCCTGCACCTCGTGCAGCGGCGTCAGGCAGACCACCTGCGTCACGCCGGCCGTGCGTGCATCGGCAACGAAGCGCTCCCAAGGCTCGAAGCGCCCCGGCATCGCCGACAGCCAGGCGCGGCCGCGGACTTCGGCAGGCAGCGGCAGAGGGCGCAGCAGCATGGCGTTGCAAGTGTCAGTAGACGACGACGGAGCGGATCGACTCGCCGCGGCGCATCAGCTCGAAGCCCTCGTTGATGCGCGCCAGCGGCAGCGTGTGCGTGATCAGCTCGTCGAGCCGCAGCCGGCCTTCCATGTACCAGTCGACGATCTTGGGCACGTCGGTGCGTCCGCGCGCGCCGCCGAACGCCGAACCCTTCCAGACGCGGCCGGTGACGAGCTGGAACGGCCGCGTGGAGATTTCCTGGCCGGCGGCGGCGACGCCGATGATGACGCTCTGGCCCCAGCCCTTGTGGCAGCACTCGAGCGCCTGGCGCATCGTCGTCGTGTTGCCGATGCACTCGAAGCTGTAGTCGGCGCCGCCATCGGTGAGCTGCACGATGGCGTCGACGAGATTCGGGTGCTCCTTCGGGTTCAGGAAGTGCGTCATGCCGAACCTGCGCGCCATCGCCTCGCGTGCGGGATTGAGGTCGACGCCGACGATCATGCCGGCGCCGACCATCTTCGCGCCCTGGATCACGTTGAGCCCGATGCCGCCGAGTCCGAACACGACGACGCTGGCGCCGGCCTCGACCTTGGCCGTCCACAGCACGGCGCCGACGCCCGTCGTCACGCCGCAGCCGATGTAGCAGACTTTGTCGAACGGCGCGTCGGGGCGGATCTTCGCCAGCGCGATCTCCGGCAGCACGGTGTGGTTGGCGAACGTCGAGGTGCCCATGTAGTGCAGCAGCGGCTTGCCGTCGATCGAGAAGCGCGACGTGCCGTCGGGCATCAGGCCCTTGCCTTGCGTGGCGCGGATCGCCTGGCACAGGTTGGTCTTGCGCGACAGGCAGAACTTGCACTGGCGACATTCGGGCGTGTAGAGCGGGATCACGTGGTCGCCGGGCGCGAGCGTGGTCACGCCGGCGCCGACTTCGAGCACGACGCCGGCGCCCTCGTGGCCGAGGATGGCGGGAAACAAGCCCTCGGGGTCGGCGCCCGAGAGCGTGTATTCGTCGGTGTGGCAGATGCCGGTGGCCTTGATCTCGACGAGCACTTCGCCGGCGCGCGGACCGGCGAGGTCGACGCTTTCGATCGTCAGCGGCCGGCCTGCCTGCCAAGCCACGGCGGCTCGTGTCTTCATGCGCGTTGCTCCTGTGGTGCGACAGGGCGGCGCGCAACTCAGCGACGCGCTGCCGCCTTGATCATCGCAGAAGCCTTCTCCGCGATCATGATGACCGGAGCGTTCGTGTTGCCGCTGATGAGGCGCGGCATGATCGAAGCGTCGACGACGCGCAGCGCATCGACGCCGCGCACGCGCAACTCGGCGTCGACGACGTCGCTCGCCTCGGGCCCCATGCGGCAGGTGCCCGCCGGATGGTAGATCGTGTCGGCATGGTTGCGGATGAACTGTTCGATCTCGGCGTCGCTCTGCGCTGACGCCGACGCCGCGAGTTCGCGGCCGCCGTGGCGCGCCAGCGCCGGCTGCTGCAGGATGCGGCGCATCGCCTTGAAGCCGCGCACCATGCGCGCCAGATCGTCGGCATCGCCGAGGAAGTTCGGGTCGATGCGCGGCGCCGCCAGCGGGTCGGCGCTGGCCAGCGTCAGGCGGCCACGGCTGCGCGGGCGCAGCACGCAGACATGGCACGACCAGCCGTGGCCGAACACCGTCTTGCGGCCGTGGTCGACGAGTTTCCCGACGACGAAGTGCAGCTGCAGGTCGGGCAGAGGTTCGTCGGCCGCGCTGCGGATGAAGCCGCCAGCCTCGGCGAAGTTCGTCGTCAGCATGCCGCTGCGGCGGCTGCGCCATTCGAACACGCCGCGCAGTGCGTCGACGATGCCGCGCGGCGTGATGCCGAACAGCTCGCGCGCGCCCGGCACGTCGGCGACGAGCACCACGTCGACATGGTCGTGCAGGTTCGCGCCGACGCCGGCCTGGTCGTGCAGCGTCGCGATGCCCAGGCGCTGCAGCTCGGCGCCGGGACCGATGCCCGACAGCATCAGCAGCTGCGGTGACTGCAGCGCACCGGCGGCGACGACCACTTCTCGGCGCGCGCGCAGCTGCTCGACGGCGCCTCCGCGGCGCAACTCGACGCCGACCGCGCGCCGCCCTTCGAACAGGATGCGCGTCGCCTGCGCATCGGTCAGCACCTGCAGATTGGGCCGCGAGAGGTGCGGTGTCAGGTAGGCCTTCGCGGCGCTGTAGCGCTCGCCGTTGCGGTGCGTCACCTGATACATGCCGACGCCCTCGAAGCTCGCGCCGTTGAAGTCGTGGTTCGGCGCGTACCCCGCCTCGACGCCCGCCTGCACGAAGCGCGCGCTGTAGGGGTTCGGGCTGCGCAGATCCATCACGTTGAGCGGGCCGCCGGTGGCGTGGAACGCGTCGGCGCCGCGCTCGTTGTGTTCGGCCTTCATGAACCACGGCAGCACGTCGTCCCAGCCCCAGCCGGCGTTGCCGAGTGCGGCCCAGTGATCGTAGTCCTCGCGCATGCCGCGCGTGTAGATCATCGCGTTGACGGAACTCGAGCCGCCGAGCACCTTGCCGCGCGGCACGTAGCCGCGCCGGCCGTTCAGGCCGGGCTGCGGCTCGGTGGCGAACTTCCAGTTCGCCTGGCCCGTCTTGGCGATCACGGCCAGGCCGGCCGGGCAGTGGATCAGCACGCTGCGGTCGGGCGGGCCGGCCTCGATCAACGCGACCGTCGCCGTCGGGTCTTCGCTCAACCGCGACGCCAGCACGCTGCCGGCCGAGCCGGCGCCGATCACGACGTAGTCGAATTCCTGCTGCTGCATCGCGACGTGCCTCGTCCCTGCCTCGATCGGGCCATGATAGTGAGCGCCTGTCCCCGCGCCGCTGTGCCGCGTAGGTTGCTGCCCCTAGAGTGCAGGGCACGGCGCTACCATGTGCCGAACGCAGCGCGCGCATTCCGGAGGCCCCGTCATGACGAACCCGTGGCCCTGGCTGATCGCCTCGGTGGTGGCGCTGGCCGTCGGTGCCGGTGCGTACTACCAATGGGACCAGCAGCGGCGCCGGCCGGCGGCGGGTGCCGAGATTCAGCCGGCGCCGTTGCCTCCCGCCGTGCAGGTGCCGGCCGAGCCGCCGGCGGTGCAGCATCCGATCGAGGCCGCACCGGCTGCCGCGCGCGACGAGGCGCTGGCCTCGTTGCCCAAGACGGCCGACCCCGATGGCGACCTGAAGGACGCGCTCGTCGAGCTGTTCGGCCGCAGCGGCGTCTTTTCCTTCCTCAACACCGACCGCTTCGTGCTGCGTGTCGTCGCGACGGTCGACAACTTGCCGCGCGAGAAGGCGTCGGCGCGCCTGTGGCCGGCGCAGCCGGTGGCCGGCCGCTTCGGCGTCGAGCGTCGCGGCGACGCCAGCGCGATCGCAGCGGCCAACGCGGCTCGATACGATGCCTTCGTGCACTTCGTCGAGGGGATCGACATGACTCGCGCCGCCGCGTTCTACGTGCGCCTGTATCCGGCGTTCCAGCGCGCTTACGAGTCGCTCGGCTACCCCGGCAGGCACTTCAACGACCGCGTCGTCGCCGTCATCGACCACCTGCTCGAGACGCCGGAGCCGGCCGAGCCGCCGCGCGTCGTGCTGACGCAGGTGAAGGGCCCGCACGCACCGGCGCGGCCGTGGGTGATGTACGAGTTCGAAGATGCCGCGCTCGAGGCACGTTCGGCGGGGCAGAAGATCCTGCTGCGCGTCGGCCCCGACCACGCGCGACGCCTGAAGGCGCGGCTGGCCGAGTTTCGCCGCGAGGTTGCCCGCACCGGCGCGGCGCGCTGACGCACGCCGGCCGCTGCGTCAGCTCGCGAGGCCGAACAGTTCGTGCAGCGCCGCGCGGTACTGCGCGCATCCGATCGCGGCGGCGTCGTGGTGCGTGCCGCCTTCGACGAGCACGAAGCGCTTGGGCGGCGGCGCGCACTCGAAGAGCGCCTGGCCGAGCGCGGGCGGCACGAGGCGGTCGTCGCTGCCGTGCACCACCAGCACCGGCGCCTTCACGCCGGCGACGCGCGATGCGGCGTCGAAGCACGGCGCCAGCAGCGCGCCGAGCTGCCTGCCGCCCCAGCGCAGGCCGTTCAGGACGGCGGGCAGCGAGGTGAACGTGCTCTCGAGGATCAGGCCGGCGGCGTCGTCGACCTGCGTCGCGAGCTGCACCGCGATTGCGCCGCCGAGCGAGTGGCCGTAGAGGTAGCGGCGCGCCTGAGGCTGCTGCATCGCCAGCCAGCGCCACGCGGCCGCCGCGTCCTCGCAGGCGCGGCGCTCCGTCGGCCACGCCGGCGTGCTGCGGCCATAGCCGCGGTAGTCGATGCCCAGCACGGCGAAGCCGAGTTCGCGCAGCCGCAGCATGCGCAACGCGCTGCTGCGCATGTCGCAGCGCGCGCCGTGCAGATACAGCAGCTGCGGCGCACCGCAACGCGGCGCTGCGATCGACACGCCGTGCAGACGCACCGGCGCGCCGCCCTCGCGCGGGGCGTGCGCGATCCACACGTCGCGGACGGCGGCGGCCTCGGGCGCGGGCTGCGGCTTCATGCCGCAATGCTCGCGCGCGCGCCCGGGCGGGGCACTCCCCGCAACGCGGGTGGAGCGCGCACGCCGGCCCCCGCGAATCGGGCAGGCCGGACAGGAGCCGGCCGGCTCCGGGAGGCGCGTAACGGAGCTTGCCGTGGTGTGCGGTGCGTCGTAGTGTGTGTATCTGGCCGGGAGGAGGGTCCATCATGTCTGCGCCCCGTGACTTCGAGGATTCGACCCTCTGGAACGTCAGCGAGTACGAGCGCGCGTGCGAGGAGAGCGGCAGCAGCGGTTTCGCGCGACTCGGCGGCCCGACGCTCTTGCCGACGACGCTGCTGGCCGACCTCGACCGCCTGCGCGAAGACGTTGTGGATGGCGACGTGCTCGAAGTCGCTGCCGCCTGCATGCGGCATCGCGAACCCGCGCTGCTGCTGCTGCGTCACCAGGACCTGGTCTGGCCGGTCACGCTGTTTCCTGCCGACATGAGCTACCACTCGCCGCGCGACCTCGCCGCCGCCGCACCCGCCGGTCTGGCGACGCTCTCGCTGATGGCCGCAGAGCCCCCCGGCGTGCGCCCGCCCGGCCACTGGATGCACGAGCGCGTCGGGCAGGCGGAGCACTACCGCGAACTGCCGCCGCTGCTGTGGGCGCTCGCGCTGCACGGGCCGCGCCGCACGCTGCTCGCCGAGATCGCCGGCACGGCGGCGTACCGCGCCGTCGGCCAGGGAGCGGCGCGCAACCTGAGCGCGCCGGGCGCGATCGGCTCGGCGATCGAGCGGCTGCGGCACGAATCGGCCTCGCTGCGCGAAGTCGCCGCCTGGCCGGGCATGAATGCCGAGCGCGCCGCTCGAATGATCAATGCGCTGTACCTCGCCTGTGCGCTGCTCGTCACGCGCACCCACCCGGCGGCTCGGCCCGACACCGGTCTGGCGCGGCGCCTGTTCGGACGGCATTGAGCGCCCGCAGGGCCGGGCTGCGCCCAGCCCGCCCCCGTGGTGGTCAAGGAACTTGGGGCGGTCCGGCGTTTCCTTGACAGTTCCGCAAGACCTACAAGTGCGTCGGCGGCTCGCCGACAGACGCGGCTGCGGCGCTTCGGCACAGTGGGCTGAGCGGCAACCCGCTCGCGGGCGCCGCGTGGCATCCACAGGAAAGGAAAAGCGGTATGAACAAGCATCAGGTCAAGGGTCGCGTCGAGCAGGCCAAGGGCGCGGTCAAGGAAGGCACGGGGCGCGTGGTCGGCAACGAGCGCCTCGAAGCCGAAGGCAAGATCGACAAGACGATCGGCAAGGCCCAGGCCGAATACGGCGACGCCAAGGAGCGGACGCAGGACATGCTCGACAAGGAGCGTGCTGAGGACACGCTCGCGCGGGAGCGTGAGCGCGAGGCGATGAAGAAGGATCATTGACCGGCCCGCGCGCCGATTCGCGGCCCGTCGAGCGCAACCTGCGCCGCCGGGCCGCGTCGCGTCAGGGGGGGAAATACGCAACGAGGCGTTTCGCGCCGCCACCAACGGTCACATCTGTGCGTCATGCGGCGCTGTCCAGTGCCGACAATGACGGGGATGACTTCCGTCGTACCCGTCAAGACGCCGCTCGGCCAGGAGGAGATGCGGCAGCGCAGTCGCGCCCTCAACCAGCGCCACCGCACCGTGCTGTTTCTCGTCGACGGTCGGCGCCCGCTCGGCGAGGTGCTGGCGCTGGCGCAGCAGGCTGGTGCGCAAACCAGCCACTTCGAGGAACTGGTGCGCCTGGGCCTCGTCGAGGTGCCGGTCGAGGCGCCGGACGACTCTGCAGCGCCGATCGACGCGTCGCCGGAGCAGCCCGGGTGTCCCGAAGCGCCGCCGGCAATCGAGGTCATCGAACTCGACGCGCCGCTGATGCAAGCCGCGCCGGCGGTTCCGCAGGCCGCGCCGCTGGCGCCGGCGGCGTCCGCCGTCCCGGCGCCGCTGCCGGCCGAGATGCTGCAGCCGGCGGCCAAGCCGCTGCGTGCGCGCGCGCCGATGCGGCGCGCCGAGCCGGTGGAAGACCTCGCGGCGGCCTCGCTCGACGAGGTGCGCGAGCGGCTGATCGACACGCTGCGGCTCGATGCCCCGCTGTTCTCCGCGCGCATGCTGATCCGCGTGCGCGGTGCGAGCTCGGCGCGTGAGTTGATCGAACTGGTCTGGGAGATCGAAGGCCATTTGAGCCATGTGCGCCGCTCGCGCAGCGAGCTCGGCAGCCTGCAGCGCGCACGCGAACTGCTCGGCCTGGGCAACACACTGTTCGCCGAGGACAGCCGCCTCGAAACCGAGGCCGGTGCGCTCTAGCACATCGCGCTGACACGGCGGCGTGCACAGGCGCCGCTACACTGCCGCCTTTTCGTCGCCTGCCGCCGCATGTCCGCCGTCGTTCCCGCAAAGCCATCGAATGCCATCGAGCTGAAGAGTGCCTCGATGACGCTGGTCGCGCTCGTGCTGCGCAGCGCCGATCCCGGCGTGCTCGCGGCCGCGCTGCGCGAGCGGCTGGAGCAGACGCCGGCGCTGTTCGACCACGATCCGGTCGTCATCGACCTCGCGCCGTTGCGCGACTGTGCCGGCGACGGGATCGACTTCGACGCTCTTGTCGCGCTGCTGCGCGACCACCGCATCGCGCCGGTCGCCGTGAAGGGCGGCAGCGAGTCGCAGATGGCCGCGGCGCTCGCGGCCGGCCTTGGTGCGGCGCCCGAGACGGCTCCGCGCAGCGCACCGCCGCCGGAAGCGCGAGACGAGCGCGCCGAAGTCGTGCTCACCGAGGTGATCCGCGAGGTCGCTGCGCCGGTGCCGACGCTCGTCGTCGAGCGGCCGCTGCGCTCGGGCCAGCAGGTCTACGCCAAGGGCGGCGACCTGGTCGTGCTGTCGGTCGTCAGCCACGGCGCCGAAGTCATCGCCGACGGCAGCATTCACGTCTACGCGCCGCTGCGCGGCCGGGCGATTGCAGGCGCGCGCGGCAACACGGCGGCGCGCATCTACTCGACGTGCATGGAGCCGCAGCTGCTGTGCATCGCCGGCACCTACCGCACTACCGAGACGGCGCTGCCCGACGGCGTGGCGGGCCGCCCGGCGCAGGTGCGCCTGGACGGCGAGCGCCTCGTCGTCGAGGCGCTGCAGTCCTGAAACTCCGCAAAGGAACCTCTCCCCGATGGCCAGAATCATCGTCGTGACCTCCGGCAAGGGAGGCGTCGGCAAGACCACCACCAGCGCCAGTTTCGCCAGCGGCCTCGCGCTGCGCGGCCACAAGACGGCGGTGATCGACTTCGACGTCGGCCTGCGCAACCTCGACCTGATCATGGGCTGCGAGCGCCGCGTCGTCTACGACCTGATCAACGTGATCCACGGCGAGGCGAACCTGAACCAGTCGCTGATCCGCGACAAGCAGTGCGACAACCTGCACGTGCTGGCGGCCTCGCAGACGCGCGACAAGGAAGCGCTGACGCAGGACGGCGTCGCCCGCGTACTCGGCGAACTCGACGACATGGGCTTCGAGTACATCGTCTGCGACTCGCCGGCGGGCATCGAGAGCGGCGCGCTGATGGCGATGCATTTCGCCGACGAGGCACTCGTCGTGACCAATCCCGAGGTGTCGTCGGTGCGCGACTCGGACCGCATCCTCGGCATGCTGGCCTCGAAGACGAAGCGCGCGATCGAAGGCAAGGAGCCGATCAAGGAGCACCTGCTCGTCACGCGCTACAACCCGAACCGCGTGCAGGGCGGGCAGATGCTGTCGCTCGACGATATCCAGGAGATCCTGCGCATCGAGCTGATCGGCGTGATCCCCGAGTCGGAGAACGTTCTCGAGGCCTCGAACCAGGGCGTGCCCGCGATCCATCTCAAGGGCGCGGATGTCTCCGAGGCCTACAAGGACGTGGTGCGGCGCTTCCTCGGCGAGCCGCGTCCGATGCGATTCGTCGACGCGCACAAGCCCAGCTTCTTCAAGCGCGTGTTCGGCGGGAGGTGAGGGCGATGTCGCTGCTGTCGTTCCTGCTGGGCGAAAAGAAAAAGAGCGCGGCGCTCGCCAAGGAGCGCCTGCAGATCATCCTGGCGCACGAGCGCGGCGGGCGTTCGCGCCGGCCGGACTACCTGCCCGCGCTGCAACGCGAGCTCGTCGCCGTGATCTCGAAATACGTCGCGATCCGCGCCGACGACATCAAGGTCAACGTCGAGCGCCTGGACAACCTCGAAGTGCTCGACATCAAGATCGAGCTGCCCGAAGCGGCGGCGCGCTGAGCCGCAACGCCGACGCGCGTGTAGGAATTGCGCCGACGCCCGGCCGGGCCGGCGACCGACACCCGGTCGCGCCGTCTGCCGCTTGAGTCCGGCGTTGCGCGGCGCGAAGCTGCATGCCATGCGGTGGCGCCGCCACCGCGATGGTCAGCCAAGTCGGAGCCGACGATGCAATGCGAGTCGATCACCGTTTCCAGCCCGTCCGCGGCGCCAGCCGATGCCGGTCCGTTCGAGGTGCGCTTCCAGTCGCTGTTCGATTCGGGCCGGGCGCTGGCCTTTCCGTGCGACGTCCGAGGTCACGTCGACCTCGACGAGTTGAGCGAGCGCGCGCGCCGCAACTACCTTTTTGCGCGGGCCGTCGTCGGGCGCGAGTTCGCAGCGCCCGTCGTCTGCCTCGGCCTGCACTGACCCGCCGCCCCGCGATCTGCGGGGGTGAACGGTCGGGCCTTAGCGCCTATGCTTGCCGCACGCGGGCACGCCGGGTGCTGCGCGACCGTGTGACGAGGCGTGCATGAATCAGCATCGGTGGGGTTTGTGGATCTGGGGCACGGCGACGGTCGCTCTGGCGGTATTCAGCGTCGCCGTCATCATGGCGGCGGGGTATTACCTCGATGCAGGCGCGCAGTTCAGTCCGCGCGTGCCGCGCGGGTTGCCTGGTCTCTACCTGGCCATCAAGGAGCACGGCACCCTGCTGGGGCTGCTGCTCGGATTCAGCTCGCTCGCCTGGACGCTTTACGCGACGCGCGCGATGCGCTGACGAGACCGCCCGCTGTCGGCGTCGGCCGACAGCCGAAGCAGCGCTTGCCGATGGTCGCGGCCAGAACGCTCTCCTAAGGTTCGGAACGTCGAAGGTTGATCCTTCGTTTCGTTCCCCAAAGGAGAGTTCGATGATTCTGCGAACCGTCACTGTTCCCGCCCTTGCCCTCGCCGCCGCCACGCTCGCCTTCGCCGGCTGCAGCCCGCGCGACGACAACCGCGCCGCCGCCGGCAGCACCGACGACACCGTCGTGGTCCAGGCCCAGCCGCGTGCCGGCGACGACCGCCTGGGCGATCCGCAGCGCGCCGATCCGAGCGCGCGCGAGGCCGTCCGCGGCACGGCGAGCGACATCGCCCAGGCCGGCCGCAATGCCGGCGAGGCCGCCGGCAACAAGGTCTCCGACGCCCTGATCACGGCATCGGTGAACGCCGAACTGGCGCGCGATCCGAAGCTCAGCGCGCTGGCCATCGATGTCGATACCGCGGCGGGCCAAGTCGCGCTGAAGGGTACCGCTCCCGACCAAGCCGCACGCAGCCGCGCCGCCCAACTGGCGGGAGGCGTCGAAGGCGTCGTCAGCGTCGACAATCAGCTGAAGATCAGCTCGAAGTAGGCGCGAAGCGATGCTCCGCGGTGCACATCAGCGCGCCCAGGTGTCCTTGAGCGTCACGGTACGGTTGAAGACCGGTCGGCCGGGCGCATGGTCGGCACGGTCGGCGACGTAGTAGCCGTGGCGCTCGAACTGCACAGGCTCGCCCGCCGCCGCGCCGCCGAGCCCCGGTTCCAGCCAGGCGCGAACCACACGACGGCTGTCGCGATTCAGGCTGGCCTTCGCGTCGCGGCCGCCGGCGTCGGGCTGCGGTTCCGTGAAGAGGCGGTCATAGAGCCGCACTTCGGCGGCCACGCCGTCGTGCGCCGCGACCCAGGTGATCACGCCCTTGACCTTCACGGCGTCGGCCCCCGGCGTGCCGCTCTTCGTGTCGGGCACGAGGCGCGCCTCGACGGCGCAGACCGCGCCCGCGGCGTCGAGCCGGTAGCCGCTGCATTCGATCACGTAGCCATACTTCAGGCGCACGCGGCTGCCGGCGAGCGATGTGCCGCCGACGTCGACGCGCGGCGGCACGAGGCGGTGATAGCCCTTGGGCGGATCGAGGGTGAAGTCTTCGCGCTCGATCCACAGCTTGGGGCCGAGGCTGAATGCGCGGCGCCCGCGCTCGGGATGCGCCGGGTGGACCGGCGCCTCGCAGCGCTCGGTGCGGCCGGCGCCGATGACCTCGTCCCAGTTCGTCAGCACCAGCTCGAGCGGATCGAGCACCGCCATCGCGCGCGGCGCCTTGGCGTCGAGGTCGTCGCGCAGCGCGATCTCGAGCGTCGAATAGTCGATCCAGCTGTCGGCCTTGGCGACGCCGATGCGCTCGGCGAACAGGCGCAGCGACGCCGGCGTGTAGCCGCGCCGGCGCAGGCCGACGATCGTCGGCATGCGCGGGTCGTCCCAGCCGTCGACGATGCCTTCGTCGACCAGTTGCTTCAACTTGCGCTTGCTGGTGACGACATAGGTCAGGTTCAGCCGCGCGAACTCATGCTGACGCGGGTGCGGCGTCGGCAACAGGCCGCCTTCGCACAACCGGTCGAGCAGCCAGTCGTAGAACGGGCGCTGGTCCTCGAACTCGAGCGTGCAGATGCTGTGCGTGATCTGCTCGAGCGCGTCCTCGATCGGGTGCGCGTAGGTGTACATCGGATAGATGCACCACCGGCTGCCGGTGCGATGGTGATCGGCTCGCTTGATGCGGTAGATCGCCGGGTCGCGCAGGTTGATGTTGGGCGAAGCCATGTCGATCTTCGCGCGCAGCACCATCGCGCCGTCGGCATGCATGCCGTCGCGCATCTCGCGAAAGCGCTGCAGGTTCCCGGCGGCGCTGCGCTCGCGGTGCGGGCTCGGCGTGCCGGGTTCGATCAGCGTGCCGCGATTCGTGCGCATCTGCTCGGCGCTCTGCTCGTCGACGTAGGCCAAGCCCGCACCGATCAGATACTCGGCGGCGCGATACATGAAGTCGAAGTAGTCGCTCGCGTGGTACAGATGCTCGACGCCGTGCGCTGTCCAGCCGAAGCCGAGCCACTGCACGGCATCGAGGATCGCGTCGACGTATTCCTGCTCCTCCCTCTCGGGATTGGTGTCGTCGAAGCGCATGTGGCACACGCCCCCGTAGTCGGCGGCGAGGCCGAAGTTCAGGCAGATGCTCTTGGCGTGTCCGATGTGCAGGTAGCCGTTGGGCTCGGGCGGAAAACGGGTGCGGATGCGTGCCGGGTCGGGCGCGCCGGCCGCGTGGTGCGCCGCGTCGCCCGGCGATCCGGCGAAGCGCCGCGTTGCCCAGGTGCCCTGCTGCAGGTCGCGCTCGACGATGGCGCGCAGGAAGTTGCCAGGTCGTGGATCGGCGGGCGGCGTCGCGCCGGGGTTGTTCTTCGGGGTGTTCATCGGGGTTGCGAAGCGGTTGCCGATTCTAAGCAGGCGCCATTGACACATCTTTACCTTCGGCCGGCCGGCGCGCCGTCCTCCGACGGCGCCGCTGCGCCGTTGGAGGAGGGCAGGCGGCACGGCTGCCGCGAAACCAGGAGCAACGACCATGAACCATCCGTCCACCCGCCGCACCCGGTACCGCTGGCTGCTCGCCATCGGCACCGCTGCGGCGTTGTTTGGCGGCACGGCGGCGCGGGCCTCCGACGTGCACTGGTCGATCGGCATCAGTGCGCCGATCCATCATCATGGCGCCGTCGGCACGGTGATCTCGAGCGGACCGGGCTACTACGGCCATGCGGTGCCGGCGCCGGTCTACTACGGGCCGCCGGCCTACGTGGTGCGGCCTGCGCCCGTCGTCGTCCACCGGGGCGGGTACGGGCACGGATACGGACACGACCGCCGGCATTGGGCGGGGCACGGCCATCGTCACGGCGGTCACGGCCACCACCATCACGGCGGTTATCAACGCGGTCATCGCTGAGCAAGTCGCGGGGGGCGCCGACGCGGGGCCCCGCCCCCCCCCCCCGCCCGGCGGGGGGGGGGGGATGTTGTTCGTATTCTCTCTGGCGGCGCGGGGATTCAAATCCTGTTTCGGAA
>CAYJLV010000053.1:0-22056 GCA_964371405.1 uncultured Burkholderiaceae bacterium
CGTCATCGCCTTCCTGCCGGAACGAGGTGCGCAGGCTCTCGTGGCGCCCGATCAGCGCGCGCAGCGCGTGTTCGAGCGCAGCGACATCGAGCGCGCCCTTCAGCCGCAGCGCGCGCGTGACGCCGTAGAGCGCGCTCGGCCCGAACAGCCCGTCGAGGAACCACAGGCCTTCCTGGGCGAACGAGAGCGGCGCGCGGCTCGCGCGCCGGCGCTCGATCGGGCGAGCGGTCGCAGGCATCTGCTGCTTGCGCTGGCGCAGCTGGAGCAGGCGCTGGCGGGCTTCGGCGACGCTGTCCGGCGCCACAGCGACATCGTCTCGGGGACGCACCAGGGGGGCTTCGGCCGCACTCATAGGATGGGGCGCAGGGCCGTGTGCTCGTTGGTGAGAACGTCGATGCATGCCGGGCCACCGCAGGCGAGCGCCTCGGTCAGTGCAGGGCCGAGCTGCCCTGGCGCGTCGACGCGCCAGCCGCGGCCTCCCAGCGACGCCATCATCAGGTCGTGACGGACCTCGGGGTGGAAGCGGCAGCTGCGTTCGTCGCGCTGCGGCGGAAAATGTCGGTCCTGCGTCGTGGCGCCGCCGGGCCCGGCGTTGTTGGCGACTACGACGACGATCGGCACGTGGTGACGCACCGCAGTCTCGAACTCGAAGCCGCTCAGGCCGGCGGCGAAATCGCCGACGATGGCCACGACGGGCCGGTCGGGGCGAGCGACCGCGGCGCCGATAGCGAAGGGAATTCCGACGCCCATCAGGCCACCGCTGCCCGGCGTCATCCGGTGTACCGGGTGACGCACCGGCAGCAATCGATTCGCCGCGCTCATCACGATGTTGCCGTCCAGGATGGTGACGACGGGGTCGGGCAGCGCGTCGCGCAGTTCGCCCAGCCATTCGTAGGGCGACATCGGGAGATGACCGCGCTCGCTCTCGGGCACGGCGTCGTGCCGGCGTGCGTCGCGCAGCGCCTGCAGTTCGGCGAGCCAGTCGCGATCCGGGCCGATGGCGTGAGGCGCGGCGCGGTCGAGCCGGTCGACGAGCCCCTGCAGGACGGCGGCGGCGTCGCCTTGCAGGCCTATGCCGCGCCCGAGCACGTCTTGTGCCTCGGCGGCGTCGATGTCGATGTGCACGATGCGCGCGTCGGCACCGATCTCGCAACCGTATCGCCAGGTCCAGTCGAAGCGGGCGCCGACGACGACGACGACGTCGGCGTGGCCGAGCATGGCCGCGCGCACGGTGCTGGCGCAGCGCGGATCGTCGTCGGGCAGCAGCCCGCGGCCCATCGGCGACGCGGCGAATGCGAAAGCGTGGTCGTCGACCAGGCGTCGCAGCAGCGACGACGGCGACGACCATCGCGCTCCCTTGCCGATCACCAGGGCCCGGCGTCCCGATGCGCCGATCAGTGCGGCGGCAGCGTCGACGCTTGCCGCCGCGGCGTCGCCGGCTTCGGCGCGCGAGGCGCGCGTGACTGTCGCAGGTGAAGGCGCCATGCCGGTCAGCACCGCCTCGTGAACGTCGACATAGGCGGGGCCCGGTGCGCCCGAGATCGCCGCGGCAGCGGCTTCGCGCAGCGCGTCGGCCAGGAGGTGCGTGCCGTCGACCGACGCCGCGTGCTTGACGATCGGCGCGACGAAGCGCGCACCGTCGAACGCCTGGAAGCCGCCGCGGCGCGTCCACGAGCGGCGACCGCCGATCACGAGCGCCGGCCAGCGGTTGTCGAGCCCGCACATCAGGCCGGTCGCGCTGTTGGTGACGGCCGACGCCGCCGACACGACGCAGGCCGCGCGCAGCCCGCCTGCGACGTAGTTGTGGGCCAGCGACATCAGCACGGCGGACTGCTGATGGCGTGCGCCGATGACGCGCAGTCCTACGCGCGCGCACGACCCGAGCACGTTGTCGATCGGTGTGCCGCGTACGGCATAGACGTGCGTGATGTCGAGTGCGCGCAGTGTGTCGGCGACGACGCGATGGCCGGGTCGCCCGGACTTGCAGCGCAGACGCTGCAGCAGGGCGGCGCGATTGTCCTCGGTCACCGCGGCGGTCACGGCGTATCGGCTTCTTCTGCGGCGAGCAGCCGTGCCACTTCCTCGTCCGAGAGCTGGTCGATCTGGCTCGACAGGTCTGCGTCGGTGGCTTGGAGGGCAGCTTGCTCGACCGCGACGTGACGCGCGAGTTCGCGCACCGTCGGATGCTGGAACAGCGCCGGAACGGCGATCGCCACGCCGAAGCGGGCGTTGACGCGCGAAACGACTTGCGCGCCCTTGAGGGAGTCACCCCCGGCGGCGAAGAAGTTGTCGGCGATCTCGAAGCGGCCACCGAGTACCGCCTCGAAGATTCCGGCAATCTCGCGCTCGGTGTCGTCGGCGAAGGCGGCGTCGTCGCCGCGGGCGTGCGTGCCGAGCAGCGCCGACATCCCGGCGCGCTGGACCTTGCCGGTGGCGCCCCGCGGGATTGCATCGACGCGCGTGATCGTCGAAGGCAGCTTCGTGTCGACGAGGCGGCTGCCGGCAAAGCGACGCAGCCCGGATTCGGTCACGACGGCACCGGCCTTCAGCACGACGGCGGCCGCCAGGTCCTCGCCGAGCGTGGGGTGGGGCACGCCGTATACGACCGCCTCGACGACTTCGGGATGCTCGAGCAGGGCGTCCTCGACTTCGCGCGGCGCGATCTTCTCTCCTCCGCGATTGACGATGTCCTTGAGCCGGCCGGTGATGTAGAGGTAGCCGTCGTCGTCGATGCGGCCTTCGTCGCCGGTGCGCAGCCACCCTGCGTGGAACGCCGCCGCGTCGGCCTGCGCATTGCCTTCGTAGCCGTCGATGACGGCCGGCCCGCGGATCGCGATCTCGCCGCTTGCGCCGGCGGCAACGCGCTGGCCTGCGGCGTTGAGCAGCGCGACCTCGGCGCCGACGGGGCGGCCGACCGAACCCGGCTTGCACTGGCCGGGCGGCAGCGGGTTGCTGGCGATCTGGTGCGTGGCCTCCGTCATGCCGTAGGCCTCGACGACGGGTGCACCGATCAGTTCGCGCAGCGTTTGCAGCGTGCGCTGCGGCAGCGCCGCCGAGCACGAACGCACGAAGCGGAACTGGTGCGTGGGCGTCAGCGACCGATACAGCGTCGCGTGGTCGAGCACGGCGAGGTGAATCGTGGGGACAGCCGTGTACCAGGTCGGCCCGAAGGCGGCGATCGCCTCGACGAAGGCGTTGCCGGTGAATCCCGGAAGGCAGACGACGCTCGACGTCGCGGCCATGCTGGCGCACAGCGCGCCGACGAGCCCGTGGATGTGGAACAGCGGCATCACGTTCAGGCAGCGGTCGGTTTCGCTCAGCGCGAGATGCGCCGCGATCGCGTGCGCCGACGCGACGAGCTGTCGCTGGCGGATCGGCACGATCTTCGGTCGCGCCGTCGTGCCCGAGGTGTGCAGGATGAGCGCCATGTCGTCGGCGCGCGCGCGCTGCAGCGCGCCGCTTTCGCCGACGTTCCGCGCAGCGGTCGTCGCGATGCGTGACCGGCCGGCCGGCGCCGCCGGGTCGACTTCGAGCTCAATGACGGGCAGGCCCAGTTCGCGCGCTGAGGCGTGCGCGGCGCCTGGCTGCCCGGCCGCAGCAATGACGACCGCTGCGCGCGTCTGCGCGAGCAGACGTTTCAGCTCTGCGGCGCCGAACGCCGGGTTCAGCGGGATACAGACGGCGCTCGCCGTGACGGCCAGGAAGGTGCTGGCCATCTCGGGACCGTTCGGCAGCACGACGGCGACGCGCAGCGACGGCAGCGAACCATGGCGGACAAGGACCGCCGACAACTCGACGATGTGCTCGAACAGCGCCGAGTAGCTCAGCGGAGCGCGGCCCGGCGCCAGCAGAGCGGCCGCATCGGGCCGCGTCTTCGCTGCGGTCTGCAACACCCTCCACAAAGTCGGAACTTCGTCGTCGATGGCGATCACCGCCTGCTCCCTTGTCATCTGAAGATTCTGCGCGCGGTCGGATAGTTGACCGCCGACCTTGGTGGGGGCAGGCTACCCTGACTGGAAGTGGCCAGCGACCCCGCGTTCCGGTGCGCGCGCAAGCACAACGAGACAGAATTCACCCGAATCGGCGAAGCACAAGCGCGACGCGACGTCGCCGATACCGATACGTGAACCCGCTCGACGGGCACGGCCGACTGCGACGCACCGAGGATACCCGTTCATGCCCACCACTGCCCTGATCACCGGCGCCAGCGCCGGCTTCGGCCTCGCGACCGCCGAACGCTTCCTGCGCGATGCCGCCTGGTGCGCCGTCGTCTGTGCACGTCGCACCGAACCGCTGGCGCGGCTGGCAGAGCGCCATCCGGGACGCGTGCTCGCGTTGCAGCTCGACGTGACGGATGCTGCGGCCGTCCGGACGACGCTCGGCGCTTTGCCGCTCGAGTGGCGAGTCATCGACGTGCTGGTCAACAACGCCGGCCTCGCGCTCGGCCTCGAGCCGGCGCACCGCGCGTCGCTCGAAGACTGGGATCGCATGATCGCGACCAACTGCGCGGGCCTGGTGCACGTCACGCGCGCCATCCTGCCCGGCATGGTCGAGCGCGGGCGCGGCAGTGTCGTCAACATCGGCTCGGTGGCGGGCGGGGTGCCGTACCCGGGCGGCAACGTCTATGGTGCGACGAAGGCCTTCGTTCAGCAGTTCACGCACAACCTGAACGCCGATCTGGCCGGCAGCGGTGTGCGCGCGACCTGCCTTGAGCCGGGCCTGGCCGGAGGCACGGAGTTCTCGAACGTGCGCTTCCACGGCGACGACGCGCGCGCCGCGGCAGTCTACGAGGGCACGCAGCCGCTGACGGCCGAGGACATCGCCGAGACGGTGCACTGGATCGCGACGCGGCCGCAGCACGTCACGATCAATGCGCTGACGATGATGCCGAACTGCCAGTCGTTCGGCCCGCTCGCGATCCGCCGGCGCTGATGCGTCAGCGGTCGCGCTCGAACAAGCCGAGGACGGCTGCGACGAGGACGAAGCTGGCCGCCCAGCCGCACAGCAGCTCGAGCCAGGCGATCAGGCGAGTCGCCGTGCCCCACAGGTCGGGTGGTCCCGCATCGGTACCCGCTGCGCCCGGCAGCGCCGTCCATTCGCGCTCTTGCTGCAAGTCGATACCTGGCAGCAGCACGTCGAGCGAATAGACGAATGGTCGGAATGGGGGATACGTCGCCGGCAGATCGGGGCAGTGCGCCCAGTTGCCGGTGTCGACACGGCCTTCGCGCAGACCGCGCGTCGCACCGGCATCGCTGCGGCACTGCGCGTAGCGCGGGTCGTCGAACACGACGGGATTGGCTGGCGCCATCACGCCGCGCTCGGCGGCGGCCCAGTAGACTGCCCCGCAAGCCAGCCACAGCGCCGCCATCGCGGCGACGAGCCGGCCCGGCCGGTAGCCGTAGCCGGCGGCGGCGCCGAACAGCCAATGCACCAGCCGCGGCAGCCATCGCAGCAGTCGCGGCGCCTCGGCGCCGACCCGGCCGATGCGCCGCAGGTGCGATTCGCGCGCGATGGCGACATCGCGCGCGACGCGTCCGTGCCCGGTACGGCGCAGCACGGCGATGAGTTGGCGCCATGGTCCGGGTCGGAAATCGCGTCCGAGGTGCGCCGACTCCTGGCGCGACAGCCAGGCGAGGCGGAACCGCGCGCCGGTCGGTGCGTCGTCGGCGAAGCGCGAGTAGGCGAAGCCGTCGAGCGCAAGCCGACCGCCCCAGGTCGACGCGTCGTCGACCAGCGCACTGACCTTGGCGCCGACCAGCGAAGCGCCGAGCAGCGGGCGCTTCAGGTGCGCGAGCATGAGCGAGCCGCCGACCCGGGCGCGGTCGAGCAGGAGCGTTGCGCAGCCGGACCAGGCGCCGTCGCCGAACACGTCGAAGGCGGCGCCGTTGCAGTTCAGGTTGCCGTCGATGCGCGCTCCCGACAGCCGCACCGGGCCCGCCGCCATGAAGCCGCGGTCGAGCGACACGTCGCCGGCGACGCGCGCCAGCTCCAGGTTCAGCGCATCGCTGCGCACGCCCTCGTCGTCGAGATTGCCGGCCAGTCGGGCATGGTCGACGCGCACGCTGCCGGCGATCTGAGCGCCGACCAGGCGCACGTCGCCGTCGGACTCGAAGCCGCCGGCGAGCACGACGTCGCCCGCGATGCGCGCGCCGTCGGCGCGCAGCCGCTGGCGCGGCAGCGACTGCGCGCGCTCGCTGCTGCGCAGGCGCAGGCGTTCGCAGTTCAGGTCGCGGCCGATCGTGGCGCCGGCAAGACGGACGTCGGAACGGATCGTGCAGCCGGCATTGAGCGCCAGGTCGCCGGCGATTGCGCTGCCCTCGGCGCGCAGGCCGGGCAACAGGCAGTCCGGAAAACTGACGCTGCCGTCGATCCGCGCGCGCTCGAATCGCGGCGTCGTGTCGAGCACACAACGGAAGAACCACAGGCTGTCGGCGACAACGCAGTCGCGCAGGTCGATGCGGCCCTCGATCCAGGCGCCGACGATCTGCAGCCGGCGCGCTTCGCTGCGACCGGCGCCCGACTGCGCGAGATGGCGCACGAAGGCGCCGCGCACCGCAAGGTCGGCATGCGGCACGACGGGTCGGCGCAGACCGACACGCGCGATCTCGCCGTTTCTCCAGGCGTGCAGCAGCAGCAGCTCGCCGCGGCTCAGCGGCTCGAAGTCGTGCAGCGAGGGATCGGCTGGGAGGGTTGGGTGGATCATGGAGATGCGTTGCAGGCGCGGGCCGCCGCCATCGATGTCGGGCGCCGTTGCGCACCGATTCGTGCCGAGGTGCGGTCCGCGTCGGTGCGCGAAGCTTGCCGGCGCCGCCGGCAGGCTGCTATCCCGTGAGCCCGGGGCTGAGCGGCCACTACCGGTCGTTGCATGGGTTGCTTCGTGACACGGCGCCGCGCCGTGACAATCGAGGCGACGACAACAACACCGCGGGGCCTCGATGACGACGCTGCTGTTCGTGTGCGCGATCGCGCTGCTTGCTCTCGCCGCCTTCGTCGCCACGGCGCTGGCGCAACGGCGTCGGCGCCGCAGCCTGACGCCCGACAAACCGGTGCGCCGGCGTCCGCTGACGCCGCGCCAGCAGGCGATGTACCACCGGTTGACGCAGTGCCTGCCCGAGCATGTCGTGTTCTCGCAGGTCGCGCTGTCGTCGCTGCTGACGGCGCGCGACCGTGCGACGCGCAGCACCTTCAACCGCAAGGTCGCCGACTTCGTCGTCTGCTCCCGCGCATTCGAGGTGCTGGCGATCGTGGCGCTCGACGACAGCGCGCGGGGCGGCAGCGTGCGAGCGTTCGACGGCCGGCGCGACGCCGTGCTCGAGGGTGCTGGCTACCGTGTACTGCGCTACCGCGCCGTGCCCGACGTGATTGAGATCCTGCGCGACTTCCAGTCCGCGTTGCCGCAGGCGACGGAGCCGATGCCGCGGGTGCGCGTGGCAGCCTGAGCGCCACGGCCGTGCCGCCTTCAACGGCGGTGCGCCTTCTCGATGCATGAGGTCGTCTCCTCCTGCACGGCGGCGTCGTCGTGCGGCTGCATCGCGTAGCGCAGCGCGATCAGCTGTTCCTGCAGGTCGAGCAGGCGCTCGCCCGCTTCGCGCAGTGTCATCTTCAGGCGCAGCAGGCCCTCGATGCTGCTCGGTGGTTCCGGATTCATGGCGTCAGTCTCGGCTATCGGTCGGGCCATGCTAGGCGGCACCCCTGCGGCGCACCAACCCGCAGACATGGGAGCCGTCACCTGTGGATGAAGGGGCGGCGCCACAGGCCGCCGCGTTCACCAATCTTTACCGGTGCGCCACTCCCGATTCACGTCGAACCCCGAGCATTCCGGTCATGGGCGCGATGCCCGTTTCCGCAAAGGAGTGATCGATGTCCAACGCAACCCCCACCTCCGTTTCGACCTTCGCGCGCCCCGGCGGCTGGCGCCTGCTGGCCGCCGCGACGCTGCTGGCGCTGCTGTCGGCGTTCGCGCTGTCGGCCTGGGCGCATCCTTCGCATGGCCATGGGCCGGGCGGCCGCATGGGCGATTCGCCCGAGCACGTCACGCGCATGGTCGACCGCATGCTGCGCGGCGTCGATGCCACCGAGGAGCAGCGCCGCCAGATCCGCGACATCGCGCAGGGCGCCGCCGTCGACCTGAAGGCGCAGCGCGACGCCGGCCGTACGCTGCGGGAGCGCCAGATGCAGCTGTTCACGCAGCCGAACGTCGATGCTGCCGCCGTCGAGGCGCTGCGCCAGCAGATGCTGCAGCAGCACGATCAGACCTCGCGCCGCATCACGCAGGCGATGCTCGACGCCAGCCGTGTGCTCACGCCCGAGCAGCGCGCCAAGCTGGCCGAGCGCATGAAGCAGCGTCGCGACATGGGCGAACGGCACCGCCGCGAGCGCGCCCAGATCGCTCCGCCGCCGGCGCGCTGACGCGACGGGGCCGGCACGGCCGGCGCGGCGGATCCCCCCGCCGCGTTTATGCTGTGCCGGCCCTGCACGACACCATGACGGCCCGCCTGCTGCTGATCGACGACGACACGCGCCTGACGGCAATGGTCGGCGACTACCTGCGCGGCGCGGGCTATGCGGTCGATACGGCCGGCTCGCTCGCCGCCGGCCGCGAACGCCTGCAGGCCGGCCGCTACGACGCGCTGCTGCTCGATCTGATGCTGCCCGACGGCGACGGTCTCGATCTGTGCCGTGAACTGCGCGCCGATTCGCGCACGCGCCAGTTGCCGCTGCTGATGCTGACGGCGCGCGGCGAGCCGCTCGACCGCGTGGTCGGCCTCGAGCTGGGTGCCGACGACTACCTGCCCAAACCCTTCGAGCCGCGCGAGCTGCTGGCTCGCGTGAAGGCGCTGCTGCGACGCGCGCATCCGGCGACCGTCGGCGACGAGATGCTGCGCTACGGCCGCCTCGAGATCGACCTCGGCGCGCGCCTCGCGAGGCTCGACGGCAATGCGTGCGAGCTGACCAGCCACCAGTTCGACCTGCTCGTCGTGCTGGCGCGCAGCCCGGGCCGCGTGCTGTCGCGCGACCAGATCATGGACGCGCTCAAGGGCCACCCCCTCGAGGCCTTCGACCGCAGCATCGACGTCCACATCTCGCGCATCCGAGCCGTCATCGAGGACGACCCGAAGGCGCCGCGCCGTGTGCTGACGGTTCGCGGCGCCGGCTACCTGTTCGCACGCAGGCAGGACGCCGACGAAGCCGGATGAAGAACCTCTACCTGCGCATCTACCTGACCGTCGTCGCGGTGCTGCTGCTGTTCGCGCTGGTCGCGGGGTGGCTGTTCCAGCACAACGTCGAGCGCGAGCGCGAGAGCCTGCAGGCGGCCTGGGGCGAGCGCGCGAGCGGCTGGGCCGCCCTGATCGAGAACAGCCTGCCGCCGGCCGGCGCACCCGAGGACGAGCAGGCCGAGGCGCTCGCCGACTGGTCGCGCCGGTTGCGGCTGCCGCTTGCGCTCGACGATGCGCGCGGTCGGCGCATCGCGGCGTCGGAGGCCTACGCGCGACGCGAAGCCGAGCAGGGCGGATCCCCCTCGCGCGCGGTGCGGCTGCAGCTCTCGGACGGCCGCGCGCTGTGGATTGCGCGCGGCCCCGGGCTGCGCGCGGCTCATGCCGATCGGCCCGCCGGGGCGCGACCGCCGCCGTCCTGGCCGGGCGTGCGCGGAGCGATCGTGCCGGGCGGCGGCGTCGGCCTGGCCGTCGGGCTCGCCGTGCTGTTCCTGGCCGTGGCGCTCGGCGCCTGGCCCGTGGTGCGCCGCCTGACGCGGCGCCTCGAAGCACTGCAGCGCGGCGTCGAGACCTTCGGCGCCGGCCAGCTCAGCCACCGCGTCGACGCAGGCGGTCGCGATGAGGTCGCGGCGGTCGCGGCCAGCTTCAACCGCGCTGCCGAGCGCATCGAGGCGCTCGTCGCTTCGCACCGCAGCCTGCTGGCCAACGCATCGCACGAGCTGCGCTCGCCGCTGGCGCGGCTGAAGATGGCGCTGTCGCTGCTCGAGACGGCGGGGCCCGAATCGCGAGTCCGGCTGCAGGGCGAGATCGAATGCAACATCCGCGAGCTCGACGCGCTGGTCGAGGAAGTGCTGCTGGCGAGCCGGCTCGATGCCCCGCGCGAGACCGATCCGCGCGAGCGCGTCGCGCTGCTGCCGCTGGCGGCCGAGGAGGCGTCGCGCGTGAATGCCGTCGTCGGCGGCGACGACGCCGTCGTGCAGGGCGACGAGCGCCTGCTGCGCCGCGCGTTGCGCAACCTGCTCGAGAACGCGCAGCGCTATGGCGGCGGCGAGCCGCCCGAGGTCAGCGTCGTCGCTGGCGCCCGCGAGGTGCAGCTGCGCATCGCCGACCGCGGCCCGGGCGTCCCCGAGGCCGAGCGCGAGCGCATCTTCGAGCCGTTCTATCGCCTGCCCGGTCACGCCGAGCAGGCCGGCGGCGTGGGCCTGGGGCTCAGCCTGGTGCGCCAGATCGCGCGCGCCCACCGCGGCACGGTGCACTGCGAGCCGCGCCCCGGCGGCGGCAGCGTGTTCGTGCTGAGCCTGCCGCGCTGAGTCGCGTTCAGCCCACGGGCCGCCGCGCCGGGCCGCCCCAAGCCAGGCCCGGACCCTCCCGGAGGGTCGCTCGCCGTAATCGGCGAGCGGGGTGTCGTCAGCTCGGCTTTTCGCGGCGCAGCACCCAGGCCAGCAGCGCGACCAGTCCGATCGCGGCGATCATCAGCCCGGCCGTCGCGGCGAACCAGAAGCCGCGCGCGCCTTGCAGCGCCGGCAGCGGCCACGGCAGCAGATCGAACGCCAGCGCATAGCCGCCGGCCAGCCCGACGCCCCAGATCGCCGTCGCATAGATGACGAGCGGCAGCGTCGCGACGTGGTGGGCGCGCAGCACAAACGAGGCCATCGCCTGCGCCGCGTCGGCGGTGTGGAACAGCGCCAGCCAGGCGATCAGCGGCAGCGCCGCGGCGGCGACGAGCGCATCGCGCGTGTACAGCGCGACGACGCCCTCGCGTGCCAGGAACACGCTGCTGCCGAGCAGGGCTGCGGCGCCGACTGCGATCGCCATGCCGTGCCAGCCGAGGCGCCGTGCGTCTCCCCTGTCGCCGGCGCCGATGCGCTGCGCGACGAGCGCGCTCGTTGCGTTGGCCAGCGCCAGCGGCATCATGTACAGCAGCGCGACCAGGTTCGCCGCGATCTGGTGGCCCGCGACCGGTGTGTTACCGAGCCGCGCAATGAAGATCGCCATGAAGCTGAAGCCCGTCACCTCGATCAGGATCGACGCTCCCATCGGGATGCCGAGCCGCAACTGTTTGCGCAGCGCGACCACGTCGGGCGCGTGCAGGCCGCGCCCGCGCAGCTCGAACGGCGCATAGAAGGCGTCGCGGCGCAGCACGAAAAGTGCCGCAAGCGCCTGCAGCCACATCACGATGCAGGTGGCGATGCCGCAGCCGACGACGCCGAGCGCGGGTACGCGCAGTTCGCCCACCGGCGTCGGCAGCGCGAGGCCGAAGACGAGCAGCGCCGACAGCGGCACTTTCAGCGCCAGCCCGGCGAGCTGCAGCGCCATCACGGCCTTGGGCCGCGCCAGCGCCGTGTTGAAGCCGCGATAGGCCGAAAACAGCAGCGCTGCCGGCAGCGAGAACGCCAGCGCCATCAGGTAGCCGCGCACGCGCGGCGCGACCTCGGGCGTCGCGCGCGACAGCGCGAGGAACGGCCAAGGGAAAGCGAGCAGCAGCCCGCCGACGACGGCCAGGCCGAGCGCGACCCACACCGCCTGGTGCAACTGGTGGCCGGCCTCGGCGCGGCGTTGCGCGCCGTAGAGCTGGCCGGCGATCGGTCCGACTGCGAGCACGACGCCCATGAAGCCGATGAAGACGGTGATATAGGCGGCCGAGCCGACCGCCAGCGCGGCGAGATCGAGCGCCGAATGGCGCGCGACGAGCAGCGTGTCGACGGTGCTGAAGGCGAGCACCGCGACCTGGCCGACGAAGACGGGCCAGGCCAGCGGCACGATGCGCCGCGCGCTGTGCAGCACGCCAGGATTGCCGGCCGTGACCGGCGCCGCGCTCAAGCGCCGTCCTCGGGGGCGGCAGGCGCCGGGGCGGGTTCGCTCGGCGCGCGGTCGGCGTAGCGATTGAAGCGCCACGCGGTGCCTTCGGCCGTGATGCGGCGCCAGGTTGTGCGCTTCTCGGCCGGCGTCATGCGCGTCCAGTGCTGCACCTCGTCGAAGCTGCGGCCGCATCCCTTGCAGACGGCGTCGCCCTGGCTGGTCGAGCAGATGGCGATGCAGGGCGCGTCGGGCGTCGTCGCGTACCAGGCCAGCCAGGCCTGCAGCGCGGCCGCGGGCATCGCCGCCTCGTCGCAGGCGCTGTCGCGGGCGTAGACGAGGCGCGCATAGACCTCGGCCAGCGCACGCACTTCGGGGCAGGCGGTGACGCCGTCGGGCGACGGCGAGCGCTCGCGCCACCAGTTGACGGCGGATTCGATGTCGGTGATGTGGATGCCCGCCATCGGCGCGCTCACAAGGTCGCGGCGAGCAGCTCCGTCAGCGCGGCCTCGACCGACGCGCGGTCGGCGCTGGCCTCCCATGCGATCGGCGCGCCGTCGAGCGCCGCCGCGCCCTCGGCCTTCAGCCGCTTGACCCAGCCGCCGGCTTCGCGCGGATCGGCCAGGCCGCGGCTTTGCAGCAGCACCTTGTTCTGTGGCGTCGACAGCTTGAACAGGAACAGGCCCTGCTCCTGGTATTGCTTGAACACCGGGGCCGCGGCCTTGCCGGCCGACGCCGCAGCCGGCGGCGCGCCGGTCGCGACCATCGGTCGCAGCCCGACGGCGTGGCGCAGCTCGGCGAGAAACGGCGTCGCGACCGCGCGCGCCTTGCGTGCACCTTCCTGCAGCACGGCCTCGATGCGCGCGGGGTGTGCAATCAGTTCGGCATAGCCCTCGCGCATCGGCCCGACCTGCGCCTCGATCAGCGCGACGAGGCGCTGCTTGGCCTGCCCCCAGCCCAGGCCGGCGCGCAGGTCGGCGTGGAACGCGGCGCGCGCGTCGGCGCCGGCGAAGGCGTCGTGGATCGTCACGAGGTGCGAGGCTCCGGCGTCCTTGGGTTCGCCCGGCATCCGCGAGTCGGTGACGATGCGCGCGACCGCCTCCTTGAGCCCCTTCGCGCCGCCTTCGAACAGCGGGATCGTGTTGTCGTAGCTCTTGGACATCTTGCGGCCGTCGAGCCCGGGCAGCGTCGCGACGCTGTCGTCGACCTCGGCTTCGGGCAGCACGAACAGCTCGCGGCCGGCGCCGAACAGGTGGTTGAAGCGCTGCGCCATGTCGCGAGCCATCTCGATGTGCTGCACCTGGTCGCGGCCGACCGGCACGCGGTGCGCGTTGAACAGCAGGATGTCGGCCGCCATCAGGATCGGATAGCTGAACAGGCCCATGCTGACGCCGGCGTCGAGTTCGTCGCCGGCCTCGGCATTGGCGTCGGTCGCCGCCTTGTAGGCGTGCGCGCGGTTCATCAGGCCCTTGGGCGTGACGCAGGTCAGCAGCCACGTCAGCTCGGGCGTCTCGGGAATGTCGCTCTGGCGGTAGAACACGACGCGTTCGGGGTCGAGCCCGGCAGCGAGCCAGGTCGCCGCGATCTCGAGGCGCGAACGGCCGATGCGCGCGGGGTCATCGCACTTGATCAGCGCGTGGTAGTCGGCGAGAAACAGGAAGCTCTCGACGCCCGGTTTGCGGCTCGCCGCGACGGCCGGACGGATGGCGCCGACGTAGTTGCCCAGGTGCGGCGTGCCGCTGGTCGTGATGCCGGTAAGGACGCGTTCGGTCATGGCGGGCGGGGCGCGGGGGAAGGCGCGCATTGTAGGATGCGGCCGAGAGACCCACGGCTACACTGCGCGCCGATGAAGCGCATTGTCATCCTCATCTCGGGCCGAGGCAGCAACATGGAGGCGATCGTGCGCGCCTGCGCCGCCGAGCAATGGAATGCGCGCGTCGTCGCCGTGATCAGCAACCGGCCGGATGCCGCGGGCCTGGCGTTCGCCACCGCGCGCGGCATCGCGACGGCCGTCGTGGACCACCGGGCGTTCGGCGAGCGCGCCGACTTCGACCGCGCGGTCGCCGACGCGATCGACGCGCACGCGCCCGACGCCGTCGCGCTCGCCGGCTTCATGCGCATCCTCGGCGACGCCTGCGTGGCGCGCTGCGCGGGGCGCATGTTCAACATCCATCCCTCGCTGCTGCCTCTGTTCCCGGGGCTGCACACGCACCGCCGCGCGCTCGAGGCCGGCTGCAAGGTGGCGGGCGCGACGGTGCACTTCGTGACGCCGCAGCTCGACCACGGCCCGATCGTCGCGCAGGCCGTCGTGCCGGTGCTGCCCGGCGACACGGAGGACACGCTCGCAGCGCGCGTGCTCGAGCGCGAGCACGTGATGTATCCGCGCGCGCTGCGCTGGTTCGTCGACGGCGAGCTGCGCATCGAGGGCGGTATCGTCACGCACGCCCGCGGCGAGCCGCAACTGCTCTGAATCGCCCAGCCGGCAGCGGCCGGCCGGGATAATCGGCCGATGCACCCGAACGCGCTGCTCGAGCTCGCCACCGAACTGCTGCATCGCGTGCTGCAACTGCAGCATCCGGCCGACGGCATCGTCCAGGAGTTCTTTCGCCAGCATCGCGCGCTCGGCCAGCGCGAGCGCCACACGCTGGCCGAGACGACCTGGGTCGTGCTGCGCCAGCGGCCGCTGCTGCAGCACCTGGCGCAGTCGGGCAGCGGCGAGACGGAGCGCCGCATCGCCATCCTCGGCTGGCAGGGCAACGAAGGTTTCCTGCGCGCCGCGCTCGACGAGCGCGAGCAGCAGTGGCTGGAGCGGGTTCGCGCCGTCGATCGCGCGGCGCTGCCCGAGCGGCTGCGCCACAACCTGCCCGAGTGGCTGGCCGAGCGGTTGCGCGCCGCGGTCGGTGAGGAGTTCTGGCCGCTGGTCGAGAGCCTGAACGCGCCGGCGCCGCTCGACCTGCGCGTCAACACGCTGAAGGTGCGGCGCGACGCCGTGCGTGCCGCGCTGCAGGCTGCCGGCATCGACGCCGAACCGACGCCGTATTCGCCGTGGGGGCTGCGCATCGCCGGCAAGCCGGCGATCAACAAGCACGAGATCTTCCTGCGCGGCGAGGTGGAAGTGCAGGACGAAGGCAGCCAGTTGCTCACCCTCGTCGTCGACCCCAAGCGCGGCGAGATGGTCGTCGATTTCTGCGCCGGCGGGGGCGGCAAGACGCTGGCGCTCGGGGCGGCGATGCGCAACACGGGCCGCCTCTATGCCTTCGACACCTCGGGCCATCGCCTCGCCGCGCTGAAGCCGCGGCTTGCGCGCAGCGGCCTGTCCAACGTCCACCCGGCGCAGATCTCGGGCGAGCGCGACGAGCGCATCAAGCGGCTGGCCGGCAAGATCGATCGTGTGCTGGTGGATGCGCCATGCACTGGCCTGGGCACGTTGCGCCGCAGTCCCGACCTGAAATGGCGCCAGTCGCCGCAGGCCGTCGAGGAGCTGAGGGCGCGCCAGCTCGCCATCCTGGCCGGCGCCGCGCGCCTCGTGAAGCCGGGCGGTCGCCTCGTCTACGCGACCTGCAGCCTGCTGCACGAAGAAAACGAAGATGTCGCCGAGGCGTTCGGTGCGGCGCAGCGCGAGTTCGAGCCGCTCGACGCCGCGCTGCTGCTCGAGCGCGCCCACGTCGCCGGCGCGGCCGGACTGGCCAGCGGCGGGCACCTGCGGCTGTGGCCGCATCGGCACGCCACGGACGGTTTCTTCGCCGCGGCCTGGCAGCGGCGCTGAAGCCGGTACGCAAGCCGCTGTTACCGGCTTTCACGGTTATTCGGGCGGCTCCCGGCGCGGCGCGGGGGCGTCCCTTACAATTCCAGCCCCTTTGGAGACGATGGGCAGTCGCCCGCAAGCACGACCATGAATGAACTGCTGATCGTGCGCGATGCGCTCGTGAACTGGCTGAGCGACGGTCTGCTTGCCGCCACCTGGTGGCAGATCGTGCTGGCGACGCTGGCGATGACGCACGTGACGATCGCCGCGGTGACGATCTTCCTGCACCGCTCGCAGGCGCACCGCGCGCTCGACCTGCACCCGATCCCGGCGCATTTCTTCCGCGCCTGGCTGTGGCTGACGACGGGCATGGTGACCAAGGAGTGGGTCGCGATCCATCGCAAGCACCACGCCAAGTGCGAGACGCCCGACGACCCGCACAGCCCGCAGACGCGCGGCATCAAGACGGTGCTGCTGACCGGCTCGGAGCTGTATCGCGCCGAAGCCAAGGTCGGCGAAACGCTGGCCAAGTACGGCCACAACACGCCCGACGACTGGATCGAACGCAACCTCTACACGCGCTACAGCTGGCAGGGCGTTGGGCTGATGCTGATCGTCGACCTGCTGCTGTTCGGCGCCGCCGGCGCCGCCGTGTGGGCGGTGCAGATGGCGTGGATCCCGGTTACGGCCGCGGGCATCATCAACGGCCTGGGCCACTGGTGGGGCTACCGCAACTTCGAGGCGCCCGACGCCTCGACCAACATCTCGCCGTGGGGCGTGATCATCGGCGGCGAAGAGCTGCACAACAACCACCACACCTATCCGACCTCGGCCAAGCTGTCGGTCAAGAAGCATGAGTTCGACATCGGCTGGGCCTACATCCGCGCGCTCGAACTGATGGGGCTGGCCACGGTGCGCAAGACGGCGCCGACGATGAAGCTGGGCGACATCAAGCCGGTCGCCGACTCGAAGACGCTCGAGGCCGTCATCGCCAACCGCTACGAAGTGATGGCCAAGTACGGCCGTGAGATGCGCCGCGCCTGCGCCGCCGAGTTGCGCCGGCTCAAGGCCGAGGGCGCGCAGAACACGGCCAAGTGGTCCGAACTGCATCTGGCGCGGCGCTGGCTGCACCGCGACGCCGACCGGATCCCGCACGGCGTGAAGGCGCAGGTCGCGCGCGCCTGCGAAGCGAGCCCCGGGCTGGCCAAGCTGGTGGCGATGCGCGAGGAGTTGCGCCAGCTCTGGACGCGCACCAACGTCTCGGCCGAGCAACTCGTCGGCGACCTGCAGGCCTGGTGCAGGAAGGCCGAGGAAAGCGGCATCGCCGCGCTGGCCGAGTTCTCGTTGAAGCTGCGCGCCGTCCGCGCCTAGGCGATATCGAACGCGGTCCCGCAGCCCGGCGGGACCGGCCACGGACTGCATGCCCTCGCTCGAAACCACGGTCGGATTCTTCGCGGTGGCGGTCCTGCTGGGCTTCACGCCGGGCCCCGACAACCTCTTCGTGCTGATGCAGTCCATCACGCGCGGCAGGCGTGCCGGACTGCTGGTGATGCTGGGGCTCTGCGCGGGTCTGTGCGTTCACACGGCAGCGGTTGCGCTCGGCCTCGCGGCCGTCTTCGCGGCGTCGCCCGTGGCCTTCATCGTCTTGAAGGTCGTCGGCGCCGCCTATCTCCTGTTCCTCGCCTGGCAGGCATTTCGCGCGCCGGCGAGTGTGCTCGGCGGCGGCGACGGCACGCCGGCGCCGGCCGCGAAGCTCTTCGGTCGCGGCGTCGTCATGAACCTCACCAATCCGAAGGTGCTCCTGTTCTTCCTGGCGTTCCTGCCGCAGTTCGTCGATACCAGCGTCGGGTCCGTCGCGCCGCAGGTCGTGTGGTTCGGGCTGTGGTTCATCGTCGCCACCCTGATGGCGTTCGGGACGATTGCCTGGCTGGCCGGCGCCATCGGCGAGCGCCTGCGCGGCTCACGGCGAGCCCAGATCTGGCTCAACCGGATCACCGGTGTCGTGTTCGCCGGCCTTGCGGTCCGCCTCCTCGCAGCCCATCGCTGAGGGCCTCGGCTGCATCGCCGCCGGCGCAGTGGTTTGCACAAAAGAACAAGGGCCCGTCGAAGCGAGCCCTTGGTGTTGAAAGCGCCGCGTCGGCGATTCACTTCAACTTTGTTTCCTTGTACAGCACGTGCTTGCGCGCCTTCGGATCGAACTTCATCAGTTCGATCTTCTCCGGCGTCGTCTTCTTGTTCTTGTTGGTGGTGTAGAAGTGGCCGGTGCCTGCCGAGGACTCCAGCTTGATCTTTTCGCGTCCGCCTTTGCTTGCCATGTCGTGCTCCTATGTCAGAGTTCGCCCTTGGCACGCAGGTCGGCGACGACCTGCTCGATGCCCACCTTGTCGATCAGGCGCAGCGCGGCGTTGCTGATGCGCAGCCGCACCCAGCGGTTCTCGGTCTCGAGCCAGAAGCGGCGGTACTGCAGGTTGGGCAGGAAGCGGCGCTTGGTTTTGTTGTTGGCGTGGGAGACGTTGTTGCCCACCATCGGGCGCTTGCCCGTGACCTGACAGACGCGTGCCATGACGCTACTCCGTTCGACTGTGTTGCTGGTGCCGGCGCGGGGAGCCCGCTGCTCTCGGCGAAGTCGTAAATTATAGCCCAACGGCTTCAGTCGACCGCCTGCTCCAGCCAGCGCTGGGCGTCGAGCGCCGCCATGCAGCCGGTGCCGGCGCTCGTGATCGCCTGGCGGTAGACATGGTCCTGCACGTCGCCCGCGGCGAACACGCCCGGCACGCTGGTCATCGTCGCGAGGCCCTCGCTGCCGCCCTTGGTGAGGATGTAGCCGTCCTTCATCTCGAGCTGGCCCTTGAAGATGTCGGTGTTGGGCTGGTGGCCGATCGCGATGAAGCAGCCCTGCAGCTTCAGCTCCTTCGTCGCGCCGTCCTGCGTGTTCTTCAGCCGCACGCCAGTCACGCCCGACGCGTCGCCGAGCACCTCGTCGAGCGTGTGCCACAGGTGCAGCTCGATCTTGCCGGCCGCGGCCCTGTCCATCAGCTTGTCGACCATGATCGGCTCGGCACGAAACTTGTCGCGGCGGTGGATCAGATGCACCTTGGTCGCGATGTTGGCGAGGTAGAGCGCTTCCTCGACGGCCGTGTTGCCGCCGCCGACGACGCAGACCTCCTGCCCGCGGTAGAAGAAGCCGTCGCAGGTCGCGCAGCCGCTGACGCCGCGGCCCATGAACGCCTGCTCCGACGGCAGGCCGAGGTACTTGGCGCTCGCGCCGGTGGCGATGATCAACGCGCGGCAGGTGTAGCTGCCGCTGTCGCCCGTCAGTCGGAACGGCCGCGCCGACAGGTCGACGGCGCTGATGTGGTCGAACACGACCTCGGTGGCGAAGCGCTCGGCGTGCTTCTGGAAGCGCTGCATCAGCTCGGGCCCCTGCACGCCGTCGACGTCGGCGGGCCAGTTGTCGACGTCGGTCGTCGTCATCAACTGCCCGCCCTGCGCGAGGCCGGTGACGAGCAAGGGCTTCAGGTTGGCGCGCGCGGCGTAGATCGCCGCGCTCCAGCCCGCCGGGCCGGAGCCGAGGATCAGGACGTCGACGTGGCGTGCGGGTGCATTCATGGCTGGTGCAGGACTTCCAGTTAGGGGTGATCGATGCTGAATGGGGTCGCTGTGGATGACAACGCGCGACGCCGCTCGGCACAATGGTTACATTGTAGGCAGGGAGGCGCGCGCGAGGGACGCGCGGGCGCGACCGCAACCTTGGGCAAAGGAGAACCCGATGGCGATGCTGTCCAATCTAGACCTCATCCGGCGCGTGCCGCTCTTTTCGCTGTTGACCAACGACCAGGCGCAATCGATTGCCGACAGCGTCGTCAAGCGGCGCTACCGCCGCGGCGAGATCATCGTCGAGCACGGTCGCAAGTCGAACGCGCTGTACATCCTGCTGACCGGGCGCGCGCGCGTGCTGACCTCCGACTCGCGCGGTCGCGAAGTCATCCTCGCGGTGCTGCAGTCCGGCGACTACGTCGGCGAGATGAGCCTGATCGACAACGAGCCGCACTCGGCGACAGTACGTGCCGAGGTGCAGACCGACATGCTGGTGCTCGGACGCGCCGAGTTCGCGCGCTGCCTGCCCGAGAACTCGAGCCTGAGCTACGCGATCCTGCGCGGCCTGGTGCAGCGGCTGCGCAATGCCGACCGCCAGATCGAGTCGCTCGCGCTGCTCGACGTCTACGGCCGCGTCGCGCGCTCGCTGCTCGACATGGCAGAGCAGGAGGGCGACACGCTGCTGATCCGCAACAAGGTGTCGCGCCAGGACATGGCCAAGATCGTCGGCGCGTCGCGCGAGATGGTCAGCCGCGTGATGAAGGATCTGGAAGAGCGCGGCGTGATCCACACGCAGGAGAACGGCTCCGTCATCATCAAGGAGCGCATCGCGACCGACTGAGCCGCGTTGCGTCTTGGGCACAATGGCGCCCATGACATTTCCGCTCGGCTCCCTGCGCACCGAGACGGGGGCCGGCGCGGCTCCCGCCGAATCCCGCGCCGCCACGCCCCGCAGCGCCCGCAAGCGCAAGACCGTCGACGCGCCGGCGGCGCCGCCGCGCTGGCGCGCGCAGTTCGGCGTCGCAATCGGCGGCATCGTCTGGCTGCTCGCGCTGCTCGCGCTGGCCTCGCACAACGCGGCCGACCCGGCGTGGTCGACCAGCGGCAGCCAGGCGATCACGCGCAACTGGGCCGGCCACCTCGGCGCGCGCTTTTCCGACCTCGCGTTCTTCCTGTTCGGCTATTCGGCGTGGTGGCTGCTGCTCGTCGCGCTGCGCGGCTGGCTCGGTGCGCTGGCGCGCCTGCTGCGCAGCGACGCGTCCGGCGCGGCGACGGCGGGTGCCGAATTGCCGCCGAAGTGGCTGTTCTGGCTCGGTCTGGCGCTGTTGATGGCGGCGAGTTGTGCGCTCGAGTTCACGCGCCTCTATCAATGGGAGCCGCGACTGCCCGGCCATGGCGGCGGCGTGCTCGGCTACCTGCTGGGGCCCGCAAGCACCCGGCTGCTCGGCTTCGCCGGCTCGGGCGTGCTGTGGATCGCGGCGCTGGTCGCCGGCCTCGCACTGGCGTTCCGTTTCTCGTGGCTGCGCGTCGCCGAGCACATCGGCGCCGCCTTCGACCGCCTGCGCGAAGGCCGCCGCGACCGCATCGAGCAGGCCGAGGACCGGCGACTGGGCGAGCAGGCGCTGCGTGAACGCGAGCACGTGTTCGAGGTCGAGCGCCAGATCGCTGCCGACCAGATGCCGCTCGTCATCGAGCCGACGATCGCCGAGATCCCCGAATCGAAGCGCGTCGTCAAGGAGCGCCAGAAGCTGCTGTTCAGCGAGCTGAGCGACACCAAGCTGCCGCAGGTCGAACTGCTCGACGCCGCGCCGTCCAAGGTCGAGACGGTGACGACCGAGTCGCTCGAGATGACGTCGCGTCTGATCGAGAAGAAGTTGAAGGACTTCGGCGTCGATGTGCGCGTCGTCGCCGCGTCGCCGGGGCCGGTGATCACGCGCTACGAGGTCGAGCCCGCGACGGGCGTCAAGGGTTCGCAGGTCGTGAACCTGGCCAAGGATCTGGCGCGCTCGCTCAGCCTCGTGTCGATCCGCGTCGTCGAGACGATTCCCGGCAAGACGACGATGGCGCTCGAGCTGCCCAACGCCAAGCGCCAGGTGATCCGGCTGGCCGAGATCCTCGGCTCGCAGGTCTACAACGACGCCGCGTCGCAGCTCACGATCGGCCTGGGCAAGGACATCGTCGGCGCCGCCGTCGTCGCCGATCTCGCCAGGATGCCGCACTGCCTCGTCGCCGGCACTACCGGCGCCGGCAAGTCGGTCGGCATCAACGCGATGATCCTCAGCCTGCTCTACAAGGCCGAGGCGCGCGACGTGCGGCTGATCCTGATCGACCCGAAGATGCTCGAGATGAGCGTCTACGAAGGCATCCCGCACCTGCTCGCACCCGTCGTCACCGACATGAAGCAGGCCGCCAACGCGCTCAACTGGTGCGTCGGCGAGATGGAGCGCCGCTACAAGCTGATGAGCAAGCTCGGCGTGCGCAACCTCTCGGGCTACAACAAGAAGCTCGCCGAGGCAGCCGAGCGCGGCGAGACGCTGGCCAACCCGTTCAGCCTGACGCCCGAGGCGCCCGAGCCGCTGGAGCGGCTGCCGTTCATCGTCGTCGTGATCGACGAGCTGGCCGACCTGATGATGGTCGTCGGCAAGAAGATCGAGGAGCTGATCGCGCGGCTGGCGCAGAAGGCGCGCGCTTCGGGCATCCACC
>CAYJLV010000054.1:0-19880 GCA_964371405.1 uncultured Burkholderiaceae bacterium
TCCTTGTTGCCCACGCTCATCACGGAGTTGGCGCCGTAGTTGAGCATGAACTTCGGGCGGTACGGCAGATCGAACTTCTTCCACCAGTGCTCCTGGTCGGAAGAGGACATCAGCGGCGACACGTGCGAGAGGGGGAACATCTCGCAGAACCCGATGGAGTCCGGCTTGCGCGGGTCGGCGGGCGGATAAGGCACGTGGGGCAGCATCCAGGCGCCGACAGCCATCAGTCCATCCTTGTCGGCGCGCGGTGAGTAGGCGGGTTTCTGCGTCTCGGGATGACCGTGGCAGACTGGATTGAAGCCGAGGCATCCGCCCACCACGTCGGCCGCGCCGACGATGTGGTTGAGCAGGTCGATGGCGAAGCAGTTGTACATCGAGTTCTTGTGCCCCTGCGCGCCGCGAAAGAAGATCGCGGCCGCCGGGCGGTAGGGCAAGGTCTTGCCGTCGATGACGATCGTGCTGCCGATGCGCGCGGCTTCGCCGAACTCGCGTGCGAGGCGCCGGATGTCCTTTGCGGGAACGCCGCTGATCTTTTCGGCGTAGGCCGGCGTGTACTTCCTCAGATGGTCCTTCATCTTCTGGAATGACGGCTGGCAGCGCTCGCCGTTGACTTCGTACTCACCTTCAAGGGCGGCGTTCTTTGCCGCCGGATCGTCGTAGGGCTTCGCGCAGCCGTCGGCAGAATCCCAGATCAACGGCTTTCCCGAGAGTGGATCCCGGGTGTACTTGCCGTCGGGTCCGACCAGATAGATGGCATTGGTGCGATCGCGCAGGTACTCCCTGTCGACCATGCCGTATTCGTTGACCAGGCAATTGGCCATCGCGAGCGCGAGCGCACCGTCGGTGCCGACGCGGATGGGCACCCATTCGTTGGCCTTGGCCGCCGCGAAGTTGCACATCGGGTCGACCACCACCATCTTCATGCCGCGCTCGCGCGCGTCCGCCGCGAGCGTGATGTTCGGCGTGGCCGCGTGGCCGGCGCCGTGACCCTTGGAGGCGCCGAAGTAGAGCGCGTAGTTGCAGTGTTTGAAGTCGGGAACGATCGACCACGACGAGTGGGTCACGCCGCCCGCCGCATGCGCGCCGTTGCCGCAGTGCACGCCGCCGCCGGCCACCCACATGTTGGGCGAGCCGAAGGCCCAGCCGAAGGGGAAGAACACCAGCGAGGAAGGCGACAGCGTCGTCGTGACCTGCATCACCAGTTGGCGCGGGTCAACGGCGCGCACCTTCTTCAATCGCTCCACGACTTCGTCCAGCGCTTCGTCCCAGCTGATCGGCTTCCAGCCCGGATCGATGCCCATTCCCTTCTCGGGATTGGTGCGTCGCAGCGGCGTATTCACCCGGTGCGGGTCGTACAGGATCATGATGCCCGCGATGCCTTTGGCGCACAGCCGGCCGCTGCCGCAAGGGCTGTCGGGGTTGCCCTCGATCTTCACCACGGTGCCGTTCACCCGGTGGGCCTTGATCGAACAGCCTCCGTAGCAGATCGTGCAAGCGGAGGGAATCCATTTGTCTTCCCAGACCTTCGCATCGGTCTTCAGGTTCGTCGTCATGATTCCTTCATCCTCCACAGGCTGCGGGCAAGAAGTACACAAGAATTTCCGGGGACGAGGTCTCGTCCTTGGACAGTGGTTCATCCAATGCCGGATCGGCAACGATGTTTCCGTTGACGAAGATGCGCGTTGCCATCTGCAGCAGACGCGGCGCCGACGCGCTGCGGAAGATCCGCACGCCGAACTCGTTGCCGTACCGTTCCTCGAGGGCCGTCAGCAGAGCGCGCAACGTCGGCATGGTTCCGAACTCGAGCGTTTGCTGCCGGGTCCGGGTGACATCCGCGAGCACTCCCATGAACTTGATGCGCACGTTCATGTCCGTTCTCCCCGCTTCGACTACCGGCGGGACGGAAGCAGCAGCGGCAGGTAGACCCCCGCCTTCACCGTCGACAGCTTCATGAAGAAGTCGCCCCCGGCCGAGGCGATGCCGATCAATGCCATGACGACGGGCGAAGGGCTCATCGAAGTACTCAGGAGCACGGCCGGAACGATCAGGCCCAAGGCGAGCGTGCCGCCGTAGAACGACAAGGCGAGGCGACCGGAGAGCATGTCGCGCACCGACCACTTGGCGGCGATGTTGCCGCTCGATAGCGCGCCCTGAATCTCGAATGCGAACAGCAGCGCAACGACTGCAGTGACCCCCGTCCACAGCTGCAACAGCCAAGCGCCGCTCTGGGTGCCGGTCGCCGCCGCGATCACCAGCAACACGGCAATGCCGCCCCGCACGGCGAAGGCGATGTAGATTGCCGGATGCAGCGGCGAGTGCCAGAACGGGATCGCCTTGGAGGCTGTGTAGCAGAAGCCCATGTATCCGATGATCGTGATCGTCCCCACGCCCGCGACGAGTCTCGCGAGCATGACCGGCGCGCCCTCCTGCCCGGGGGACAGCCACAGCATGGCGAGATAGGCGCCGCCCCCCGCCAGGAACAGGCTCAAGCCGACGAAGCCGCGCGAGATCCAGGAGGTGCGCACGTGGCGCATCATCTTGATGGCACGCTCGGGGCGACCCAGGAACAGCAGGTGAACGATGGCTCCCAGCGCGCCGAGGAGATAGGCGACCATCAGGCCGTAGGTCTCACCGTAGATGGACGACATGAGCCACGTGCCGCCGGCAACGCCGACAAGAAAGTGGCCGATGACCATCAGAATGCCCTTGCCCTCTCCCCATTCCCTCTGGGGGCGATAGTCGCCGCGCAGATCCTCGATCAACTGCTCATAACGGTAGTCGCTCATCGTCGTCTCACGGTGCGAGGTAATAGACGTTGGGCCCGGTGCCCGCTTCGGGATGCAGGTTGAAGCCGGCGCGCTCCTTGATCAGGCGAGAGACTTCGCTGTTCGGATCTTCGAGGTCGCCGAAGGTGCGGGCTTTGGCGGCGCAGTTGGCGACACAGGCCGGATCCTTGCCTTCCGCCAGCCGCTCGCGGCACCAGTTGCACTTCATCACCACACCCACGGGGTGACGTTCGGAGCGCGCCTCCTCGTAAGGCGTCGGACCCGCATCGCCGAAGTAGTGGCGTCGCTCGTCGTGAAAGTACCGGTTGTTGTAGGGGCAGGCCATCATGCAGGCGCGACAGCCGACGCACTTGTCCTTGTCGATGTCGACGATGCCGTGCTCGGCGAAGTGGCTCGCCTCCGTCGGACAGACATCGACGCAGGGGGCGTCGCTGCAGTGGTTGCACAGGACGGGCAACAGGATGCGGCGCGGCATCGGATAGTGCCCCTCCTCCCGCTTCAGCACGCGGGCGAAGAACACGCCTGGCGGCGTGCCGTGCTCGGCCTTGCAGGACATCTGACAGCCGTAGCAGCCCATGCACCGCTTCAGATCAATGACCATCCCGAGTCTCATCGTGTCTCCTCCGCCGGTCTCTTGCTTACGCAAATAATAATCACATTACGCACAGCGTAAGTTGATCTGACGCAAGAATCGCGCAGTGCGCCGCACGCGGTCAGTCGATCGACCGCAACGCCTGCATCAGCTCGACGGCGCGCTGCTTCGTCTCGCTGATCCTTTTCCCCTTGACCTGCTCGTACCCCCTGACATGCTCGGGCAGCGAAAGCAGTTCACGCACTTGGCGCGAGGTCGCGGGCGCAAGCCGGGCAACGGACTCGTCAATCAAGGTCATGTACCAGACCGCCAGCGCGCGCTCCTCGCGCCGGCTTTCCATGCGACTGAATGGGTCGAACGCCGTCCCGCGCAGGAACTTCAATCGAGCCAACACGCGCAGGCCTGGCCTGATCCATCCGCCCACCCTGCGCTTCCCGCCCAGACCCAGTACGCGCAGCAAGGGGGGCTGCAGATTGAACGAGATGCGTACGGGGCCGGTGAAAGCCTCGGCCACGCGCCGAAGAAACGTCGGGTGTGCGAGCAGTCCTGCAACCTCGTACTCGTCCTTGTAGGCCATCACCTTGTGCAGATTCCGCGCGACGGCAGCGGCGATCTCCAGCGAGGCAGCCGGGCCCAGCGCCGCGCGTTCGGATTGCGCGACGGCATCGACCTTCAGCGCGTATCGTTGCGCGTAGCCGGCGTCTTGGTAGCGGATCAGGTCGGCGACGCGCAGGCGCACCTGCGCCCTGAAGTCGTCGCTGCCGACGTGAAGCAGCGCGCCCATGATCGCGTCGAGTCTCGCGGTCTTCCGGTGATCGGGGCGCCCCGGCTCCAGTCGGTCTGCAAGGGTGGCATGCCTCGGCGCCAGCATGGCCGACAGACGATCGGGATCGTGGCAGGACAGGCGCCCGGCGCGGAACGCCAGGAGGTTCGCCTCCTCCTGTGTGCCGTTGAGCCCGATGGCGGCCTCGATGTTCCGCGCGGAGATCGGCAGCAGCCCCGCTTGGTATGCGGCGCCGATGGTCACCATGTTGGCCATCATGTAGTCGCCAAAGAGCTCTTCGGCGATGCGGCGCGCATCGATTGTGATCACGTCGGCGCCGCGAACTGCTCCGCTGATGATTTCGACCAGGCTGGCGCTCGACACGGCCCGGCGAGGATCGCGGATCATTTCACCGCTGGGCAGCAGGCCTGTGTTGATGACCGCCCGTGTGGAGTCCGAATTGCAGCAGTTCAGGTTGCGGCGATCGACTCCGGCCAGCAGGTCGAGCACGAGATAGAGGTCGGCCCGCGCCAGCCCCACGCGGTTGGTCGTCGGCGGCCGACCGCGGGCGGCAATGATCAGGCTGGACAGCACCGCGCCCCACTTCTGCGCAGCCCCGGACTGGTCGTAGCTCCTGACCTCGTTGCCGTCGAGCGCAGCAGCCTGCGCGAGGATGGCGTTGGCGGTCAGCACGCCCGTGCCGCCGAGCCCCGGCAGATGGACGTGGTAAGGGCGAACCAGCGTCGGCAGCTGCGGTTCAGGGATCGACGTCGGATCGATCTGCCGATGCTCGGGGCGCCGTATCCCGGTGCCGGGCGCGACGTCCACGGTGATGAAGGAAGGGCATTCGCCCTGCACGCACGCCTGGTCCTGGTTGCAGGACGATTGATGGATCTGCGTCTTCGGCCCGAAGACGGTGTCAACCTTCTGCAAGGACATGCAATTGGCCACCTGGCCGCAGTCGCCGCAGTTCTCGCAAACTTCTTCGTTGACCAGCGTGAAACGCGTGGTCGCCGGGAGCTTGCCGCGCTTTCGGCGGCGGCGCCGCTCGTTGGCACAGTCGCCGTCGTACACAAGAACGGTGGTGCCCGGGATCGCAGCCAGTTCCCGCATCGAATCTTCCAGCGCCATGACCGGCCTCACGGCGACCGGCGCGGGCAGCGTGCCGTCCCGATAGCGCGCAGGGTCGCGCGCGATGAGCACGATCTTCGCGACGCCTTCGAGTGCCAGGTGCGACAGCAGCGTGAGGATCGAAGGCTGCCCGACAGACGTCTGGCCGCCGGTGTTCGCGATCACGCCGTTGAACAGGATCTTGAACGTGATGTTCGCGCCGCTGGTCACCGCGAAACGGATGTTCTGATAGCTCGAGTGCCAGAGCGACCCGTCGCCCAGGTTCTGCACGATGTGGCGACGCGCGGTGTAAGGCGAAAGTCCGAGCCAGGGCAGCCCCTCGCCACCCAGCTGGGTGACGGCTTCGATGCGCTTGTCGGGCCTGTCCATCAGCGCGGCAAAGATGTGGCAACCCGGCGCACCCCAAGCCACCTGCCCCGGCGCGAGCTTGGTCGAAACGTTGTGCGGACATCCCGAACAGAAGTTCGGGGTTCGCTGCGGCTGGACGCCGTAGTCGCGCAGCGACACCTGGTGCAGTTCGGCCAAGCGCGCGAGCCCCTCGGCGGGAAGCGGGACTTCGTCTCGCAAAGCGCGGCCCAGCAGGCCGGCGATCATGTCGCTGGTCATGCCGCCTTCCACGGGGAATAGCCTTTGACCATGGGCGTCGTACTTGCCCAGGATGCGAACCGGGCCGAGCTCGCAGACGGCGCGGCCGATCTGGCGCTCGAGGAAGTCGCGCTTTTCCTCGATCACGATGATCGTGCTCAGTCCACGGGCGAAGTCGCGCACGAACGCTGTATCCAACGGACACATCACGCCGATCTTGGCCAGGCGGATCCCGGCGGCTTGCAGGCCGGCGCCGTCCCACCCCAGGTCCTCCAGAGCCTGGCGCGTGTCCGCATGGCTCTTGCCTGCGCTGATGATCCCGATGCGGTCGGCCGAACCGCGCTGCGTGATCAGGTTCAGTCCGTTCAGCCGCGCATACGCGGTGACGGCTGCGTGCCGCTCCACATAGAGCTGGCGCTCCGTGGCGACGTTGAGCACCGGGAAGAACTTGAAGGTGGCGCTCTTGCGGAATGGCTTGCCCTCGATCTCCAGTTGCGGGATCTCGCAACGGAAGCTGGATCTGGAGAAGGCAACCACTTCGCCGCCGTCGCACAGCGGTCCCACGAGCTTGAGCGCCACCCAGCAACCGCTGTAGCGGGACATGGCGGCGGCGTGCAGGCCGAATTCGATGAACTCCGCCACGTTTGCCGGATAGAGCACCGGGATGCCGA
Source organism: uncultured Burkholderiaceae bacterium (assembly GCA_964371405.1). Classification (GTDB taxonomy): domain Bacteria; phylum Pseudomonadota; class Gammaproteobacteria; order Burkholderiales; family Burkholderiaceae_C; genus JAMHWF01. The sequence goes on from CAYJLV010000054.1 coordinate 6,529, forward strand.
GATGCTCGAAGGAAAACTCCTGCTGATACGGAACGCTGGAGCTCTTCGCCTCATGATCCTCACCGCTCAGGATCACGACCGCCCCGTGCGTGCTGGTGCCGGCGAAGTTCCCGTGCTTCATCGCATCGCCTGAGCGGTCGAGGCCTGCACCCTTGCCGTACCAGTAGGCGACGACCCCGTCGATGTCGGGATGCGGATGCTCGTCCAGCATCTGCGTGCCCATGAGGGTCGTGGCTGCCAGCTCCTCGTTCTGTCCCGGGAGATGGCGGATGCCGTGGCTCTCCAGTGCCGCGTGCGCCTTGTGCAGCGCCAGGTCGTAGCCGCCCAGCGGCGAGCCGGGGTAGCCGGTGACGAAGGCTCGGGTTCGCAGACCCGACTGCCGGTCGAGGCGCATTTGCTCGATCGGCAAGCGGACCAGCGCCTGGATGCCGGTCAGAAACACCCGGCCCTCCTCGAGCTCGTAGCGATCGCTCAGCAGCGGACTCGCCTCCGAGTCCTTCTTCGACGTCGACATCGCCCGCTCCCGCCGCATGACTACTCGATCTTGATGTCGCCTCGCTTGATGACATCCGCCCACTTGACGCTTTCGCTTTGCACGTACCTGGCCATCTCGGCGGGCGTGCTGGTCACCGGGTCGACGCCGGCATCGACGAGCTTCTGGCGGATCGTCGGATCGGTGACGGCCTTCGCATACTCAATCTTGAGCCGCTCGACGACGTCGTTCGGCGTCCCGGCGGGCACCACCAGTCCCTGCCATGCCCATGCCTCGAAGTTCTCGATGCCTTGCTCGGTCAGGGTCGGCACGTCCGGCAGCGCCGCGATCCGCTTGGCGCTCGCCACCCCGAGCACTTTCAGCTTGCCGGCCTTGATCATCGGCGAGCCCGCCGCAAGGTCGACGAACATCACCGGAACCTGACCGCCGGCGACGTCCTGGATCGCCGGGCCCGCGCCCTTGTAAGGGATGTGGTTCACCTTGATGCCGGTGCGCTGCTGAAATAGCTCCATCGCCAGGTGGTGCGACGTGCCCGTTCCCACCGACGCGTAGTTGATCTTGCCCGGCTCCTTCCTGGCCGACTCGATGAACTCCTGCGCAGAGGTCGCGTTCGACACGCTCGGGTTGACGACCAGCAGCAGCGCGAAGCGCGCTGTCAGCGTCACCGGCGAAAAGTCCTTCACGCTGTCGTATGCCAGTTTCTTGTACAGGTGTGGATTCACGGCCAGCGTCGTGCTGTCGGCCACGAGCACGGTGTAGCCGTCCGGCGGCGACTTGGCCGCGGCTTCGGCGCCGATGATCGTGCTCGCACCGGGCTTGTTCTCGATCACGATCACTTGGCCCAACTGCTCCTGAATGCGCGAGCCGACGGTGCGAGCGAAGAAGTCAGTCCCGCCGCCCGCCGCATACGGGACGATCAGGCGCACGGGCTTGTTCGGATAGCCTTGGGCGAAGGATGGCGGCGCGGCCATCGAGAGCGCCACAGCGGCGCAAAAGGACCAAGCCAAGTGGCGGATGCGCAAGTTCATTCGGTGTCTCCTTTGAAGTGATCGATCGGCCCGAGAAGGCCTCCGGGGAAAATCAAAGTCCGAGGATCGCGTCGCGAACTAATGCGTAATGTAGTTACGCAAACCGTAATTCAAACTAGGGTAATCCGCAGGGACTCTCGCCGCATCGCGAGATGGTTGGTGCACACTTACGCAATGCGTAATCAAACAACCAAGAGCGTCCCGCCCAAGACCGAGGCAGCAGGTCGGAGAAACAAGGTGCAGTCAGCCGTGACCGGACTGGCGGTGCTGAAGATGCTGGCCACCATGGGGGGCGGGGCCTCGCTCAGCAGACTGGCCGGCGAACTGCAGGAAAGCCCGGCCAAGGTGCATCGATACCTGGCCAGTCTGGTCGCGGCCGACTTCGTGCGCCAGGAAGGCGCCGGCGGGCACTACGTGCTCGGAACCGAATCGATCGCGATCGGTCTGGCCGCCATGCGCCAATCCGACGTGCTGACGCTGGCCGGCGAAGAGCTCGCGAAACTCGCCGAGGACCACCAACTGTCGTGCTGTCTTGCCGTACTCGGCAACTACGGCCCCACCCTCGTCAGGTGGCACGAACCGGTTCTGCCGGTGTCGGTCAACGCGCGCGTCGGGTCGGTGTTGCCCGTTCTATGGTCCGCGACGGGCCGAGCGTTCGGCGCCTTCTCCGGAGTTGCAGCGCTACGCAAACTCATCGACGCCGAACTGGCCAACTCGACGCCGAAACAACGCAGCCAGCTGCCCAATCGCAAGGCCGTCGAAGCACTTTTCGAACAGATCCGCTCACTGCGTTGCGCCCCGCTGCGCGACGTCCTGCTGGAGGGAGTGAGTGCAGTCGCCTGCCCGATATTCAATGCGAGCGGCGCCGTCGCCGCCGTCATTACGGCCCTCGGCCCTTCCGGCGGTTTCGACCCAACGCCGGGCGGCAGCGAGGCCCTCCTGGTCATGCGTGCCGCTGATTCCCTCAGCGCCAAGCTGGGCTACCCGGCACCCGCCAAGTAGCCTCGGTTCCTGAGCAAGCGCGTGATCACCGAGCGCATCCAGCGATGCCCGGGATCATGGTGAAACCGCTCGTGCCAGTGCAGGTTGATGTCGGAAGCGGGCAGCTTGACCGGTGGCTCGAACATCCGGCAGCGACCGCGCTTCATGAAGACCTCGGCGAGCCGTAACGAGATCGTCGCGATCAAGTCGGTGCCTTGGATGAGATGCGACAGGCCGACGTAGTTCGGAACCTTCAGAGCAAATCGGCGCCGAACGCCCTGCCGATCGAACTCGCGCTCGACGTGCCGGCGCCGCTGACGACGATGTGCGATTCGGATTCGTAGAGTGCACTGCCGAGCGTCCCGCGCACACGCGGGTGTCCGGCGCGCACGAGGCAGCCGTAGCGCTGCGGGAAGTGCTTCTGCTGATGGAAGCCGACCTCGAGCTGGGGCATGAAGCCGATCGCCAGATCTGCGTCGCCGGCCTCGAGCTGCCGCGGCGTCTCCGGCGACAGCGGACGCACCTCGATCGCCACGCCGGGCACAGCGGCGAGCAGACGGGTCCAAAGCGCCGGCAAGAGCACGATCTGGCTGATATCGCTCATGCTGACGACATAGCGTCTCGTTGTGGACTGAGGATCGAAGCGGCTTCGATGGCCGAACGCCTCGTCGATCGCGGTGAGGGCCTGCCGCATCGGCGATGTGAGTTCGCGCGCGAGCGGCGTCGGCTCCATCGCGGCGCCCACGCGTATGAACAGCGGGTCGCCGAAGCGCTCGCGCAGTCGCCCGAGCGCGACGCTGTCGGAGATGCTGCACGAGGCCACGCTCGCGGCCTACGGGCGCGCGATCCACATCTGAGGCGCGACGGCTCCTTCTCCCGCTTGCGGGAGAAGGCGGGGGATGAGGGATTGCTCCACCCTCACCCCAGCCCTCTCCCGCGAGCGGGAGAGGGGGCAATGCGCGCACACCTGGGCGCGTCAGCCCTTGCCGTAGCGTGCCTCGATCCCGGCCCAGTGCGGGAAGCCGACGATGGCCTTGTACTCCTCGAAGCCGACGCCGGTCCCCACGAGCTTGAGTTCGCCGCTCGCGATGTCGGCCAGCGCGTCCTGCATCGTGCGCGTGATGCGCATCAGCAGCGAGATGCCGTAGATGACGATGCGAAAACCCAGCTCCTCGAGCTGCACGGGTTTGAGGATCGGCGTGCGCCCGCCTTCGAGCATGTTGGCCATCTGCGGCACGCCGGCGAGCTCGCGGCCGATGCGCGCCATCTCGTCGACCGACTCCGGCGCCTCGATGAACAGGCCGTCGGCGCCGGCGCGCGCGTAACGTTCGCCGCGACGCAGCGCTTCGTCCAGGCCGATCACCTCGCGCGCGTCGGTGCGCGCGATGATGAAGGTGCGCGGGTCGCGGCGGTTCTCGGCGGCAGCGCGGATGCGGCGCTCCATCTCCTCGGTGGGCAGCAGCTCCTTGCCGGCGATGTGGCCGCAGCGCTTGGGCGAGACCTGGTCTTCGAAGAACAGCGCCTGCGCGCCCATGCGCTCGTAGGTGTTGACGGCGTGCACGACGTTCTTGACGTCACCGTAGCCGTTGTCGACGTCGACCAGCACGGGCAGGTCCGACACTGCCATGATGTCGCGCACGCCGGCGGCGATCTCGCCGAGCGCGACCAGCCCGATGTCGGGCACGCCGTAGCGCACGCCCACCAGCGGAAAGCCGCCGATGAAGTAAGCCTTGAAGCCGGCCTGCCGGATCAACAGCGCCGACAGCGCGTCGTGCGCACCCGGCAGCACCAGCGGCCGCTCGCTGGCGACGAGGTCGCGGAAGTGGGCCGACGACTGCGGTCCGACTGCATCCGATGCGGTGACATTCATGACGCGGCAGCCCTCAGTCAGCCAGCTTGATGTTGCCGGCCGTGATCACGTCGCCCCAGCGCTTCGCGTCATCGCGGATCAGCTTCGTCAGGTCTTGCGGCGTGCCGCCCACCGGCTCGGCGCCCTGGGCCTGGAACTGCGCGCGCACCTCGGGGTCGCGCAACGCGGCGTTGACGTGCTGGTTGAGCAGCGCCTGCGTCGCCGCCGGCAGTCGCGCCGGCGCGACGAAGGCGAACCAGGTCGTGCCCTCGAATCCCGGGAAACCGCTCTCGGCCACCGTCGGCAGATCGGGCGCTAGCGGCGAGCGCTTGGCCGCAGCGATGGCCAACGCACGCACCTTGCCGGCCTTGTCCTGCGGCAGCGTCCAGACGATCGAGTCGAACGCGAAGTCGACCTGCCCGCTCGAGATGTCGGTCAGCGCCTGCACGCCTGTCTTGTACGGGATGTGATTCGCAGCCACGCCGGCGCGCTGCGCGAACGCGGCGCTGATCAGGTGCGTGATCGTTCCCTGGCCGCTCGACGAATAGGCCAGCCGGCCGCCGCGCGCCTTCTCGTGCGCAAGCAGTTCGCTCACGCTGCCGACCTTCAGCACCGGGCTCGCCACCAGCACGTTCGGTGCGGTGGCGATCACTGCCACCGGCGTGAAGTCGCGCTCGGCGTCGTAGGGCAGCGTGCGCAGGCGCGGCAGCACGGCGTGCGTGCTGGTCGTGGCCAGCAGCAGCGTGAGGCCGTCGGCCGGCGCCTTGGCCACCGCGTCGGCGCCGATCGCGCCGGCGGCACCGGGGCGGTTGTCGACGACGATGGGTTGCTTGAGCGATTCGCCGAGCTTCCTGCCGACGATGCGCGCCAGCGCATCGGTGCTGCCGCCCGCGGCAAACGGCACGACGATGCGGATCGGCCGCGCAGCGGCGTCATCGGCACGCGCCGGCAGTGCCAGTGCGGCGGCCGACGCGAAGCCGGCGGTGACGGCCCACGCCGCCAGGACAGAGTGAAAGTTCATGCAGGGTCTCCGTGTCGTTCGGTACTCATTCGCCGCTTCGATGGCTGCGCAGGGAGCCACGCCGGCACTGTAGGCACTGTGCGCGGACCCGACAAATGATTTGTCGCCATGCCCGGGCATGCATCGGATCGATACTCCGTTCATGGAGCTTCGACACATCGACCTGAACCTGCTGCGCGTCTTCGATGCCGTGGTCTCCGAGCGCAGCGTCTCGCGCGCCGCGGTGCAGCTGTCGCTGACGCAGCCGGCAGTGAGCCACGCGCTGGCGCGGCTGCGCACGGCCTGCGGCGACGCCATCCTGGAGCGGCGCGGCCGCGCGATGGTGCCGACGGCGCACGCCGCCGCGCTGCTGCCGCAGGTGCGGACACTGCTGGCACAGGCGCAGCGCATCTTCTCGAGCACGGCGCAGTTCGACGCCGCGCAGTCGCAGCGCAGCTTCCAGATCGGAGCGTCGGACTACGCCGTGCAACGCCTGCTGCCGACGGTGCTGGCGAGCGTGCGCCGTGCGGCGCCGGGCGTGCGCCTGCGCGTGCTGCATGCCGGCCGCAGCGACGCGCTCGACCTGCTGCACGCCGGCGCGATCGACCTCGCGCTCGGCGTCTTCAACAGCGCCGACGACACGCTGCAGCTGCGCACCGTGCTCGAGGAGCCCTACGCCTGCGCCATGGCGGCCGGCCATCCGCTGGCGCGCGCCGCGCTCACGCTGCCGCGCTACCTGCAGGCGGCGCACCTGCAGGTGCTGGTGCAGCCGGGGCGGCTGGGCGCCATCGAGCAGACGCTGGCGCGGCTGGGCGTCGAGCGGCGCGTGGCGATGACCAGCGCGCATTTCGGCGCAGCGCTCGCACTCGCAGCAGCGACGGATCTCGTCCTCACCGCACCACGCGGCCTGTTCCAGCCTGAGCCGTCGGCCCTTGGGCTGCACCTCGCGGCGCCACCGTTCGCGTTGGAGCCGTACCGCCATCAGCTCGCCGCGAGCAAGCGCGCGTTGAGCGATCCGGGAGTGGCTTGGCTCTTTGCGTTGATGGAGTCAGATTGCGACACCTGTGTCGCAGCGACTCAGCCGCCCCGACGCCGCACGCGCCCGGCGAGCGCGCGCCGACGATGACTGAACAGCGTCCAGCCACTGGGGACGCTGCCGTGGGTCGGCCTGATGAGCACCGGCCCGAGGTCAACAAGCGCATCGCCACGCTGAACAAGCGCTACAGGATCGAATGACGCTCGAATGACGCGAGCCTATGGTGATCGGCTCCACGGGCGGCGCCCACTGATGCAACCTGTGACGCGGCAAACCCGGGTCGAACTGCGGGGGATTGTCTCTGTACCAATGGCATGCGAGTTGCGTTGCATTGATCGCCATTTCCGATCCGGTGATCGATGCCGGGAATACCACGAGCCACAGGAGTCTTCATTCATGCAACGCAGCGTCGTTCATTCGGACAAGGTGCCACCGGTCAAGGTTCCGCTGTCGCAAGCGATCAAGGTGGGCGACTGGATCTTCACCTCGGGACAACTGGGGATGGATCCTCGCACGGGCGGCCTGGCTGCAGGAGGCATCGAAGCCGAGACGCGACAGGTTTGCGAGAACTTGAAGGCGGTGCTCGAGGCCGGCGGTTCGTCGCTCGAGAAGGTGCACAAGGTGACGATCTACGTCACGGAACTCTCGGAGATGCTGGCGATGAACAAGGTGTTCAGCGAGTACTTCCCGAAGGATCCGCCGGCCCGCACGACGTTCCAGGCCGCCGGTCTGGTTGGCGGCGCGCGCGTCGAGATCGAGGCCATCGCGACGATCTGAACCGCTTCGGTGAAAGCGCATCCGCGGTGAACGCGCATCCGCGCGCACCATGGTGCCTTCGTGACGGAAGGACCGCATCTGCAATGAGCCAAGTCGACAAGGGCGGCGGCGTCGCCGGGGCACCGGACCGAACCGTCGGGGTGGATTGCCGCGCCTTGAGCTGGGCCGAGCAGGCGAAGCTGATCACGAGCGCGATCATTCCGCGCCCGATCGCGCTCATTTCCACCGAGGGACCGGCGGGCCTCAACGCCGCGCCGTTCAGCTTCTTCAACATCGCGGCCATCGGGCCGCCGATGGTCATGTTCTCCATCGGGCCGACCCAGTACGAGCGGCGAGGCGAGGTCAAGGACACGCTGATCAACATTCGGGCCACAGGCGAGTTCGTCGTCCATCTGGTCGACGACGCGAACGGCGCGCGGATGAACGCGTGCTGCCCGGAGTTTCCCTCCTCGGTCAACGAGATGGAGATCGCCGGTTTTCGCGTCGCTGCGTCGACGAAGGTGCGGCCGCCACGAATCATCGACAGCCCGATCCAGTTCGAGTGCGTGATGACGGCGATCCACGAAGTCGGTGCGACGCCGTACCACGTAGTCATCGGCGAGATCGTCTACGCCCACTACCGGGAAGGTGTCTTCGACGATCGGCTGTACATGGACCTCAGCGCATTCAACCCGATCGGCCGGCTTTCGAACCCCGGCAACTACACGAGGATCACTGACCGGTTCCAGATGCCCCCGCCGGCGAGCGGTGGCGGCTAAGCCCATGGCCGGGCCAGCGTTCCCGTTGACAGGCCTTCGACGTCCCGATCCGGGACATGCTTCTGCGGGGCGCCCGTGCCGGCCCTCGTTTTCTTCACGCACAAGACAGGAGACTTTCATGCGCAACCTTGCCTCCAGATGGCTGACTCACACGCTGGTCGCGGCCGGTTTGGCTGCCGCCGTAGGCGCCGCGCAGGCGCAGCAGACATTCAAGCTGACGATTGCGTCTTCCCATCCGACGACTCTGCCGTGGGTCGGTCTGATGAGCACGCTATACGTGCCGGAGGTCAACAAGCGCGTCGCTGCGCTCAACAAGAGCTACAAGATCGAATGGCGCGAGGCGTACGGCGGCCAGCTCTACAAGGGCAATGCCACGCTGACGAGCGTCGAGCAGGGCGTCACCGACATCGGCTGGGTGTTCCACCAGCTCGAGGCGGCCAAGATGCCGCTGGGGCAGTTCAGCACCGTCACGCCGTTCACGACCGACGACGTGCGCATCATTCTCGACGTCGCCAACGAGATGAACGAGAAGGTGCCCGCGCTGAAGAAGGAATGGGAGAGGAACAACATGGTGTTCCTCGGCGCCACCGGCGTCGACACCTATCACCTGTTCACCAAGGCGCCGATCGCCACCTACGCCGATCTGAAGGGCCGCAAGATCTCGGCCCCGGGCTCGATCGGACTATGGCTCAAGGGCTCGGGCGCGGTGCCGGTCGACGGCTCGCTGGCCACCTATTACACCGACATCCAGAGTGGCGTCAGCGAAGGTACGGTGTCGATCGCCACCGGCATCCTGCCCAACAAGATCTACGAGGTCGCGCCCTACATCACGACGGTCAACATCGGCGCGCTCTACATCGGCGGCATGGCGATGAACAAGGACAGTTACGACAAGATGCCGCCCGAGGTGCAGGCCATCCTGCGCGACGTCGGCAAGGAGTACTCGAAGGCGCTCGGCGAGACGCTGATGCAGCGCTACGAGGGCGCCCTCAAGACAATGGCCGAAGTGGGCGCAAAGCAGTCCCCGGCAGTGCGCATCACCAGCATGAGCGCCGGCGAGCGCGACAAGTGGGTCAAGTCGCTGCCGAACCTGGCCGGCGAGTGGGCCAAGACGAACGCGTCGAAGGGTCCGACCAAGGAGATCCTCAAGACCTACATGTCGGCGCTGCGCGCACGCGGCGTCAAACCGGCACGAGACTGGGACAAGGAACTCTGACGTGTCGTACGAGGCGAACACCGACCTCGAGGTCAGCGGCGCGCCGTCCGGCCAGCCGCCGACCACCTTCGGGCGGTTGATCGACGGACTCAATGCAATCGGATCGGTCGTGATCGCTGCCGTGATGCTGCTGATGTGCGCCGATGTCGCGATGCGCAACCTGTTCAACCAGCCGATCGACGGCGTCGCCGAACTGGTGGCAACCTCGATCATCATCGTCGTCTTCCTGCAGTTGCCGGCCACATTGCGGCACGGCCGCATGTCGCGTGCCGACCTCTACATCGACCCGCTGCTCGCGCGCAATCCGCGTGCGGGCAAGCGCCTGCGCGCGCTGTTCTCGCTTGTCGGCGTGTTCGCCTGCGGCGTGATCGCATACGCCACCTGGCCGGTGCTGATCCGCGCATGGCAAGACGGTGAGTTCTGGGGCGTCGAAGGCGTGTTCACGTTCCCGACCTGGCCGATGCGGGCCGTCGTGCTGCTTGGCGCGGCGCTGGCGGCGGTGCAGTACCTGCTGCTCGTGCTGCAGGATCTGAAGGAGGCATCCCGATGAGCGACCTCTCCATCGGCCTCCTCGCCTGCGCGGCGCTGCTGGCCTTGATCTACTTCGGCATGCACATCGGCGTGGCGCTGATCGTCACGTCGTTCGTCGGCGTGGCGATGATCAAGTCCGGCACCGTGGCCGCGCGTTTCGTCGGCGCCGCGGCCAACGACGCGATCCGTGACTACCTCTTCGGCGTGGTACCGCTGTTCGTGTTGATGGGCATGTTCGTCAGCGTTTCGGGCGTCGGACGCGACACCTTCGACGTCTTCCAATGGCTGATGCGCCGCATCCGCGGCGGCCTCGGGCTCGCCACCGTGGCGAGCAACGCCGTGTTCGCAGCGATCACCGGCATCTCGATCGCGTCGGCCTCGGTCTTCACCAAGGTCGCGGTGCCCGAGATGATGCGCATGGGCTACGCGCCGCGCTTTTCGGTGGGCGTAGTGGCCGGCTCGTCGGTACTGGGCATGCTGATCCCCCCGTCGCTGCTGATGATCATCTACGGAGTGATCGCCGAGGAATCGATCGGCCGCATGTTCATCGCCGGGCTGCTGCCGGGCGTGATGCTGGCGTTCGGATTCGCAGTGCTGATCGTCGGCATGGCTTACCTGACGCCAGGCAAGGTCGGCAGCCCGGCGGCGTTGACGCGCATCGAGTCGACCGAGACGCCGGCATCCGCAGCGCTGAAGATCCTGCCGATCGCCGTGCTGATCGTGCTCGTGCTCGGCGGCCTGTACGGCGGCCTGTTCACGCCAACCGAGGCGGGCGCCGTCGGCGCGGCCGGCGCGTTCGCGATCGCGGTGCTGCGGCACACGCTCACCTGGCGCAAGCTGTGGAAGGTGCTGGTCGAGACCGGCTACGTCTCGGTCTCGGTACTGTTCCTGATCCTCGCCGCGTCGCTCTACAGCCGCATGCTGGCGCTGACCGGCATGCCGGCCGGGGTGACCGAGGCGATCACGACGCTGGGCCTCGGGCCCTGGGGCTTCCTCATGGCCTACGTCGCCATCGTGATCGCGCTGGGCTGCATCATCGATTCCGTGTCGATCATGCTGATCATGCTGCCGATCGTGCTGCCGATCGCGCGCGCCTTCGGCATGGACATCGTCTGGTTCGGCGTCGTCACCGTCGTCGCGGTCGAGATCGGGCTGCTGACGCCGCCGTTCGGTGTCTCGGTCTACACCGTCAAGGCCGCGCTGAACGACCCGCGCATCACGATCAAGGACATCTTCGTCGGCACGATGCCGTTCGTGGCGGCGATGATCGTCGTGCTGGCGCTGTTGATCGCCTTCCCGTCGCTGAGCACGGTGCTCGCGTACGCCCAGGGCTGACGGGCCCGCCCCCGTGCAACTCCGCCCCGCCCCCGCCCCTCCCCCGGCATCGGTATCGGCATCGGCATCGGCGACGCCGAACTTTGGTATCTTGACGCCAGCCTGGGAGTGGCGCGAGATGGTTTCAGACGAGTTCGTATACCGGTTGCGGCACGCGTGGGAGCGCTACACGCAGACGGGCGCGCTCGACGAGGCCGTGATCCGCCCCGAGGTGGCGGCCTCGTGGCGGCGCTGCGCGAGCCTGCGCATCGACCCCCACGCGCCGAAGGCGGCGATCCAGCTCAGCCTGCCGCAGCTCGCCGAGCTGAAGACGAAGAACCGGCTGCTGCTCGACACCGCGCTGCCGTTCATGGAGTTCCTGTGCAACGCGGCGCGCGGCACCGACTTCATCCTCGTCATCACCGACGCACGCGGCGTCGTGCTCGAACTGTTCGGCGACGACGAGATCCTGCGCATGGCGCAAGGCAACAACTACGTGCCGGGCTCGTCGCGCGCGGAAGAGATGGTCGGCACCAACGCCATCAGCCTGGCGCTGTCGGAGCGCAAACCGCTGCAGTTGACCGGCGCCGAGCACTGGAACGAGCGCCATCACCAGTGGACCTGCTGTTCGGCGCCGATCTTCGGCCCGAAGAACGAGTTGCTCGGCACCGTCACGCTGTCGGGCGAGACGCTCAACGCGCACCGCCACACGCTGGGCATGGTGATCTCGGCGGCCGAGGCGATCCACGACCGCCTGGCCGAGCGCGAGGCCACGCAGCGGCGCAGCCGGCTCGACGCCGTGATGTCGGCGATCCTCAACACGCTGTCAGAAGGCTTCATCACGATCGACGGCGCCGGCATCGTCACCAGCGTCAACCCGACCGCCGCACGGCTGCTTGCGATCCGGCCCGAGCAGGCCACGGGCAAGAGCGTGCTGCGCCTGTTCCCGGGCAACCCGGAGCTGATCGGCGTGCTCGCGCCGGGCAAGGACACGGCGCCGATCGAGGTGGCCAGCGATTCGGCCCGCGGCCCGTTCGTCGTCACGCCCTACGTGATGCAGGTCGAGGGCTCCCCGCAGGGCGCATTCCTCGCGCTGCGCGCGCGCAAGGAGTTCCTCAAGGACGTGCGCGAGATCTCGGGCTTCGACGCAGCGACCCACTTCGAAGACATCGTCGGCACCTCCGCCGCGCTGCAACGCCAGATCGACCTCGCGCGCATCGCGGCGCGGCAGAACTCGCGCATCCTGATCACCGGCGAGACGGGGACCGGCAAGGAGCTGTTCGCGCAGGCGATCCACAACGGCTCGCCGCGGCGCAGCGGGCCCTTCGTGGCGCTGAACTGCGCGGCGATCCCGCGCGAGCTGATCGAGAGCGAATTGTTCGGCTACAAGGGCGGCGCGTTCACCGGCGCGCGCAAGGGCGGGCAGGTCGGCAAGATCGAGCTCGCCGACGGCGGCACGCTGTTCCTCGACGAAGTGAACCAGATGCCGGTGGACCTCCAGGCCAAGCTGCTGCGCGTGCTGCAGGACGGCACCGTGCTGCGGCTGGGCGACTCCAGACCGATCCGCGTCGACGTGCGCTTCGTCGCCGCCACCAACGAAGACCTGCACGAGAAGAGCCGCAACGGCGCCTTCAGGCAGGACTTGTACTTCCGGCTCAGCGTCGTCGAGATCAACCTGCCGCCGCTGCGCGAGCGCGTCGAGGACATCCCGCTGCTGGCCCAACACATCATCGAGCGCCTGTCGGAGCGGCTCGACAAGGGACGCCTTCAGCTGTCGCCGGCGTCGATCCGGCTGCTCGGCCGCTACGGCTGGCAAGGCAACGTGCGCGAGCTGGAGAACGTGCTGGAGATGGCGGCCATCGTCTGCGAGGGCGACACCATCGAGCCGGCGCACATCGCCTACCGGATGAAAGGCATGAACCTCCCCGCGGAGCCGTCGGCCGGGTCGATGGCGTCGCCGCCCGTCGCGCCGGCCCCGGCGCCCGCTCCCCCGGCCGCAGCAGCGACGCCGGCGGTACAGCCGATGCGCGACGCCGAGATGGACCTGATCCGCGCGGCGATGAAGGAGTACGGCGGCAACATCGCCCTCGTCTCGCGCCGGTTGCGGATCTCGCGCTCGACGATCTACCGGCGCATGAAGGAACACGGCATCGTCAAGTCGGTCCAGATCGGCTGATCGCCCCGGCTCGCCCCCCGCCCCGCCCCCTGGAACGCCTCTTGCATATCCTGAAACCCTGTAGACAACTCATCCCAGGAACCCTCCCTCATGAGCAGCACCCTGTTTGAACCGATCACGCTCCGCGGCCTGACGCTGAAGAACCGCATTGCGGTCTCGCCGATGTGCCAGTACATCTCGGACGACGGCAACG
>CAYJLV010000055.1:0-19218 GCA_964371405.1 uncultured Burkholderiaceae bacterium
TGCGGGGGCAGGATTTGAACCTGCGACCTTTGGGTTATGAGCCCAACGAGCTACCAGACTGCTCCACCCCGCGACAGAGCCTGAAATTCTAGCACAGCGCGGTGCTGTCCTTGCACTGTGCCCCAGCGCCGAGCCCGGCGCTGTCGAGCGTCTGCAGGAAGCGCTCGGCCGGCTGGTAGCCGATGACGCGCACGCCGGCCAGCTCACGCCCCTGCGCATCGAAGAACAGCGTGCCGGGCGGGCCGAACAGGCCGAAGCGCCGCAGCAGCGCGCGGTCCTCGGCGCTGTTGGCCGTGACGTCGATCTTCAGCAGCGTGGCCCGATCCAGACGGTGGCGCACCGCATCGTCGCTGAACGTGAAACGCTCCATTTCCTTGCACGAGACGCACCAGTCGGCATAGAAGTCGACCATCACGGGGCGGTCTGGGGCGCGCAACGCGGCATCGAGTTCTGCGTTCGAACGCACCGGCATGAATGCGAGAGCGCCGGAGGCAGCGCCGGACCGCCCGGTCCAATGCGCCAGCGGCCGCAGCACGTCGGTGCCGCCCGAGGCAGCGCCCACCACCTGCAGCACGCCATAGAGGCCGACCAGCGCGGCGGCCAGGCGGCCGACACGCAGCGCCGCGCCATGCCCGCTCGGCACGCGACGCAGCGCGCCGAGCGCGACGGCGGCGCCGATCAGCAGCGCACCCCACAGGCCGAGCGCCAGCGACGCCGATAGCAACGGCTGCACCGTCCACAGCGCCACGCCCAGCAGCAGCAGGCCGAAGACGCGCTTGACGGTTTCCATCCACGCGCCTGCACGCGGCAGCAGAGCGCCCGCCGAAGCACCGATCAGCAGCAGCGGCACGCTGGTGCCGGCGGCCAGGGCGAACAGCGCCGAGCCGCCGAGCACGACATCGCGCGTCTGGCTCAGGTAGACCAGCGCGCCCGCCAGCGGCGCCGCGACGCAGGGACTGACCAGCAGCGCCGACACACCGCCCATCGCGAACACGCCGAGCACCCGGCCGGTCGGCAACCGCCCCGACGTGTGCATCAGGCGGTTGGTGAGCGCCGACGGCAGGCGCAACTCGTAGAAGCCGAACATCGACAGCGCCAGCAGCACGAGGCCGACGGCGAAAGCGCCCAGCACCCACGGGTTCTGCAGCGCCGCGGCGAGGCCTTCGCCGGCCAGACCCGCCGCGACGCCGAAAGCGGTGTAGACGACCGCCATGCCCAGCGAGTAGCTCGCCGCGAGGCCGAGGCCCCGCCCGCGCGATGCCGAGCCGCCGTGGCCGACGATGATCGACGAGACGATCGGCAGCATCGGCAGCACGCAGGGCGTCAGCGACAGCAGCAAGCCGGCAACGAAGAAGACGCCGATGACGCTCCAGAATCGCCCCGAACGCAGCACGGCGTCGAGCGCGCCGGCATCGGTCGGCGATGCCGTGTTGACGGCGACCCGCGGCGCGGCGCCAGCCGCCGGCGCCGCGCCCGCGTCCTGCGACACCGTCAGCAAGCGCACCGAACCATCGCCGCCGAAGCCGGGCAGGCCGATCTGCGCCGCGCTTTGCATCGGCGGGTAGCACAGGCCGCGGTCGGCGCAGCCCTGGCTCGTCACCTCGATGCGCGCCAATGCCCCCGCCTGCTCGACCGGAATGCGGATGCGCAGATCGCCTCGGTGCGTCTCCACGTCCTTCTGGAACGTCTCGTCGTACTTCACCTTGCCGGCTGGAACGACGGCAGCGCCCAGCGTCGCGTCGGGCGCCGCGAAGCGGAACTGCTCGCGATACATGTAGTAGCCGGGCGCGATGCGGAACGCGACCTCGACTTCGCGCGCATCGACGACGCGCGCCTCGAAGCGAAAAGCCTGCTCGGGTTCGAGGAACTCGTCGGCGGCCTGCGCGCCCACGGCCCAGCCGGCGAGGGCGACGGCGGCGACGCGCAGGACGGAGCGAACGGCAGCAGCGATGAACATACTTTTCACTGCT
Source organism: uncultured Burkholderiaceae bacterium (assembly GCA_964371405.1). GTDB lineage: Bacteria > Pseudomonadota > Gammaproteobacteria > Burkholderiales > Burkholderiaceae_C > JAMHWF01. The sequence continues at coordinate 1,971 of CAYJLV010000055.1, forward strand.
TCAGTGATCTTGCCGGGCGACGAAGGTTCCCGCCACCGCGGCCCTCAGCGATAGAAACGCCGGCGCGTCAGCACCAGCGCGAGGTAGTAGCCGCCCACGGCATAGGCCGCCAGCGTTGCGATCGGGCGCGCCACGTCGGCTGGCCACTCGCCGATGACGAGCGGCCGCACCAGATCGACGGCGGCCGTCAGCGGCAGGGCGACGGCCACCGCCTGGAGCCAGTCGGGCATCTGCGCGACAGGAAAGTAGACGCCGGAGAGGAAGGTCATCGGCGTGATCACGAGCGTGAAGTAGTAGGTGAAGAAGTCGTAGCCCTGCGCCAGGGCGTTGAACACGAGCGCGATCGACGCGAACGTGATGCCGACGAACCCCAACACCGGCAGTGCGACGAGCAGCGTCGGGGCCCGGCTGATGCCGAGTGCGACCAGCACCAGCATGATAGCGGCGACCGAGAACAGCGACTTCATTGCCGCCCACAGCATCTCGGCGAAGACGATGTCGTCGAGGGCGATGGGCGCGTTCATGATGCTGTCCCACGTCTTTTGCACCTGCATGCGCGAATAGGCGGAGTACAGCGCCTCGAAGGTCGCGGCCAGCACGCAACTCACGGCGATGCTGCCCGACGCGAGGAACTGGATGTACGGCAGGCCCTGCACATCGCCGATCAGCGAACCCAGCCCGTAGCCGAAGGCCACCAGCGTGATCAGCGGCTCGGCGATGTTGCCGACGATGCTGGGGATCGCAAGCTTGCGCCAAACGAGCAGATTGCGCTGCACGACCGGCCAGAAGCGCAGGCTGGGGCGCGGTGCGGCATGGATCGGGATCAGCATGGTCGGGGCAAGCGCAGCGAGGAGGCGGTGGCGGACTCAGGCGTCGTCGCGAATCTGCCGGCCGGTCAGCTTGAGGAACAGATCCTCCAGGTTGGCCGGTCGGTGCAGGTAGCGCACGCCCGGCTGGCGCGCCAGTTCGCGCAGCAGCGCCCGCGGCTCGCGCAGGTAGAAGAATACCGTCTCGCCGCTGGTCTCGACGCGTTCGGCCAGCGCGCCGTGCGACTGCATCGCCGCGCGAGCGCCTTCGCCGTAGACCTCGACGACATCGCTCTCCAGGTGCGCGGCGATCAACCCCCGCGGCGTGCCCTCGGCGATCTTGCGCCCGTGGTCGAGGACGAGCAGACGGTCGCACAGGCGCTCGGCTTCGTCCATGAAGTGAGTCGTCAGCAGGATCGACTTGCCCTGCTGCAGCAGTTGCTTGAGCCGCTCCCACATCAGGTGGCGTGCCTGTGGGTCGAGCCCCGTCGTCGGCTCGTCGAGCAGCAGCAGGTCCGGGTCGTTGACGAGGGCGCGCGCCAGCGACAGCCGCCGCCGCATGCCGCCCGACAACTCGCCGGGGCGGGCATCAGCCTTCGACGCGAGCGCCGCGAACTCGAGCAGCCGCGGGACGCGCTCGGCGAGCACCGCCCGGGGCACGCCGAAGTAGCGGCCGTAGACGCGCAGGTTCTCGGCGCACGTGAAATCGGGGTCGAGGCTGTCGAACTGCGTGACGACGCCGATGCGCATCTTGGCCTCGCGCACGCGCAGCGGAATCGGCAGGCCGAAGGCGTCGATCGTGCCGGCGTCGGGCCCGACCTGACCGAGGCACATGCGGATCGTCGTCGTCTTGCCTGCGCCGTTGGGCCCGATGACGCCGAGGCACTCGCCGGCCGCGATGTCGAACGCCAGGTCGGCGACGACGTCATGGCCGCCGTAGCGCTTGCCCAGGCCCTGCACGCGCAGCAGCGACGATGAGGAACTCATGGGTGCGCAGTGTTGCAGAGACACGGGCGACATGCGGTTCGCCAAAGCAGAAGAGCCGGCTGATGCCGGCTCTTGCTGCGACGCACCGCTGGCGCGGGCCTACTCGGCTTGGTCACCCGAGGCGGAAACATCGGCCGGTTCGGGCCGGTCCACCAGTTCCACGAAAGCCATCGGCGCGTTGTCGCCGACGCGAAAACCCATCTTCAGGATCCGCGTGTAGCCGCCCGGGCGCGCCTTGTAGCGCGGGCCGAGTTCGTTGAACAACTTGGCAACGATGTCTCGATCGCGCGTGCGGTTGAACGCGAGCCGGCGATTGGCCAGCGTCGGCTCCTTGCCGAGCGTGATGAGCGGCTCGACGACGCGGCGCAGTTCCTTGGCCTTGGGCAGCGTGGTCTTGATCGCCTCGTGCTCGATCAGCGAGTTGCACATGTTGCGCAGCATCGCGAGCCGGTGCTCGGAGGTGCGGTTGAGCTTTCTCAGCCCGTGACGGTGGCGCATGGTGCTTTCCTTTCCTTCGTTGTACCCCCGGCCGTGTCAGGTACCGGGGGGTGCACTGGCAGCGATCGCTCGCTGCCGCTTCGTCGAGAAGCCACCGGGCGCCGGGCCGCCCCAAGCCCGGTGGCTACCCTCTCGGAGGGTGGTCGGCGTACCCGCCGACCGGGTGTCGTCGATCAGCGTTTGTCGAGACCCTGAGGGGGCCAGTTCTCCAGCCGCGCGCCGAGCGTGAGCCCGCGCGAAGCCAGCACTTCCTTGATCTCGTTGAGCGACTTGCGGCCGAGGTTCGGCGTCTTCAGCAACTCGGTCTCGGTGCGCTGGATCAGATCGCCGATGTAGTAGATGTTCTCGGCCTTCAGGCAGTTGGCCGAGCGCACCGTCAGCTCGAGCTCGTCGACCGGGCGCAGCAGGATCGGGTCGAACGAGGAGCTGCGCTGCGCCGGCTGGTCGAATGCGGCGATCTCGCTGCCCTCGAGCTGAGCGAACACGGCCAACTGCTCGACGAGGATCTTGGCCGACGAGCGGATCGCCTCTTCGGGGCTGATCGCGCCGTTGGTGACGATCTCCATCACGAGCTTGTCGAGATCGGTGCGCTGCTCGACGCGCGCGCTCTCGACTGTATAGCTGACCCGGCTGACCGGCGAGAACGAGGCATCGAGCACGATGCGGCCGATCGCCTTGGTCGGCTCATCGCCGAAGCGGCGCATAGTCCCCGGCACGTAGCCGCGGCCCTTCTCGACCTTGATCTGCATGTCGAGCTTGCCGCCGTGCGCCAGGCTGGCGATCACATGCTCGGGGTTGATGATCTCGACATCGTGCGGCGTCTGGATGTCGCCCGCCGTGACCGGGCCCTCGCCTTCCTTGCGCAGCACCAGCGTCACTTCGTCGCGGTTGTGCAGGCGGAACACCACGCCCTTGAGGTTGAGCATGATGTGGACGACGTCTTCCTGCACGCCGTCGATCGTCGAGTACTCGTGCAGCACGCCGGCGATCGTCACCTCCGTCGGCGCATAGCCCACCATCGACGACAGCAGCACGCGGCGCAATGCGTTGCCGAGCGTGTGGCCGTAGCCGCGCTCGAACGGCTCGAGCGTCACTTTGGCGCGATGACCGCCGAGCGGCTCGACATTGATGGCTTTGGGTTTCAGAAGATTGGTTTGCATTGAGTCCTGTTCCTCTCAATACCCTCGGCTCGTTACACCGATAAGGCTGATGGACCGCGCCGGGCTTGGCGAAAAGAACGCGCTTCGTGCCGGCACGCGAAGCGCAAGCTGTGACGCCCGGCAGCAGGCCGGGCGCGCGCTTATCTCGAGTACAACTCGACGATCAGCGCTTCCTTGATGTCGGCACCGTACTCGTCGCGATCAGGCACCTTCTTGAAGACGCCTTCGAGCTTCGCGCCGTCGACCTGCACCCAGGCCGGCATGCCCTGGCCTTCGGCGAGCTTGTGCGATTCGGTGACGCGCAGCTGCTTCTTCGCCTTCTCGCGCACAGCGACGGTGTCGCCGACCTTCACCATGTACGACGCGATGTTGACGACCGCGCCGTTGACCATGATCCCGCGGTGCGAGACGAGCTGGCGCGCCTCGGCGCGCGTCGAGCCGAAGCCCATGCGGTAGACGACGTTGTCCAGGCGCGACTCGAGCAGCGACAGCAGGTTCGCGCCGGTGTTGCCCTTGCGGCGTTCGGCCTCCTCGAAGTAGCGGCGGAACTGGCGTTCCAGCACGCCGTACATGCGCTTGACCTTCTGCTTTTCGCGCAACTGGAGTCCGAAGTCGGACGTGCGCGAACCGGAGGTGCGGCCATGCTGGCCGGGCTTGGAGTCGAACTTGGCCTTGTCCGTGATCGCGCGGCGAGCGCTCTTGAGGAACAGGTCGGTGCCTTCGCGGCGGGAAAGCTTGGCCTTGGGGCCCAGGTAACGTGCCACTTCGATTTCCTTTCAATCTGACGCGAGCCCTCGGGCAGAGGTCCGCGCGAGTCCGGCGGGTGTTGTTGTGTGCGCTCGGACGGTGGGCTGCGAAGGACAGGGCCCGCGAGGACCCGTCCTCCCTCTCGCTAGATTCGGCGGCGCTTCTGCGGGCGGCAGCCGTTGTGCGGCACCGGCGTCACGTCGGAGATCATGTTGATGCGGATGCCGAGCGCGGCCAGCGCACGCACCGACGACTCGCGGCCGGGGCCGGGGCCCTTGATGCGCACGTCGAGCGTCTTGATGCCCTGCTCCTGCGCGGCGCGGCCGGCCATTTCGGCGGCCACCTGCGCGGCGAACGGCGTCGACTTGCGCGAGCCCTTGAAGCCCTGGCCGCCGCTCGACGCCCACGACAGCGCGCCGCCCTGGCGGTCGGTGATCGTGATGATGGTGTTGTTGAAGGACGCGTGGACGTGCGCGATGCCGTCGACGACGTTCTTGCGGATCTTCTTGCGCACGCGCTGGGCGGCGGTGTTGGGTGCTTTGGCCATGTCGTGTTTCCTTCGAGCTTCAGCGTGCGGCGATCACTTCTTGACCATCGCGCCGGACTTGCGCGGGCCCTTGCGCGTGCGCGCGTTGGTGCGCGTGCGCTGGCCGCGCACCGGCAGGCCGCGACGATGGCGAAAACCCCGGTAGCAGCCGAGATCCATCAGGCGCTTGATGTTGATCGACATCTCGCGGCGCAGGTCGCCTTCGATCGTCAAACGGCCGACCTCTTCGCGGATCTTCTCGAGGTCGCCGTCGGTCAGATCCTTGATTTTCTTCTCCCACGGGATCGAGCAGTTGGTGCAGATCTTCTGCGCCGTCTTGCGGCCGACGCCGTAGATGGCGGTCAGGCCGATCTCCGCGTGCTTGTGCGGCGGGATGTTGATACCAGCAATACGTGCCATGAGGGGTCCTCTGAATACTTGGCGAGCAGGCGGCGTGCGGTCAGCCCTGGCGCTGCTTGTGGCGCGGGTCGGTGCAGATCACTCGCACCACGCCCTTGCGGCGGATGATCTTGCAGTTGCGGCACATCTTCTTGACCGATGCAGCGACTTTCATGCTCTTCTCCTTCGGTGGCTCACTTCGCGCGGAACACGATGCGAGCGCGGGTCAAATCGTAGGGCGTCAGCTCGACGGTCACCTTGTCGCCGGGCAGGATGCGGATGTAGTGCATGCGCATCTTTCCGGAGATGTGGCCGAGCACGACATGCCCGTTTTCCAGCTTCACGCGAAACGTCGCGTTGGGCAGATTCTCGAGAATCTCGCCCTGCATCTGGATGACGTCGTCCTTGGACATCAACTCGCCTTGAAGTTCGCCTTTTTCAACAGCGACTCATACTGCTGGCTCATCACATAGCTCTGCACCTGGGCCCAGAAGTCCATCGTCACGACGACGATGATCAGCAGTGATGTGCCGCCGAAATAGAACGGCACGTTGTACTTGAGCACCAGGAATTCGGGCAGCAGGCAGACGGCGGTGATGTAGATCGCGCCGGCCAGCGTCAGCCGCGAAAGGATGCGGTCGATGTGGCGCGCCGTCTGCTCGCCCGGCCGGATGCCCGGGATGAAGGCGCCGCTCTTCTTCAGGTTGTCGGCCGTCTCGCGACTGTTGAAGACGAGTGCCGTGTAGAAGAAGCAGAAGAAGACGATCGCCGCCGCATACAGCATGACGTAGATCGGCTGCCCCGGCGACAGCATCGCGGCCAGGTCCTTGAGCCAGCGCAGCCCATCGCCGGTCGCGAACCAGCCGACTACCGTCGCCGGCAGCAGGATGATCGACGACGCGAAGATCGGCGGGATCACGCCCGACATGTTGAGCTTGAGCGGCAGATGCGACGACTGCCCGCCGTAGACCTTGTTGCCGACCTGGCGCTTGGCATAGTTGACGAGGATCTTGCGCTGCCCGCGCTCGACGAAGACGACGACGTAAGTGACGATGGCGACGATCGCGATGATGAACAGCGCTGCCAGCACGCTCATCGCGCCGGTGCGCACCAACTCGAACAGGCCGCCGATCGCGCTCGGCAGGCCGGCCGCGATGCCGGCGAAGATCAGGATCGAGATGCCGTTGCCGAGGCCGCGCTCCGTGATCTGCTCGCCCAGCCACATCAGGAACATCGTGCCCGCGACCAGGCTGACGACGGCCGTCATGCGAAAGGCGAAGCCCGGATCGATGACCAGGCCGGCCGAGCCTTCGAGTGCGAGCGCGATGCCCAGCGACTGGAAGATCGCCAGGCCGAGCGTGCCGTAGCGCGTGTACTGCGTAATCTTGCGGCGACCCGCCTCGCCTTCCTTCTTCAGCGCCTCGAGGGTCGGCACGACGTGGGTCATCAACTGCATGATGATCGACGCCGAGATGTACGGCATGATGCCCAGCGCGAACACGGTAAAGCGCGACAGCGCCCCGCCCGAGAACATGTTGAACAGGCTCAGGATGCCGCCCTGCTGACCCTGGAACAGCTGCTGCAGCTGGTTCGGGTCGATGCCCGGCACCGGGATGTGCGCGCCGATGCGGTAGACGACGAGCGCAAGCAGCAGGAAGACGAGCCGGCGACGCAGGTCGCCGAACTTGCCGCTCCTGGCCAGCTGATTTGCCGAAGTCGCCACTGTGCGTTGCCGTACTTGCGTTCTCAGGCCACCGAGCCGCCGGCAGCCTCGATCGCCGCCTTGGCGCCGGCCGTCGCGCCGATGCCTTTGAGCGCGACCTTTCGGGTCAACTCGCCCGTCTTGATGACCTTGACCGTCAGCGCGAGCTGGCCGACGAGCTTGGCCGCCTTCAGCACCAGCAGATCGACCTCGTCCGCGCCGAGTTTCTCGAGGGCGGCGAGCGTGATCTCGGCGTTGTACTTCAGCGTGGTCGACTTGAAACCGCGCTTGGGAAGTCGGCGTTGCAGCGGCATCTGGCCGCCCTCGAAGCCGACCTTGTGGTAGCCGCCCGAACGCGACTTCTGGCCCTTGTGGCCGCGGCCGGCCGTCTTGCCCAGGCCCGAGCCGATGCCGCGACCGACGCGGCGGCGCGCCTTCTTGCTGCCCTCGGCGGGCTTGATCGAATTCAGTTCCATCAGAGCACCTTCACGAGGTACGAGATCTTGTTGATCATGCCGCGCACCGCGGGCGTGTCTTCCAGCACGGACTCGCTGTTGAGCTTGCGCAGGCCGAGGCCGCGCACCGTGGCGCGATGCGACTCGCGCGTGCCGGCGATGCTGCGCACCAGCTTGACCGTGACCGTCTTCTTTTCAGTCATATCGTGACTCCGTGCGACCTCGTTCAGCCGAAGATCTCTTCGACCGACTTGCCGCGCTTGGCGGCGACCTCGGCCGGCGTCGTCGACGACTTCAGCGCGTCGAGCGTGGCGCGCACCATGTTGTAGGGGTTCGTCGAGCCGCGGCTCTTGGCGACGATGTCGGTGACGCCCATCACCTCGAACACGGCGCGCATCGGGCCGCCGGCGATGATGCCGTCACCCGCCTTGGCGGGCGCCATCATCACGCGCGCGGCACCGTGCATGCCTGTCACGTTGTGCTGGATCGTGCCGTTGCGCAGCGACACCTTGATCATGTTGCGGCGCGCCGACTCCATTGCCTTCTGCACCGCGACCGGCACTTCCTTGGCCTTGCCCTTGCCCATGCCGATGCGGCCGTCGCCGTCGCCGACGACGGTGAGCGCCGCGAAGCTGAGCGTGCGGCCGCCCTTGACGACCTTGGTGACGCGGTTGACCGCGATCATCTTTTCCTTCAGGCCGTCGTCGTTGCCTTCGGTCTGCGCGCGGGGTTGAAACTTCGCCATGTTCGAATCCTCTGTGCGTTCAGAACTGCAGGCCGGCTTCGCGGGCCGCTTCGGCCAGCGCCTTGACGCGGCCGTGGTAGGCGAAGCCCGCGCGATCGAACGCCACACGCTCGACACCCGCGGCCTTCGCGCGCTCGGCGATGCGCTTGCCGATCACCGACGCCGCGGCCACGTTGCCGCCCTTGCCGGCCGCACCGAGTTCCTTGCGCATGTCGGCCTCGGCCGTCGATGCGGTCGCCAGCACCTTGGCGCCGTCCTGCGAGATCACGCTGGCGTAGATGTGCAGGTTGGAGCGAAACACCGTCAGGCGCGCGATGTTCTGCTTGGCGATGCGCTGGCGCGTCTGCTTCGAGCGGCGGACACGCTGATCCTTCTTGTTCACCATGTTCGCGCTCCTTACTTCTTCTTGGTCTCTTTGAGCGAGACCTTCTCTTCCGCGTAGCGGATGCCCTTGCCCTTGTAGGGCTCGGGCGGGCGGATCGCCCGCACCTCGGCGGCGATCTGGCCGACGATCTGACGGTCGGCGCCCTTGATCACGATCTCGGTCGGCGTCGGGCACTCGACCTTGATGCCCGCGGGCATGTCCTTGACGACGGGGTGCGAGAAGCCGACCTGGAGGTTGAGCTTCTGGCCCTGCGCCTGGGCGCGAAAGCCCACGCCGACCAGCGACAGCTTGCGCTCGAAGCCCTTGCTGACTCCGTTGACCATGTTGGCGACGAGAGCGCGCATCGTGCCGCTCATCGCGTCCGCTTCGGCCGACTCGTTGGCCGGCGCAAAGCTCAGCTTGCCGTCATCGCTGTTCATCGTGACGAGCTGATGGGCCGGGCGCGCGAGCGTGCCCAGCGCACCCTTGACGCTGATCTGATCGTCCTTGATCGAAACGTCGACCCCCTTCGGAAGGGAGATCGGCATCTTTCCAACGCGCGACATGTTTTCCTCCCTTTCCTCAGGCCACGTAGCAGAGCACTTCGCCGCCGACGCCAGACGCGCGCGCCTTGCGATCCGTCATCACGCCGCGCGGCGTGGTGACGATGGCGACGCCCAGGCCGTTCATCACCGACGGGATGTCGTGGCGACCCTTGTAGATGCGCAGGCCGGGGCGGCTGACGCGCTCGATGCGCTCGATCACCGGGCGACCGGCGTAGTACTTGAGCGAGATCTCGAGCTCCGGCTTGCCGGGCTCGCCGCGCATCGCGTAGCCCTCGATATAACCCTCGTCCTTGAGGACTTGGGCGATCGCCACCTTCAGCTTCGACGAAGGCATCGTCACCACAGCCTTCTCGACGCTCTGGGCATTGCGGATTCGAGTCAGCATATCGGCGATGGGATCACTCATGCTCATGAATTTCTCTCCTGCTCGGACCGCTTACCAGCTGGCCTTGACGACACCGGGGATGTCGCCCTTGAAGGCGAGCTCGCGGATCTTGTTGCGGGCGAGCCCGAACTGGCGGAACGTGCCGCGCGAGCGACCGGTCAATTCGCAGCGGTTGCGCTGGCGCGTCGGGTAGGCGTTGCGCGGCAGCTTCTGCAACTCGAGGCGCGCGGCGTAGCGCTCCTCGTCGGACTTCTGCGCGTCGTCGATGATGGCCTTGAGTTCGGCGTACTTCTTCGCGTACTTGGCGACCAGTTGCGCGCGCTTGAGCTCGCGCTGGATCTGGGATGCTTTAGCCACGGGTCACCTCGGTCTTGAACGGGAACTTGAACGCGGCGAGCAGCGCCTTGCATTCGTCGTCGGTCTTGGCGGTCGTCGTGATGCTGATGTTCAAACCGCGCAGCGCGTCGACCTTGTCGTACTCGACTTCCGGGAAGATGATCTGTTCCTTGACGCCGACGTTGTAGTTGCCGCGGCCGTCGAATGAGCGCGCCGAGATGCCGCGGAAGTCGCGCACGCGCGGCAGCGCGATCGTCACGAAACGGTCGAGGAACTCGTACATGCGCACGCCGCGCAACGTGACCATCGTGCCGATCGGCACGCCGTCGCGGATCTTGAAGCCGGCGATCGCCGTCTTCGACTTCGTCACCACGGGCTTCTGGCCGGCGATCTTGGTCAGGTCGCCGACCGCGTGGTCCATCACCTTCTTGTCGGCCACCGCCTCGCTGACGCCCATGTTCAGCGTGATCTTCGTCAGGCGCGGAACCTGCATCACGGACTTGTAGCCGAACTGCTTGACCAGATCGGGGACGACCTTCTCGCGGTAGTGCTTCTGCAGACGGGCAGGTTGTTGCTGTGCCATCTCGTGCCTCGCTTACGCCTTGATTTCCGCGCCGCTGGAGCGGTAGACGCGGACCTTCTTGCCGTCGTCCTGCAGCTTGATGCCGACACGGTCGGCCTTGCCGGTCGCGGCATTGAAGATCGCGACGTTGGACTGGTGGATCGGCATGGTCTTGTCGACGATGCCGCCCGTCGTGCCCTTGGCGGGATTGGGCTTGGCGTGCTTCTTGACGATATTGACGCCCTCGACGAGCAGGCGCTCCTCGTCGACGCGCGCCGCCACGGTGCCGCGCTTGCCCTTGTCGCGCCCCGCCAGCACGATGACGTGGTCGCCCTTGCGAATCTTGTTCATGAGCTTGATCCCTCGGCCCTGGGCCGCTTACAGCACTTCGGGTGCGAGCGACACGATCTTCATGAAGCGCTCGGTGCGCAACTCGCGCGTGACCGGGCCGAAGATGCGCGTGCCGATCGGCTCGAGCTTGGCGTTGAGCAGTACGGCGGCGTTGCCGTCGAACTTGATCAGCGATCCGTCCGGCCGGCGCACGCCCTTGGCGGTGCGCACGACGACGGCGCTGTAGACCTCGCCCTTCTTGACGCGGCCGCGCGGCGCAGCTTCCTTGATGCTGACCTTGATCACGTCGCCGATGCCGGCGTAGCGCCGCTTCGAGCCGCCGAGCACCTTGATGCACATGACGGACTTCGCGCCCGTGTTGTCGGCGACGTCGAGTCGCGATTGCATTTGAATCATTTCTGTCCCCAACTTGTACCGCCCGTCGCCCCGCGCCAGCTGCGGGATCCTCGGGCGATCAGTCTTGGGCCCGTCGATCCTTCGGGTCTCGCGATCCCGTCGGAGCGATTGGGCAAGGTCGCAGGCCGAGTGCGCTCGCCAAGGAGCGCGCCACTTCCGGCGAAGCTGCGGATTATGTCAGAGGCAGATCGCCGCTGTCAACGACGGAGTCTGAGCCGAGCACCTGCCGCAGCAGCGTGCCGGCGTCGCTGACCTCGAACTTGCCGGGCTCCTCGACGTTGAGCTGCGTCACCACGCCGTCCTTGACCAGGATCGAATAGCGCCGCGAGCGCAGACCCATGCCGGCCGAGGTGCGGTCCAGCGTCAACCCGGTCGCCTTGGCGAAGTCGGCGTTGCCGTCGGCCATCATCCGGACCTTGCCGGCCGTGTGCTGGTCGCGGCCCCAGGCTCCCATCACGAAAGCGTCGTTGACCGAAACGCACCAGATCTCGTCGACGCCGGCAGCCTTCAGCTCGGTCGCCTTCTCGACGTAGCCGGGCACGTGCTTGGCCGAGCAGGTCGGGGTGAACGCGCCGGGCAGGCCGAAGATCGCGACCGTCTTGCCCGCCGCTTCTTTCCTGACGTCGAAGCGGTTCGGACCGAGCGAGCAGCCATCGCCCTCGACTTCGATGTATTCCTGCAGCGCGCCATCAGGCAGCGTGTCGCCGACCTTGATCATGTGCTCTCCCGGCGCGTGGTGCGTCGTCAGACGGCGCGCGCCTTCTCGACCAATCGAGTGACGACCCAGGACTTGGTCTTGGAGATCGGCCGGCTCTCGGCGATCTCGACCAGGTCGCCGAGCTTGTACTCGCCGTTCTCGTCGTGCGCGTGGTACTTGCTCGACTTGGCGACGATCTTGCCGTAGAGCTCGTGCTTGGTGCGGCGCTCGACCAGAACCGTGACCGTCTTCGAGCGCTTGTCACTGACCACGCGCCCGACCAGGGTGCGGGTGTTCTTCGCCGCCGGTTGGGCTTGAGCTTCCGTCATTTGGCGGCTCCCTTCTTCTTCTCGGCGAGGATCGTCTTCGCGCGGGCGACGTCGCGGCGCGTCTTTCCGAGCGCCGCGTGGTTGGTCAGCTGTTGTGTCGCCTTCTGCATGCGCAGGCCGAAGTGGGCCTTGAGCAGGTCGGCGACCTCCTTCTCGAGGCCGGCAACGTCCTTGTTGCGCAGTTCGGATGTCTTCATCATCTACTCCGTCAGCTTCAGGCGCCGACCTGGCGGGCCACGAACGTCGTGCGCAGCGGCAGCTTGGCAGCAGCCAGCGTGAACGCCTCGCGCGCGAGCGCCTCGGGCACGCCGTTGATCTCGTACAGCACCTTGCCCGGCACGATCTCGGCCACGTAGAACTCGGGGTTGCCCTTGCCGCTGCCCATGCGGACTTCGGCCGGCTTCTGCGAGATCGGCTTGTCGGGGAAGATGCGGATCCAGATGCGGCCGCCGCGCTTGACGTGGCGCGAGATGGCGCGACGCGCGGCTTCGATCTGGCGTGCCGTCAGGCGACCGCGCTCGGTGGCCTTGAGGCCGAAATCGCCGAACGACACGTTGGCGCCGCGGGTGGCGACGCCGGTGTTGCGGCCCTTCTGTTCCTTGCGAAACTTGCGACGTGCGGGTTGCAGCATCGTCATTCTCCTTTCGGGGTGCCGGTCGGCGGCGCGGCCTTGCGCACGCGCTTGACGACGGGCGCCTTCGGTGCGTCCGTCGCCTCGGCCGGCTTGTCGCTGCCTTCGGTCGGCGCAGCGCCGGCGCGTGGCGCACGCTCGCCGGGGCGGCCCCGGCTGCCGGGCGCACCGGGACGCGCCGGACGGCGCGGGCGGCGCTCGTCTTCGGCGCCCGGCGGCGTCACAATGCCCGGCGCCTCGCCGCTGGCGAGGCGGTCGCCGCGATAAACCCAGCACTTGACGCCGATGACGCCGTAGGTCGTCCTGGCCTCCGAGAAGCCGTAGTCGATGTCGGCACGCAGCGTGTGCAGCGGCACGCGGCCTTCGCGGTACCACTCGCAGCGCGCGATCTCGATGCCATTGAGCCGGCCCGACGACATCAACTTGATGCCCTGCGCACCCAGGCGCATTGCGTTCTGCATGGCGCGCTTCATGGCGCGGCGGAACATGATGCGCTTCTCGAGCTGCTGCGTGATCGAGTCGGCGATGAGTTGCGCGTCGACCTCGGGTTTGCGCACTTCCTCGATGTTGACGGCAACCGGCACGCCGAGGCGGCGGGTCAGCTCGGCCTTCAGGTTCTCGATGTCCTCGCCCTTCTTGCCGATCACGACGCCCGGACGCGCCGAGTAGATCGTGATGCGCGCGTTCTTTGCGGGACGCTCGATCAGGATGCGCGAGACCGCAGCATTCTTCAAGCGCGCCTTCAGGAACTCGCGGACCTTCAGGTCTTCGGCGAGCATCGTCGCGAAGTTCTGGTTCGACGCGTACCAGCGCGACGACCAGTTGCGGGTGACCGGCAGGCGAAAACCGATCGGGTGGATCTTCTGTCCCATGGTGTGCTCTCGTGCCTCTCAGTTGCCGACGGTGACGAAGATGTGGCAGGTCGGCTTGCTGATGCGGTTGCCGCGGCCTTTGGCGCGAGCGGAAAAGCGCTTCAGCGTGGCACCCTGCTCGACGTAGATCGAGGTGACCTTCAGCTCGTCGATGTCGGCGCCGTCGTTGTGCTCGGCATTCGCGATCGCCGACTCGAGCGCCTTCTTGATGATGCCGGCGGCCTTCTTCGGCGTGAACGTCAGGATGTTCAGCGCCTGATCGACCTTCTTGCCGCGCACCAGGTCCGCCACCAGCCGGCCCTTGTCGGCCGACAGGCGCACGCCGCGAACGATTGCTTGCGTTTCCATCGTCGCTGCTCCTTACTTCCTCGCGGCCTTCTTGTCGGCCGGGTGCCCCTTGAACGTGCGCGTCAGCGCAAATTCGCCGAGCTTGTGGCCGACCATCTGGTCGCTCACGTAGACGGGCACGTGCTGCTTGCCGTTGTGCACGGCGATCGTCAGCCCGATGAACTCGGGCAGGATCGTCGAACGGCGCGACCAGGTCTTGATCGGCTTCTTGTCCTTGTTGGCGGAGGCCTTCTCGACCTTGGCCATCAGGTGGTGGTCCACGAATGGACCTTTCTTCAGCGAGCGGCTCATCGTGGCCCCTTACTTCTTGCGCCGCGAGACGACGAACGTCTGCGTGCGCTTGTTGCTGCGAGTGCGGTATCCCTTGGTCATCGTGTTCCACGGCGACACCGGCACCTGGCCCTCGCCGGTGCGGCCTTCGCCTCCGCCGTGCGGGTGATCGACCGGGTTCATCGCGACGCCGCGCACGGTCGGACGGATGCCCTTCCAGCGGCGCGCGCCGGCCTTGCCGTAGTGCTGCAGGTTGTGCTCTTCGTTCGAAACTTCGCCGATCGTCGCCCGGCAGTCGATGTGGATGCGACGCACCTCGCCCGAGCGCAGGCGAACCTGCGCGTAGCTGCTCTCGCGTGCCAGCAGCGTCACCGCTGTGCCCGCCGAACGCGCAATCTGCGCGCCCTTGCCGGGGAGCAGTTCGACGCAATGAATCGTCGAGCCGACGGGGATATTGCGGATCGGCAGCGTGTTGCCGGCCTTGATCGGCGCCTCTGCGCCCGACAGCACCGTGGCGCCCACATCGAGGCCGCGCGGCGCGATGATGTAGCGGCGCTCGCCGTCGGCGTAGCACACCAGCGCGATGTGAGCGGTGCGGTTCGGGTCGTATTCGATGCGTTCGACCTTCGCCGGGATGCCGTCCTTGTTGCGACGGAAGTCGACCACGCGGTAGTGGTGCTTGTGCCCGCCGCCCTTGTGGCGCATCGTGATGTGGCCGTTGTTGTTGCGGCCGGCGTTCTGCATCTGCGGCTCGACGAGCGACGCCTCCGGCCCGCCCTTGTGCAGGTGCGAATGCACGACCTTGACCATCGCACGGCGCCCCGGCGATGTCGGCTTGACTTTGATGACGGCCATTACGCGGCCTCCCCGGAGAAGTTGAGCTCCTGGCCAGGCTTGAGCGACACGTAGGCCTTCTTGACGTGGTCACGTCGGCCGATCGAACGGCCGACGCGTTTGACCTTGCCCTTCTGGTTGACCACCTGCACCGAGGCGACCTCGACCTTGAACATCAGCTCGACAGCAGCCTTGATCTCGGGCTTGGTCGCGTTGCGCAGCACCTTGAACAGCACCTGGTTGTGCGACTCGGCGACGCTGGTGGCCTTCTCGGAGACGATCGGCTCGACCAGCACCTGGGCCAGGCGGCCCTGATCGAATTGGGGGGTGGTCATGCCAGCATCTCCTTGAGTTGCTCCATCGCACCCTTGGTCACCAACACCTTCTTGTAGAAGACGAGCGACAGCGGGTCGGCGTAGCGCGGCTCGACGACGAGCACGTTGGCCAGGTTGCGCGAAGCGAGCAGCAGGTTGTCGTCGACCTGGTCGGCGATCACCATCACGGAATCGAGGCCCATCGCCTTGAACTTCTGCGCCAGCAGCTTGGTCTTGGGCGCATCGACGCGGATCGGATCCACCACGGCGAGGCGGCCGTCGCGCGCGAGCTGCGACAGGATCGCCGCCATGCCGGCGCGATACATCTTCTTGTTGATCTTGTGGGTGAAGTTCTCGTCGGGGCTGTTCGGGAAGATGCGACCACCACCACGCCACAGCGGCGACGACGTCATGCCCGCGCGGGCGCGGCCGGTGCCCTTCTGGCGCCACGGCTTCTTCGTCGAGTGCTTGACCATCGCGCGGTCGAGCTGCGCGCGGGTGCCCTGCCGCGCGTTGGCCTGGAAAGCCACCACGACCTGATGCACCAGCGCCTCGTTGTAGTCACGCGCGAATACGGTGTCCGGCGCTTCGACCTTGGCCGTGGCCTGGCCCTGTTCGTTCAGGAGCTCGAGCTGCATCATCAGGCCCCTTTCTTCTTGGCGGACTCGGCGGCGCCAACCTTGGCGGCGCGTTCCTTCACCGCGGGGCGCACGACCACGTGGCCGTTCTTTGCACCCGGCACGGCGCCGCGCACCAGCAGCAGCGAGCGCGCTTCGTCGACACGCACGATGTCGAGGTTCTGCGTCGTCACGGTCTCGTCGCCGAGATGCCCCGACATCTTCTTGCCCGGGAACACGCGGCCCGGATCCTGTGCCATCGAGATCGAGCCCGGCACGTTGTGCGAACGGCTGTTGCCGTGCGACGCGCGTTGCGAGCTGAAATTGTGGCGCTTGATCGTGCCGGCGAAGCCCTTGCCGATCGACGTACCCTGCACGTCGACCTTCTGGCCGGCGGCGAACAGCGTCACCGGCACCTGTGCGCCGGGGGCGTACTGGCCGGCCACGTCGGCGGCAACACGGAATTCCCTGAGGATCTCGCCGGCTTCGACGCCGGCCTTGGCCAAGTGCCCGGCCTGCGGCTTGGACACGCGCGACGCCTTGCGCGACCCGTAGGTCACCTGCAGCGCGCTGTAGCCGTCGTTCTCGACCGTCTTGACCTGCGTGACGCGGTTGTTCGAGACGTCGACCACCGTCACCGGCACGGAGTCGCCACTGTCGGTGAAGATGCGCATCATGCCCACCTTGCGGCCCAGCAAACCGAGGCGTTGGCCCGGACTGGCTGTTGTCATGGTTCTAGCTCCAATGTCCGACATCGATTGGCCGGACTGATGAGTTCGGCCGGCTCACGAGGCGCGAGCCGGCCGGGAAAGCCGGTGATTCTACTGCAGCTTGATTTCGACGTCCACGCCGGCCGGGAGGTCGAGCTTCATCAACGCGTCGACCGTCTTGTCGGTCGGATCGACGATGTCCATCAGGCGCTGGTGCGTGCGGATCTCGAACTGGTCGCGACTGGTCTTGTTGACGTGCGGCGAACGCAGGATGTCGAAGCGCTGCATGCGCGTGGGCAGCGGCACCGGACCCTTGACGATGGCGCCGGTGCGCTTGGCGGTCTCGACGATCTCGAGCGCCGACTGGTCGATCAGCTTGTAGTCGAACGCCTTGAGGCGGATACGAATTCTTTGCTTCTGCATGGTGACTCCAAAGAGCAGTGTCGCGGCCCCCAGGGCCGTGACGAAGAGGTTGGGGGCCGAAGGGCCGTCCTGTCGCCGGGCCGCCCCAAGACGGGACGGTACCCCCTCGGGGGGTGGTGCCGGAGCGCGTTCAGCGCGACGGCACCGGGGGCACCATGTCTATTCGATGATCTTGGCGACGACGCCTGCGCCGACGGTTCTGCCGCCCTCGCGGATGG
>CAYJLV010000056.1:0-19164 GCA_964371405.1 uncultured Burkholderiaceae bacterium
CGCGCGCTGCTCAAGCCGCGCATGTTCAGCCTGATCCCGGGCGACCACCGCTCGACGTGGTCGATCGGCGGCCCCCCCGACATCGTGCTGCTGTACCTGCATCGACGCCTGAAGGACGAGATCGCCGCGGAGTGGGGCGAGGCCGTCGAGCTGTTGCCGCGCCTGGCGCAGTTCGATCCGCTGCTCGAGCAGTTGTGCGTGGCGCTGCTCGCCGCGCTGCGCGAGCGCAGCCGCTTCGGCGGCGCCTATGCCGACCAGCTCGCGCGCACAGCGATGTTCCACCTCGCTGCACATCATGCCGCTGCGTCCGGCCCGCCGCGCGAAGCCGCGCTGCGCCGCACGACGAACACACCGGCCGCCGGCGTGCGCCGCGCGATCGGCTACCTGCAGACCTGCCTGGCCGAGCCGCTGGCGGTCGAGGCGCTGGCCGAGGTGGCCGGATCGAGCGTGCCCGTGTTCGTGCGCGCATTCAAGGCGCACACCGGACTCACGCCCTACCAGTACCTGCTGCGCGAGCGCATCGCACGGGCGAAGGAACTGCTCGTCGCGACACGCCGGCCGGTATCGGAAATTGCGCTCGACACCGGCTTTGCGACGCCGAGCCACTTCGCTGCTGCGTTCCAACGCCGCGTCGGCGTCACGCCGACGGCCTATCGGGCCGATCGCTGAAACGACGTTCTGCGCTCGTGCTGTCCACGAGCGGGGCCGCACCTCCCGGCGCGGCCGCCCACCGCTATCCGGGGCTCAAACGAGAAACAGCGTCTGGGCAGCCTGGCGCAGCTCGGCGGCGCGTTCGGGCTGCTTCGCCTCGATGCGGTCGGCCTCGCGCAGCATGTCGGCCATCTTCTGCACGTTGCGCTGCACGCTGCGTGCGTGGATGACGACCTCGGCGATGGCGGCCACGTTGCGCGCGAATCCCCTGGCGAACGCGGCGACGGCTTGCACCGCCCGCGACGAGACCGGAGCCGGCAGTCGGAGTTGGTTGGTGGTCATTGCAGGTTCTCCCTCAGGCACACCCTGTACCCGTGCAGTGCAGTATAGGGAAAACCCTAGGTTCCCGCTGCGCCCCGGCGCAAGACAGCACCGGAGCGAGGGGAAAGGGCTGCGAACGCGCCGGGGGCCGGGCTCAGTCGGCGAAGGCCAGCGTGGGCAGGTCGACGGCTGAAGCCCCGCCGTCAACCAGCAGCGACGTGCCGGTAATCATCGCGGCGCGCGGCGACGCGAGGAACAGCACGGCATCGGCCACCTCCTGCGCCGTCGCCGGGCGGCCCAGCGGCACGTCGCGCGTGACCAGATCGTAGGCCGCTTCGACGCCGGCAAGACCGCGGCGGCGCACCAGTTCGGCCATCTGCTCGTCGGCCATCGCGGTGCGCACCCAGCCCGGGCAGACGGCATTGACGCGCACGCCGCGGCGCCCATAGTCGCGCGCGACAGAGCGCACCAGGCCGATCAGCGCATGCTTCATCGTCACGTAGCCGACGACGTCGGGCCCGGCGAAGTGGCCGGCCAGCGACGACAGCACGACGACGTTGCCGCGCCGCGCGATCAGCTCGGGCAGCAACTCGCGCACGCAGACGAAGGCCGTGTCGAGGTTGAGGCGCGTCGCCTGCGCCCACGAGGCGTCGTCGGTGTCGAGCGCGCTGCCGATGCCGTGGCCTCCTGCATTGGCGACGAGCACGTCGACGCTGCCCCAGGCGTCGCGCGCGGCGGCCAGCGCGCGCCGCACGTCGGCGGCATCGGCTGCGTCGCCGGCAACGACGAGGCCGCCGAGCGGCGCAGCAATCTCGTGCAGCGGCGCTGCGCGGCGCCCCATCAGCACGACCCTGCCGCCGGCGGCGCTGAACTGGCGGGCGACGGCGGCGCCGATGCCGGTGCCGCCGCCCGTGATGAGGGCGACCCGGTCGCGGAACTCGATGGATTGCATCGGCCGACTCTAGGCCGCCGGGCCGGCGCCGGCTTGACCGTCAGCGCACTGCGCCGTTCACGGCAGCGCCACGCAGGCGCCGCAGCAGCCCGGCGAAGAACACGACCCAGGCCGCCGCGCCGATGCAGCCGACCAGCGCGGCGAGCTGCGTCAGCGGTGTCGACTGCATCGCCGTGGCGGCAACGAGCAGCGCCAGCGCCGCCAGATGGCAGAAGAAGTGCACCGCCAGCGGCCGCTCCGGCGTCAGCGCCGAGGGCATCGGCGGGCGCTTCTGGCCTTGCGCCGCATGCATCGACGCGAGGAACGGCAGGATGCGCTGCAGCACGCCGAACAGGAAGCTGAGCAGCCAGCCGGCGACGGCCGCCACGCCGAACAGCCGCGCCCACGGGTCCTCCGGCGCGCCGAGCACGAGGGCGAGCGCGAGCGCGAGGGCACCGCCGAGGCTGGCCCAGCCGACGCGCATCAGCACGAGCGCGCGGCCGAAGTCGCTGCGCATGCCCGACTTCAGCACGCCGTGCATCAGGTAGAGGTGCAGCCCGAGCGCCAGCGCACCGGCGGCGACGGCGGCCAGGCGCAGCGCGACGGGCGCGACGCCGAAGGCCGCTGCGGCAGCGAGCACGATCGCCCCCAGCGCCGCACCGCCCGAGGCGAGCTGGCGCCGCTCATCGGGCACACCGGCCAGCGCGAACATCGGCAGCAGGATGTAGGCGAGTCCGAACGCCAGCAGTCCCATCGTGCCGAACACACCGGCCACGAGGTGCAGCGCGCGCGCCGTGTCGCGGTCGAGCAGCGGCCGGCCGAGCCACAGCGCGACCAGCGCCAGAGCGGTCGCCGCGAGCAGCGCCAGCGCGACGAGCGCGCCCCAGCCGTGCAGCACGACGCCCGGCATGCCGCGTGCGCCGCGCAGGTTGAAGGCGAGCAGCACGCCCCAGGCGGCGAGCGCAGCGACCACGGCGGCGGCGGCGGCGGCCAGCAGATGCGGTTGCGCGAGTCCCATGCCGAGCGCCAGCACCGCGACGCCGGGCACGTAGAGCCACCACAGCGCGCCGGCCAGGCCCTGCGAGCGCACCGGCTGGCGCGTCGCCACCGGCAGCAGCTGCAGGCTGGCTCCGATCGCGCTCGACAGCAAGGTGCCGAGCGTGACGAGATGAAGCGCGGCGAGCGGCCAACCGAGACCACCGCGCCACTGCACCCAATCGGCGGCGCCGACGAGCAGCGCGAGCCAGGCCAGCGCCTGGAAGACGGCGGCGGCGCCGAAGTAGCGCATCGGCACCGAGGCCGGCAGCAGCCGGCCCTTGGCACCGGCGGCGAAGGCGCCGCCCGAGACGGGGCGGCGCCGCTTCGGCGCTTCGGTCACGCCAGCGGCGCGAGGCGCAGGCGCCATTCGCCCGGCTCGCCGGCGATGCGCTCGGCGCCCCAGCCGATCTGCGCCAGCTCGGGGTAGAGCAGCTGCGGGTCGCGGTCGTGGTGCACGACGACGGCCGTGCCGGCGCCCA
The DNA here is from genome assembly GCA_964371405.1 of uncultured Burkholderiaceae bacterium. Classification (GTDB taxonomy): domain Bacteria; phylum Pseudomonadota; class Gammaproteobacteria; order Burkholderiales; family Burkholderiaceae_C; genus JAMHWF01. Next base: position 3,421 of record CAYJLV010000056.1, read on the forward strand.
GGCCGCGCACCAGTTGCAGGATCTGCACCAGCGGCTGCGGCGCCGGCAGGCCGCGCACGTCGATGTGCGTGCCGTCGCCCTCGTGCCAGACGCGGACGGCTCCGTTCACCGGCGCTCCACGGCCTCGCGTGCCGCCTGCAGGTGGCGCGCGCCGACGATGAGCTGCAGCACTTCGCTGGCGCCTTCATAGATGCGCAGCGCACGGACGTCGCGATAGAGCCGCTCGACCACCATGCCGGTGACGACGCCGAGGCCGCCGTGCAGCTGCACCGCGCCGTCGATCACGCGCTGCGCCGCCTCGGTGGCGTAGAGCTTGGCCATCGACGCCTCGCGCGTGACGCGCGTGCCCTGCACGTCACGCGTCCACGCGCTGCGGTAGACCATCAGCGCCGACGCGTCGATCTCGGTGCACATTGCGCCGAGCTGGACTTGCGTGAGCTGAAAGTCGGCCAGCGTCTGGCCGAACATCTTGCGATTCAACGCGCGCTGCGTCGCCTCGTCGAGCGCGCGGCGCGCGAAACCGAGCGCCGCGGCGCCGACCGTGGTGCGAAACAGGTCGAGCGTGCCCATCGCCACGGCAAAGCCCTGGCCGGGCTGGCCCACGAGGCGATCGGCACCGACGCGGCAGTTCGTGAGCTTGAGCGTGCCCAGCGGATGCGGCGAAATGACGGGGATGCGCTCGCTCGCATCGAGCCCCGGCGTGTCGGCGTCGACGAGGAAGGCCGAGATGCCCTTGGCGCCCGGAGCCTCGCCGCTGCGCGCGAAGATGACGTAGCGGTCGGCGATGCCGCCGTTGGAGATCCAGGTCTTGACGCCGTCGAGCACCCAGGCGTCGCCGTCGCGGCGCGCCGTGGCCTGCATCGCGGCGACGTCGGAGCCGGCGTCGGGCTCCGAGAGCGCGAACGCCGCGACGAGCTCGCCGCTGCAAACACCCGGCAACAGCGCGCGCTTTTGCGCGTCGTTGCCGAACAGGCTGACCGGCACGCTGCCGAGCCCCTGCATCGCCAGCGCGAAGTCGGCCAGCGGGTGCGCGTAGCCCAGCGTCTCACGCGCCAGCGCGAGGCTGCGCACGTCGACCTGCTCGCGCAGGCCGCCGTGCGCGCCCGGCACGCAGGCGCGCAGCAGGCCGGCCCGGCCGAGCTCGCGCACCAAGGTGCGCGAACAGGCATAGACCGCATCGAGGTCGCTTTCGTGCTGCCCGGCGACGAGCGGCGGCAGCGCGTCGCGCGCCCACGCTGCGAGATCGCGCTCGTAGGCGCGGTGGCCGTCGTCGAAGAACGGCCAGGCCAGGAAGCTGCGGTCGGCCATCGCTCGGATCCTCTCTCAGTCGCCCTGGAACACGGGCTTTTGCTTGGCGGCGAACGCATGGTAGGCGCGCTCGAAGTCCTTGGTCTGCATGCAGATCGCCTGCGCCTGCGCCTCGGCCTCGATGCACTCGCCCAGGCCTGCGTTCCACTCCTGCCACAGCATCGTCTTGGTCATCGCGTGGCCGAAGGTCGGGCCCTCGGCGAGCTCCTTGGCGAGCGCGGCGGCTTCGCCGGCGAGCGCTTCCGGATCGACCATGCGGTTCCAGAAGCCGAAGCGCTCGGCTTCCTCGGCGCCGACGGTGCGGCCGGTGAAGAGCAGGTCGGCGGCGCGCGACAGACCGATCATGCGCGGCAGCAGCGTGCAGGCACCCATGTCGGCGCCGGCCAGGCCCACGCGCACGAACAGGAACGCGAGCTTGGTGCGCGGCGTGGCGATGCGGATGTCGGAGCCGCAGGCGATCATCGAGCCCGCGCCGGTGCAGATGCCGTCGATCGCCGCGATGATCGGCTGCGGGCAGGCGCGCATCGCCTTGACCAGGTCGCCCGTCATGCGCGTGAACTCGAGCAGCTCGGGCATGTCCATCTTGACCAGCGGGCCGATGATCTCGTGCACGTCGCCGCCCGAGCAGAAGTTGCCGCCCGCGCCGGTGAACACGATCGCCTTGATGTCGGTGGCGTAGCACATCTCGCGGAACAGGTCGCGCAACTCGCCATAGGAGTCGAAGGTCAGCGGGTTCTTGCGCTCGGGGCGGTTCAGCGTGATCGTCGCGACCTTGCCGGTCACCGAATAGCCGAAGTGCTTCGCTTCGTAGTTGGCGAGCTGGATGCGTTTCATGGCTGTGGACTCCTGTCGTGGTGTGTGTCGTGTGAATCGGGAAGCAGCGGACTAGAATCCAGCCGCGAAAACGGGAAGGGCTGCATGAGCAAGACGACGACCATGAATGTCGAGGTGCGCTTCGGGGACTGCGATCCGGCGGGCATCGTGTTCTTTCCGCGCTACCACCGCTGGATGGACGCGGCGTCGCTGAACTTCTTCATGAGCTGCGGCGTGCCGCCGTGGCACGTGCTCGAGACGACGACCGGCATCGTCGGCACGCCGCTGCTCGAGCACCACGCGCGTTTCGTCAAGAGCGCGACCTACGGCGAGAAGCTGACGATCTCGACGCACATCGAGGAGTGGCGCAACAAGGCGTTCCTGCAGAAGCACGTGATCACGCGCGGCGACGACCTGATCTGCGAGAGCACCGAGACGCGCATCTTCGTCGTGCGCGACACCGCGGACCGGCGCAAGCTGCGCGGCATCCCGGTCCCCGAGGACATCCGGCGCCTGTGCGAATAGGCGTCGCGGCGTCGCGCGCATAGATTTCAATCCGCGCTGCCGGGTTCCGCCCGCCACGGCGTGCCGGGCCGCGGCGTGCGCGCGATCCAGTGGTCGAGCGCCTCGACGTGCTCGGTCTCCTCGGCGGCGAACTCGGTCGCGAGGCGGCGCACCTCGGCGTCGGTGGCCTGCTGGCCGACCCCGGCGTAGTACTGCATGGCGCGCACTTCGTTCTCGCGCGCGTACTGCAGCGCGCTCCAGGCGTCGAGCGCCTGGTCGAAGGCCTCGTCGCCGCCGGCCTCGGGCGGGTGGCGCCAGCGGTACTGCCACGAGCGCAGCTGCGGAAGCTCCATGCCGCCGGCACGCTCGACGATCGAGTCGTGGTGCAGCGTCGAGTAATGGACCATGTCGCGGAACAGCTTGGAGACGTCTTCGTTGCGGTACGTCTCCATCATGTCGGCGAGTTCTAGATAGCGCTCGGCCGATTCGCGCTCGAGCGCGATCGCGTGGGCGAGAAATTCTGGCAGCGTGTAGTCCATTGCGGCTCTCCGTCTTGAGTCGTGATCGTCGATTGTCGCAGCCGCCCGAGTCGCCTCAGCCGTGCATCGTCAGGCCGCCGCTGACGCTGAGCACCTGGCCCGTGATGTAGCTGGCCGTGTCGCCGGCGAAGAACACCACGGCGTCGGCCACCTCTTCGGGCTTGGCCAGGCGGCGCAGCGGGATCGCCTTGGTCAGGGCTTCCTTGACCTTGTCGGGCACGGCGGCCATCAGCGGCGTGTCGGTCGGCCCCGGGCAGACGCAATTGACGTGCACGCCGTAGCGCGCCGTCTCGCGCGCCAGCGACTTGGTGAAGGCGATCAGTCCGCCCTTGGCGCCGGCGTAGACCGTCTCGCCCATGCTGCCGACGCGGCCGGCGTCGCTGGCGATGTTGACGATGCGCCCGCCGCCCTTCTTCATCATCTCGGGCAGCAGCGCCTTGGTCAGGCGCATCGGGCCGACGAGGTTGAGCGCGATGACGCGTTCCCAGAACTCGGGCGTGCCTTCCCAGAACGGGGCCGTCTTGCCCCAGCCCGCGCCGTTGACGAGCACGTCGACGGTGCCGTGCTTGGCCTGCACCTTGTCGGCGAAGGCCGCGGTCGACGCCGCGTCGGTCAGGTCGATCTGCACGAACTCGGCCTTGCCGCCGGCGGCGCGCAGCGATGCGGCGCGCTCCTCGCCCTTGTCGGCCTGGACGTCGGCGACGATGACGGTGGCGCCCGCATCAGCGAGCTTCTGCGCGATCGCGCTGCCGATGCCCGATGCGGCTCCGGTGACGACGGCAATCTTGTCTTTGAGGGATGAAGTCATTCTCGGGTCACTCCTGGTGGGATGTCATCGGGGGGCGGCGCTGCGGTCGAGGAAGGCCGACACGCGGCGCCGGGTTTCGGGGTCCTGGTAGAGGCGTCGCGTGCCCTCGACCTCGGCTTGGTAGCCGCTCTCGCCGGGCAGTCCGGCCAGTTCGATGCAGCGCTTGTTCTCGGCCAGCGCATTGCGCGGCAGCGCGGCCAGCCGCTGTGCCAGCGCCTGTGCCGCCGCGGCGAGCTCGGCGCGCGGCACGGCCCACTGCACGAGGCCGAGGGCGAGCGCCTCGGCGCCCGTGGGCGTTTCAGCGCCGAAGATCAGGCGGCGCGCGAGGCCCGGGCCGACCAGCCGCGTCAGCCGCTGCGTGCCTCCGGCGCCGGGCAGCAGGCCCAGCCCGGCCTCGGGCAGGCCGATGCGCGCCTCGGCGGCAGCGATGCGCAGGTCGCACGAGAGCGCGAGCTCGAAGCCGCCGCCGAGCGCCGCGCCGCCGATCTCGGCCAGCGTGACGAGCGGCGCCGCCTCGATGCGCGCGAACAATCGCTGCATGCGCTGCACCAGCTCGACCATCGCCTCGGGCCCATCGGGGCCGGAGAAGCACCGGCGCATGAACTCGAGATCGGCGCCGGCGCCGAAGGCGCGCTGGTCGCTGCGCAGGTGCAGCACGGTGACGGACTCGTCGGCGATCGCGGCGTCGACGGCCGTGCCGAGCTGCGCGATCAGCGTGTCGTCGAGCGCGTTGACCGGCGCGCGCGACAGCGTCGCGACGAGCACGGCGCCCTGGCGTTCGACGCCGACGACGGTTTCGGTGGCTGCGTTCATCGCTTCGTGTCGTGGTCTCAATCCGGCGCGCCGTGCAGCTCCTGCAGCTTGCGCCGCAGCAGCTTGCCCGTCGCGGTGCGCGGCAGCGCGTCGAGACGGCGCACCACGGCCGGCCGCTGATACGGCGGCAGCGTGCCGATGCGCTGCGTCAGCGCGTCGCGCAGCCGGTCGGCGTCGCCCGCGGCAGCGACATAGAAGTAGGCGACCGATTCGACGCCGTCGGCATCGGGCACGCACACTGCGGCGCCCTCGCGCAATCCGTCGAGCCCTTGGCCGAGACGCTCGCCGAGCTCGGCGAGGTTGACCCAGCGGCCGCGGATCTTGACGAGGGCGTCTTCGCGTCCGGCGAAGCGCCAGCCGCCGCCGGCCGTGCGCACGAACAGGTCGGCCGGGCAGAACGCGCCGTCGCGAAACGAGTCGGCCTGCGCCGCCGGCCGGTCGAGGTAGCCCAGCGCCTGCGTCGTCGTGCGAATCAAGAGGCGCGTCGGGCCGCCGCCGGCCGCTGCCTCGGCGTCGAGCGGACGCGCGTCGACGCCGGGCGACAACTGCAGGCCGTCGTCGCCGTCGAGCGCGGTCAGCACCAGCGACAGCACCTCCGAGGCGCCGTAGCCGTCGATGATCGTCAGACCGGTCGCCGCGCGCCAGGCGTCGCGCAACGCCTGGGGCATGGCCTCGCCGGCCGACACGCAGCGGCGCACGCCGGCCGCGGCGAGCTGCGGCGCCAACCCCTCGTGCAGCAGGTCGCGATAGAGCGAGGGCACGCTGAACAGCACCGTCGGATGCGTCTGCGCGACGGTCGCAGCAACGCTCTTCGCGTTGGGCCACTGTGCGTCGAGGATCAGCGTCGCGCCGATGCGCAGCCCGGCGAGCAGCAGGTTGGTCAGCGGATACGAGAAGAACAGCCGCGAGCTGGCGAACAGACGGTCGCCGGGCTCGATGCCGAGCCGCTCGGCCGAGACCCGGCCGATGTCGCGGATGCAGCGGTGCGCGTGGACGACGGCCTTGGGCTTGCCCGAGGTGCCCGACGAATGGACCCAGAACGCGGGCGACTCCTCGGGCACGCGCACCGCGGCGATCGGCTGCGCCGCGGCGACGGCGTGGCGCCCTTCTTCGAGGCCGCCCACACGCGACTTCCACGGCGCCGTCGTCTCTTCGTCCGTCTCGGCGACGATGACGTCGAAGCCGGCCTCCTCGAGGATGTAGTGCCACTCGGCCGCGGGGATCTTCGGGTTGACGCCGACGGCGACGCCGCCGGCCCACAGCGCGCCGAGCCAGGCGACGACCCAGTCGAAGCCGTCGGGCAGCTTGACGGCGACGCGGCTGCCGGGGCGCACGCCGCGCGCCTGCCAGACCGCGGCGGCGCGCGCGACGCGGTCGCGCAGCTCGCCGTAGCTCATGCTCTCGCCGCCGCATTCGATCGCGGTCAGCGCGGCGTCGTGGCCGGCGAGCAGCAGCTCGGCGCCGTTGAGCGGTCCGCCCGTGGGCGGGGCCTCGGCGCTGTAGAGGCCGGGCTTGCCCTCGCGCCAGCGCGCCAGCTCGGTGATGAGCATCTGCGCGTGCTCGCGTTCCTCGGCCGCCAGTTCCTCGTAGAGCCGGCGCTCGGCCGAGCCGATGCGCGACTGCGCCGCGCGCTCGGCGAAGAAGGTCGCCGCGCGCTTCTCGAAGCCGATCGCGATGCGCAGCAGGTCGGAGGCGTCGCCGGCACGGCCGATCACGCCGGCATAGACGGCCGCGGTGTCGACGCGAAACGCCGGCGAGGAATCGGGCACGTCGACGTGGTAGCGGCGCGCCAGCGTCTCCATGTGCTCGCCTTCCATCACGGCGAAGCGGCCGAACAGCGCGCGCAGCGACTCGTCGTCGCAGTCGGCCGCGGCGCGCTGGTAGAAGGCGCGCCCGCCCTGCTCGATCTCGAACGCGGTGCGCACCGCGTTCATCGCGGCGACGTCGTCGCTCGCCACGCCGAGCGCAGCGGCTTCACGCAGCGCGAGCGCGCCGCCGCACTGCGGACAGCGGCCGTACGGGAACGCGAAGCCCTCGCTGACCTTGCCGCAGTCGGCGCATTGCCATTGCGTGCTCGCACCGGCGCAGCAGATGTAGGGGCCGTCGTCCTCGTCGGCGAGCGGCTGGTGGCACTTGGGGCACAGCATCGTTCGGTACTCCATCACGAGGAAAGTGCGTCGGCCAGCGGCGCGGGCGGCTCGAAGGCGGCAACGGCCTCGGCCGAGGGGGGCCAGGCGGCGCGGTCTCCGTGCAGCCAGGCGCCGATGGCGCGCGCCGCACGGCGGCCGGCGGCCATCGCGAGGATGACGGTCGCGCCGCCGGTGACGATGTCGCCGCCGGCGAACACGCCCGGCAGGTTGGTCGCCTGCGTTTCGTTGTCGGCGGCGATGTAGCCGCGGCGATCGAGCCCGAGGCCGCGCGTCGCGCGGCCGACGATCGGATTGGCTTGCGTGCCCAGCGCATAGATCACGGTGTCGCACGGCCACTCGACGAACTCGTCCAGCGGCACGGGCGTGCGCCGGCCGCGCGCATCGGGGTCGCCGAGCGCCATCTTTTGCGCGCGCAGCGCGCGCACGTCACCGGCCTCGTCGAGCAGCACCTCGACCGGTCCGTGCAGGAACGAGAACGTCACGCCCTCTTCCTTGGCGTGGCGCAACTCCTCGATGCGCGCCGGCGCTTCGGCCTCGGAGCGGCGGTAGACGCAGCGCACCTCGGCCGCGCCAAGGCGGCGCGCGGTGCGCAGGCAGTCCATCGCCGTGTTGCCGGCGCCGATCACGACGACGCGCTGGCCGCTGCCGACCGGCGTGTCGCGGTACGGGAAGCGGTCGCCGCCCATCAGGTTGACGCGCGTCAGGAACTCGTTGGCCGAATAGACCTGACCGGCCGACTCGCCCGGGATGCCGAGGAAAGACGGCGCGCCGGCGCCGGCGGCGACGAACACGGCGTCGTAGCCCATCGAGCCGGTGAGCTGCTCGACGGTGAACGTCTTGCCGATCACCTTGTTGGTCTCGAAGCGCACGCCGGAGTCGCGCAGGGCCTGGACTTCGCGATCGATGATGTCGCGCGGCAGGCGGAACGACGGGATGCCGTAGCGCAGCACGCCGCCGACGACGTGCAGCGCCTCGTAAACCGTCACGTCGGCGCCCATCTTGATCAGGTCGGCCGCGCAGGCGAGGCCACCCGGGCCCGAACCGACGACGGCGACCTTGCCCGCGCTGCGCTCGAATTCGAGCTTCGGCGCCGGCCGATGCGAGGCGTGGTCGCCGACGAAGCGCTCGAGGCGGCCGATCGCGACCGGCTGCATCTTCGCCTTGTGGAGCACGCACTGCGCCTCGCACTGGCTCTCTTGCGGGCAGACGCGCCCGCACACCGAGGGGAACGGGCTCGAATCGTGGATCGCGTCGACTGCGCCGTCGACGTCCCGCAGCAGCAGATGGCGGATGAAGCGCGGGATGTCGATGCGCACCGGGCAACCCTCGATGCACGTCGGCTTGACGCACTGGATGCAGCGCTCGGACTCGCGCAGCGCGGCGGCCCAGTCATAGCCGAGGTTGACTTCGTCGAACGAACACGAGCGCTCGGCCGGCTCGCGCTCGGGCATCGGCACCTGGGTGCGCTCGAGCGCCGAATACTTCTTGTAGGTGCGCTTGCCCTGCTTGATAAGCAGCTCTTCGAGGCTGCAGACGTGGTCGAGGTCGGCGTTGGCCTGCTGCTCCTGCGTCTTGAAGCGCTTCTGGCGCGCCAGCAGCTCCTTGAAGTCGATCTGGTGCGCGTCGAAGTCGGGGCCGTCGACGCAGGCGAACTTGACCTCGCCGCCGACCGTGACGCGGCACGAGCCGCACATGCCGGTGCCGTCGACCATGATCGTGTTGAGCGACACCTTGGTCAGTACGCCGAACGGGCGCGTGGTCTCGGTGCAGGCCTGCATCATCGGCATCGGGCCGATGGCGACGACGAGGTCGGGCTTCTCGCGCTCGAGCAGCTCCTGCAGCGCGCCGGTGACGAAGCCGGGGCGCCCGGCGCTGCCGTCGTCGGTGCAGATGATCAACTCGTCGGCATACTCGCGCAGCTTGTCGTCCCAGAACACGAGGTCGGCGTTGCGAAAGCCCACGATGCACGTCGTGCGGTTGCCCGCTTCCTTGAACGCGCGCAGCTGCGGATAGACCGGCGCGACGCCGAGCCCACCGCCGACCAGCACGACATGGCCGACCTTTTCGATGTGCTGCGGCAGACCGAGCGGGCCGACGAAGTCGGCGAACTCGCCGCCCTCGACATAGTTGTCGCGCATCTCGCGCGTCGTGCGGCCGAGCGACTGCACGACGACGGTGATGGTGCCGCGCTCGCGGTCATAGTCGGCGACGGTGAGCGGAATGCGCTCGCCGGCGTCGTTCAGACGCAGCATCACGAAATGGCCGGCCTCGGCGGCACGCGCCACGTCGGGCGCGTCGACCTCCCACAGGAAGGTCTGCGGCGTGAATTTTTCAACCTTGACGATACGGTACATGCAAGTGCTCCGTGGATGGCCGCGGCCCTAGGCCCGGGTCCAGAGGTCATCGACGAGCCGGCGCACCAGCGCCTGCAGCATGCGGCGCCGGTACTTGACCGACGCCACGGTGGTCGCCAGGACGTTGCTCGTGCCCTGCACCGCCTTGGCAAGCGCCTTCGCGGCCTCGGCGTCCCACGGCCGGCCGACCACACTGTCGGTCGGCACGACCAGCGGCGCCGAGTTGGTGCCGGTGACGGCCACGCGCAAGCCGGCCAGCCGGTCGCCGTCGCGACGCAGCGCCACCGCGGCGCCGGCGAGCGGAAAGTCCACGGCGTCGCGCACACGCGCCTTGGCGTAGTCGGCGCGCCAGCCGTCGGCAGGCGGCACGTCAACGGCGGCGAGCCACTCGCCGGGCTCGAGAGTCAGGCGGCGCGCGCCGTCCTCGACGAACAGCGCCGCCACCGGCAGCGTGCGCGCGCCGCCGGGGCCGACGATCTCGACGCTCGCGTCGAGTGCAATCAGCGCCGGCGCCACGTCGCCGTGGTAGGTGGCGTAGCAGCGGTCGCTCTTGACGACCACGTGGCACTTGTCGCCGCGGTACTTGAGACAGTAGTCGTTGCCGGCGCGCCACCATTCGCTCTGGTTGTAGAACACGCAGCGCGTGTCCTGGCACAGGTTGCCGCCGAGCGTTGCGGCCTCGCGGTGCGTCGGGCCGGCGACCAGGCTGGCCGCTGTCGCCAGCGCCGGCCAGCCGGAGCGCACCGCGGCATGGCCGGCCAGCGCAGCCAGCGTCGCCGCGGCGCCCAGGCGCAGCGAGCCGTCGGCCTGCACGGCAACGGCGTCGAGCGCGGCCACGGCCGTGAGATCCACCAGCGTGCGCGGTGTGCCCAGCCCGCGGCGCAGGTTGGGCAGCAGGTCGGTGCCGCCGGCCAGCACCTGAGCGCCATCCTCGGCCAGCGCGCGCGCCGCTTCGTCGATGGTGGTCGGGCGCAGGGTGCGCAACTCATGCAGCGCGTTCATGCAACCTCCTTGGCGCTGCGCGCCGTCTCGCGCTTGTCCAGCAGCTCGACGATGCGGTCCGGGCTGAGCGGGAACACGTCGCAGTTCACGCGGGCAGCCTCCTGCACCGCCTCGCGCAGCGCCGGCAGGAAGCCGGCGAGCATGCCCTCGGACGCCTCCTTGGCGCCGAACGGTCCGTTCGGATCGACGCTCTCGACGATGATGACCTCGATGTCCGGGCTCTCGGCCATCGTCGGCACGCGGTAGTCGAGCAGGTTGCCGTGCATCATGCGGCCGTCGTCGTACTCCGTCTGCTCCGACAGCGCCTGGCCCATGCCCATCCACACGCCGCCCTGGGTCTGGCCTTCGACCGACAGCGGGTTGAGCGCGCGCCCGACGTCCACCGCGACCCACACCTTGTGCGCCGTGACCTTGCCGGTGAGCTCGTCGACCGAGGCCTCGACCACCTGAGCCGCGTAGCAAAAGCCCATGGTGGCGCCGATCGCGCTGCCGCGGATCTTCTTGTCGCCCTGGAACTCGATCGGGCAGGTGTAGGTGCCCTTGACCGTGACGGCGCCGGTGTCGACCATCGCCGCGCGCACCGCCTCGATCCAGCTCAGGCCGGCCTGGTCGCTGCCGCGCACGCAGAACACCTCGTCGCGCACCTCGATGTCGGCCTCGTCGACCTTGAGCCGGCCGGCAGCCGCCTTCACCACCAGCGCCTTCAGCTCCTGCGCGGCGGCGATCGATGCGCGGCCGACCATGAAGGTGACGCGCGACGAATAGCTGCCGTTGTCCTTGGGCGTCACGGCGCTGTCGGACGAGATGACGCGGATGCGCTCCAGCGCCACGTCGAGCACTTCGGCGGCGCACTGCGCGGCCATCGTGTTCGAGCCCTGTCCGATGTCGGCGGCGCCGGTGAACAGCGTCACGCCGCCGTCGAAGTCGAGCCGCAGGTTCACCGTGGCGTGCGGCTCGCCGGTCCAGTGCTTGGGCGTCGAGGTGCCCGAGACGAAGTGCGAGCACGCCAGCCCGAGGCCGCGGCCCTCGGGCATGCGGCCCTTGCGCTCGTTCCAGCCCGAGGCCGCCTTGACCTTCTCCAGGCATTCGGGCAGGCCATAGCTGAGCACGTTCTGCGCGTACGCCGTGCGATAGGGGATCTGCGGCAGCAGGTTCTTCTGCCGCACGGCCAGCGCATCGAGGCCGAGCTCGGCGGCCATGTCGGTGAGCAGCGCCTCGAAGGCGGCGCGCGTGTCCACCGTGCCGTGGCCGCGCATCGCGCCGCACGGCGGCGTGTTGGTATAGACGCGCCAGGCGTCGTGCTTGATCGCCGGGATCTCGTAGATGCCGTGCATCAGCGCCCCGGTGTAGAGGATCGTGATGATCCCGTAGCCGGCGTAGGCGCCGCCGGCCTGCGTGGCCTCGAGCGCGAGCGCGGTGATGCGGCCGTCGCGCTTGCAGCCGATCTTCATCTTCACCAGCGTCCACGGCCGGCCGCGGTGGGCGAGGAAGGTTTCCTCGCGCGTCTGCAGCAGGCGCACGGTGCCGCGCGACTTGCGCGCCAGCAGCGCGGCGATGATCTCGAAGTGCAGGCACTCGGTGCGCGCGCCGAAGCCGCCGCCGAGGAAGGGCTTGATCACGCGCACCTGCGATTCCTCGATCTGCAGGCAGGCCGCGACCTTGAGGTGCACGTAGTACGGCACCTGCGTCGTGGTGTGCAGCGTCACGCCGTCGCGCTCGATGTCGTACTCGGCCAGCGTGGCGTTGAGCTCCATGTGCGCGTGATTGACCTCGGCGAAGGTGAAGGTCTTCTCGCGCACCAGATCGGCTTCGGCGAAGCCGGCGGCCGTGTCGCCGAACTCGGCATGCACCTCGCGCAGCACGTTGTTGGGCTTGTCGTCGTGGATGGCGACCGCGCCGGGCTTCATCGCCGCCTTGGCCGTGGTCAGCGCCGGCAGCACCTCGTAGACGACCTCGATGGCGGCCAGCGCGCGCTCGGCGGTGGCCTCGTCGACTGCCGCCACTGCGGCCACCGGGTCGCCGCGATAGCGCACCTTGCCGCGCGCCAGCGGGTACTCGTTTTCGGCGATCGGCAGCACGCCGAAGGGCACCGGGGTGTCGTCTCCGGTGCACACCGCGTGCACGCCCTCGAGCGCCTGCGCGGCGCGGATGTCGACGGAGACGATCCGCGCGTGCGGATGCGGGCTGCGCAGGATGCGCCCGACCAGCGCGCCGGGCGCCGCGATGTCGGCCGTGTAGCGGGCGCGGCCGGTGACCTTCTCGATGCCGTCGATCAGCGGCGTGTGCACGCCGATGCCGCCGGGTCGCGTCATGCGGGGCTTCATCGCGCGCCCTCCGCGGCGGCCGCCGCCTGCACCGATTCGATGATCTTGACGTAGCCGGTGCAGCGGCACAGGTTGCCCGCCAACGCCGCCTTGATCTCGTCGACCGTCGGGTTCGGATTGCTGCGCAGCAGCCCTTCGGACGCCATGATCATGCCCGGCGTGCAGTAGCCGCACTGCGCGCCCAGCTTCTCGTGGAATGCCTGCTGCACGCGCGACAGGCGACCGTGCCGGGCCTGGCCTTCGATCGTCTCGACGCGCTTGCCTTCGACCTGGACGGCCAGGGTCGAGCAGGCCAGGCGCGGCCGGCCCTCGACGAGCACGGTGCAGGCGCCGCATTCGCCGCCGTCGCAGCCCTGCTTGGTGCCGGTGAGCTGCAAGGCTTCGCGCAGCACCTCGATCAGCAGCGCGCCGTCGGCGGCGGCAACGGTGTGCTCGCGGCCGTTGACGCTCAGTGTGAGTAATCGCTTGGGCATGGTCTCAGCTTCCTTTCGGGCGGAGGTCGCGCACGCGCACGGCCTTGCCCTGCGAACGTTGCACGCTGCCCGGCGCCTGCACGGCGACTTCCGCCGTGACGCCGATCAGCGACTTGATGTGATGCGTCGTGTCGCGTGCGAGCACTTCGTAGCTCGCGGCATCGACGCCCGGTTGGGCCTCGACTTCGACGCGCAGGTGGTCGAGCGCACCGAGGCGCTCGATGACGAGCTGGTAGTGCGGCGCGAGTCCGGGCCGGCCGACCAGCACGGCCTCGACCTGCGTCGGGTAGACGTTGACGCCGCGGATGATCAGCATGTCGTCGTTGCGACCCGTCACGCGCAGCAGGCGCAGATGCGTGCGGCCGCAGTCGCAGCGCTGCGTCGTCGCGCGCGTGATGTCGCGCGTGCGGTAGCGCAGCATCGGCAGCGCCTCCTTGGTCAGCGTCGTGATCACGAGCTCGCCGGCCTGGCCCTCGGGCACCGGCTCGCCCGTCTCGGGGTCGATCAGCTCGAACAGGAAATGATCTTCCCAGCCGTGCAGGCCGCTGCGGCATTCGCATTCACAGGCGACGCCCGGGCCCATGATCTCCGACAGGCCGTAGATGTCGACCGCGCGCAGGCCGATGCGCGACTCGATCTCGTCGCGCATCGCACCGCTCCACGGCTCGGCGCCGAACATGCCGATCGCCAGACCGCTCTGACGCAGATCGACGCCCTGCTGCTCGGCGACCTCGGCGATCGCCAACGCATACGAAGGCGTCGCGCACAGCACGCGCGGCTTGAAGTCCATCATCAGCGCGACCTGGCGCTCGGTGCCGCCGCCCGAGATCGGCACCACCGGGCAGCCGAGCCGCTCGGCGCCGCCGTGCGCGCCGAGCCCGCCGGTGAACAGGCCGTAGCCGTAGGCGTTGTGCACCAGGTCGCCGGGGCGCACGCCCGACATGTAGAACGAACGCGCCACCAGGTCGGACCAGCGTTCGAGGTCGCCCTTCGTGTAGCCGACGACAGTGGGCTTGCCCGTCGTGCCCGACGACACGTGCACGCGCGCAAGCTGGTCGACGGAACGCGCGAACAAGCCGAACGGATAGTGGTCGCGCAGGTCGGTCTTGACGGTGAACGGCAGGCGGCGCAGATCGGCAATCGAGCGCAGCGTGTCGGGGTGCAGGTTCGCGGATTCGAGTCGGGAGCGCTGCCACGGCACGCGGTCCCACACGTTGCGCAGCACGGCGCGCAAGCGCTCGAGCTGCAGGGCGGCGAGCGCGTCGCGCGACATCGTCTCGACGCCCGGATGCAGGCCGCCGACGGTGCGCACGGCAAAACGGCCGAGTTCGGTGGGGGCTCCCATCTCGCGCTCTCTTGTTGTTATCGGCTGCGGCGCACGCCGCGCACCGGCAGGTGCACGATCGCGAAGCCCTGGTTGAACGCGCCGCGCGTCACCAGCGTGAACTTGAACCACAACCCGCCGGCGAAGGCGAGCACGCCGGCCGCAGCCTGCAGCGCGAGCAGCGCCAGCCCGGAAGGCGGCGGCGCCATCACGGCGATCAGCGCCGCAACCAGCGGCAGCAGCGTCGCCGCCTTGAACCAGCGGCCGGCCGCGTCGATCGCGACCAGCGCACGCGGCGCGCTGCGCAGGCGCCGGCGCCAGACCGGCCACAGCGCGAGGCGCGCCACGAGTGCGAGTGCGAATCCGATCCAGACCATGAGCGGCGCTGCGCCTGCGAACGCACCGAACAGCAGCCACAGGCCGCCGCCTTCGGCCAGGCCGGTGGCGACGATGAGCGGCACGACGAGCGGTTCGCGCCACGCCGGGATGCCGCGCGCCGCGTTCAGGATCCGCCCCTGGCAGTAGAGGTAGGCGAGCGCCGGCACCGCGCCCGCCACGCCGAGCGGCACGCCGAACCACGGTGCGACCGCGGCGGCGAAGACGAACGGCGCGACCATCGCCTCGCGCGTCATCCACGAGGTGTTCGGATTCTTCAGCACGTTGATCGCGCGCAGCGGGCGGCCGATCTCGAACCAAACCGCGAGCAGGCCGAGGCCGACCAGCGCCGCGCCAGCCAGCGACACCCAGGCCGGCGCGCCGAACAGCGCCGCGAATGCGATCAGCCCGGCCCCCGCGCCGCCGCCCATGAAGTTGGCCGCGGCGCGCCAGTCCCAGTTCGTCTGGTGCCAGGGGTTCGGACCGTAGGTCATGACTGCCCCCCTTTCGACGAAGGGACGCGGTCCGGCTTGGGAGCGGCCCGCGAATCGCCATCCTCGCCGTCATCGTCGTCGGCGCGATCCCACAGGTAGAAGAACCCGGGCCCGGTGCCCAGTTCCTCATGCATGCGGAAATGCTGGTTCTCGGCCAGCAGCTGCGACACGTTGCTGTTCGGATCTTCGATGTCGCCGAAGGCGAGCGCCTCGGCGATGCACGAGTTGACGCAGGCTGGCGTGGCGCGCGGGTCGACGCCGGGCACCAGACCCTGTGCGAGGCCGTCGTCGATGCGGTCGACGCAGTAGGTGCACTTGGTCGCCACGGCCAGACGCTCCTCGTCGTGGCGCTGCGCCTCATGTTCGACCGGCTTGCCGTAGGCAAAGGTGGCGCGCTGCGTCTTGTAGCGCGCCTGATAGGGGCAGGCGACGGCGCAGTAGGCGCAGCCGATGCAGATGTCGT
>CAYJLV010000057.1:0-18534 GCA_964371405.1 uncultured Burkholderiaceae bacterium
GGCCGAGGGCGCGATCGACGCCGGCAACATGTTGAAGCCCGCGTTGGCGCGCGGCGAGCTGCACTGCATCGGCGCGACCACGCTCGACGAGTACCGCAAGTACATCGAGAAGGACGCCGCACTCGAGCGCCGCTTCCAGAAGATCCTCGTCGGCGAACCGACGGTCGAGGCGACGATCGCCATCCTGCGCGGCCTGCAGGAGAAGTACGAGGTGCACCACGGCGTCGAGATCACCGACCCGGCGATCGTCGCCGCGGCCGAGCTCTCCAACCGCTACATCACCGACCGCTTCCTGCCTGACAAGGCGATCGACCTGATCGACGAGGCGGCGGCCAAGATCAAGATCGAGATCGACTCCAAGCCCGAGGCGATGGACAAGCTCGACCGCCGCCTGATCCAGCTCAAGATCGAACGCGAGGCAGTCAAGAAGGAGAAGGACGAGGCATCGCAGAAGCGCCTGGAGCTGATCGAGGCCGAGATCGCCAAGCTCGAACGCGAGTACGCCGACCTCGAAGAGATCTGGAAGTCGGAGAAAGCCACGGCCCAGGGCTCGGCGCAGCTCAAGGAAGAGATCGAGCGCATCCGCATCCAGATCGAGGACTTGAAGCGCAAGGGCGACTTCAACAAGGTCGCCGAGCTGCAGTACGGCAAGCTGCCCGAGCTCGAGAAGCGGCTCAAGGAGGCGCAGGCCAAGGAAACCGGCAAGGCCCGGGACAAGTCGGGCGCGCCGCAACTGCTGCGCACGATGGTCGGCGCCGAAGAGATCGCCGAAGTCGTGGCGCGCGCCACCGGCATCCCGGTCGCCAAGCTGATGCAGGGCGAGCGCGACAAGCTGCTGCAGATGGAAGTCAAGCTGCACGAGCGCGTCGTCGGCCAGGACGAGGCGATCGCCGCCGTGTCGAACGCGATCCGGCGCTCGCGCGCCGGCCTGTCGGATCCGAACCGGCCGATGGGCTCGTTCCTGTTCCTCGGGCCCACGGGCGTCGGCAAGACGGAGCTGTGCAAGGCACTCGCGGGCTTCCTGTTCGACAGCGACGACCACATGGTGCGCATCGACATGAGCGAGTTCATGGAGAAGCACTCCGTCAGCCGCCTGATCGGCGCGCCCCCCGGCTATGTCGGCTACGAGGAGGGCGGCACGCTCACGGAAGCGGTGCGTCGCATGCCTTACGCCGTGCTGCTGCTCGACGAGGTCGAGAAAGCCCACCCCGACGTGTTCAACGTGCTGCTGCAGGTGCTCGACGACGGCCGCCTGACCGACGGCCAGGGCCGCACCGTCAACTTCAAGAACACCGTGATCGTGATGACGAGCAACCTCGGCTCGCACCAGATCATGCAGATGGCGGGGCAGGACAGCGAGCTGATCCGCGACGCTGTGTGGGCCGAGGTCAAGCAGCACTTCCGCCCCGAGTTCCTCAACCGCATCGACGAGACCGTCGTGTTCCACGCGCTCGACCAGTCGCAGATCGAGTCGATCGCGCGCATCCAGCTCAAGGCGCTCGAAGCGCGCCTCGAACGCATGGAGCTGCGCCTGGACGTCTCGCCGGCGGCGCTGGCCGAGCTTGCCAAGGTCGGCTTCGATCCGGTGTTCGGCGCTCGGCCGCTCAAGCGCGCGATCCAGCAGCGCATCGAGAACCCGGTCTCCAAGCTGATCCTCGAAGGCCGCTTCGGGCCGAAGGACGTGATTCCGGTGAGCGTGGAGGGCGGCGAGTTCGTGTTCCAGCGCGTGGTGCACTGAAGACCCTCACCCCGGCCCTCTCCCGCAGGGCGGGAGAGGGTGTGACCGGCTTCATCTCCCGCCGCGCGGGAGAGGGTTGGGGTGAGGGCTCTACGGCGCGAAGTCCTCGTCGTGGCGCTGGATCTGCAGCCGCACCAGCGTGAGGTTGGCGACCTTGCCGTCGAATACAGCGATCAGCGCCAGCTCGGGGTGGCGCGGGATGGGCCGAAGCACGACATGATGCGACTGCAGCGTCAGCGCCAGTTCGGGCGCGCCGCCCGGCACGCCCAGGCTCTGGCCGGCGGCGCGCGCGGCGTCGATCAGCGCGCGGCCCTGGCGAGACAGGATCCCGGCGTCGAACCCCGCGCCCGCATGAGCACGCGGGCGTGACGACGCGGCGTCGAACACGGTGCAGGCCAGCATGCCGTTGAGCTTGACCAGGCGTGCGACGTGGTCGGCGAGCACGTCGTCGAGGCTGCGCGGCGCGGCCCCGGGCTGCGGCACTTCGGGCATCGGGCGCAGCGGCAGCGGTGCGATCGGCGCCGCGATGGGCGGCGCGGCCACCGGCGGTGCAGACGGCGCCGCCACGGCGGCCGCGGGCGGCGTGGGCGCAGGCGCGCCCGTCGACAAGCCCGGCAACTGCAGGCCGCTCGCGTCGCCGTCGTGCATCTGGTTCCAGGTCGCGCTGATGAAGCCCCACGCCTGCGCCGGGCGTTGCACCTGCGGCGTCGTGCGCACCGTCACGCCGCTGCGGCCCGACAGGTGGGCGCTCTGCGTGGCGACCGCGCTGGCCGAGGACAGCGGCAACATCAGCAGATGGCGGTTCGACCACGGCCCGTGCGTCAGCGCCTGCTGCAGCGGCTGCAGCGCCGTCGTCAGCGCGTGCACCGGCAGGTCGCCGACCAGGACGACGCCGAGCCGGCTGTGCGCGAGCAGCGTCGTCGCCAGCGCGGCGCGCGACGCGCTGTCGGCGTCGATCTCCGTCGTGTAGAGGCGCAGCGCCGTGCCCTGCGCCGTCGGCCACTCGATGAACTCGAGCGTCGCCAGCGGCGTGCCGTAGCCCTGGCGGCGGATGACGAGCTTCTGCAGGCTGCGCCCGCTGGCCGCCGCGATGCCCGCGAGCAGCTTGCGCGACAGCGTCGTGCCGACGTCGTGCACCGCGATGAATGCCGGATGCAGGATCTCGAACTGCTGGCGCATCGCCTCGACCGGCCCGCACGAGACGAAGAGTTCGCGCTGGTTGTCGCCGACCGGGCGTCCGATGTCGTGCAACGCGTCAGGGCCGGAGTCGTCGGCGTCGCGCATGATCTGCGTCGCCATCATCGACTGGGCGCGCGTCGCCTCCCAGCCGTCGCCTTCGGTGCGCGGTTTGGGCGCGTCACTGCTCGTGGTCATCGACATGCTCGCCCCTCGTCCCGCTGCGGCGGCTCCCCCGACGAACGCAGTGTAAGGGCCCGGCGTCGCAGCGGACGGGGGCGTCGATACAATCCGCAGCGTCTTCGCGACGAGGTTCCCGGCCTTGACATCCACTGCTGCCCCGCCTAACGCACCCGTCGTGATCGTCGGCGCCGGCCTCGCCGGCCTGACCGTCGCGCTGCACCTCGCCGAGCATTTCCCCGTCGTCGTGCTGGCCAAGCGCAACCTCGACGAAGCCGCCACCGCCTGGGCGCAGGGCGGCATCGTCGGCGTGCTCGGCTCGGACGACAGCGTCGAGTCACACGTGCGCGACACGCAGGACGCCGGCGCCGGGCTCGTCGAGGAGCACACGGCGCGCTTCATCGCCGAGCGCAGCGCGCAGGCCGTCGCCTGGCTGGTGGAGCGCGGCGTGCCGTTCTCCGGCGACCCCGAGGGGCCGCTCGGCCTGCACCTGACGCGCGAAGGGGGCCACGCCGTGCGGCGCATCGCCCACGCCGCCGACGCCACCGGCAAGGCGATCCACGACGCGCTGCTCGCCGAAGTGCGGCGCCACCCGGGCATCGCGCTGCGCGAGCGCTGGATGGCGATCGACCTGGTGACGTCGCGCCACCTCCATCGCGACGAGGTGCCGCGCTGCTATGGCGTCTATGCGTTCGACATCGATCGCCAGTGCGTCGAGACGCTGCCGGCTTCGGCCGTCGTGCTGGCGACCGGCGGCGTCGGCAAGGTCTACCGCTACACCAGCAACCCCGACACGGCCACCGGCGACGGCATCGCGATGGCCTGGCGCGCCGGCTGCCGCGTCGGCAACATGGAGTTCATCCAGTTCCACCCGACCTGCCTCTACCACCCGCAGGAGCGCAGCTTCCTGATCTCGGAGGCGCTGCGCGGCGAGGGGGCGCACCTCGTGCTGCCCGACGGCACGCGCTTCATGGCGGCGCACGACGCGCGCCTCGAGCTGGCGCCGCGCGACATCGTCGCACGCGCGATCGACTTCGAGATGAAGCGCCTGGGCCTTGACCACGTCTGGCTCGACGCGCGCCACCTCGGCGAGGAATTCCTGAAGTCGCACTTCCCGACGATCCACGCGCGCTGCCTCAGGCTCGGCATCGATATCGCGCGCGACCGCATCCCCGTCGTGCCGGCGGCGCATTACACCTGCGGCGGCATCGTGACCGATCTGCACGGCCGCACCGACATCCCCGGCCTGTATGCCGTCGGCGAAACGACCTACACCGGCCTGCACGGCGCGAACCGGCTGGCCAGCAATTCGCTGCTCGAATGCGTCGTGTTCGGCCGCACCTGCGCGCAGGACATCGTCGAGCGCCCGTCCGCGCCCGAGACAGCGTTGCCGGCCTGGGACGAGAGCCAGGTCGAGAACGCCGATGAGCAGGTCGTGATCGCCCACAACTGGGACGAGCTGCGCCTGCTGATGTGGAACTACGTCGGCATCGTGCGCACGACCAAGCGCCTGGAGCGCGCACTGCACCGCATCGACCTGCTGCGCACCGAGATCGACGACTACTACGCCAACTTCCGCGTCGGTCGCGACCTGCTCGAGCTGCGCAACCTGGTCGATTGCGCCGAGCTGATCGTGCGCTCGGCGCTGCTGCGCCGCGAGAGCCGCGGGCTGCACTACAGCCGCGACTTCCCGCACACGCTGCCGGTCAGCTTCCCGACGGTGCTGGTGCGCCCGGCCGGGCGGCGCCGCGGCGCGCCCGACGGCCCGTCGGGCCTGTGCGGCTGAGCGACCGGCCCGCGCTCAGGCGCGGGCGCGCATCAGGCTGCGCGCCTGCACGAACTGGAACGCGAAGGTGACGGCGCGCTCGATCGTGCGTTCGGCTTCGGCGCGTTCCTTGTCGGTGAGATAGAACGAAAAATCGACGTCGTGCCGGATGTAGCGCGACGGCACGCGGTTCAGCGCGACGCAGGCCACATCGGCCAGCAGCTCGGGCGTCGCGAGCGCGGGAAAGTTCGTCGCGGCGGCGAGCACGGCGTCGAACACGGCGCGCTCGTGGTGGTTGTGGATCGTGCTGAACTCGGCAAGCATCGGTCGGCTCCTGCGGTCTTCGCGGCCGAGTGTGCGCCGGCTGCGGCCGCGCCAAGCCGCGAAATGCGCCGCCGCGGCCCGCCAGTTCGGCGCTTCAGGCCGCGCCGATGCCGCTGACGAAGCCGCGCTGCGGCGTCGCGATCGCCGCCGGGTGCTGCGCGACGAAGTCGAGCATGCGCTCGATGCAGCCGAGCGCGCGAGCGCGCACCGGCTCGTCGACGCGGATCTCGCCGCGGCCCTGCTCGAGGCAGTCGATCACACCCTGCAGCGCGTTCATCGCCATCCACGGGCAGTGCGCGCAGCTCTTGCAGGTGGCGCTGTTGCCGGCGGTCGGCGCCTCGATCAGCGTCTTGCCCGGCGCGAGCTGGCGCATGCGGTGCATCAGGCCGTTGTCGGTAGCGACGATGAACTCGTCGGCGTCGGTCTCGACGACGGCCTTGAGCAGCTGCGTCGTCGAGCCCACCACGTCGGCCTGCGCGATCACGCCGGCCGGCGATTCGGGATGGACGAGAACCTTGGCGCTCGGATGCTGCTCGCGCAGCAGCTCGAGCTCGATGCCCTTGAACTCGTCGTGCACGATGCAGGCGCCGTTCCACAGCAGCATGTCGGCGCCGGTCGCCTGCTGCACGTAGTGGCCGAGGTGGCGATCGGGCGCCCACAGGATCTTCTGGCCCTGCTGCTTCAGGTGCTCGACGATCGCCAGCGCGCACGAGCTCGTCACCATCCAGTCGGCGCGCGCCTTCACGGCGGCGCTGGTGTTGGCGTAGACGACGACGGTGCGGTCGGGGTGGGCGTCGCAGTAGCGCGCGAAGTCGTCGGCCGGGCAGCCGAGGTCGAGCGAGCAGGTGGCCTCGAGGTCGGGCATCAGCACGCGCTTGTGCGGCGACAGGATCTTCGCCGTCTCGCCCATGAATCGCACGCCGGCGACGACGAGGGTGCGCGCCGCATGGTCGCGGCCGAAGCGCGCCATCTCGAGCGAATCGGCAACGCAGCCGCCGGTCTCGTTGGCGAGGTCCTGCAGGTCGCCGTCGACGTAGTAGTGCGCGACGAGCACGGCGTCGTGCTGCTTGAGCAGTTCGGCGGCTCGCGCCTTGCGCTCGCGCCGCTGCTCGGGCGTCAGCAGCGCGGGCACGCGCGCCCAGGCCTGCGCCGTCGTGGCGAGGCCGCGCGCGTCGGCGCGGGTGTAGTCGAACAGGATCTGCTGCGTCGTCATCGGGAAGCGGCATCCGGGAGAATGTTTCGATGGTAGCGCCTGCGGCGCAGGCCGTTGCTACCATCCCGGAATGCCTTCGATTCCACCTTCATCAGCCCGCGACGATGCCGCCGTGATCGGCCTGGTCGGCGCCGCGCATTGCATCAGCCACTTCAGCCAGCTGCTGCTGCCGCCGCTGTTCCCCTGGCTGAAGGACGTGTTCCAGGTCAGCTATGCCGAACTGGGCTTCCTGATGACGATCTTCTTCGTCGTCTCGTGCGCGGTGCAGACGACCTCGGGCTTCCTCGTCGACCGGCACGGCCCGCGCCCGATGCTGTTCGGCGGGCTGGCGCTGATCGGCGTCGCGGCGCTCGGCTTTGCCGCCAGCACCAGCTACGGCATGCTGGCGTTCTTCGCGGCCGTCGCCGGCGTCGGCAACGGCGTGTTCCACCCGGTCGATTACACATTGCTCAACCGCAAGGTCGCACCGGCGCGGCTCGGCCATGCCTTCAGCGTGCACGGCATCACCGGCAGCCTCGGCTGGGCGATCGCGCCGGCGGTGCTGGTACCGTTGACGATCGCGTACTCGTGGCGCGTTGCGCTCGTGTGCGCGGCGGCGATCGTCGCAGGCGTGCTGGCGATCCTCTGGTTCAACCGCAGCCGCCTGACGATCGAGCCCTCCGCGCCGAGCGGCACGGCGGCCGCGAAAGACGCCGGCGGCGGCTTCGACTTCCTGCGCATCCCGGCGGTGTGGGTGTGCTTCGTCTTCTTCCTGATGCTCGCGGTCGTGCTCAGCGGCGTGCAGAGCTTCGCGCCCGAAGCGGCGCGCCAGTTGCACGACGTTCCGGCGTCGCTGGCGGCGATCTGCCTGAGCGTCTACATGTTGTCCAGCGCCGGCGGCATGGTGATCGGCGGCTTCCTCGCTCGCGATCCGTCGCGCTGCGAGCGCATCGCCGGCACGGCATTCGGCTGCGCCTCGCTGATCGCGCTGACGCTCGGCTTTGCCGAACTCGGCGCACTCGCGGTGCCGGTGCTGTTCGGCCTGATGGGCGTGGCCTCGGGCATCGCGGGCCCGTCGCGCGACCTGATCGTCAAGCGCGCGTCGCCCGAGAATGCGACCGGCCGCGTCTACGGCGTCGTCTACTCGGGTCTCGACATCGGGCAGGCGATCGCGCCGCTCGTCTTCGGCACGCTGATGGACCTGCATCGCCCGTCCGACGTGTGGCTCGGCATCGCGCTGGTGCAGATGGTGCTCGTGTTCACTGCGTTCAATGTCCGGCGCGCGCGGCGCACCGTGCTGGCCACCGCCTGAGGAAAAGAAGGACCGACACCGATGACGACCGACTTCTCGACCTGCGACCTGTGCGACGCGCACGCCGACGCGAACGACGACCGCCTGCGCGTGCTGCCGCCCGTGTTCGCGAGCTACGGCGGGCGCGCGCGCTTCGCCGGACCCGTCGCCACCGTCAAGTGCCACGAAGACAACGCGCTGGTGCGCGCCGCGCTCGCCGAGCCGGGCGCCGGCCGCGTGCTCGTCGTCGACGGCGGCGGCTCGCAGCGCCGCGCGCTGGTCGGCGGCAAGCTTGCCGAGCTCGGCGCGAAGAACGGCTGGGCCGGCATCGTCGTCGACGGCTGCGTGCGCGACGCCGCCGAGCTGGCGGCCAGCGAGATCGGCATCCGCGCGCTCGGCCTGCTGCCGCTGCCCACCGTCAAGCGCGGCGAAGGCCGGCGCGACGTGCCGGTGCAGGTGCAGGGCGTGCGGCTGCGCCCCGGCGAGTGGCTCTACGCCGACGCCGACGGCATCGTCGTGCTCGACCGGCCGGCATGACGACTGCCGCGCCCGCCAGGTTCGCTGCCCGCCGTGGGGGCGCCCGGCCAGCTCGGGGCGATCCGGCGCACGGCATTCGCCCATGAGCGGCCTCGTCGACGATGCGCTGCTCGCGCTGCTGCAAGGCCGCGCGTCGATTCTCGTCGGCACGCGCGATGCCGCGCTGCAGCCGCATGTGATGCGCGCGATCGCCTGCCGCGTCGGCGCCGACCGGCGCCGCGTCACGTTGCTGATGACGGCGCGAACCAGCGCGCAGGCGCTCGACGACATCCGCGCCAACGGCCAGGTCGCGGCCGTGTTCACGCTGCCGAGCTCGCACCGGTCAGTGCAGATCAAGGGCAGCGACGCAGTCGTCGGGCCGATCGAGCCGGGCGACCTCGCCCTCGTCGACGCCCATGCGCGGCGCTTCGCCGACGAGATCGGGCCGCTCGGTTTCGCGCCGGCGCTGGCGCGAGCCATCCTCGACCGCGACGGCAGCGACCTCGTCGCCGTGACGTTCTCGCCGCGCGAGGCCTACGACCAGACGCCGGGTCCGCGCGCCGGCGAGCCGCTCGACGCTGCGCGATGACGATGCCCGGCCTCGACAGCATCCGCGATTGCCTCGAGGGCTCGATCCCCGCGGTGATGGCGACTTGCGCGCCCGACGGCACGCCCAATGTCGCCTACCTGTCCCAGGTCGAGTACGTCGACAGCGGCCACGTCGCGCTGTCGTTCCAGTTCTTCAACAAGACGCGCCGCAACGTGCTGGCCCATCCGCGCGTCGAGCTGATCGTGGTCCACCCGGCCACGGCGGCGATGTACCGCATCCGCGCCCGCTACCTGCGCACCGAGACCGAGGGGCCGCTGTACGAGCGCATGCGCGCCAAGCTCGCCGGCATCGCGTCGCACACCGGCATGGACGGCGTGTTCCGCCTGCGCGGCTCCGACGTCTATGCCGTCGAGGCGATCGAGAGCACCGGCACGCGCACGCTGGCCGAGCCGCCGCCGGGCCTCAATCGGCTGGCCGCGCTGCGCCGCTGCCTGGCGCGCCTGGCCGGCGCGGGCGACCTCGAATCGCTGATCGAGCGCGCGCTCGATGCGCTGGTCGCCGACTTCGGCATCGAGCACGCCATCGTCCTGATGCACGACGCGACACGCGGACGGCTCTACACCGTCGCCAGCCGCGGCTACGGCGACCAGGGCGTCGGCTCGGAGATCGACGTCGGCCAGGGCGTGATTGGCGTGGCGGCGCGGGCGCGCGCACCGATCCGCATCTCGCACCTGACCTTCGATCGCAGTTACAGCCAGGCGATGCGCGCCGGCCTCGAATCGAGCGGCGACGCTCCGGCGCTCGGCCGCGAAGTTGCCTGGCCTGGCCTGGCCGAACCGCACAGCCAACTCGCCGTGCCGATCGAGGACGGCGGCGAGCTGCTCGGCGTGCTGTTCGCCGAGAGCGGGCAGGATCTGCGCTTCGGCTACGACGACGAGGACGCGCTGGTCGGCGTCGCCGCGCACCTGGGCGTCGCGATGCGCCAGTTCCTCGCAGCCGCGGAGCCTGCCGACGATCCGCCCGCGGCGCCGCGCGCCTCCACCGGCGCAGGCGACGGCTCGCCGCGCGGCGAGCCCCTGCGCGTGCGCTGGTTCGACAGCGACTGCAGCGTCTTCTTCGGCGACGACTACCTGATCAAGGGCGTCGCCGGTGCCGTGTTGTGGAAGCTGCTGCGTGAGCATGCCGCGCACGGGCGCACCGAATTCAGCAACCGCGAACTGAGGTTGGCGCCGGAGTTGCGGCTGCCCGATGTCGGCGACAACCTCGAGGCGAGGCTCGTGTTGCTGAGGCGCCGGCTGGCCGAGCGCGACGCCTGCGTGCGCATCGAGAAGGCGGGGCGTGGTCGCCTGCGCCTGGTCGTCTCGCGGCCGCTCGACCTCCTCGACGCAGGCACGATAGTGCGTTGAACCAGTTCAAGGCCGCTCCGTGGCCTTTGCGGCACACTCAAGCTTCCATCTCTGTATCGAGGTCCGACATGTCCAGCCCGAAAGCCGCCTTCCACTGGGACGACCCCCTGCTGCTCGAGCAGCAGCTCACGGACGACGAGCGCCAGGTGCGTGACGCCGCGCGCGACTACTGCCAGGGCCGGCTCGAACCGCGCGTGCTCGAGGCGTTCCGCAACGAGCGCACCGACGCGGCCATCTTCCGCGAGATGGGCGAGCTCGGCCTGCTCGGCTCCATGATTCCCGAGGCCTACGGCGGCGCGGCGCTCAATTACGTCTGCTACGGCCTGGTGGCGCGCGAAGTCGAGCGCGTCGACTCGGGCTACCGCTCGATGATGAGCGTGCAGTCGTCGCTCGTGATGGTGCCGATCAACGAGTTCGGCAACGAGGCGACGAAGCAGAAGTACCTGCCCAAGCTGGCGACGGGCGAGTGGATCGGCTGCTTCGGCCTGACCGAGCCGAATCACGGCTCCGACCCGGGCAGCATGATCACGCGGGCGCGCAAGGTGGCCGGCGGCTACAGCCTCAGCGGCTCCAAGATGTGGATCACCAACAGCCCGATCGCCGACGTGTTCGTCGTCTGGGCCAAGGACGACGCGGGCGCGATCCGCGGCTTCGTGCTCGACAAGGGCGCCAAGGGCCTCTCGGCGCCGGCGATCCACGGCAAGGTGGGCCTGCGCGCCAGCATCACCGGCGAGATCGTGATGGACGAAGTGTTCTGCCCCGAGGAGAACGCCTTCCCCGAGGTGCGCGGCCTGAAGGGCCCGTTCACCTGCCTCAACAGCGCGCGCTACGGCATCGCCTGGGGCGCGCTCGGTGCGGCCGAGGACTGCTGGCACCGCGCGCGCCAGTACACGCTCGACCGCAAGCAGTTCGGCCGGCCGCTGGCGGCCAACCAGCTCATCCAGAAGAAGCTCGCCGACATGCAGACCGAGATCACGCTCGGCCTGCAGGGCTGCCTGCGCCTCGGCCGCATGAAGGACGAGGGCACGGCGGCGGTCGAGATCACGTCGATCATGAAGCGCAACTCGTGCGGCAAGTCGCTCGATATCGCGCGCATGGCGCGCGACATGATGGGCGGCAACGGCATCAGCGACGAGTTCGGCGTCGCGCGCCACCTGGTCAACCTCGAGGTGGTCAACACCTACGAGGGCACGCACGACGTGCACGCGCTGATCCTCGGGCGCGCGCAGACGGGGATCCCGGCCTTCGGCGGCTGAGCAGCGGCGCCGACGCGATGGGTGCAGGTGCACTGTCGCACCTGCGCGTGCTCGACCTGACGCGCATCCTCGCCGGGCCGTGGGCGAGCCAACTGCTCGCCGACCTCGGCGCCGACGTGATCAAGGTCGAGCGCCCGGGCGAGGGCGACGACACGCGCCGCTGGGGCCCGCCGTTTGCGCGCGACGCGGGCGGCGCCGAGTCCGACACGGCGGCCTACTTCCTCTGCGCCAACCGCAACAAGCGCTCGATCACCGTCGATCTGCAGAGCGCGGCCGGCCAGCAACTGGTGCGTGATCTCGCCGCGCGCAGCGACGTGCTGATCGAGAACTACAAGGTCGGCGGGCTCGCCGCCTACGGCCTCGACTGGCCGAGCCTGCACGCCGTCAACCCGAAGCTGGTCTATTGCTCGATCACCGGCTTCGGCCAGACCGGGCCGTATGCGGCGCGCGCCGGCTACGACTTCCTGGTCCAGGGCCTGGGCGGCCTGATGAGCCTGACCGGCCGCCCCGACGGCGAGCCCGGCGGCGGGCCGATGAAGGTCGGCGTCGCGCTCACCGACGTGATGACGGGGCTGTACGCGAGCAACGCCGTCCTCGCCGCGCTGGCGCACCGCGAGCGCAGCGGCGAGGGCCAGCACATCGACCTCGCGCTGCTCGACGTGCAGGTGGCGGCGCTGGCCAACCAGGCGCTCAATCAGCTCGTGACGGACGAGCCGCCGCGCCGACTCGGCAACGCGCACCCGAGCATCGTGCCCTACCAGGACTTCCCGAGCGCCGACGGCCACCTGATCCTCGCGATCGGCAATGACGGCCAGTTCGCGCGCTTCTGCGCCGAAGCCGGCCGCCCCGAGCTGGCCACCGACGAGCGCTATGCGACGAACGCGCAGCGCGTGCGCCACCGCGCGACGCTCGTTCCCGAGCTGGCACGCATCACGGCGACGCGCACGACGCGGCAATGGATCGAGGCGCTCGAGCGCTGCGCCGTGCCGTGCGGGCCGATCAACACGCTGGCCGACGTGTTCGCCGACCCGCAGGTGCGCGCGCGCGGCCTCGAAGTCGAGATGCCGCACGCCGCGCTCGGCCGCGTGCCCCAGGTGGCGAACCCGATCCGGCTGTCGGCGACGCCGGTCGAGTACCGCCGCGCGCCACCGGCACTCGGCGAGCACACCGACGAAGTCCTCGCCGACGTGCTCGGGCTCGATGCGGCGCGCATCGCGCAACTGCGCGCCGACGGCATCGTCTGACGCCTGCTCAGGTCGTCGCGTCGAGCGCCAGCGCGAGCTTCTTGTACTCGCTCGCCGGCAGCACCTGCGCGGCCAGTCGGATCGCTGCCCGGAACGCTTCGGCCGGCATGCCCTGGCGGGCGCCCGTGAAAACGGCGGTGCGCTCGGGTGCGTTGAGCGCCGGGATCATCCAGCGCAGCGCCATGAACATCTTCTCGGGCGGGATCGCCGCGACCAGCTCGTCATGGATGCGGTGCAGTTCGGCGTCGCTGTAGTGGCGCCACAGGATGGCGTTGAACTCCGTGTCCTCGAAGTGCATGTGCTCGAAGTCCTCGGCGGCATACAGCGCCAGCGCGCGGTAGAGGCGCGCCAGCGCCGCGGAGCGGCCGATGGCCGGGCAGTCCTCGATCACCCGGGCCGGCGCGCGCAGCTCGTCGAGCGCGACGAAGTGCTCGACGTGCTCCTCGGCGATACCTTGCGTCGCGCCGACGTGGACGCGCTCGATCGCCGGGTGGACGCAGCGGTTCTCGTCGTCGTAGTGCAGCTCGCAGAGGTCGAGCAGGTCACGCGTCTGCGCCAGCGTGGCGGCAACGGCGGTGTCGTCGCCAGGGTCGGTGCTGCCCAGGCGAGCGATCGTGTCGCCGAAGAACAGCCGCAGCCCCTTGTGGATCGCGAGGTACATGTCGAAGCGCGGCGGGGTCGCTGCAGCTCCGGGCACCGGGCGGATCGCCGGGCGGGTGGCAACTGTTGCGGGGCGGGTCAGGGTCTCGTGCATGATGTCCTCGTCAGGGGGTGGTTCGTCTGCAAGGCGTCGGCTGCAGGCGTGACGGGACTTTAGGAATGCGGCGGCGTTGGCGTTCGTAAAACTCGGTTCAGCCGACGCTCAAAGTTTCTTAAGGGCGTGCTTCACGCGTCGCGCGGCCTTTCGAACAGCTCGAACAACCTGTCGAGCCCGCCGGTGTGGATCGACACCATCGCCTGCCCGCGCACCGCGGGCTTGGCGTGGTAGGCGACGGAGAGGCCGGCGGCCTCCATCATCGGCAGATCGTTCGCGCCGTCGCCCACCGCGATCGCGCGCGCCGGCTCGATGCCGAGCGCGGCGCAGGTCTCCAGCAGCATGCGCTTCTTTTCCTCGCCGTCGCAGATGTCGCCCCAGGGCTGGTCGACCATGCGGCCGGTCAGGCGCCCGTCGACGATCTCGAGCACGTTGCTGCGCGTGTAGTCGAAGCCGAGCCTGTCGCGCAGGCGGTCGGTGAAGTAGGTGAATCCGCCGGAGACGAGCAGCGTCTTGAGCCCCGCCGCCTTCGCGACGCGCAGCAGCGTCTCGGCCCCCGGGTTCAGGCGCAGGCGTTGCGTGTAGACCTCGTGCAGCGCGGTTTCGGGCACCCCCGCGAGCAGCGCGACGCGGCGGCGCAGGCTCTCCTTGTAGTCGGCGATGTCGCCGCGCATCGCCGCCTCGGTGATGGCCGCCACCTCGGCCTTGCGGCCGACTGCGTCGGCGATCTCGTCGACGCATTCGATGTCGATCAGCGTCGAGTCCATGTCGCAGGCGAGCAGGCGGTAGTCGGCCAGCGCGAGCGGCGGCGTGAAGCTGCGAATCGCGAGGCCGGGAGAGTGGAGGATCGGCATGGGGACGTCGGTGGCGGAGAACCCGACATCGTAGCCGCGCCGGCAGGTGCGCGCCTTGCCGCCCACAATGGGGCATGTCCACGACCCTTGCCTACGCCCACCCCGGCCCGACGCGCGCCGAGATCGACGCGCTCGCCGGCCCGACCGTCCTCGAGTTCGGCACGACCTGGTGCGGCTGGTGCCGCGCCGCGCATCCGCTGATCGCCGCGGCGCTCGCCGGCCGCCCGGCGCTGCGCCACGTCCGTGTCGAGGACGGCAGCGGCCGGCCGCTCGGCCGCTCGTTCGGCGTGCGCCTGTGGCCGACCTTGGTCTTCCTGCGCGACGGGCGCGAAGTCGCGCGCCTGGTCCGTCCCAAGGATGCGGCCGCGATCGCCGAGGCTGTCGCCCGCATCGATCCGGTTTCCTGATCTCCTGTCGATTCCGCCCCGCGCCGTTCGACGTGCTTGAAGGCGCCGGCCCGCGGCGCTGCCACCCGCGAAGGAGCGACGAGATGCGAGTCATGGTGATCGTGAAGTCCGACCAGGACACGGAGGCCGGCAAGATGCCGGGCGAGCAGCTGCTCGCCGAGATGGGGCGCTACAACGAGGAGCTGGTCAAGGCCGGCGTGATGCTCGCCGGGGAAGGGCTGCACCCGAGTTCGAAGGGCGTGCGCGTGCAGTTCTCGGGCGCCGCGCGCCGCGTGATCGACGGGCCCTTCGCCGAAACGAAGGAGCTGATCGCGGGCTTCTGGCTCTGGCAGGTGCGCTCGCTCGACGAGGCGATCGAATGGGCCAGGCGCTGCCCGAACCCGACCGGCGACGAATCGGTGCTCGAGATCCGCCCCGTGCTCGAGGCCGATGACTTCGGTGCCGAGTTCACGCCCGAGCTGCGCGCGCAGGAGGAGCGGCTGCGCGCCCAGGCCGCCGGGCTGCAGGCACGCGGCCGTTGACCGGAGCTGTCACCCAAGGAGTCGATGCCATGCAAGTCCAACCCTACCTGTTCTTCGACGGCCGCTGCGAGGAAGCGCTCGGCTTCTACCAGCGCGCGCTCGGTGCGCAGCTCGACATGCTGATGCGCTACAAGGAGGCGCCGGACCCGCCGCCGCCGGGCATGGTGCCGCCGAACTGGGGCGACAAGGTGATGCACGCCAGCTTTCGCATCGGCGAGTCGATGCTGATGGCGTCCGACGACTGCACGACGCCGGAAACGACCTTCCGCGGCTTTTCGCTGTCGATCACGCCGCCCGACGAGGCCGCCGCGCGGCGCATGTTCGACGCGCTGGCCGACGGCGGCCGCGTCACGATGCCGCTGGGCAAGACGTTCTGGTCACCGTGCTTCGGCATGCTGAGCGACCGCTACGGCGTCGGCTGGATGTTCAACGTCGCGCCGTGAGGGCGGGACGGCACAGGGTCATCGGACGCGCCGTATGCTTGCGCCGGACGAGCGATCGCCGACGAAAGGGGCGCCGATGCCTTACATGCTGTTGATCCTGGAGCCGCGCGGCCAGCGCGCCGAACGCAGCGAGGACGAGGGTCGCGCGCTCTACGGGAGCATGCTCGACTTCGGCGCCGCGCTGCAGGCGCGCGGCAAGCTGATCGCCGCCGAGTCGCTGCGCAGCGACGGCGACGGCGTGCGCGTGCAGGTGCGCGACGGCCGCCGCTCGCTCGTCGACGGCCCGTTCGCCGAGGCCAAGGAAATGGTCGGCGGTTTCTTCCTCGTCGACTGCGCGACGCGCGACGAGGCCGTCGCGATCGCCGCCGAGTGCCCGGCCGCGCAGTGGGCGACGGTCGAGGTGCGCGGCTACGGGGCGTGCTACGAAGATCACGGGTGAACCGCCGCTCATGAGCGCGGCCTCGCCGACGCACCGCACGATCGACGCCGTCTGGCGCATCGAGTCGGCGAAGATCATCGCGTCGCTCGCGCGCCTTTTGCGCGACGTCGGGCTCGCCGAGGAGCTGGCGCAGGACGCGCTCGTCGCGGCGCTCGAGCAGTGGCCGTCGCAGGGCGTGCCGGCGAATCCGGCGGCGTGGCTGATGACTGCGGCCAAACACCGTGCGATCGACACGATCCGCCACAAGGCGCTGCACGAGCGCAAGGAAGGCGAGATCACCTACGAGATCGAGATGCAGCTGCGCGACGCGCAGCACGCTCCCGATGCTGCGCTCGACGACGACATCGGCGACGATCTGCTGCGCCTCGTCTTCACCGCGTGCCACCCGGTGCTCTCGACCGAGGCGCGCGTCGCGCTCACGTTGCGCCTGCTCGGTGGCCTGACGACGCAAGAGATCGCACGCGCCTTCCTCGTCGCCGAGCCGACGATCGCTCAGCGCATCGTGCGCGCCAAGCGCACGCTGGCCGCTGCGCGTGTGCCGTTCGAGGTGCCGCGCGCCGAGGAGCTGGCGCCGAGGCTGGCGTCGGTGCTCGAAGTGATCTATCTGGTCTTCAACGAAGGCTATGCGGCGACCGCCGGCGACGACTGGATGCGCCCGGCGCTGTGCGACGAGGCGCTGCGCCTCGGTCGCATCGTCGCCGGGCTGGCGCCGCGCGAGCCCGAGGTGCACGGCCTCGTCGCGCTGATGGAGATCCAGGCGTCGCGCATCGGCGCGCGCACCGGCCCGCGCGGCGAGCCGATCCTGCTGCCCGACCAGAACCGCGCGCGCTGGGACCGCCTGCTGATCGGCCGCGGCCTCGCGGCGCTCGAACGCGCCGAAGCGCTGGGCGGCGCCCTCGGGCCTTATGCGCTGCAGGCCGCGATCGCCGCCTGCCATGCGCGCGCCGGCAGCGCGGGGGAGACCGACTGGGCGCGCATCGCCGCGCTCTACGACGCGCTGGCACAGACCGCGCCGTCGCCGATCGTCGAACTCAACCGCGCCGTCGCCCTGGCGATGGCGTTCGGCCCGGCGGTCGGGCTCGAGCGCGTCGACGCATTGACCGGCGAACGCACGCTCCACGGTTACCACCTGCTGCCCAGCGTGCGCGGCGACCTGCTCGCCAAGCTCGGCCGCCACGACGAGGCACGCGCCGAGTTCGTGCGCGCTGCCGGGCTCACGCGCAACCTGCGCGAGCGCGAGCTGCTGCTCGATCGCGCGCGGGCCTGCGCTCGCGGCGAGGCGTCGCCGGCGGCGCGCTGACCCGCCGCTGCCGTCGCGCTGCCCGCGCACCCCGCCGCAGCGACAGCGGCGGCCTCAGCGCCGCGCAGGACGGTCGTCGCGAGGCGTCGACGATGCGACGAGCGTCAGGCGTCGCCAGCGTTGCAGCTGGTCGGTGTTGGCATCCCAGTCGCTGCCGAAGACCGCCGGGCCATTGCTGTACATCATCAGCGCCATCTGTGCCGAGTGCGCGTGGCCGCGGCCGGCAAGCTCGACGAAACGCCCATAGGCTTGCGGGTAGTGCTGCGCGCGAAACAGGCCGACGGCTTCGGCGAACTGCGCCTGGCGTGCCGCGTCGTGCTCGGGCGTGTTGCCTGGCTGCGCCCCGGCCGCACCAGCGAACGAGGTCAGCAGGACGAACATCAGCGAGACAAGGCGTTGCGTCGTGACCATGGCGTTGCTCCATGCTGCGAGTCGATGATGCCGAAAGACTAGGCGGGGCAGGCAGCCAATGACAGCCCGGCGAAACGATCGAAACGAATGAAACGCAGGCGGCGCCGCGTGCGCCGGCGGCCGACCGACGCGCCCTCAGGCCGTGGCGTCCGCCTTCGTGCCGAGCGAGCGCAGCACATCGCGCACCAGTTGCGCGCGCGCGCGCGGCTCGGGCAGCGCGCGCTCGATACGCAGCTTGTCGTTGCCGGCGAGCTTGACCGTGCGGTTCTTCTGGACCAGCTCGACGATGCGCTGCGCGTCGATCGGCGCCCCGGGCCGGAACGTGATCACGATGCCGGCCGGCGCGGCGTCGATCTTCTGCACGCCGTAAGGCCGCGCCAGCACGCGCAGCCGGTGCGTGTCGAACAGCGTCTGCCCCTGCGCGGGCAGCTTGCCGAAGCGGTCGGTGATCTCCTCGAGCAGCGCGTCGATCTCTTCGGCCTTCCCGGCGGTGGCGAGGCGCTTGTAGAGGTTGAGCCGCACGTGCACGTCGCCGCAGTAGACGTCGGGCAGCAGCGCGGGCGCGTGCAGGTTGATCTCCGTCGTGACGGCCAGCGGCTGCAGCAGGTCGGGTTCGCGGCCGGCCTTCAGCGAGCGCACCGCTTCGGCGAGCATGTCGTTGTAGAGCTGGAAGCCCACTTCCATCATGTTGCCGCTCTGGTTCTCGCCGAGCACCTCGCCGGCGCCGCGGATCTCGAGGTCGTGCATCGCGAGGTAGAAGCCCGAGC
>CAYJLV010000058.1:0-18477 GCA_964371405.1 uncultured Burkholderiaceae bacterium
ACGTCGGCGGCGGCGCGACGGCCGAGAAGGTCACCGAGGCGTTCAAGATCATGCTCAAGAACCCGAAGGTCAAGGCTATCCTCGTCAACATCTTCGGCGGCATCATGCGCTGCGACACGATCGCCGAAGGCGTCATCGCCGCCTGCAAGGCCGTCAACCTGACGGTGCCGCTGGTCGTGCGCATGAAGGGCACGAATGAGGAGCTCGGCAAGAAGATGCTGGCCGAATCGGGCCTGCCCATCATCAGCGCCGACACGATGGCCGAGGCCGCGACCAAGATCGTCGCCGCCGTCAAGTAAAGAACACGCCCGCGAAAGAGCATCGACATGAGCATCCTGATCGACAAGGACACCAAGGTCATCACCCAGGGCATCACGGGCAAGACCGGGCAGTTCCACACCCGCATGTGCCGCGACTACGCCAACGGCAAGAACTGCTTCGTCGCCGGTGTGAACCCGAAGAAGGCCGGCGAGGATTTCGAAGGCATCCCGATCTTCGCCAGCGTCGCCGACGCGAAGGCGAAGACGGGGGCGACCGTGAGCGTGATCTACGTCCCGCCCGCGGGCGCCGCCGCGGCGATCTGGGAAGCCGTCGAAGCCGAACTCGACCTGACGATCTGCATCACGGAAGGCATCCCCGTGCGCGACATGCTCGAGGTGCGCAACAAGATGAAGGCCAGGGAGGCGCGTGGCGGCAAGAAGACGCTGCTCCTCGGGCCGAACTGCCCCGGTTTGATCACGCCCGAAGAGATCAAGATCGGCATCATGCCGGGCCACATCCACAGGAAGGGCCGCATCGGTGTCGTCTCGCGCTCGGGCACGCTGACCTACGAAGCCGTCGCGCAGCTGACGGAGATCGGCCTCGGCCAGTCGAGCGCGGTGGGTATCGGCGGCGACCCGATCAACGGCCTCAAGCACATCGACGTGATGCGCATGTTCAACGACGACCCGGGCACCGACGCCGTCATCATGATCGGCGAGATCGGCGGCCCGGACGAGGCCGACGCCGCGCGCTGGTGCCAGAAGAACATGAAAAAACCCATCGTCGGCTTCATCGCCGGCGTCACCGCGCCGCCGGGCAAGCGCATGGGCCACGCCGGCGCGCTGATCTCGGGCGGCGCCGACACCGCCGATGCCAAGCTCGCCATCATGGAAGAGTGCGGCTTCAAGGTGACGCGCAATCCTTCGGAGATGGGCCGCCTGCTCAAGAGCCTGCTGTGACGGCGCGCGCGGCTGCAGGCCCGCAGCTGCGCGTCAGGCATGATCGCGGCGGCCGTCGTCCGCCCTGCCGGCGGTTCGCCACTCCACTCGCACCCGAGAGCCACGCATGCAAGAGTTCCTGACGCCCGAGTTCTGGATCGCGGTCGGCCAGATCATCATGATCGACATCCTGCTCGGAGGCGACAACGCGGTCGTCATCGCGCTGGCCTGCCGCAGGCTGCCGGCGCACCAGCGCACAAAGGGCATCTTGTGGGGCACCGCCGGTGCGATCGTGCTGCGCGTCGTGCTGATCGCCTTCGCGCTGACGCTGCTGGCCATTCCGTACCTCAAGCTGGTCGGCGGCCTGCTGCTGCTGTGGATCGGCGTCAAGCTCCTGCTGCCCGAGCACGACGACGACCATGCCAACATCCAGTCGAGCGACAAGCTGTGGGGCGCCGTCAAGACAGTGATCGTCGCCGACTTCGTGATGAGCCTCGACAACGTGATCGCCATCGCCGGCGCGGCGCAGGGCGCTCATACCGCTCACCAGCTGCCGCTCGTCATCTTCGGGCTGCTGGTGTCGATCCCGATCATCATCTGGGGCAGCCAGATGGTGCTCAAGCTGATGGACCGCTTCCCCGTCATCATCACGATCGGCGCGATGCTGCTCGGCTGGATCGCCGGCACGATGGCGCAGACCGACCCCGCCGTCACGTCCTACATCCCGCAGACCGACGCGATGCGTTACGCCTTCGGCGTCGGCGGTGCGCTGCTCGTCTATGCGATCGGCAAGCTGCTGGCGGCGCGCGGGCGCCGCAGCGCCGCACCGGGCTGAGCGCGGGGGGGGGGGCCGGCCCGCCGCCGTGTGCTAACGTGCCCGGCTCCGCACTGCAGCGACACCCTCGATGGCACGAGCCCGCGACGCCCTCTGGAAGCAAGCCGGCATGGCGGGCTTGCTGGCGGGTGCCCTCGTGCTGCTGCTGTACGTCTCGACCGACGTGCTGCAGTCCGCCGACCGCTGGTTGTATGACGCCGGGGTGGCGACGGCGCACCGCCCGCCGGCCGCCGACTTCGTCATCGTCGACGCGGGCGACGCGGCACAACCCGGTTTGCTGCAGTCCGCGCGCCTGGCCGAACTGACGGCGCGCCTGTCGCAAGCCGGCGCCGCGCTCGTCGTGCTGGCGCTGCCCGACTATCCGGAGCCGCAGGCCGCGGCGGCCGAAGGCGATGCGCAACTCGCGCGCAGCCTGCGCGACAGTGGCCGCGTCGTGCTCGCCTGGTCGCAGCATGCGCCCGCCGATCGGCTGGGCAAGGAGGCGCTGGCGCAGGCCGACATGGCGCTGATGCCCGATGCCGACGGCGTGCTGCGCTCGCAGCGCCTGTTCGCCGGCGCTGACGGCAAGGGCGCACCCGTCGCCGCGCTGGTCGTGGCGGCGCAGCGGCTCGGCGTGCCGCTGTCGCAGCTGAGGCGCATCGCCGGCAACGGCGCGCACCTCGGCCCGACCGTCGTGCCGCTGGACGACGACGACAGCGTGCGGCCGCATTCCTATCGTGGCAGCGGCGGCGCGCCGGCGTTCGAGCGCGCGGCGCCCAGTGATGTGCTGGACGCCACGCGCTGGGCCGGCAAGATTGCGTTCGTGGGCCCGTTGCGGCCCGATCGCACGGCGCTGCTGCGCACCGCTGCGGGCGACACGGTGGCGCCGGTCGAGGCACTGGCACACGCTGCCTCGGCGCTGTCTCAGCGGCATCTGGTGGTGCGGCCGCCCTGGGCGAGCGGCGTCGTCGCCCTGCTCGGCGCCGCGATGGTGGCACTGTTGATGTGGCGCCTGCCGGCGCTGCCGCCGCTTCGGCGCATCGCCGTGGCGGGATTGCTGACGGCGGCGTTCGGCGCGGCGCAGTGGCTGCTGCCGCTGGCCGCCGGCTGGTGGTTGCCGCTGGCGCTGCCGACCGCGGTTTTGTGGGTCGGCATCGCGTTGCTCGCGGCGTGGCCGAGCGGCAAAGCAGCGGCGGCGCGGGCGGGGCGAATTGCCGCGCCCATACAAGAGGAATCGCGGTCGCCGCCTGCCCCCACCCCGATCGGCGCCATGCGCCCGCGGCTCGGCCGCTATGTCGTCGAGCGCGAGATCGGCCGCGGCGCGATGGGCGCTGTTTACTTGGCACGCGACGCTCACGGTGGGCCGCCGGCGGCCATCAAGACACTGCGCCTGGGCCGCGACTTCGACGGCGCTGCGCTCGACGAGGCGCGGCAGCGCTTCGTGCGCGAGGCGCACACGGCGCAGCGGCTGCGCCACCCCGACATCGTCGCCGTGCACGACGCCGGCGAGACCCGCGAACTGGCCTGGATCGCGATGGAGCACCTGCCCGGCCGCGATCTGTCGCACCACGTCCGCGCCGGCGGCCTGCTGCCCGTGCCGATGGTCGTTCGCATCATCGCGCGCGTGGCCGCCGCGCTGGCGCACGCGCATCGTCAGGGCATCGTGCACCGCGACGTGAAGCCGGCCAACGTGATGTTCGATGCGGTGACCGACATGGTCAAGGTCACCGACTTCGGCATTGCGCACATCGCCGATGCCAGCCGCACGCGCACCGGCCTCGTGCTCGGAACGCCTTCGTTCATGTCGCCCGAGCAGCTCTCGGGCGACACGGTCGACGGCCGTAGCGACCTGTACACGCTCGGCGTCACGCTGTATCAGTTGCTCACCGCGCGGCTGCCGCATGAGGCTGACGCGCCGGCGCGGCTGATGGCGCAGATCGCCAACGACGTGGCGCCCGACGTGCGGCGCTGGCGCCCCGACATCCCCGCCGAGCTTGCGAGCGTCGTCGCGCGAGCGCTCGAGAAGCGGCCGGCGCTGCGTTACGCCGACGGCGACCAGATGGCGCGGGATCTGCGCGCCGTCGAGGCGGCGCTCGGAGCGCGGAACCAAGGCACAATGCCCGACAGCAGACCGCCCGTTTCCGTGTCGCGCCCATGAAGCCGCCGTTGCCTTCCATCACCACCTCCCTGGAGTTCTTCAGCGCGACCGACACCGGGCGTGCCCGCAGCAACAACGAGGATTCGGTGGCCGTCGAAGAGGTCGCGGCACTCGTCGTGCTGGCCGACGGCATGGGCGGCTACAACGCCGGTGAGGTGGCCAGCGGCATGGTCACCAGCTTCATCAAGACGGAGCTCGGACGCTGGATCCTCGAGGCTTCGGGCAACGCCGGCGACAGCGACGTGCGCCGCGCGATGGACATCTGCGTCGACAACGCGAACCGCGCCATCTTCAACGCCGCCAACTCGAACCCGCAATACGCCGGCATGGGCACGACGCTCGTCGTCGGCGCGTTTCGAGACACTAGGCTGCTGATGGGCCACGTCGGCGATTCGCGCGGCTACCGGCTGCGCAACGGGCGCCTGGTGCAGATCACGCGCGACCATTCGCTGCTGCAGGAGCAGATCGACGCCGGACTGATCACGGCCGAGCAGGCGGCGTTTTCGTCGAACAAGAACCTCGTCACGCGCGCCGTGGGCGTTGAAGACACGGTGCTGCTCGAGATGCACCTGCACGACGTCCTGCCGGGCGACGTGTACCTGCTGTGCTCCGACGGGCTCTCCGACATGCTCGACGATGAGACGATCGGCCAGTTGCTGCTCTCCAACGACACGCTCGACGAAGCCGGCGCCGCATTGATCGATGCCGCCAACGACGCAGGCGGAAAGGATAATATCGCCGTCATTCTGGTGCGCCATCGCACGGGGAACACGGCTCCCGCGCGATCCTGGTGGCCCTTCAAGCGGTAAGTCGACAAACGGGGCAGCCCCGGGCGCGCATCACAACAAGACTAGGACAGAGGTCAAGCATGGGCAAACTGGTCGTGTCGCTCGATGGCGTGGTGATCAAGGAAGTGCAGATCACCAAGGACAAGACCACGCTTGGCCGCCGGCCCTACAACGACATCGTGATCGACAACCTGGCGGTGAGCGGCGAGCACGCCGTGCTGCAGATGGTCGGCAACGATGTCTTCATCGAAGACCTCAACAGCACCAACGGCACCTACATCAACGGCAAGGCCGTCAAGAAGCAGCTGCTGGCGCACAACGACACCGTCGAGATCGGCAAGTACAAGATCAAGTACCTTGTCGAAGACGGCGGCGACTACGAAAAGACGATGGTGCTGCGTCAGGGCAGCTATGCCGGCGCGCCCGCCGGCTTCGCCACGACGACGAACTCGGGCTTCGGCGCGCTCGGCGCGCCGGTGCCGGCGGCGTCGATCAAGGTGCTCAACGGCGCGGCGGCCGGCCGCGAAGTCAACTTGACCAAGGTCGTGACCACGGTCGGCAAGCCCGGCGTGCAGGTCGCGTCGATCACCAAGCGGCCGGGCGGCTACGTCTTCGCGCATGTCGAGGGCAGCCTGCGCCCGACCGTCAACGGCAACCCGCTCGCCGGCGACTCGATGCACCTGAAGAACGGCGACGTGATCGAGCTTGCCGGCACACAGATGCAGTTCGTGCAGGGCTGAGCTCCCGCGCGGTGCGCCATCGCGCGCGTGATGCATTTCACAGCGTCGAGAAATGTGTCTGCCGGTGCCGCGACAGCGGCGCCGATTCGCGCCACCTGCCCTTGCGGCGCGGCTTGGCGCAGCGCACCATGGCGCGGCCCTCTCAGCCCGTCATCGCATGCAAATCCGCGTTCTCGGTTGTTCCGGCGCCATCGCCGCCGACTGCAAAACCACCTCCTTCCTGCTTGGCGACGATGTGCTGATCGATGCCGGCACCGGCGTCGGTGACCTGACGCTCGGGGAACTGCAGCGCATCGACCACATCCTGATCAGTCATTCGCACCTCGACCACGTCGTCTCGGTCGGGCTGCTGGCCGACAGCGTGATGCGCCATCGCGACCGGCACGACCGCGGGCCGATCCAGGTGCATGCGCTGCCGGCGACGATCGATGCGCTGCGCGCCCACATCTTCAACGGCGTGATCTGGCCCGACTTCTCGCGCCTGCCCAACATGGAACGGCCGGTGCTGCAGTTCGTGCCGTTCGCCGTCGGCGATGTGCTGCGCGTCGGCGCGCATCGCGTCGAGGTGCTGAGCGCCGAACACACCGTGCCGGCCGTCGGCTTTGCCGTTCAAGGCAAGGGCGGCGGTTATTGGGTCTACACCGGCGATACCGGGCCGAACCCCGAGCTGTGGATGCGCCTGCGCGGCATGACGGTCGATCATCTCGTGATCGAGA
This sequence comes from uncultured Burkholderiaceae bacterium, assembly GCA_964371405.1. Classification (GTDB taxonomy): domain Bacteria; phylum Pseudomonadota; class Gammaproteobacteria; order Burkholderiales; family Burkholderiaceae_C; genus JAMHWF01. The sequence goes on from CAYJLV010000058.1 coordinate 6,416, forward strand.
CGGCCTTCAGCGACGCTGAGCGCAACCTCGCACGCATCAGCCGCCACCTCTGCCCGGCGACGCTGGCGCACGAACTGGCGCAGCTCGAAGGCAGCGCGCTGGTGCACATCACCCACGTCAAGCCCGGCGACCGCGAGGCCGTGATGGCGGGGGTCGACGCGCTGCGCCTGAAGCACCGCATCGCCGCGCTGACCGCCGGCCAAGTGCTCGAGCTCAACTGACTCTGCGCAGCGACCTGACGGATTTCGTCAGGCGCTGGCCGGGAAGCTTCAGCGGCAAGTGACGATTCGCGTCGTTCGGCGGGTCGGAAATCACGAAAACGGAGCCGAAAACCCGCCGAATCGGCTGGCACGGGCTTCGCAACAGGATCGGTGCAGATCAACCACCCTCCCCAGGAGAGCATTCAAATGAAACGTGCCGTTCAAAAGGGCTTCACCCTCATCGAACTGATGATCGTCGTGGCGATCATCGGCATCTTGGCGGCGGTGGCGCTGCCGGCGTATCAGGACTACACGAAGCGCGCGAAGATGTCGGAAGTCATCCTTGCGGCATCCGCCTGCCGCACGACGATCACCGAGGTGTACCAGAGCGCGACGGCATCGACGGCGCCCGCTGCCGGTTCGTGGGGCTGTGAGACCGCCTCGGCGACGAGCAAGTATGTCAACGGCATTCACACGAGCGCGAATGGCCAGATCCGGGTCACCGTGGCGGCCGGTATCGACACCGCTGCGACTGGCCAGACGGTCTTGCTGGTGCCGGTCACCTCCGCCGGTGCTGCGATGACGCCGACGGCCATGCCGGCCCAAGTGAATCAGTGGTACTGCGGCTCGACCAGCACGGCGCTGCAGAAGTGGCTGCCTGGCTCCTGCAAGTCGCTGCCGACCGGGTTCACGGCTGACACGACGTTCGCTGCGAACTGAGTCCGAATTCTTGGCAAAGAGGGGCATGGCAACATGCCCCTCTTTCGTTTGCCACGCCCGAACGTTGCAGCTTGATCCCGTGACCATACGGATACACGCAACCGGCAACGCCCCTCGCGTCGACGCCTCCGTGTCGCTGCTGCTGTTTGCCGTAATTCTCGGCGCGGCTTGGTTGCTGCCCAACCACTATTACCCGTGGTCGTCGTTCCACAATGAAGTCGTGGCGGCGGCCGCTGGCGTCATGCTGCTGATCGATGTCATCCTCGGCCGGCAGGCGATTCGCTGGCCTTGGCTTGCCCTGCTCATATTGACGATGGCGGCAGTTCCGCTTTTACAGCATGCCGCGGGCTTGGTCGCCTTCCGTTCCGACGCGCTGATGGCGGCCCTCTATCTCGTAGGCGCGGCGTTGGCCGTCGCTGCCGGCGCAACGCTGGCCCATGCGGGCCACCGCTCGACGCTGCTCGACGCGCTGTTCGGCGCCCTGCTCGCTGCAGGCATCGCGTCAACCGGTCTGGCGTTGTGTCAGTGGTTCGGCGTGACGGGGTTGGGTGTCTTCATCGCCGACCTTCCGCCAGGCGGCCGACCGTATGCCAATGTCGGGCAACCCAACCATCTGGCCACGCTGCTCGCCTGGAGCGTGCTCGCGTTGCTGCGCTGGCACGGGCAGCGCCGCATCGGCATGGCGGGGCTCGCCATCGGCAGCGCTTGGCTGCTGATCGGCCTGGCGCTGGCGCAATCGCGTACCTCGTTCGTTGTTGCATTGCTGTTGGTCGGCTGGTGCTGGTACGCGGGGCGCGATGCTGCGTTGCGCGTGCACTGGCAATCAGTCGCGCTCGGCGGACTGCTCCTGGCCGTGCTCATGCTTGCCGTCGAGCCGCTGAGCCGGGCGCTGCTGCTGCAGGGCGGATCTCTCGAAGGCCGACTTGACGTCGGTACGCGGTCGATCCACTGGCGCACGCTGGTGTCGGCGCTGATGCAGTCACCGCTCGCCGGCTACGGTTGGAATCAGGTCGTCGTAGCGCAGCAGGCGGCCGCGCTCGGCGAGCCGGCGAGTTACGAAGTGCTCGAGCACAGCCACAACCTCGTACTCGATCTGCTGCTGTGGAACGGTGTGCCGATCGGAGCCGGCCTGATCGTTGCGCTGGTATTCTGGTTGCGCTCGGCGATACGGCGGTGCGATTCGAGCGAGCATTGGTTCGTCATTGCGGCAATTGGCGTCGTCGCCGTTCACGCGCTGCTGGAGTATCCGCTCGAGTACGCCTACATGCTCATCCCGACGGGCTTGTGGATCGGCTGCACTAGTCGTCTGAGTTCCAACGCTGGGGGCACGCCGCGCTGGACGCTGGCGCTGCCGGCGGCCATTGTGACGGTGGTGGGCATCGCCGTCGCACTCGAGTACGTCAAGGTCGAGCAAGGCGTGCGGGACGCGCGCTTCGCTCTTGCCGGCTATGCACGTGTCGATGAGTTGGCCGATCTCGATGTCGAGTTGCTTGACGGTTTGCGCGAGTACCACCGCTATGCGCGCTCGCAGGCACGACCCGGCATGAGCGCCGAACAGCTGGAATGGGCGCGCCGCGTCGCGTTGCGTTATCCCTATCCGCCGAGCATGCTGCGTGCCGCGACGGCGCTGGCGCTCAACGGCCGCGAGAAGCAGGCCACCGACACGCTGGCGCTGCTGTGCAAGCTGCACCCCAAGCCACGCTGCGACGAAGCGCGTGAAGCTTGGTGGTTGCTCACGACGCAGCATCCGCACCTCGCCGCTGTCGCGACGCCGTTTTCTCGCTGATAGGATCGGCGCCTCGTAACGCTAGGCACCGCTTGCGCGGGTGCGTCTCGCGGGTGCAGCAACCAACTTTCAGACACGACGCCGGCGTGGCCACCGGTTCTGCGCTGATCGCGCTGCTGGCGATCGGCGCACCGGTGCTGCTCGCCTACAACCTGCCGCCTTCGGCGACGCTGTTCAACCAAGCGGCTGCTTTCGTCGGCTGGGCGGCACTTGCGCTCGTTGCCGTCATGGGCACGGCTCGCGCATCGATGGTGGCGACGCGCGCGTTGCTCGCGGTTTGCATCGCGCTGGGCTCGATGGTTGCCATCACGACCCTGGGCATCGCGCGACAGGAGAGTTTGGCGCTGTCGATGCTCGGCACGCTTGCGGCGGTCGCGGTGATGCTCTGGGCGGGTGCTGCGGTCCGCCGCGGCGGGCAAACCACCACGGTGGGAGGAGCGGTTTGCGTCGGACTGCTCGGCGTCGGCGTGATCAGCACTGGCGTCGGCCTCGTGCAGGTCTTCGCGCCAAGTGCGGTCGACGGCGTGTGGATCGCGGCATCGAGCCTGCCGGGTCGCGCCGTCGGGAACCTGCGCCAGCCCAACCATCTGAGCAGCCTGCTGTTGTGGTCGCTGGTTGCGGCGGCGGCATTGCGGCAGGTGCGCGTACTCGCCGCCGCGCCGGGTATCGCGCTTGCGGCGCTGATCTCGTTCGGCATCGTGTTGACGGCGTCACGCACCGGCGCCGTCGGCGTTCTGCTGCTCGCGGCCTGGGGCGCGCTCGACCGGCGACTCGATCGTGGCGTGCGCGCGCTGCTCGGCGTGCTGCCGCTGATGTATGCGGCCGGCTGGCTGGCGATGTCGGCGTGGGCCGATCAGTACGGTCAGATTTTCGGCGGACAGGCGCGCGTCGCCGATATCACGCTGGTCACAACGCGCTGGGCCGTCTGGTCCGATGCGCTGACGCTGATCGCTCGCAGCCCGTGGCAGGGCGTCGGCTTCGGCCAGTTCAACTTCGCGTGGACGCTGACGCCGTTCGTCGAACGTTCCGGTGAGTTCTTCGACCACACGCACAACCTGCCGCTGCAGTTCGTCGTCGAACTCGGCATTCCGTTGGGCACCTTCGTCACGGGCGTGCTGGCATGGTCCCTGTGGCGCGCCTTCGTCGCGTCGCGCGAAGCGCAGGGAGACGAGGGCACGGCGCTGCGCGCCGCTTTCATGATGCTCTTGATCATGGCCTTGCACAGCATGCTCGAGTACCCGCTGTGGTACGCCTACTTCCTGCTGCCGACGGCGTTCCTGCTCGGCCTGTGCCTGGGCCGCGCGCCCGATGCCGCGGCGATCATGCCGGCGCCGCGGCATCGCAAGACGCGCTCGCTCGTCGTCGCCGGCCTGCTGATGATGCTCGGCGGCTTCGCCGCCGTGCTCGACTACCTCACCGTGGTGCCGATCTTCGAGCCACCGGCTCAGGCCGCGCCGTTGGGCGAGCGCATCGCGCGCGGCCAGCGCAGCGTCCTGTTCGCGCACCATGCCGACTACGCTGCTGCGACGACGGCGGCGCAGCCGGCCGAGCACCTCGACGCGATCGAGCGCGCCGCGCACCACCTTCTCGACGCGCGCCTGATGATGGCCTGGGCGCGCGCGCTGCACGACAGCGGCGACATCGAACGCGCGCGCCATGTCGCGGCGCGGCTGCGCGAGTTCCACAATCCGCAGGCAGCGGTGTTCTTCGCCGAGTGCGACAAGGCTCTCGCGCCCGGCGCCGAACCGCCGTTCCAGTGCCGGCCGCCGACGGTGGCGCTCGACTGGCGCGACTTCAGGCGAGAGAGGCGCGAAGCGTTCTGAAGCCGCGGCTGCTCACGGCGCGAGCGGCGCGACGTAGTGCCCCGACTTTCCGCCCTGCTTCTCGAGCACGCGGATGCCTTCCATCACCATGCCGCGATCGGCCGCCTTGCACATGTCGTAGACCGTCAGCAGGCCGACCTGCACCGCCGTCAGCGCCTCCATCTCGACGCCGGTGCGGCCGTGCGTCTCGACCTGTGCCGTGCAGCGCACACAACTCGCCGCCTCGTCGATCTCGAACTCGACCGCCACGCGCGTGATCGGCAGCGGGTGGCACAGCGGGATCAGCTCGCTGGTGCGCTTGGCGCCCTGGATCGCCGCAATGCGCGCGATGCCGAGCACGTCGCCCTTCTTCGCGCTGCCCCCGGCGATCAGCGCCAGCGTCGCCGGCTGCATGCGGATGCTGCCGCCGGCGCGCGCGACGCGATGCGTCTCGACCTTCGCGCCGACGTCGACCATGTGCGCCTGGCCGTGCGGGTCGAAGTGCGTCAGCGGCGAGGTCATGGCGGGCGGCAACGTTACGTTAACGTGGGACTGTCATCATACGAGCCCACGTTCGCCCCCTGCTGTTGCCGAGAGACCGGCTGCCCCGCCTTGCAGAGCCCTTCCCGCTTTCGAACCCGCATCGCCGCCGCCGCCATGGCGACGACCTTGGCGCTGCCACCGCCGGCCTGGCCGCAGGTGCAGTTGCCGGCGCTCGGTGACGCCGTTTCGGAAGACTTCGGCGTCGGCCAGGAGCGCCGCCTCGGCGAGCAGATCATGCGCGAGATCCGGCGCGACCCGGACTACCTCGACGACGCCGTCACGCTCGAGTACGTGCAGGGCATCTGGCAGTCATTGCTCGCGACGGCGCGCGCGCGCGGCGACATCGCACCCGAGGTGAACGAGCGATTCGCCTGGGAGGCCTTCCTCGTGCGCGACCGCAGCGTGAATGCCTTCGCGCTGCCCGGTGGCTGGATCGGCGTGCACCTCGGGCTCGTCGCCGTGACGGCGACGCGCGACGAGCTGGCCTCCGTGCTCGCGCACGAGATGTCGCACGTCACGCAGCGCCACATCGCGCGCAGCATCGCCAACACGCAGCGCCAGTCGATGCTCGGCCTGGCGGCGCTGATCCTCGGCGCGCTCGCCGCCACGCGTTCCAGCGGTCAGGCCGCCAGCGCGCTGATCGTCGGCGGGCAGGCGGCCGTGATGCAGGGCCAGCTCAACTTCTCGCGCGACATGGAGCGCGAGGCCGATCGGGTCGGCTACGCCGTGCTCACCGGCGCCGGCTACGCCCCTGCCGGCATGGCGGCGATGTTCGAGAAGCTCGAGAACGCCTACCGCCTCAACGACAGCAACGCCTTCCCGTACCTGCGCTCGCACCCGCTGACCACCGAGCGCATCGGCGAGGCGCGTGCGCGGCTGGCCGGCGTAGCCGTTGGTGCGGCGGCCACGCCGTCGCTCGAACATGCCTTGGTGCAGGCCCGGGTGCGCGTGCTGATGGACGGCCGCGCCGAGTCGTTGCGCCGCCTGCAGTCGCTCGATGTGCCGCCTGCGCTGCCGGCTGTCGGCGCGGCCGCGCTTGCCGAGCGCGTGCACGGCCTGGCGGCCAGCGGGCAGGCATCGAGTGCACTGCGCGACTTCGCCCGCGCCGACGCGGCGGTGCAGGCGCTGCGCGAGCTGGTTCGCGGCAGCCCGCGCAGCGACGCCCACGCCGAGCGCTGCGTCGCGCTGCTGCTGGCACAGCTCGCACTCGAACGCGGCGAGCCGGCGCGCGCCGCCGACGCACTGGCGCCGCTTGCAAGAGACGCGTCGCGGCCGCTGGCGCTGCTGCGCACCCAGGTCGCGCTGGCGCCCGGCGTGCGCGATGCCGCCGCCTGGCGCCGCCAGGCGGCCGAGCTGCAGACGCTGGTCGCCGTCGCGCCGCTCGATGCGAGCGCCTGGTCGCTGCTGGGCCAGTTGCACGACCGGCTCGGTCAGCCGCTGCGCTCGCTGCGCGCGCAGGCCGAGTCGCGCTACGCTCTCGGCGATCTCTCGGGCGCCGTCGACCGCCTGCGTGCCGGCCAGCGCCAGGCGCGCGCCGCGACGGCGGGCGATTTCGTCGAGGCCTCGGTGATCGACGCCCGCCTGCGCGACATCGAGATCGAGCGCCGGGCGCTCGCCGCCGAGATGCGCGCCCAGGGGCGCCGCGGCGATCCGCCGTAGCAGCGGGGGCAGTCAGCCGCGCGCGGGGGAGAACAAGCGCTCGACCGCGACGTCGACGACGAGGCCGCAGGCGCTGTAGATCAGCGAGCCGATCAGCGCCGCGCCGAAGCCGGTGACGCTGAAGCCGTCGAGCACCTGGGCGGCAAAGTAGAACATCGCTGCGTTGATCACGAACAGGAACAGTCCCAGCGTGACCAGCGTGACGGGCAGCGTCAGCAGGATCAGCAGCGGCCGCAGCAGCGTGTTGAACAGGCCCAGCACCAGTGCCGCGATCATCGCGGCGCCGAAGCTCGCGACGACGACACCCGGGTACAGCTGCGCGACCAGCAGCAAGGCCGCAGCGAGCAGCAACCAGCGCACGACGATCTTGATCATGGCGCGAGAGCATACAGCCGCTTTCGCGTGCGCTCGAATGACGCCATGCAGCGACACAAGCGGCCCGTCAGAGGCGCGAAAGCACGTTCTCAGAGGGAAAACCGCTTCCATCCCCTCTGTACACGCAGTACCATTCGCCCCGCAGGGCCACCGAGGAATGTCGAGCTCACGCGGTTCGCACCCGGCCCCGGCACATCAACAACTCACTTGATGGAGAGAATCGACATGGCAACTGCGAAGAAGGCCCCCGCCAAGAAGGCGGCGGCGAAGAAGGCGCCGGCGAAGAAGCCCGCCGCCAAGAAGGCCGTCGCGAAGAAGGCGCCGGCCAAGAAGGCGGCGGCCAAGAAGGCGCCGGCGAAGAAGGCCGCCCCGGCGAAGAAGCGCACCCCGAACGCCGCGTTCATGAAGGCGATGACGCCGAGCGCGGCGCTCGCCGCGATCATCGGCGACCGGCCGCTGCCGCGCACCGAGGTGACCAAGAAGATCTGGGAATACATCAAGAAGAACAAGCTCCAGGATTCGGTGAACCGTCGCATGATCAACGCCGACGCCAAGCTCAAGGAGATCTTCAAGAAGGCGCAAGCCTCGATGTTCGAGATGACGAAGATGATCAACGCGCACCTCAAGTGACGCGAGGATCGTTTCGCTTCCCGAAAGCCCGGCACCGCCGGGCTTTTTTGTTTGCGGGCCCTCGGCCCCTCAGCGCGGCTCGGGCAGACCGAACAGGCGCGCGCCGTTGTCCCAGCCGATGCGTCGCGCCGCGGCCGGCGGCAGGTCGCCGAGCCAGCCGCGGGCCTCGCGCATCAGCGTCTCGTAGCCCTGCCAGCGCGCGTTGATCCAGGTGTCGGAGCCGACCAGAAAGCGCTCCGGGAACTCGAGCAGCAGCGCCTTCCACTCCGTCGACAGACGCCCGTTGCCGTCGGTCAGGCCGGGGCGGTACGACAGCTCGCCGAGCAGCGTCGGGTGGCGCCGCAACAGCTCGCGCACGCGCGGCGCCGGCACGCCGCCGATGCCGGTGTGGGCCCAGATCAGCCGCGCGCGGGGTGCATGAGCGAGCAGCCGCTCGACGGCCACGTCGTCGCAGTGCGCCAGCACGACCAGCTCGCGCTGCTCGGCCAGCTGCATCAACTGCCGGGCGACGCGCCCGTCGGCGTTGGCGCTGTCGTAGAGGTGGAACTCGCCGAGCCCGCGATACGGGCCGGCCGGCGTGCCGCGCTCCAGCTCCTGCAGCACCATGGCGTGAATCGATTCGTCGTCGAACCAGCCTTGGTAGTCGGCGCGGTTGCGATACAGGCGCACGAACGGCACGATGGTGACGCCGGCTGCTGCCGCCTGCGCCTGCGCCGTGGCCAGCGACCGCGTGCCGTCGTTCGGCCTGCTGTTGGCGAGCACGGCGCGCACGCCGCTGCGCTGCAGGCGACCGAGCACGTCGGCCAGCGGGTGCGGCGCCTGCGCCTCGTCGTTGTAGTGCAGGTGGGCGTCGAACAGCGGCCCGCCGTAGGCCGGCGGCGGCGTCTGCGCCGCGGCACCGTGCGCGAGCACTGCCGCCAGCCCGGCGGCGCGCAGCAGGTGGCGGATCGCGGCGGCGGCGCGCATCATCGGGCCGAGTGTAGGTCGTTGTAGGACTCGGATGACAGCCGATTCAGCGCGGCCCCAATGCCGGCACTGCCCGCGCTCGCCTACTCTGGCATGCCGCGGCGAGGGGGTTGCGTTGCGCAACACAACGCGGTCGCTCACGAGGAGACCACCATGATGATGATCAAACTCGGCTTGTTCGACGACCACGACATCGTCCGCGCCGGTTTTCGCTACATCCTGGAAAAGCACAGCGACATCGAGATCGCCGCCGAGGGCGGCACCGGCCGCGCGGCGCTCGCCGCGATCCGCACGCAGCCGCTCGATGTCTGCCTGGTCGACCTGTCGCTGCCCGACCTCTCGGGCATGGACGTGCTGCGCCAGGCCAAGGGCAGCAAGCCCGAGCTGGCGCTGCTGATCCTCAGCGCCTATTCGGAGGAGCAGTACGGACTCAACGTGTTGAAGGCCGGCGCCAGCGGCTTCCTGAGCAAGGAGCTGGCGCCCGAGCAACTCGTCGCCGCGGTGCGCACCGTCGCCGCCGGGCGTCGCTACGTCAGCCCGCGGCTGGCCGAGTTGCTCGCAGGCGGTCTGACGCGCGACATCGAGCATCCGGCGCACCTCAAGCTCTCGGAGCGCGAGTTCCAGATCTTCTCCAAGCTCGCCGTCGGCAAGAGCGTCACCGAGATCGCCAACGACCTGTGTCTGAGCACCAAGACGGTCAGCACCTACCGCGCGCGATTGCTCGAGAAGATGAATTTCAAGACCAACGCCGATCTCACGCAGTACGCCGTGAAGAACGACCTGATGCAGCAGTGAGCCGCCGATGAAGCCGCCCGACAGCGAAGCCGGCGCCGACTTGCGCAGTCCGGTGCCGGTCGCCGCCGGCCCGCGCGTCGAGGCCGCCGTCCCCGGCGACGCGGCGCGCCGCCCGCTGCGCGTGCTGCTGGTCGAGGATCTGCCGCGCGTGCAGGCGCTGTTGCGCGAGCTGATCGAGGAGCCGGGCCGCTTCGAAGTCAGCGGCATGGCCGAGACGGAGGCCGACGCGATCCAGCAGTACCAGGCGCTGAACCCTGACGCCGTCGTCATCGACCTGAACCTGCGCGCGGGCACCGGCCTGGGCGTGATCGTGGCGCTGCGGCGTCTGCAGCGCACTTCGCGGCCTCTGCTGATCGTGCTGACCAACCACGCGCTGCCCGTGCTCGAAGCGGCCTGCCTGAACGCCGGCGCCGACTACTTTCTCGACAAGAGCCGCGACTTCCAGAAGGTGCGAGCCCTGCTCGAATCGGCATGGGCGAACACGCGCGTGCTGCCGCAAGCGGCACCTCACCCGCAGCCGCCGCCGGGCGCGCTGCATCACTGAGCCGCGGTCGGCGGCGCGGCGCCGTCGGACGAAGCCGCCGGCGGGTCTGGATAGAACGCCTCGATGCGTGTGCCGCTCCCCGGAGCCGTGCGCAGCGTGAAGCGGCCGCCGAGCGCGCGGGCGCGCTGCTTCATGTTCGCCAGGCCGTGCGACAGGCTTTCCGGGCGGAAGTTGCTGATGCCGATGCCGTCGTCGGTCACGATCAGGCGCCAGCCGTCGCCCGGGTGCTCGACCGCCACCTCGATCTGCGACGCACGCGCGTGCTTGACGATGTTGGTCAGGCTCTCCTGCACCGTGCGGTAGATCGCGATCGAGATCTCGGGCGGCACGCCGGCGTCGTCTTCGGGCAGCGTGCGCAGCGCACATGCCAGGCCCGCCTTGCCGCAGGTCTCCTGGACGTACCAAGCGAGCGCGGCGCCCAGCCCCAGGTGGTCGAGCAGCGAGGGACGCAGGTTCTCGACGACGCGACGCTTCAGGTCGACCCCTTCGTCGAGCACGCCCGAAAGCCGGCGCAGCCGCTGCGCCGCTTCGGCGTCGTCGCCCTGCAGACGCTCCTCGAGCCAGGCGATGTCGATCTTGGCCGAAGTGAGGATGCCGCCCAGGTCGTCGTGCAGGTCGCGCGCCAGCCGCGCCTTCTCGCGTTCGATGCTCGACTGCAGGTAGCTCGACAGATCGAACAGCTCCGAGGTGCGCGCGGCGACGGTGTGCTCGAGCGCGTCGGTCTGGCGCTGCAGCGCCGCATGGTGCTCGGCGCGCAGGCGAAACTGGCGGATCATCAGGCGGGCCACGATCGCGAGGAACATCAGGTTCAGCAGCACGACGACGCCGACGGCGACGCGCTGGTACAGCCAGCTCTCGTCGAGCACGGCTTCGCGGCGGTTCACTTCGGCGGCGAGCACGGCATCGAACCCGGTCAGCCGCTCGGAGATGCCCTCCATCAGTGCGATGCCTTCGCCCGACGCGATCTTGGCGTAGGCCCGCTCGCGCTCGCCCTGCTGCGCCATCAGCACGGTGAGCTTCATCTCGTCTTCCTTCTGTTCGACGAGCGGGCGCAGCGCCTCGACGCGGCCGCGCCATTCGAGGTTGTCGCCCGACACCGTCGCCAGCTCGACCAGGCTGGTGCGCGAATGCTCGATCGCGGCATTGAAGGGCTTGAGGTACTGCTCGCTGCCGGCGAGCAGGAAGCCGCGCTGTGCCGATTCGGCCTGCAGCAGACCATTGCGCAGCGCCGCGACCTGCGCCGCCGCGCGCCGCGCCTGCGATACGTCGGCACGCGTCTGCGCGATGCGCCCCGACGAATACTCCGAGATCGCGAAGATGACGACCGACACGACGGCAGTCAGCAGCAGCGCGAGCAGCACCTGCGGCGGCACGGCGTGCAGCAGCCGATGGACGACGACGCGGGGGGGGGGGGCGGCCCGCCGGGGGGGGGGGGGGGGGGGGTTGGTACGGGCGCGCGTTGGGGCGCCCACGCCGCCGGAGGCACGCGCTCGTGCAGGAGCAGCGCCATCGCGCGGACGCGGGGATCGCAGTTGAACCGGCGGACATGGACGTCGTCGAGCAGACGGTTGGCGATCGCACCGAGGATCATCCCCTGGTGGTGCGCCATGTAGCACCGCACGACGCGGACCTCGGCGAAGCGCTCTCCGTTCGTCCCGAAGTCCAAGGCCTCGAACATGCCGTAGCGTCCGAGGGCGCCGAGCCGCTCGAACTGAGCGAGGTTCGCGACGACCTCGGCCGGCCGGAACGAGAGTGCCAGCACGCATGCGTACGGCGCCGCGACGAGGCGTTCGCCGACGTCGGGCGCGAGACCCAGGCCCGGCACGCCGAAGCTCCTGTAACGGTACGTGCCGTGCGCATCCACCTTGCTGTACGCGGCCTCCGACGCTCCCCAGGGGATCGACTGCGCCTTCGCGAAGCGCCGCTGCGCTTCCACGGCGTTGCGGCACGAGCGCGTGAGGAGCGTGTGGTCCGGAGCGCGCAGGACGAGGCGCGGCATCAGGTACTCGAACATCGAGCCGCCCCAGGATAGGAGCACGGTG
>CAYJLV010000059.1:0-18395 GCA_964371405.1 uncultured Burkholderiaceae bacterium
AACCTTCAACCCGGACTTCTTCCGAAACACTGGTACGCCGGAAGGGGGCAGGTCACTTGCCGAAGATGAGACGATTGAATCCGTGCTTGCGCGCATCCAACAACTGATCACGATCGGTTTCCTCACGCTTGCGGCGGCTTGGATCATCGCGTTTTCTCTGCGCGGGGCCTACGCGCTGGCGATCAGCGGAGCTCTGCTGATCATCTTCGGCTACGCTGTCATTCTCGCCGTGGAGTTCGGGTTGATGTGGTTCGTCAACCGCGGCGATTCGGCTCCGCGCGCGTCGGTCGCGCAACTCGTCAAGGCATGGTGGGGCGAGGTCGTTACGACCCCCGGGGTCTTTTGCTGGCGCCAGCCGTTTCGTTCGCGAGTGATACCCGACACTCCCACCGCAGCGTGCGCCGGCCGTCGCGGCATCGTTTTCGTGCACGGCTTCGTCTGCAATCGTGGATTCTGGAATCCCTGGATGCGCAGCTTGAACGCGGCTCGTATCCCGTTTGTCGCCGTCAATCTCGAGCCCGTGTTCGGGGCGATCGATCACTACGCCGAGATCATCGAGAAGGCCGTGTCGGCGCTCTCAGCAGCGACCGGACAGCCGCCTGTCATCGTTGCGCACAGCATGGGCGGGCTCGCGGTGCGCACATGGCTGCATCATCAAGGCGCCGATCATCTGGTGCATCGGGTGATCACGATCGGAAGCCCACATCGCGGCACCTGGATCGGGCGCTTCGCGCACACGCCCAATGCTCGCCAGATGCGGCTCGACGCACGATGGCACCAAGATCTGATGGGGCTCGAAACCCGGTCTAGGCGCGAACTCTTCATCTGCTACTACAGCAATTGCGACAACATCGTCTTTCCGGCATCCACGGCCACCCTGCCCGACGCCGAGAATCGGCATATCTCGGGCGTCGCACACGTGCACTTGGCGTTCCAGCCGCAGATCTATGACGACGTAATTCGGTGCGTGAACGCCGGCGCGGGCTGAAGTCTGCGTGCCTGCTTGCAGCGCCATGCGGGCCAGGCAGCGACGCCCGCGTACGCCAAGTGCATCAGTGCATGCCCTCCCACCAAGCCAGTCATCTGCAAAATCGGGACATCAGCCAGATCACACATCTGTCCGACCCCATAGAGGCACAGCATGGCGATCCAGTCGTACATCGTCGTCTGTCGGCCGCGCAGCGTCAGCGCGCCGGCGGGCGCCAGTAAAACCGGCAATGTCTGAAGCAGCAGTAGTCCTCGCAGGTCCCCAGAGCCGTGCCTTGAGGCACCGTACCACCAGAGGGCGGCCGTCAGGGCCGCTGCGACGCATGCGATGCAGCAGGCCGGTAGACCAGCGAAGCGCATATCGACACGCTCGGCGAGAAAGCACAGCAGCAGCAGAGCGAAGCTTGCTGCGACCGAGAGTTGCGTTAATGCGAATGCGAAGTTCCCAGGCGCCGCGTGGTACAGCAGGCTTGCGGTGCCCGACGCCGTGATCGATACGAAGAACCGGCTCCAGACCCGGCGCATCATCGTGCTCCACCGCGAGCTGCGTGTCGCCGCCCACCCCCATGCCCCGGCAGCGACCAGCGGCAGGTTGCTGAGGACGTCCAGCCCATTGGGTATCCCTGCGAGTTCGCGCTGATCGGCGTACTGATGGGCGTCGCTCGTCAACACGATCGGGCCCCAGGCCAAGAGGCCGGCAACGAGCGCCGTCGCCATCGAACACAACAGCACGAGTACGCCGCGGCGGTCTGCCGAACGCATGCGTGCCGCCGAGTGGCCGAGGGCGAGGCGCTCCATGCCGGCCAGTGTGTGAGATCGTGCCCGAAACCACATCGCCCGGAAGTGCCCCCCCGAAAGAGCGTCTCGGCGAAGGCGGTGAGTCTTTTTCCGGCGCCCTGGCGCGGATGCGTCGGCCTCGAGCAGCGCGTGGCGCGCTCAGGTGTCGAGTTCGTGCAGCAGTTGCAGCGTCGCGTCGTTCGAGAGGTTCAGCAGTGCCGCGATTGCGCGCACGTCGTCCGGCAGCGCGGCGTTGCCCCAACCGTGCGTCGTATGGCGGGCAAGCTGGATCGCCAGCAGAACGTTACGCACGCTCGGATGCTCGGTGTGCCGGTCGTCGGTGATGCGTATCAGCAGTTCCGGCAGCCTCCACGCCCTCATCAGTGCGTGTTTCAAGTCGGCCAGTGCGATGCCGACGACCACACGCTGCACTGCTGTCGAACGCAGGGTTGCATCGGCCTGCTGGCGCTCACGGATCTCGAGCGCGAGCGCCGGCGCGTAGCACCATAGCAGCATCTCGGCGAAGTCATGCAGCAAAGCGGCTTCGTGAATCACTGCGGCATCGTGGTCCATGCGCCGCACCGCCAGACCGAGCGCGAAGTTGGCGGCACGCCAGCCGCGACGCAGCACTTCGTGCAGTCCTTCGAGCGCGCTCGGATGGTCGCGCAACTGCTCCTCGACCGTGGGTTGCGGGCCGAATGCGCGGAAGAACGGCGAGATACCCATCATCACCAGCGCTTCCGTGACCGTCTCGGCCTCCGTCACCATCCGGCGCGGGCGATTCGCCGCTGCGTAGCGCAGCAGCTTCAATGTCATCAGAGGGTCGTTCGCGACCAGGCCGGCGAGCATGCTGGCGTCAACGCGGTCCTCGTTGGGCCGGTACTCATCGAGCGATGCCGCGGTGTCGGCCAGCACGGGAATCTCGGCGTCGCGAAAGCGCGCGACCCAGCCGGCCAGATCTCTCGGACCGGCGACGGGCGTAGGCATCGCGTAGGTGTCGTGCGGCATGTCGGCAGCCGCGAGCGCAATGGGCCTGCGGCGGTTCGTGCCTCGATATCGGCAGCGCGGCCGGACACCTTGAGCCGGTGAGCGTCAACCCCTGCTTGTCGATCGAGCTGGGGCGCAACCGACTCGACCAGGTGCGCGCAATGGTCAACCGGGGTGGAGTACCGGGCTGGCGTTGTGACCTCAGGCCGCGCCGCAGCAAGCGGCCTCCACGCAGCCACCCATCATCCCGCCGATCGATGGCGCGACCCGTTCGACGATGGCGCGCGCGCAGTCGCTGCAGCGGCCGCAGCAGGTCGCTGCGCCGGTCTCGAGCTGGATCTCCTCGAAAGACCCTGCGCCCGCGCGCATCGCGCGCTCGATGTCGCGATCCGAAACCCGACGGCAGACGCATACGATCATGTCGCGATCATAGCGAGAATGCTTCTCAACCGCAAATGCCCCGACGCACGACGGGGCCATCTCCCGGGTCAGTCGTCGTCCCTGGTCCGATACTGTGACGTCAGTTGCTGCTGCACAGTCGGCGGGACCGCCTCGTAGTGGCTCAACGCAAGCGTGTAGCGCCCCTGGCCACCCGTCATCGCGTTCAGCCGCGACTGGTACGACGCCAGCTCCGACAGCGGCGCCTGACCGACGACGGCCAGATGCCCCGGCGTGGCGGTGCGCGTCCCGCTGACCAGTCCGCGGCGTGACGACAGGTCACCCGTGATGTCGCCGATATGGGCGTCCGGCGCCGTGATCTCGACATCGACGATCGGCTCCAGCACGATCGGCCCGGCCTTCTTCACCGCGTCGACGAAGGCCTTGCGCCCCGCCGTCACGAACGCGATCTCCTTGCTGTCGACGCTGTGGTGCTTGCCGTCGTAGACGACGACGCGCACGTCCATCACCGGGTGGCCGGCGATCACGCCGGCGTCCATCGCATGCCGCACGCCCTTCTCGACCGCCGGCATGAACTGGCCCGGGATCGTGCCGCCCTTGACCTGGTCGACGAACTCGAAGCCCGCACCGCGCGGCAGCGGCTCGACGCGCAGGAACACTTCGCCGAACTGGCCGGCGCCGCCGGTCTGCTTCTTGTGGCGGTGGTGGCCCTCGGCCGCGCCGGTGATCGTCTCGCGGTAGGCGATGCGCGGCGGCCGCGTCGCGACCTCGCAGCGATACACCTCGGTCAGCCGCTCGAGCAGCGAGCGCAGGTGCAACTCGCCCAACCCGTAGACCACGGTTTCGTTGGTCGCCGCCACGTGCTCGACCTTCAGGCACGGATCCTCGTCGACGAGTTTTTGCAGGATGTCCCACATCCGCTGCTCGTCGCCGCGCCGCTTCGGCTCGATCGCCAGGCCGTGCACCGGCACCGGAAACTCGAGCGGCTTGAGGTGGATGTGGTCGTCCTCGGCCGCGTCGTGCAGCACGGCGTCGAAATGGATGTCGTCGACCTTGGCCACCGCGCACAGGTCGCCCGGCACACCCTGCGCCACCTCCACATGCTCCTTGCCCTGCAGCATGAACAGGTGTCCGACCTTGAACGGCTTGCGGCCGTCGCCGATGTAGAGCTGGCTGTCGCGCGTGACGACGCCCTGATGGATGCGGAACACGCCCATCTTGCCGACGTAGGGATCCTGCGTCACCTTGAACACGTGCGCCAGCACGTGGCGGCTCGCATCGGGCTCGGCGCGCAGCTCGACGGCCGCCGCGCCCTCGCCCTTGTAGAAGATCGGCGCGTTGCCCTCGGCCGGGTTGGGCAGCAGCTTGGCGATTACATCGAGCAACTCGGCGACGCCTGCGCCGTTGCGAGCCGAGACGAAGCAGATCGGGATCAGGTGCCCTTCGCGCAGCGCCTGCTCGAGCGGCGCGTGCAGCTCGCCCGGATCGACGTCACCGTCGTTGAGGTAACGCTCGACGAACTCGGGGTCGACTTCGACGACCTGTTCGACGAGGGCGCGGTGCGCCTCGTCGACCGACGAGAAATCGGGCTCGTGCCCCGTCGGCGCCGCCGGGTTGAAGAAGCAGTCGACCACCTCCGTCCCTCCCCGCGCCGGCAGGTTCAGCGGCAGGCACTCGCGGCCCCAGGCGGCGCGGATGCTCGCCGTCAGTGCCTCCAGGTCGACGCCCTGCGCATCGATCTTGTTGACGATCACGATGCGGCACAGGTTGCGGCGGCCCGCCCACTCCATCATGCGCGCGCTCATCGTCTCGATGCCCGTCGTCGCGCTGACGACGACGGCGGCCGTCTCCACGGCCTCCAGCGCCGTCATCGACTGACCGAGAAAGTCCGGGTAGCCCGGCGTGTCGATCAAGTGGATGCGGGCATTGTCACGACTCAGGTGCACCAGCGCCGAGGTCAACGAGTGACCGACCTTGCGTTCGAGCGGATCGAAGTCGCTGACCGTCGAGCCGCGTTCCAGGCTGCCCGGTGCTCCGATGGCGCCAGCCTTCCACAGAAGTGCTTCCGTCAGGCTCGTCTTGCCGGCTGCCGGCTGGCCGACCAGCGCCAATGTGCGGATCGCCGCTGTGGCGGGATGCGGGGAAATGGCCATGCACGCTCCTTCGGGCCGACTGCGAAATGCCTCGCGGCCGTTGAGCGTACGGGATGGTCCGCGACGACACAAGCCGCACGGGGCAGCGGGTTTGTGCCGATGCGCAGGCCACCGCCTGCCCGAACGTGAGCTCTCCCCTACAGAATTTGCCGCCCCTTCCGACAGACGCGCACCGCAGCCCGCTCCCACACTGGCGGCATCCGCCCCCACCCCTGCGAGCCATGCACCGCGCCTGCTCTGCCGTCCCGATCGCGATGACGCTGTTCGCCGCGGTGCCGGCAGTTGCGGCGGAGTTCGAGACAGCGCAGCCCTCCGAAGCCGTGGTCGCCGCGCTGCCGCCCTCGGTGCATGCGTTCACAGTCGAGCGCCATCTGGGGCCGTCGCAGCCGATCGATGCCACCGATGCGCCGGCCGTCGACCCCTACGGTCGGCCGTTGTACGAACTCGGCGGCATCGGCTACCGCTGGTGGGTGCGCCACGGTCGCGCCGAACTCGGGCTGGGCATCGGAACCGTCGGCTACCTCGTCGCGCCCATCGATGCGCCGGCGGGCACGCCTCAGGCGCTGCTGCACGGCGCGTCGACCGTCACCATCGGCTGGCGCTGGTCGGTCGGGGAACGGTCGCTGCTGTATGCCGACGCATCGGGCATGCGCCGCTACGGTGCCGACCTGGTGCAGGCCAAGGTCGGCGTCGAATGGAAGGCGCGCACGTCACGGCTGGGCTTCGAGCGCGGCGCGCTCGGCGTCCGTTTCGACTCGGGCTACCGCATGTCGCTGCGCGCCAAGCGTGGCGGCCTTGGCGTGTACCTGCGCAGCCAGTTCTGAAGAAGGGAACGCGATGGCCCGCAAGAAACGAACGCCCGGCGGCCGCGATACCGTCTCCGTCGAACAGGCCGCCGGCCAGGCGCCGAAGCTGCCGCACGAGCGCGACGAATCGACCGACGCCATGCAGGGCGGCCCGCGCGAGCGCATGCGCCAGGCGCACGACGATCTTGCCGCAGGCCGCAGCGACACGAGCCGCGGAGAAGTCAGCGACAGCACCTATCGCAAGCTCAGGAAGTGAGCCGCGTCATTCGTGGCGCAGCGCGTCGATCGGGTCGAGGCGCGCCGCTCGGCGCGCCGGAAAGTAGCCGAACACGATGCCGATGCCGGCCGAGAACAGGAACGACAGCAGGTTCACCGTCGGATCGAAGAGGTAGGGCACTGCCATCAGCCGGGCCAGCACCACCGACGCCCCGGTCGCGAGGGCGATGCCGATGATGCCGCCCAGCGACGCGAGAACGACGGCCTCGATCAGGAACTGCAGCAGCACTTCGCGCTCCAGCGCGCCGATCGCCAGCCGCAAGCCGATCTCGCGAGTGCGCTCGGTCACGCTGACGAGCATGATGTTCATGATGCCGATGCCGCCGACGAGCAGGCTGACGGCCGCGACCGCGCCGAGCAGCGTCGTCATCACCTGCGTCGTGCCCGAGAGCGTGTCGGCGATCTGCTTCGTGTCGAGCACGTTGAAGTTGTCGTCGTCGGCGTCGGCAAGCTTGCGGCGCTCGCGCAGCAACTGCGTCAGGCTCGCCTTCACGCGCGCCGCATCGCTGTCGTCGTTCATCGAGACGAGCAGCGTGTTGATGCGCAGGTGACCGACGACACGCCGCTGCATCGTGTGCAACGGCAGCAGCACCAGGTCGTCCTGGTCGTTGCCCATCGCGCCCTGGCCCTTGGGCCCCAACGTGCCGATCACTTCGCACGAGAACTGCTTGACGCGCAGCCCTGCGCCGATCGGCGACTGCGTGCCGAACAGCTCGCGCCGTACTGTCGCGCCGATCAGGCACACCGCGGCACCGGCCTGCAGCTCGGCTTCGGTGAAGGCTCGGCCCTCGGCGATGCGCCAGTTGCCCGTGGTGAACCAGGCGTTGGTGCTGCCCATCACGCTGGTCGACCAGTTGCGGCCGTTGGCGACGACGGTCACGCCGCTGCGCACCTCGGGCGCCACCGCCTTGATGCCGCCGAGTTGCTGCGCGATCGCCTCGGCGTCCGACTCGCGAAACGCCGGCGCGCCTGCCATGCCGGCGCCCGGCCCGAGCCGCTGGCCGGGCCGCACCTGCAGCAGGTTGCTGCCCAGGCCCGAGATCTGGTCCTGCACCGCCTGCGTCGCGCCGTTGCCCAGCGTCACCATCGTGATGACGGCGCTGACGCCGATCACGATGCCCAGGACCGTGAGGAAGGAGCGCAGCAGGTTGCGACGGATCTCGCGCAGCGCCAGCAGCAGCGTGTTCCACCACATCTCAATGGGCTCCCTCGAAGCGGACGTCCGCCACCGGCTGCGGGTTCGGGGTGTCGCTCGCGATGCGGCCGTCGACGAAGCGCACGATGCGCCGCGCATAGGCCGCCATGTCGGGCTCGTGCGTCACCATCAGCACCGTGATGCCCTGTTCGGTGTTGAGTTGCCGCAGCAACTGCAGGATCTCCTGGCCGCGCTGCGTGTCGAGGTTGCCGGTCGGCTCGTCGGCGAGCAGCACCTGCGGCCGGGTGACGATGGCGCGCGCGATGGCCACGCGCTGCTGTTGGCCGCCCGACAGCTCGGCCGGCGTGTGGTGCTCCCAGCCCGCCAGGCCTACCGAGGCGAGCGTCCGGCGCGCCGTCGCGTGCCGGCTCGCGGCACTCTCGCCGCGATACAGCAGCGGCAGCTCGACGTTCTCCTGCGCCGAGGTGCGCGCCAGCAGGTTGAAGCCCTGGAACACGAAGCCGAAGTGTCCCCGGCGCAGCCGCGCGCGTTCGTCGCGGCTGAGCTGGTCGACGCGCACGCCGCGGAAGCGGTACTCGCCGGCCGTCGGCGTGTCGAGGCAGCCGATCAGGTTCATCACGGTCGACTTGCCCGAGCCGCTCGGCCCCATCACGGCGACGAAGTCGCCTGACTCCACGTCGAGATCGACGCCGCGCAGCGCCTGGAATGCCGCCTGGCCGCTGCCGTAGACCTTGGTCACGCCGCGCAGCCGAATCAGCGGCTGCTCCGTGGAGCCCGCGCTGTTCACTTCGCTGCCTTGGCGTGCTGGTCGACGATGACGGCTAGGCCGGCCTGGAGCTGGTCGCTCTCGACTTCGGTCAGTCGCCCGTCGCCGATCCCCGCGACCACCGGCACCGCGACCGGCTGCCCGTCGCGCAGCACCCACACCCGGCGCTGCGACTTCGATTCCGCGCCGTTGGCGCCGGCGCCGGCGGAGCGTCGCGTGCTCGTGCCGCGTGGCGGCTGCGGTACGAGGCGCCCCACGATGCCGCTGTTCGTGCCGCTGGCGGCCGGCGCCGCTGCCGCGGCGGCAGCGACGGCAAGCGGCGTGAAGCGCAGCGCCGTCGTCGGCACGCGCAGCACTTCGCGGCGCTCGACGGCTGCGATCGTTGCCGTCGCCGTCATGCCCGGGCGCAGGCTCAGGTCGGCGTTGTCTACGTCGAGGTAGGTCGTGTAGGTGACGACGTTGTCGGTGGTCTTCGAGCCGTAGGCCACGCGCGTGATCATTGCCGGGTAGCGCCGGTTCGGCCACGCGCTCACGGTGAACTGCGCCTGCTGGCCGGCGACGAGCGAGCCGATGTCGGCCTCGTCGACGTTGACTTCGAGGCGCAGCCGCTTCAGGTCCTCGGCGATCGTGAACAGCGTGACCGCCTGCAGCGACGCGGCGACCGCCTGCCCCGGCTCGACCGAGCGCGTCAGCACGACGCCGTCGATCGACGAGCGGATCGACGCTTTCGCGAGATTGGTCTCGTCGGTGCTGAGCGCCGCCTTCGCGTTCGCGACGTTGGCGCGCGCGCTCGTCTCCTCGGCGCGGGCGCGTTCGAGGGCGGCCCGCGCGGCGTCGAGCTCGGCGCGCGACGGCACCTTGCCGCCCGAAAGCCGCGCCACGTCGTCGAGCCGGGCGAGGCTCGCCTCGACTTCCTTCACGGTGGCCACCGCCTGTGCCACCGCCGCTTCGGCGGCGGCCAGCGTTGCACGCGAGCGCAGGATCTGGTCGCGCAGCTTCGCGGTGTCGAGCTCGACCAGCACTTGGCCTTTCTTCACTTGGTCGTTCACGTCGACGAGCACGCGCGCCACCGTGCCCGACAACTCGCTGCCGATGTTGACCGAGCGCGTTGGCTGCAGCGTGCCGTTGGCGGTGACGGTCAGCACGATCGAGCCGCGCGTCACCGCTTCGGTGACGAAGCTCGGCGCTGCGTCGGCCTTCTTGCGCGCCTGCCAGGCGTAGAGGCCGGCGCCCGCCGCGACGAGCAGCACGATACCGATCCAGAACGTGGCGCGCCGCCAGAGCGGTCGCGCGCAGCCGGCGCCGAGCAGGGCCTCGAGCTCGCCGGCCGTTGCCGCGCCGGCGCGGGGGGTGTCGGCATCGTTCTCGTTCTTCTTCATGTCATGGGCCGGTCCTGCCGGCGGTGGAATCGGGGGCGTCGGGCTGCCAGCCGCCGCCGAGCGCCTTGTACAGGCGGACGTGGTCGGTGCCGACGGCGGCGCGCGTGCTGGCCACGCTGTCCTGCGTCGCCAGCAGCGTGCGCTGCGTTTCGAGCACGGTCTGGAAGTCGACCAGCCCGCTCGTATGGCGCTGGCGCGCGAGCAGCGCCGCATTGGCGGCGGCTTCGGCCGCGGCGCTGAAGCGCGCAAGCCGCTCGCGGTCGCCGCGCAACGCGACCAGCGCGTCCTCGACGTCGCGCAGCGCGCCGAGCACGGCGGCCTCGTAGCCGGCGCGTTGCTGTTCGAGCACGGCGGCACTGGCGCGCACGGTGGCGGCGCCGGCGCCGCCGTCGAACAGCGGCATCGAGATGTCGGCCAGCAGCGCAGCGACCAGGGCTCCGCTGCCCGTCAGCGAGCCCAGCGTCAGCGCGCTCAGGCCGATCGAGCCGGCGAGCTGCACGCGCGGCAGCCGCTCGGCCTGCGCTTGCATGACCCGCGCCGCGGCGGCGCGCAACTGGGCCTCGGCCGCGCGCACATCGGCGCGCTGGCGCAGCGTGTCGGCCGGGAAGGCGAGCGTCAGCTCCGTGGCGGGTTGCGGAATCGCCGGAGCGCCCTCGGCCGGCGCGGCGAGCGAGGCCCGCAGCGCGGCCGCGGGTCGGCCGGTCAACAGCGCCAGCGCATGCACGGCCTGGTCGGCGAGCGTCTGCAGCGCGGGGAGCTGCGCGCGCGTCTGCTCGGTCGCGGCGCGGCCCTGTTCGAGCTCGAGCGACGTCGCCAGTCCGGCCTGCACGCGCCATTCGGTGATCTGCTGCGTCTCAAGCTGGGCCGCGAGGTTGTCGCGCGCGATCGCCAATCGCGCCTGCGCGGCGCGCAGGTCGAGGTAGGCGAGCGCGACCTCGGCGGCGACCGACACCTGCACGTCGCCGAGCTGCGCGGCCCGGGTCTCGGTGTCGGCTTCGGTCGCGGCGATCGCACTGCGGCGGGCGCCGAACAGGTCGACCTCCCAGCCGGCGTCGAGCCCCGCCCGGAACTGGTTGCCGGCCGCCAGTCCACCGCTCTTGCTGCGCTGCGCCGACGCCGACGCGTCGAGCGCAGGCCAGCGCGCGGCCGCCTGCACGTCACGCAGCGCGCGGGCTTGGGCGAGCGCGGCCTGGGCGCCTCTCACTTCGGTGTTGGCCGTGACCGCGCGCTCGACCAGCGCACTCAGCGCCGGGTCGGCGAAATGCCGCCACCACGCGGCGAGCTCGGTCGGGCGCGCCGTCGTGGGCGGCGCGCTGCCCCCCCAGTCGTCGGGTACGCCGACCGACGGCGGCGACGCATCGACCGTCTGCAGGCTGGCGCAACCGGTCGTCGCGGCGAGCAGCGCGAGCGCCGCGAGTCGGCACAGCGCCGGGCCGGGCCTCGCGCAGGATCGGAAAGACATGCCGACCAGTGTCGTCGCCGCGCGTGAAGCAATTGCTGCGCAGCGTCAAGCGATGTAAAGCCGGCGTGGGGAACTATTGGAACGCCACTTCGGAGAAGCTGCGCAGCTTGCGGCTGTGCAGCTGGCCGACCCCGGCCCGGCGCAGGATCTCGATGGCGCGCACGCCGATACGCAGGTGCTGGTCGACGCGCTCGCGGTAGAACTGGTTGGCCATGCCGGGCAGCTTGATCTCGCCGTGCAGCGGCTTGTCGCTGACGCACAGCAGCGTGCCGTAGGGCACGCGGAAGCGAAAGCCGTTGGCGGCGATCGTCGCGCTTTCCATGTCGAGCGCGATCGCGCGGCTCTGGCTGAAGCGGCGCTCGGGCGTGCGCTCGGCGTTGCGCGACGGCAGCAACTCCCAGTTGCGGTTGTCGGTCGACGCGACGGTGCCGGTGCGCATGATGCGCTTCAACTCGTAGCCTTGGAGCTGCGTCACTTCGGCGACGGCCGCTTCGAGTGCGACCTGGATCTCGGCCAGCGCCGGGATCGGCACCCACAGCGGCAGCTCCTCGTCGAGTACGTGGTCCTCGCGCACGTAGCCGTGGGCCAGCACGTAGTCGCCGAGCTGCTGCGTCGTGCGCAGTCCGGCGCAGTGGCCGAGCATGATCCAGGCGTGCGGTCGCAGCACGGCAATGTGGTCGGTGATCGTCTTCGCGTTCGACGGTCCGACGCCGATGTTGATCATCGTGATGCCCGCGCGGTCGGGTCGCACGAGGTGGTAGGCCGGCATCTGCGGCAGCCGCGGCAGCGCAGCGCCGAGCGCGTCGGCCGGCTCGGCCGCCAGACCGCTGCGCCGCGTGACGACGTTGCCCGGCTCGACGAAGGCCGAGTAGTCGCCGCCCGGGTCGCGCATCAGTTCGTGGCCGAGCGCGATGAACTCGTCGATGTAGAACTGGTAGTTCGTGAACAGCACGAAATTCTGGAAGTGGTCGGGCAGCGTGCCGGTGTAGTGGCGCAGGCGGCGCAGCGAGTAGTCGACGCGCGGCGCCGTGAACAGCGCCAGCGGATGCGCCTCGCCGGGGCCGGGGTCGTGCGTGCCGTTGGCGATGCCGTCGTCCATCGCGTTGAGGTTCGGCAGGTCGAAGGTGTCGCGCATGCGCAGCCGCCGCTCGGCGGCAAGCGCTCCTTCGATGTGATCGTGCTCGGCAAACGAGAAATGCACCGGGATCGGTTGCGCGCTGGTGCCGACTTCGAGCGCGACGCCGTGGTTCTTCATCAGCAGGGCGAACTGCTCCAGGTAGTAGTCGCCGAACAGGTCGGGTCGCGTCAGCGTGGTCTCGTAGCTGCCGGGGCCGGCGACGAAGCCGTACGACAGCCGCGAATCGGCGCGCGCGAAGGTGTCGGTGTGCACGCGCACGAAGGGGTAGCAGGCGCGCACGTGCTGCGTGAAGTCCTCGCCGGCGACGAAACGCTGCAGCGCATCGCGCAGGCGCGCGATGCTGGCGTCGTAGATGCTGCGCACGCGCGCCAGCGCTGCGGCGGGGTCGTCGAAGCGCGCCGGAGCGACGAAGAGGGAGTCGTTGGACATGGCTTTCGGGTAAGGTCGCCGTCATTGTGCGCTGCCGCGCATGACCGATGTCCGACACTGAAGCCCCCGTCGCCGCGCCTCGCCGCGTGCTGCCCGTGATCGTGGGCGCGCAGTTCGCGTGCACGTCGCTGTGGTTCGCGGTCAACGCCGTGATGCCCGATCTGCAGCGTGCTCTCGCGCTGCCGGCCGGCGCGGTCGCGACGCTCACCTCGTCGGTGCAGATCGGCTTCATCGCCGGCACGCTGGTGTTCGCGCTGCTGTCGGTGGCGGATCGCCATTCGCCGCGGCAGGTGTTCCTCGTCTGCGCGCTGCTCGGTGCGGCATGCAATGCCTGGGCGACGTGGCTGCCGGTGGGCATGGGCGGCCTGGTCGCGCTGCGCGCGGCGACGGGCTTTTGCCTCGCCGGCATCTATCCGGTGGGCATGAAGATCGCCGCCGGCTGGTACCGCCAGGGGATGACGACCCCCAAGCTTGTGCCTTCAGCCCTTCGCCACCCCCCGCGGGGGGCTCGGCCCGGCTTCGGGCGGCCGGGCACCGGGCCACTCGGCGCCGCGCTCGGCTGGCTCGTCGGCGCGCTCGTGCTCGGCACGGCGCTGCCGCATGCGCTGCGAGCGTCGGGCGCCGAGCTGCCGTGGCACGCCGTGATGTGGGCCGTCAGCGCGCTGGCCGTCGCGGGCGGCGTCGCCGTCTGGTGGCTGGTGCCCGACAGCCCGCACCTGCCGGCCAGCGCCGCGCTGCAGTGGCGCGCGCTTGGTGCAGTGTGGTCGGACCGGCGGCTGCGCGCGTCGGTGTTCGGCTACTTCGGCCACATGGTCGAGCTCTACACGCTGTGGGTGCTCGCCCCGGCCATCGCGATGACACGACTGGCGGGCAGCGCCGTGTCGTGGGCAGCGTTCGCGACGATCGGCGTCGGCGCGCTCGGCTGCGTCGCCGGCGGGCTCATGGCGCAGCGCGCCGGCAGCGCGCGCGTGGCCGCGGCCTGCCTGGCTGCCAGCGGCGCCTGCTGCCTGATCGCGCCGTGGGGCCTGCAGGCCGGCGATGCGGCGTTTGCGGCATGGCTGCTCGCTTGGGGCTTCGCGGCGGCGGGCGACTCGCCGCAGTTCTCGGCGCTGACGGCGAACAACGCGCCGCGCGCCGCCGTCGGCTCGGTGCTGACCCTGGTCAATAGCATCGGCTTTGCGATCTCGGTGTTGAGCATCGAGGCCTTCGTCGCGGCGTCGCTGCGTCTGCCGCTCGCGTCGCTGCTGCCCTGGCTGGCCGTCGGGCCGGTGCTCGGCTTGTGGGGGCTCGCGCCCTTGCTGCGCGAGCCTCGCGGAATCCAGCGGCGCGGCGCGGCGTGAAGACGCTGCAGTGGCAGAACGGCGAGGCCGGGTTCCCGCCGTCGCAGGCCCCGCGGCCGCTCGCCATCAACCGACGGCGAGGACGAAGTCGAAGGCGGCGCTGTCGGCGCCACGCGGCCATGCCACTTCGAGTGCCGAAGCGTAGAGCCCGTCGCGCAGGTTGCCCGGCTCGCGCGGGAAGTAGAGCTGCGTCGTCAGCACGCGCCCGCCCGGTGGCTGCACCTTGAGGTGGAAGTGGCGCGTGCGCCCGGGGTAGAGCCCCGGCACGATCGTCGTGAAGCGGTAGCGGCCCTGGGCGTCGGTGTAGACGTGGCCGCGCCAGCGCTCGCCGTCGACGTCGTAGCGGCCATGCGCGTCGGCATGCCACAGGTCGACGAGGGCGCGCGCCACCGGCACGCACTGCGTCGTCAGCACACGGCCTGTCAGCGTCAGCCGCTCACCGGCGGCGCCGGGTTCGGCGAGGCTCGCGCGCTGCGGTGAGCGCGGCCTGAAGTAGGGGCCCTCCATCTGCGCTGCGGTCGGTGCGGCATCGGCGCCGCAGGCCGGGGTCGGCGCGAGCGGCTGGGCGTGCGGCCATCGCGGCAGTGCGGCGGCGAGCGTTGGCAGCGCGGCGAAGCGGGCCAGGGTGCGCAACGCGCCGCGGCGCGATCGGGATGGCGGGGTTTCGAACATGGCAGCCTCGGCGCGGCAGCGCATCGACAGCGTGCCACGATAGCCGATCGCGCGGCGCGTTCTTGCGCCACACCAATACTCCAAACGTGGGCTGTCGCGCGTCGGGCGCTTGTGGTCGAATGGGAACCACGCGCCCAGACCCCGCCATGCTGCACGCCACCGACCCGAACACCGAGCCGCGCTGGCTGCAGTGGCTGACGCGTCTCGTGCTGCGTCACGGGCTGGTGCGCGCCACCGCCGTGCTCACGCTGGCCGTCACGCTGCTGTCGGTGGTGGGGTCGCAGATCTTCATCGGCCTGATCGGTCACGGCAACCGCGCCATCGCCGCGGTGACGGCTGCGCTGTGCTGCCTGCTGGTCGCGCCGCTGATGGGCTCCGTCGTGCTGCGGCTCGTGTTCGCGCTAGAACGCGCGCGCCAGAAACTCGCCGTGCTGGCGACGCAGGACGAGCTGACCGAGATCCACAACCGGCGTCACTTCATGTCGCTGGTGCAGCGCGAGTGGGCACGTGCTCACCGCTACGGTACCGACGCGGCGCTGCTGCTGCTCGACGTCGATCACTTCAAGCGCGTCAACGACGCGCACGGTCACCTGTGCGGCGACGAGCTGCTGCGCCGCATCGCGCACGGCATCGCCGAGTCGCTGCGCCAGCCCGACGTGCTGGCGCGCTTCGGCGGCGAGGAGTTCGTCGTCTTCCTGCCCCAAACCGACCCGCTCGGCGCGCTCGATGTTGCCGAGCGCATCCGCGAGGGCGTGCAGGCGCTGCAGCTTCCCTGGCACGGCGTGACGGTGGGCGTCACGGTGAGCATCGGCGTTGCGCCGCTGCGCCCCGATCTGCTGTCGCTCGACTGGTCGCTGCACGAAGCCGACACGGCGCTCTATGCCGCCAAGGCGGCCGGACGCAACTGCGTGCGCACCGTGCCGATCGCTGCCAACAGCAGCGGCGACACGCATCCCGTCAATTCGCGCTGACGCACGAAGTATCGATTCCGCACCGGCGCCGCGGGCATCGCACGACGACGCCCGCCGCGCTACAGTGATCCACGACGAAGCGAAGGAGAACCACGATGGCCGGAGGTGTCTCTCTGCATGCGCTCGACGTCACCACGGGCGCGCCCGCGCGCGGCATGCGCGTCGAGTTGTGGGCGTTGACGCCGACGCGGCGCCAGGTCGCCACCGGGTGGATCGGCCGCGACGGCCAGCTCGAGCACGCCTCGGCGCTCGGCTTGGGCATCACGCTCGGCACCTACCAGGCGCTGTTCCACGTCGGTGAATACCTGCGCGACAAGGGCCTGCAGGCCAGCCCGCTGATGGAAGAGGTGACGGTGCGCTTCCACGTGCGCGACCTCGGCGAGCACCTGCACCTGCCGCTGCGCTTCACGCCTTGGGGGTTCACGCTGTTCGCCAGCGCCGACGCACGCAGCCACGGGCTGTAAGCGCCGCGCAGCGTCATTGCGTTTCCGGGGCGGCTCCGGGCCAGTTCTCCGTCTGCAGCGTCGGGTAGGCCGATTCGTAGCCGATGGCGGCGAACGCGGAGTCGCCTGCGTCGTGCTGCGGCGCCGACGTCGTTGCGGCGCGGTCGCGTCCGAAGTACCAGCGCCGCACGTCGGCGACCCAATCGTCGCCATCGCTCATGCCTCTCATGCCTGTACTCCCCTTCGCCCAAGCCGGCGCATTGCGCGCCTGCGATGGCGGCATCGTCGAATCGGCGCACTGCTTGCGCTATCGGCCATCCGCCCGATGCGCTGTAGGGCCCGGCTTACAGCGCTGAGCTGCTGCGCTGGTGTCAGCGCGGCGACGGCAGCGGATCGCCCAGCATGCGCCGGCCGAGCCAGGCGAAGCCGCGCCCGAGATCGGGGCGCGCGCCGACCAGGCGCGGCGGCAGCAGCGGCCGCAGCGTGCCGTCGCGGTCTTCGGCGACGATGAAGTTGAACGTGTAATACGGCTCCTGCCCCATGCGCAGGTCGGCGATGCGGACCTGCCCGCCGTCCTCCTGCAGCCTGAAGAAGCCGTGGCTGAACCACGCGAGGCGTGCGACGTGCCACTGTCCCCCGACCGCCTTCTCCAGCCCATTGCCGCGCGCGTGCTGCTCGAAGGAGATGCGCGGCTCGCGGTCGAGCAGCGAGCGGTAGCCTTCGTGGTAGCCGTCCCGCGTCATCGCGACGACACGCCACAGCAGGCTGTTGAACGCCGTCGGCGTGACGAGCACGCGCTCGGCCGCGATGCCCTGCGCGGCGAGCGAGCGCCGCGCCAGCGAGTCGACATGCGCCTGCGCCAGCACGCCCCACGCGAGGTAGGCGCTGCTCGCGACGAGCCCTGCCGCGTTCCGGCGCAGCGCGCGCGGGACGGCGCCGGCGCGCAGCGCCGCGATCACGCCCGCCGCCAGCGGCAGCGTGTAGAGCGGATCGATGATGAAGACGCTGCCGACGGCGAACGGATGGTCGGAGAACGGCAGCGCGAGTTGCGTGCCGTAGACCGTCATCGTGTCGAGCAGCGCGTGCGTGACGAGCGCGAGCCACACGGCGACGCACCAGCGCCGCCACAGCGGCCATTCGCGGTGCAGCGCAGCAATCGCCGCGGCGATCGGCGGCGACGCCAGCGTCTGCCAGAAGACGGCGTGGGTCTCGGCGCGATGCAGCGTCATGTTGCTGATCGGGTCGCCGTGGTCGATGAAGGCGTCGAGGTCGGGCAGCGTGCCGACGACGCCGCCCCACAGCGCCGCCTTCCACAGCGCCGTGCGACGCCCCATCACGGCGATGCCGACGGCCGAGCCGAGCGCGATCTGCGACAGCGAATCCATGCCGGCGATTGTGCCGGCAGCGGCATGCCGCTACATGCTGCGCCGGTACTGCCCGCCGACCTCGAACAGCGCGTCGGTGATCTGTCCGAGCGAGCAGCAACGCACCGCGTCCATCAGCACCTCGAACACGTTGCGTCCCTCGATGACGGCCTCGCGCAGGCGCTGCAGCATCGCGGGCGCCTCGTGGGCATGGCGGGCGTGGAAATCGGCCAGCCGCGCAAGCTGGCTCTGCTTCTCGTCCTTGGTCGAGCGCGCCAGCTCGATCGACGTGGGCACCGGGTCGCCCGCCGGGTTGCGGAACATGTTGACGCCGACGATCGGGTACTCGCCGGTGTGCTTGAGCATCTCGTAGTGCAGGCTCTCTTCCTGGATCTTGCTGCGCTGGTAGCCGGTCTCCATCGCGCCGAGCACGCCGCCGCGCTCGGCGATCTTCTCGAACTCGGCGAGCACGGCCTCCTCGACCAGCTCGGTCAGCTCGTCGATCACGAAGGCGCCCTGGTTCGGGTTCTCGTTCTTCGCCAGGCCCCACTCGCGGTTGATGACGAGCTGGATCGCCATCGCGCGGCGCACGCTCTCGTCGGTCGGCGTCGTGATAGCCTCGTCGTAGGCGTTGGTGTGCAGCGAGTTGCAGTTGTCGTAGATCGCGATCAGCGCCTGCAGCGTGGTGCGGATGTCGTTGAAGGCGATCTCCTGCGCGTGCAGGCTGCGCCCCGAGGTCTGGACGTGGTACTTGAGCTTCTGGCTGCGCTCGTTGGCGCCGTAGCGCTCCTTCATCGCGACGGCCCAGATGCGCCGCGCGACGCGGCCGAGCACGGTGTACTCCGGGTCCATGCCGTTGCTGAAGAAGAACGACAGGTTCGGCGCGAAGT
>CAYJLV010000060.1:0-17208 GCA_964371405.1 uncultured Burkholderiaceae bacterium
GGCGCCCGCGCCCCCCCCCGGGCCCGCCGCGGGCCCGCCGCCCCCCCCCCCCCCCGCGACGCATCGGCGAGCAGCTTCGGGCTGCACAGCGGCATCACGGATTCGCCGAACAGCTTGACGGAATCGGCACCGGCTGCGACCTCGGCGCAGTAGCGCACGGCGATGTCGACGCCGTCGCGTTCGAGGTCGGCCAGCACGTAGGTGGCCGAGATGCGGACGTCGACGCCGGGCTGCTGCGCGGTGAAGGCGCCCAGCCGCGGGATCAGCCACAACCCGGCGAAGCCCGGTGTCGTCGTCACGACGACGGTGCGCCGGCCCGGGCGCGCGCCGACGCGCTCGGCGACGTTGTGCAACTGCTGCAGCGCCGACGTCGTCGCCGCGCTCAACTCGAGCCCGGCGTCGGTCAGCGCCAGCGCGCGGTGCAGGCGCTGAAACAGCGCCACGCCAAGCGACGACTCCAGCGCCTGGATCTGGCGGCTGACGGCGGATTGCGTCAGCGCCAGCTCGTCGGCGGCGTGCGTGAAGCTGAGATGGCGCGCCGCTGCCTCGAAGGCGACGAGCGGGTCCAGCGGCGGCAGGCGGTAGCGGCGCATCGTCGTTTCGGATTCCATTTCTGCATGCGTTGCATGCAGGAATACCGTTTGAAGGCGGGGCTGTGTACGCCGAGACTCTATCCGTATTCGCAGCTCATTGCATGCGAAACACTCATGTCATCCAGGGGACCACCATGAACCCTCCGAACGTCCTGCATCACGGCGAGTGGACCGCCTTGCACGATCATGCCGGCCGCCGCGTCGTCTGCCTGAGCGGCAGCGTGTGGATCACGCAGGACCGCGACCGCCGCGACGTCGTCCTCTCTCCCGGCCAGGGCTTCACCCTCGACCGCCCCGGGATGGCGGTCGTCTCGGCGCTCGCCGATGCCTCGTTCGCCGTGTACGACGCCCTGGTGCCGAGGGGCGCCCCGCCGCTCGCCGCACAGCCGCTGCCATGCTCGCGCTGACCCACCGCTATCCGACGCAGCTGATCGACCGCTGGACGCTGGCCGACGGGCGCCGGGTCACGCTGCGGCCGGTGCTGCCGCAGGACGCCGAGCTCGAGCAGGCGCTGGTCCGCGGCCTGTCGAGCGAAAGCCGCTACCACCGCTGGTTCGCGCCGATCCGCGAGCTGTCGCCGCAGTCGCTGGAGGCCCTGATGCGCGTGGACTACCAGCACCACCTCGCGCTTGTCGTCGAGAGCTTCGACGACGGCGTGGCGCGGGCCGTGGCCGAGGCGCAGTACGTTGTCGACGCCGACGCCGGGCGCTGCGATTTCGGGCTCGTCGTCGCCGACGCCTGGCGCCGGCAGGGCATCGCGACGCGCCTGCTCGACGTGCTGGAGGGACAGGCCCGAAACGACGGCATCGGGCAGTTCGGGGGCGACGTGATCGCGACGAACGACGCGATGATCGCGCTGCTGCGCCGGCGCGGCTTCGTGCTGCGCCGCAACCCCGACGACGCCCGGCTGATGCAGGCGACGCTCGCACTGCAGCCGGTGCGCGCTACTGCAGCGGTTCCTTGAGCAGCGCGGGCAGCGGCATCACTTCGATGCCCTCGTCGCGCAGCGCGGCGGTTTCGTCCTGCGACGCGCGGCCACGGATGGCGCGCTCGGGCACTTCGCCGTAGTGGATGCGGCGCGCCTCGTCGGGGAAACGCTCACCGACGTCTTCCGTCTCGGCGACGATGCGGCGCATCGCCTTCATCCATGCCTGCTGCTGCAGGTCGGCACCCTGCATCACGGCCTCGCTGCGCTCGGGCGCGGCGGCGAGGTTGAGCCGAGGCGCGCTCGGCAGCCGGGTCACGGCGCGGTCGGCGCAGACCGGGCACTCGACGAGGCCGCGCTCGTTCTGCGAGACATAGTCGTCTTCCGACGCGAACCAGCCTTCGAAGCGGTGGTCGTGAACGCAGCGCAGGTTGAAGACCTTCATGTGCCCGATTATCCCGGGCCCGGCGTCAGGGCGCCGGGCGCCAGATCAAGTTCCAGCGTCCGGCGCGCCAATTCTGCAGCCACAGCAGGCCGACCATCGTCTTGGCGTCGGTCAGGCCGCCGCCGGCCGCCAGCGCCAGCATCTCGTCGGCCGTCATCGTGACGACATCGAGGAACTCGCCGGCGTCGAGCTGCTGCGCGCCGGCCGTCAAGCCGCGCGCGAACCAGATCTCGATGTGTTCGTTCGAATAGGCGATCGCGTTGTGCAGCACGCCGGCTCGCGCCCACTCGGCAGCGCGGTAGCCGGTCTCCTCGGCCAGCTCGCGCACGCCGCAGGCCAGCGGCGGCTCGGCGGCGTCGAGCTTGCCGGCGGGAAACTCGACCATCGCGCGGCCCATCGGGTGGCGCCACTGCCGCTCGACGACGAGGCGACCGTCGTCGAGCAGCGGCACGACGACGACGGCGCCGGGGTGCACGATGTACTCGCGCCCCGCCTCTCTGCCGTCGGGCAGGCGCACCGTGTCGCGCCGCACGTCGAGCAGCCGGCCGCGAAAGACCTGCTCGCTGGCGAGCGTGGTTTCGCGCAGGTGGGCGTCGTCGCCGTCGTCACTCATGGCCGGGGCGGTGGCGCCGCAGGTAACGCCAGACGAAGCCGGGGAACGCCAGCGTCAGGAACATGAACAGCGACGCCGCGAAGAACTCCCAGCCCTGGCGGTAGATCTGGCCGATCCGATGCTCGAGCGTGAAGCCGACGCCGAGCGTGACGCCGTACAACACGACCAGCTCGAGCAGACGCCAGGCGAGCGACTTGGGCCGGCGCGGCGCGCCGACGAAGAACAGCCGCTCGCTGACGAACGGCAGGTTGGCGGCGAAGATGCCGACGATCAGCACCACCCAGACGGCGGCGGTCACCGTCATCGCTTGCCGCCGTGTGCGCTGTGCAAACTCAGGTCCCCAGGGCCTTGACGATGGCCTGTGCGCACATCGCCATCAGGCCGCCGGGCAACACGCCGAACACGAGCACGGCCGCGCCGTTGAGCGACATCAGCGCCCTCGCCTCGCCGGTGCTCGTGATCGGCGTCGTGTCGACCGGTTCGTCGAAGTACATCGTCTTGACGATGCGCAGGTAGTAGAACGCGCCGACCAGCGACAGCAGCACGGCGACGACGGCCAGCACGATGTAGCCGGTGACATTGGTCGAGACGAGGGCCTGCAGCACGGCCAGCTTGGCGTAGAAGCCCACCGTCGGGGGGATGCCGGCGAGCGAGAACATGAACAGTGCCATCACGGCGGCGAACCACGGGCTGCGCCGCGCCAGCCCCTTGAAGTCGGCGATTTCCTCGGACTCGTGGCCCGCGCGCGCCAGCAGCGCGATCAGGCCGAAGGTACCGAGCGTCGTGAACACATAGACGACGACGTAGAACAGCGCCGAGCTGTAGCCGTTGGCCGCCGAGAACGTGTTGCCCGTGATCACCGTCGGCGTGAAGCCGAGCAGCATGAAGCCCATCTGGCCGATCGTCGAATAGGCGAGCATGCGCTTGAAGTTGCTCTGCGCGATGGCGGCGAAGTTGCCGACCGCCATCGACGCGACAGCCAGCACGATCAGCATCTGCTGCCAGTCGGCGGCGAGCCCGGTGAAGCCCTCGACGAGCAGGCGGAACGTGATCGCGAACGCAGCGAGCTTGGGCGCGCCGGCGACGAGCAGCGTGACGGCCGTCGGTGCGCCGTGATAGACGTCGGGCACCCACATGTGGAACGGCGCCGTCGCCAGCTTGAACCCCAGGCCCGAGACGATGAAGACGAGGCCGAAGGCCAGCACCGACTTGTTGATCTGGCCGGTGGCGATGGCTCCGAACACCTCGGGGATGTCGAGCGAGCCGGTCGCTCCGTACATCATCGACATGCCGTAGAGCAGGAAACCGCTCGACAGCGCGCCGAGCACGAAATACTTCATCGCAGCTTCCGTCGCCGGCGCGTGGTCGCGGCGCATCGCGACGAGCGCGTACAGGCTCAGCGACATCAGCTCGAGGCCGAGGTAGACGACGAGGAAGTTGTTGGCCGACAGCATGATCAGGATGCCGAGCAGCGAGAACATCGACAGCGTGAAGAGCTCGCCCTTGAGCATGCCGCGCGGCGCCGCATAGGGCCGCGCATAGGCCAGCGTCATCATCACGGCGAGCGCGGCGAAGAAACCGAGCAGGTTGCCCATCGGGTCGCTGACGAGCATGCGCTGCATGCCGTACAGCGTGATGCCGCCCTCGAAGTACGCCAGGTGCATGAAGGCGACGACGGCGAGCGTCGCCTGCGTCAGCCAGTAGGTCGCAAGCCGGCGCTCGTCCCTGACCCACAGGTCGACGAGCGCGATGACGAGCGCCATCACGAGCAGCACCAGCTCGGGGTAGACGACCAGCCAGTTCATCTCTTTCATCTGCGTGCCGCCTTCAGTTGAGCTTCGACACTGCGACATGGCGCAGCAGCTCGGTCACCGACACCTGCATCACGTCGGTGAAGGGCTTCGGATACAGGCCCATCCACAGCACCGCGGCGGCCAGCAGCGCGAGCATCGCGAACTCGCGGCGGTTCACGTCGGCCAGCGCGCGCACGTCGTGGTTGGCGACGGCGCCGAAGAAGACGCGCTTGAACATCCACAGCGTGTAGGCGGCGCCGGAGATCAGCGCCGTTGCGGCCAGCAGCGCGATCCAGAAATCGTGCTTCACGGCGCCGAGGATCACCATCCACTCGCCGACGAAGCCGCTGGTTCCGGGCAGGCCGCTGTTGGCCATCGCGAACAGCATCGCCAGCGCGGTGAACTTGGGCATCGTGTTGACCACGCCGCCGTAGGACGAGATCTCGCGCGAATGCACGCGGTCGTAGAGCACGCCGATGCACAGGAACATCGCGCCCGAGACGAAGCCGTGCGAGATCATCTGCACGATGCCGCCGGCAACGCCGAGCTCGTTGAAGATGAAGAAGCCCAGCGTCACGAAGCCCATGTGCGCGATCGACGAATAGGCGACGAGCTTCTTCATGTCCTGCTGCACCAACGCCACGAGGCCGATGTAGACGACTGCGATCAGCGACAGCGCGATCATCAGCCAGGCCCACTGATGGCTGGCGTCGGGCGTGATCGGAAGCGAGAAGCGCACGAAGCCGTAGCCGCCGAGCTTGAGCATGATCGCCGCCAGCACGACGGAGCCGCCGGTCGGCGCCTCGACGTGGGCGTCGGGCAGCCAGGTGTGGACCGGCCACATCGGCACCTTGACGGCGAACGCCGCAAGGAAGGCGAAGAAGAGCAGGCTCTGCGCCGTGCCATTGAGCGGCAGCTTGTGCCAGGTCAGGATCTCGAAGCTGCCGCCCGACTTGTAGTACAGAAATACCAGCGCGACGAGCATCAGCAGCGAGCCGGCCAGCGTGTAGAGGAAGAACTTGAACGCCGCGTAGACGCGCTGCGGCCCGCCCCAGATGCCGATGATGATGTACATCGGGATCAGCGTGGCCTCGAAGAAGACATAGAACAGCAGGCCGTCGAGCGCGGCGAAAACGCCGATCATCAACCCCGAGAGGACGAGGAACGCGCCCATGTACTGGTTGACGCGCTCCTCGATTACCTCCCACGCCGAGATCACGACGACGACGGTGATGAACGACGTGAGCGGCACGAACCAGACCGACAGGCCGTCGATGCCGAGGTGATAGTGCACGTTGAAGCGCTCGATCCAGGCGAAGTTCTCCTCGAACTGCATCGCCGCCGTGCCGGCGTCGAAGCCGCTGATCAGCGGCAGCGTGACGAGAAAGCTCGCCACGGAGAACACCAGCGCGGCCCAGCGCACGGCGCGCGCATGCTCGTCGCGGCCGAGCGCGAACAGCAGGATTCCGGAGGCGATCGGCAGCCAGATCGCGAGGCTCAACAGACCCATTCTTGTTCTTCTCCGCCGCTCAGAAGCCCAGGGGCTTGGACAGGTACGGCCACAACTGCCAGGTGAGGAAACCGACCAGGCCGACGATCATCACCAGCGCATACCAGTAGAGGTAACCGGTCTGCGCCAGTCGCACGATGCCGCCGACCGCGCCGGCGAGACGGGCGGAGCCGTTGACCAGGCCGTCGATCAGCGCCACGTCGCCGCCGCGCCACAGGCCGCGGCCGATGCCGCGCGCCAGCGGCGCGAGCACGTTCTCGTTGAACCAGTCCATGTAGTACTTGTTGTCGAGCACGCGGTACAGGAACGAGAAGCGGCGCTGCAGCGCAGCCGGGATCGACGGCTGCTTGAGATAGAACCACCACGCGACGACGACGCCCGCCAGCGCGAGCCAGAACGGCGCCGTCGTCAGGCCGTGCAGCGCCATCGCGCCGGCGCCGTGCCAGGCCTCGGCCAGCACCTTCATCGCCGGGTGGCGCACCACGTCGACGGCGATCGAGTCGGCGAAGAAGCTGCCGTAAAGCATCGGGCCGATCGTCAGATACCCGATCACGACCGACGGGATCGCCAGCAGCACCAGAGGCAGCCAGACCACCCACGGCGACTCGTGAGGCGTCGCGTCGTGGTGTTCGTCGCCGTGGCCGTGGTCGTCGTGCTCGCCGGGGAAGGGCTTGTGATGGAAGCGCTCCTCGCCGTGGAACACGAGGAAGTACATGCGGAACGAGTAGAACGCCGTGACGAAGACGCCGGCGACGACGGCAAAGTACGCAAAGCCCGAGCCCCACAGCGAGCTCTCGTGCACCGCCTCGATGATGCTGTCCTTCGAGTAGAAGCCCGAGAACAGCGGCGTGCCGATCAGCGCCAGCGAGCCCACCAGCGACGTGATCCAGGTGATGGGCATGTACTTGCGCAGGCCGCCCATGTTGCGGATGTCCTGGTCGTGGTGCATGCCGATGATCACGGAGCCGGCCGCCAGGAACAGCAGCGCCTTGAAGAATGCGTGCGTCATCAGGTGGAACACGGCCACCGAATAGGCCGACGCGCCGAGCGCCACCGTCATGTAGCCCAGCTGCGAGAGCGTGGAATATGCGACGACGCGCTTGATGTCGTTCTGGATGATGCCGAGAAAGCCCATGAACAGAGCCGTGATCGCGCCGATCACGAGCACGAACGACAGCGCCGTGTCCGACAACTCGAAGAGTGGCGACATGCGCGCCACCATGAAGATGCCAGCGGTGACCATCGTCGCGGCGTGGATCAGCGCCGAGATCGGCGTCGGGCCTTCCATCGAGTCGGGCAGCCAGACGTGCAGCGGGAACTGCGCGCTCTTGCCCATTGCGCCGATGAACAGGCAGATGCAGATCACGGTGATCAGCATCCATTCGGTGCCGGGAAACGCGAGCCCGGCCAGATCGACGCCCTTGGCGAAGGCCTCGCCGTAGTTCAGCGTGCCGGCAAACGCGGCGACGAGGCCGATGCCGAGAATGAAGCCGAAGTCGCCGACGCGGTTGACGAGGAAGGCCTTCAGGTTGGCGAAGATCGCCGTCGGCTTGGTGTACCAGAAGCCGATCAGCAGGTAGCTCACCAGGCCCACGGCCTCCCAGCCGAAGAACAGCTGCAGGAAGTTGTTGCTCATCACGAGCATCAACATCGAGAAGGTGAACAGCGAGATGTAGGCGAAGAAGCGCTGGTAGCCCGGATCATCGGCCATGTAGCCGACGGTGTAGAGATGCACCATCAGCGACACGAAGGTCACGACGCACATCATCATCGCCGACAGGCCGTCGATCAGGAAGCCGACCTCCATCTTCAGGCCGCCGAGGGTCATCCACTCGTAGATGGTGGCGTTGAAGCGCGCGCCGTCGATCACATCAACGAGCACCATCGCCGAGAGCACGAACGACACCAGCACGCCGAAGATCGTCACGGTGTGTGCGCCGGCGCGGCCGATCGCGCGGCCCACCAGGCCGGCGAGCAGCGCGCCGGCCAGCGGAGCCAGCGGCACCGCGATCAGCAGGTTCGGGGAGAGTGTTGCGGCCATGTCAGCCCTTGAGCGTGTCGAGTTCGTCGACGTTGATCGACGCGCGGCTGCGGAACAGGACGACGAGGATCGCCAGCCCGATCGCCGACTCGGCCGCGGCGACGGTCAGGATGAAGAACACGAACACCTGCCCCGCCATGTCGCCCAGGTAGTACGAGAAGGCGACGAAGTTCAGGTTGACGGCCAGCAGCATCAGCTCGATGGCCATCAGCAGCACGATCAGGTTGCGCCGATTCAGGAAGATGCCGATCACCGACAGCGCGAACAGGATCGCGCCGAGCGAGAGGTAGTGGCCGAGCGTGATCGACCCGAGCGCGAACGAGCTCATGTGGAGGCGCCTTTCGTCGTCGTGTCGTCGGCGGGCGGCGCCGGCGGCGCGTCGACGACGACGACGGGCGCCATCTTGACGATGCGCAGGCGGTCGGCCTTCTTCACGCGCACCTGCTGGCCCGGGTCGATGAAGCGCGAGTCCTTGCGCCGGCGCAGCGTCAGCGCGATCGCCGCGATGATCGCGACGAGCAGCACCACGGCCGCGATCTGCAGCGGGTAGAGGTAGGCGGTGTAGATCTCGATGCCCAGCAGCTTGCTGTTGCCCAGCTTCGCCAGCGCCGGATCGGCGGGCGGCACGGCAGCGAGGTTGAAGCCGCGCATCAGCACGAAGGCCATCTCGAGCGCGATCACCGCGCCGATCATGCCGGCCAGCGGAAAGTGCTTCCAGAAGCCGGTGCGCACGCTGTCGACGTTGACGTCGAGCATCATCACGACGAACAGGAACAGCACCATCACTGCGCCGACGTAGACCAGCACCAGCGCGATGGCGAGAAACTCGGCGCGCAGCAGCATCCACACGCAGGCGGCGTTGAAGAACGCCAGCACCAGGAACAGTGCGGCGTGCACCGTGCTGCGCGCCGTGATGACGCGAAACGACGCGAACAGCAGCACCGCGGCGAAGAGGTAGAAGAGGAAGGTCTGCATGGTTGTTGTGGGTCGACGGTCCTTCGCCTACCGGTAGCGCGCGTCGGCCGCGCGGTTGGCGGCGATCTCCTTCTCGTAGCGGTCGCCCACCGCCAGCAGCATGTCCTTCGTGAAATAGAGGTCGCCGCGCTTCTCGCCGTGGTACTCGAGCACGTGCGTCTCGACGATCGAGTCGACCGGACAGCTCTCCTCACAGAAGCCGCAGAAGATGCACTTGGCCAGGTCGATGTCGTAGCGCGTCGTGCGCCGCGAGCCGTCGGCGCGGGCGTCCGATTCGATCGTGATCGCCATCGCCGGACACACCGCCTCGCACAGCTTGCAGGCGATGCAGCGTTCCTCGCCGTTGTCGTAGCGGCGCAGCGCATGCAGGCCGCGAAAGCGCGGCGACAGCGGCGTCTTCTCCTCGGGGAACTGGATCGTGATGTGCGGCGACAGGAAGTGCCGGCCCGTCAGGGCCAGCCCCTTGAACAGCTCCGCGAGCATGAAGCTCGAGAGAAATTCCTTGACGGAGGAGACGGCGCTCATTTCCAGATATTCCAGGGAGACTGAATCCAGAAGCCCACGACGACGAGCCAGACCAGCGTGACGGGGATGAAGATCTTCCAGCCCAGACGCATGATCTGGTCGTAGCGGAAACGCGGGAAGGTCGCGCGCACCCACAGGAACATCGTCACGACGACGAAGACCTTGGCCGCGAGCCAGATCCAGCCGGGGATCCAGTTGAACAGCGCGCTGTCGATGGGCGGCAGCCACCCGCCGAGGAACAGCACGACGGTCAGCGTCGAGACCAGGAGCATGTTCGCGTACTCGGCCAGGAAGAACATGGCGAAG
This sequence comes from uncultured Burkholderiaceae bacterium, assembly GCA_964371405.1. Lineage (GTDB taxonomy): Bacteria > Pseudomonadota > Gammaproteobacteria > Burkholderiales > Burkholderiaceae_C > JAMHWF01. Next base: position 9,727 of record CAYJLV010000060.1, read on the forward strand.
CTCATGCCCGAGTATTCGATCATGTGGCCGGCGACGATCTCCGACTCGCCCTCGACGACGTCGAACGGATGCCGGTTCGTCTCGGCCAGGCCCGAGATGAAGTAGACGAAGAAGATCGGCAGCAGCGGCAGCCAGTTCCACGACAGGAAGTTGAGACCCTTGTCGGCGAACCAGCCGCGATCCTGCCCCATCACGATGTCGGTCATGTTGAGGCTGGCCGACACCATCAGCACGACGACGAGGGCGAAGCCCATCGCGATTTCGTAGCTGACCATCTGCGCCGACGCGCGCATCGCGCCGAGGAAGGCGTACTTCGAGTTCGACGCCCAGCCGGCGATGATGACGCCGTAGACCTCGAGCGACGTGACGGCCAGCAGGAACAGCAGGCCGGCGTCGATGTTGGAGAGCGCGACCTCGGGGCCGAACGGCACGACGACCCAGGCGACGAGCGCCGGCATGATCGTCATCACCGGAGCGAGGAAGAACAGCCCCTTGTTGGCCGCACTCGGGACGATGATCTCCTTGAAGATCAGCTTGACGGCGTCGGCGATCGGCGTGAGCAGTCCATACGGCCCGACGCGGTTGGGTCCGGGCCGGATCTGGGTCCAGCCGATGCCCTTGCGCTCCCACAGCGTCAGGTAGGCGACGCAGACCATCAGCGGCAACACCAGCGCGACGATCTTGAAGAGCGTCCAGACGACGGGCCACAACCCGCCGAGCAGCGACGCGCCGTGATAGTTGATGGTGTCCAGCATCAGGCCACCTCGATCTCGATCGGGCCGAACATCGGGCCCAGGCCCGCGGTATCGGGCTGGCCGGCGGACACGCGAACCACCGTCGGCGGCAGGGTGGCGTCCAGACGCACCGGCAGCGCCACCGAGGCCTCGCCCTGGCGCAGACGCACGCGCTGCGCGGGGCGAAGCCCGAGGCGTTCCCACACGGCGCTCGAGATACCGACGAAGGGCAGCACGGCGTCGGCCGTCATCTGCAGCGACGCGGCGCGGCGCACCAGCGCATCTGTCGCGTAGATGCGCACGTCAGCGAGGCGCTCGAGACCGGCCGGCGCGGCGCTGAACTCGACGACGGCGCCCGAGCGATTGCCCAGGCGCGCGGGCAGCGCCGCGACATCGCCGAGCGCCTCGGCGCGCACTTCCTCGGAACTCTCCTGCGCGAAGCCGGGCAGGCCGAGCAGGTTGCCGAGCACGCGCAGCACTTTCCACGCCGGGCGCGTCTCACCCAGCGGCTTGACGACGCCGTGGAAGCTCTGCACGCGGCCTTCGGCGTTGACGAAGGTGCCGGAGGTTTCGGTGAACGGCGCGATGGGGAGCATCACGTCGGCGACGTCGGCCGCTGTGTCGCGGAACGAGGTGAGCGCGACGACCATGCCGGCGCCGCGCAGCGCCTCGGCCGCAGCGGCCGGGTTGGCGGCGTCGAGCACGGGTTCGGTGTGCAGCAGCAGGTAGGCCTTGAGCGGCTCCGCGAGCATGCGACCGGCGTCGAGCCCGCCGGCGCCCGGCAGCGCGCCGACGAGTTGCGCGCCGACCGAATTGGCGGCCTCGGTCAGGTAGCCGACGCTGGCGCCGGTCTGCTCGCCGATCCAGTTCGCCACCGCCAGCAGCGCGCCGGCCTGCGGGTGCTGTGCCGCGGCATTGCCGAGCAGCACCGCCTTGCGCTCGCCCGACAGCAGCGACTCGGCGATCGCCTGCGCTTCGGCGCCGGCGCGGCCGGTACACGGCGCCGCGACGCCCTTGGCCTTCGCGATCGCGGCGGCAACGTCGGCCAACTCCTGCAGCCAGGCGCTCGGCGCGGCGGAGATGCGCGTCGCGACGGGCAGCAGCCAGTCGTCGGCGCCGGCGTGGATGGCGTGCACCTGCGCGCCGCGCCGCGCCGCCTGGCGGATGCGCTGCGCGAACAGCGGGTGATCCTTGCGCAGGAAGGAGCCGACGACGAGCACGCGATCGAGCGTCGACAGCTGGGCGATCGGCATGCCGAGCCAGCGCGCGCTGGTGCCGTCGACGTTGGCGAAGTCGGCGTGGCGCAGCCGGTGATCGATGTTCTCGCTGCCGAGGCCGCGCACGAGCCGCGCGAGCAGGTGCATTTCCTCGACCGTGGAGTGCGGCGCGGCGAGCGCGCCGATGCTCTGCGCGCCGTGCTCGGCGCGGATCTCCGACAGGCCGCGCGCCACGTACTCGAGCGCCGTGTTCCAGTCGACCGTCTGCCACTGTCCGCCGTGCTTGATCATCGGCGCCGTGAGCCGCTGTTCGCCGGCGAGCGCCTCATACGAGAAGCGATCGCGGTCGGCGATCCAGCACTCGTTGACAGCTTCGTTCTCGAGCGGCAGCACGCGCATCACGCGGTTGCCCTTGACCTGCACGATGAGGTTGGAGCCGACGCTGTCGTGCGGGCTGACGCTCTTGCGCCGCGACAACTCCCAGGTTCGCGCGCTGTAGCGGAACGGCTTGCTCGTCAGCGCGCCCACCGGGCACAGATCGATCATGTTGCCCGACAGCTCGGAATCGACGGTGCTGCCGACGAAGGTCACGATCTCGGCATGCTCGCCGCGGTTGACCATGCCGAGCTCCATCACGCCGGCGATCTCCTGGCCGAAGCGCACGCAGCGCGTGCAGTGGATGCAGCGCGTCATCTCCTCCATCGAGATCAGGGGTCCCACGTCCTTGTGGAACACGACGCGCTTTTCTTCGGCGTAGCGCGAGCCCGAGGCACCGTAGCCGACGGCGAGATCCTGCAGCTGGCACTCGCCGCCCTGGTCGCAGATCGGGCAGTCGAGCGGATGATTGATGAGCAGGAACTCCATCACGCCCTTCTGGGCGTTGACGGCCTTGTCGCTCCTGGTGCGCACGACCATGCCCTGGGCGGCGGGCGTCGCGCAGGCGGGCATCGGCTTGGGCGCCTTCTCGACGTCGACCAGGCACATGCGGCAGTTGGCCGCGATCGAGAGCTTCTTGTGGTAGCAGAAGTGCGGGATGTAGGTGCCGGCCTTCTCGGCCGCATGCATCACCGTGCTGCCCTCGGCAACCTCCACCTTCTTGCCGTCGAGTTCGATTTCGATCATGCCGCCTCGGCCTTCGCGTGGGCACCGACCGTGCAGGTCTTGTGCTCGATGTGGTGCACGAACTCGTCGCGGAAGTGCTTGATCATCGCGCGCACCGGCATCGCCGCCGCATCACCGAGCGCGCAGATCGTGCGGCCCATGATGTTGTCGGCGACCGAGTCCAGCAGATCGATGTCTTCGGGTCGCCCGCGCCCGTGCTCGACGCGGTCGACCATGCGCCAGAGCCAGCCCGTGCCTTCTCGGCACGGCGTGCACTGGCCGCAGGATTCGTGCTGGTAGAAGTACGACAGCCGCAGCAGGCTGCGCACCATGCAGCGGGTGTCGTTCATCACGATGACGGCGCCCGAGCCGAGCATCGAGCCGGCCTTGGCGATGGCGTCGTAGTCCATCGTGCAGTCCATCATGATCTTCGCCGGCAGCACCGGAGACGACGAGCCGCCGGGAATCACGGCCTTGAGCGCACCGCCGCGCACGCCCCCGGCCAGCTCGAGCAGCGTCGCGAACGGCGTGCCGAGCGGGATCTCGAAGTTGCCGGGACGCTGCACGTCGCCGACCACGGAGAAGATCTTGGTGCCGCCGTTGTTGGGTTTGCCGATCTCGAGGTAGGCATGGCTGCCGTTGCGGATGATCCACGGCACGGCGGCGAAGGTCTCGGTGTTGTTGATCGTCGTCGGCTTGCCGTAGAGGCCGAAGCTCGCCGGGAACGGCGGCTTGTAACGCGGCTGGCCCTTCTTGCCTTCGAGCGACTCGAGCAGCGCCGTCTCCTCGCCGCAGATGTAGGCGCCGAAGCCGTGGTGCGCGTGCAGCTGGAACGAAAAGTCGCTGCCGAGGATGCGCTCGCCGAGCCAGCCCGCGGCACGCGCCTCGTCGAGCGCCTGCTCGAAGCGCTGGTAGACCTCGAAGATCTCGCCGTGGATGTAGTTGTAGCCGACGCCGATGCCCATCGCATACGCCGCGATCGCCATCCCTTCGATGACGATGTGCGGGTTGTGCATCAGGATGTCGCGGTCCTTGCAGGTGCCGGGCTCGCCTTCGTCGGAGTTGCAGACCAGGTACTTCTGGCCGGCGTACTGGCGCGGCATGAAGCTCCACTTCAGCCCGGTCGGGAAGCCCGCGCCGCCGCGGCCGCGCAGCGCCGAAGCCTTCACCTCGGCGATCACCTGCTCGGGCGTCATCTTCTCGCCGCCGACGCCTGCGAGGATGCGGCGCAACGCCTGGTAGCCGCCGCGCGCCTCATAGTCCTTCAGGGACCAGTTGCGGCCGTCGAGGCCGGCGTAGATCTGCGGCTGAACGTGGCGGCCGTGAAAACAGGTCTCGGCGCCGGTGGCCTGGAAGAGCGAAAGATCGAGATGCATCGTCGCCCTTTCCTTCACGCGCCGCAGGCCTTGAGCGTCGCGAGCAGCGCGTCGAGCCGCTCCGTGCTCATATAGCTGCACATCTGGCGGTCGTTGACGAGCAGCACCGGCGCGTCGGCGCAGGCGCCGAGGCACTCGCACTTCTGCACCGTGAACAGGCGGTCAGCCGTCGTGCCGCCTTCCTCGATGCCGAGCGCCTCGCACACGTGCTCGAGAGCCTTCTGCCCGTCGCGCAACTGGCACGGCAGGTTGGTGCAGACGTTGAGCTTGAACTTGCCCACCGGCTGCTGGTTGTACATGTTGTAGAACGTCGTCACCTCGTGCACGGCAATCGGTGCCATGCCGAGGTATTCCGCGATCTCGCGCTCGGCCTCGGGCGAGACCCAGCCCTGCTCCTGCTGCACGATGGCCAGGCAGGCCATCACGGCCGACTGCTTCTGGTCGGGCGGGTACTTGGCGACTTCGCGCGCGAAGCGCTCGCTGGTGGATTCGGAAATCATCGGTCGATCTCGCCGAAAACGATGTCCATCGTGCCGATCAGCGCGACGGCGTCGGCAATCATGTGGCCGCGCGACATCTCGTCGAGGGCGGCCAGGTGCGGGAAGCCGGGCGGACGGATCTTCAGGCGGTACGGCTTGTTGGCGCCGTCGCTCACCAGGTAGATGCCGAACTCGCCCTTCGGGTGCTCGACGGCGGCGTAGACCTCGCCTTCGGGCACGTGCATGCCTTCGGTGAAGAGCTTGAAGTGGTGGATCAGCTCTTCCATGTTGGCCTTCATGTCGACGCGCGACGGCGGGGCCACCTTGTGGTTGTCGGTGATCACCGGCCCGGGGTTCGCGCGCAGCCACTGCGAGCACTGCTGAATGATGCGGTTGGCCTGGCGCATCTCCTCGATGCGCACCAGGTATCGGTCGTAGGTGTCGCCGTGGGTGCCGACGGCCAGGTCGAAGTCCATCCGGTCGTAGACTTCGTAGGGCTGCTTCTTGCGCAGGTCCCACTCGACGCCCGAGCCGCGCAGCATCGGCCCGGTGAAGCCGAGGTTCATCGCGCGCTCGGGACTCACGACGCCGATGCCGACGGTGCGTTGCTTCCAGATGCGGTTGTCGGTCAGCAGCGTCTCGTAGTCGTCGACGTTCTTCGGAAAGCGCGCGCAGAAGTCGTCGATGAAGTCGAGCAGCGAGCCCTGGCGCGTCTCGTTCATCGCCGCCAGCGCCTTGGCGTTGCGGATCTTCGAGACCTTGTACTGCGGCATGGAGTCGGGCAGGTCGCGGTACACGCCGCCGGGGCGGAAGTAGGCCGCGTGCATGCGTGCACCCGACACCGCCTCGTACATGTCGAACAGGTCCTCGCGCTCGCGAAAGCAGTAGATGAGGATGTTCATCGCGCCGCAGTCCAGGCCGTGCGCGCCGAGCCACAGCAGGTGGTTCAGCAGCCGCGTGATCTCGGAGAACATGACGCGGATGTACTGCGCGCGGACCGGCACCTCGATGCCGAGCAGCTTCTCGATCGCCAGGCAGTACGCATGCTCGTTGCACATCATCGACACGTAGTCGAGACGATCCATGTAGGGCAGCGACTGGATGAAGGTCTTGCTCTCGGCGAGCTTCTCCGTCGCACGGTGCAGCAGGCCGATGTGCGGGTCGGCGCGCTGGATCACCTCGCCGTCGAGTTCGAGCACGAGGCGCAGCACGCCGTGCGCCGCCGGGTGCTGCGGGCCGAAGTTGAGGGTGTAGTTCTTGATGTCAGCCATGGCGCGCGCTCAATGCAAGCCGCCGTAGTTGTCTTCGCGCACGATGCGCGGCGTGATCTCGCGCGGCTCGATCGTCACCGGCTGGTAGATGACGCGCTTGCGCTCGGTGTCGTAGCGCATCTCGACGTGGCCCGAGACCGGGAAGTCCTTGCGGAACGGGTGGCCGATGAAGCCGTAGTCGGTGAGGATGCGGCGCAGGTCGACGTGGCCGTCGAACACGATGCCGTAGAGATCGAACGCCTCGCGCTCGAACCAGTTCGCCGCGCTCCACACGTCGGTCAGCGTGGCGACCATCGGCAGGTCGTCGTCGGGGCACCAGACCCTCAGGCGCAGGCGCCAGTTGTGCGTGAGGGAAAGCAGGTGCGAGACCACGCAGAAGCGCGGCCCCTCGTGCGGCTCGTCCTTCCACGACGAGTAGTCGACGCCGCACAGGTCGACGAGTTGCTCGAAGCGCAGCGTCGGGTCGTCGCGCAGCGCCAGCGCGACGGTGGCGTAGTCGGCCGCGTCGACGGTGATCGTCACCTCGCCACGATCACGCACCGCGCGCTCGATCTTCTCGCCGAAGGTCGCCGCCAGCGCGGCCTGCAGGGTGTCCAGACTCATGCTTAGCGTGCGATCGTGTTTTCGCGGCGGATCTTGGCCTGCAGTTGCAGGATTCCGTACAGCAGCGCCTCGGCCGTCGGCGGGCAGCCGGGAACGTAGACGTCGACGGGCACGATGCGGTCGCAGCCGCGCACGACGGAGTAGCTGTAGTGGTAGTAGCCGCCGCCGTTGGCGCACGAGCCCATGCTGAGCACCCAGCGCGGCTCGGCCATCTGGTCGTAGACCTTGCGCAGCGCCGGCGCCATCTTGTTGCACAGCGTGCCGGCGACGATCATCAGGTCGCTCTGGCGCGGGCTGGGACGAAACAGCATGCCGAAGCGGTCGATGTCGTAGCGCGCCGCGCCGGCGTGCATCATCTCGACCGCGCAGCACGCGAGCCCGAACGTCATCGGCCACAGCGACCCGGTCTTCGACCAGTTGATCACCGTGTCGAGGCTCGCCGTCGCGAAGCCTTCCTTGAGTACGCCTTCAATGCCCATGATGATGCGACCGCCCTACTCCCAATCGAGGGCGCCCTTTTTCCATTCGTAGACGAAGCCGACGACGAGGATGCCGAGGAAGACCATCATGGCCCAGAAGCCCGCGGGCCCGATCTCCTTGAGCGCGACGGCCCACGGGAAGAGGAACGCGATCTCGAGGTCGAACAGGATGAACAGGATCGCGACGAGGTAGTAGCGCACGTCGAACTTCATGCGCGCGTC
>CAYJLV010000061.1:0-15785 GCA_964371405.1 uncultured Burkholderiaceae bacterium
ACGACGACTCGACCCATTCACCATCGATGAAGAGCTTGTATTCCTTCATGACTGATTCCTCACAGGCTGATGCCGCACCGGCCCGGCGCGATGATGTTGTTCGGATCGAGCGCCTTCTTCAGGCGCTTTTCGACGTCGCGCTTGACCGGCCCGTAGGTCGCCGCGACCTTCTCGGCGAACGCCGTGTTCGCGCGGTACATGCCGTAGCCTTCCTTTGCGAAGGCGTGCAGCAGCTCGTCGTAGCACGCGTAGGCATTCTTCTTCTGCGTCTCATCGGAGCGGTCGTACAGCAGATCGATGACGTGATGCATGTCGCGCCAGCCGACGATGAATTCACCGACATAGTCGAAGCCGTACTTGCCGAGGATGTCCTTGGCCATCTTCATCTGCTTCAGCGTCTCGGAGCCCTTGGCCTGCGACACCGGCGCGAACCAGATCGACCCGCCGCCGCCGCGCCAATTGTAGAGGCCGAACTCACCGAGATTCGGCTTGCCTTTCATCAGGTCGAAGCGGTATTGCAGCGCCTGACTGCCGCGCGACTGCTCCTGCGTGATGATCTTGCCGTCGGTCGCCGCCGCGACCGCCTCGATGATCTTCCAGTTCGCGTCGTTGGTTTCCTTCGTGCCATAGAGGCCGGCGTACACGTTCCACGCGCCGATGCCGTGGTCGGCCTGGATCTTCAGCACCGCCTCGTCGGAAATCGCGCCCGGTCCGGTGACGTAGTCGGTGCGCTTGACCGGCGTGCACGGCGCTTCCCACAGCGTGTGCGCGATCACCACTGCGTTCGGGATCACCATCGCGATCCGCAGCGGACGCAGCGCATCGACGATCTTCGTGATGTCGGTCTCGTTCGGGTACTGGATGCAGAACGGGCGGAAGTCCGGCGGCGCCGGCATCAGCCACATGCCCATCTTCGTGACGATGCCGTAGTTCGACTGGGTGAAGATGCCGTCGAGCGTCGGGCCGTAGCCCCACTTGAAGACCTGCCAGGTGTTCGAGTTCGGCATCGAGCCCATGCCGGTGCGCAGCACCTCGCCGTTGGCGAGCACGACCTCCATGCCGCAAGAGAACATGAAGTGCTCGCCGTAAGGCGTGTAGCCGACGCCGCGGTCCACCATGTTGCCCAGCGGGCCGGCGATGGCCGAGGGCGCCGGGCACGAGAACCAGAGCGGCAGCTTCTTCTCCTGCAGGTAGTCGTAGAGCTGCTGGTAGGTGACGCCGGGCTCGACCAGCGCGGTGCACAGGTCGGGGTCAACCTCGAGGATGCGGTTCATGCGCCGCAGGTCCATAACGATCTGGCCGCGCTGCACCGGCGCCGCGGAGCCGTAGCCGAGGTTCTTGCCGGTCGAGATCGGATAGACGGGAATCCTCGCGCGATTGAGCACCTTCACGATCGCCTGCACCTGCTCGACGCTTTCCGGCGTGACCGCGGCGGACGGCGCGTGCTGCGCGTCGGGCACCGGCATCATGATCTTGTTGTAGGGCGCGAGGCTCGCTTCGTCGACGATCAGGTTGCCGTCGCCGACGATGGCTCGGAGTTCCCTGACGGCCTTGTCGAAATCGGCCGCCGTCGTGTGCTTGGGCAGAGCCCGGGTCTTGCTCGTCATCGGTTTGTCTCCGTGGAATTTCTTGTCGCTCAAAGGCGGATCAGGAAGGAGGCCAGGCGGGCCGTCGCGGCGGCGTCGGCGGCGCGCGCGGGATGGCGGTCCGCGCGGCCGTCGCCGCCGGGCGGCGACGCGGCGCCGAGCGCCTGCGCGTAGAGCCTGCCGGTCGCGTCGCTCCCGACGGAGCGTCGTTCGGACCACCTCAGGGCCTCGTCGACCGCGGGCGACGTGCAGCAGTGATGCACGTCGTGGCGCCCGATCCGATGCTGCCCACGCAGCACGCAGGCATTGCCGCGCGTCGCGGCGACGGCCTGGCAGATCTCGGCTGCCGCGTCCTGCGTTACGCCGATCAGCCACGACCCGGCAGGCCGGTCGAGCAGCGCCGCCGCCTCGGCATGGGTCGGCCGTGCCGCGCATTCCAGCGTGGCGAATCCGATGCCGGCCTCGGCGAGCGCACGCCCGATGTCGTCGGCAAGTTCGTTCGCCGACGCAATGCCGCGTTGGATGATGAGGGCCACGCTCACGCTGCCTGCCGAAGCGGCATGGCCGCGCTGTGCGTGGGTTGTCCCGCTCGCGGCGCCCATCGCGCCACCGGCCATGAGGGCCTTGACGAAATCGCGTCGGTCCATGGCGTGCCTACTGCTTGGGGCCCGACGCGCTGGCGGCGATCATCCGCGCCAGGCTGTTCAGAGTTCCGTCGTCGATCTCGGACGGACGGAACGCCGGCATCGCCTGGTTGCCCGCGCGCACGATGGAGGTGATGTAGGCCGGCGGCAGGTTGCGCCCGGTCAGCACCGGGCCGACATTGGCCTCGTGGCAGTAGGCGCAGACCTTCTTGTAGGCCTCCTGGCCGCTTTGCCAGCGGCCCGTGCTGTCGGCAGCGGCGTGTCCGGCGGCGGCCAGGGCGATGGACGCGATGAACCATCTCACCGCGGGCAGGCGTATCTTCATCGGCATGTCTCCTGTTGTCGTGGTCGCCGCGCCGTCGCGGGACAGGGCGTGCAGACGCAGGAGTCGTGCCATGCGAAGCGGAGACGGCGAATGCGCCGCGCTCCGCATGCGTTTCCCTCTGAAAAGCAGTGTTGCCGCGACGCACCCACCGGGCGATCGGAACTTCACCAAATGATCACAACGGCTTCGGCTCGATCATTTGCGCAATCCGCCCGGTGCGAGCGGGCCTGCAGCGGCGGCGCCGGTCGCATCACGCGCGAGCGGGGTCGCGCTTCTTGATCCGGTAGGCGAACTGCGGCCGCGTCATGCCGAGCATGCGTGCCGCCGAGGCGACGTTACCGTCGGCGCGCGCCAGCGCGGCCTGCAGCAGCAGGTTCTCGACGCCGTCGACGCCGACGCCGTTGGCGAGCACGTGGTCGAGGAACGCGCCGACGTTCGGGTCGTCGTCGCATCGGCGCAGGCTGCCGTCGCGACCGAGCGCCGTCAGCCGCCGCTTGCGGATCTGCGACGTGACGGACGGGAACAGGTCCGACGAGTCGATGCGGCCGCCCGACTGCGCCAGGATGACGCCGCGCTCGATGGCGTTCTCGAGCTCGCGCACGTTGCCCGGCCAGGCGTACTGCTGGAGCGCGTGCAGCGCTTCGTCGCTGATGCCGACGACCTTCTTGCTGTGGCGGACCGAGTGCTTCTCGACGAAGCGCTGCGCGAGCAGCGCGATGTCGTCCTTGCGCTCGCGCAGCGGCGGGATCGTCACCGGGTAAATGTTGAGCCGGTAGTACAGGTCCTTGCGGAAGCGGCGTTCCTCGACGGCCTGTTCCAGATCGACGTTGGTCGCGGCGATGACGCGGACGTCGATCTTGCGCATCCGCGTGTCGCCGATTCGCTCCACTTCGCCTTCCTGCAGCACGCGCAGCAGCTTGGCCTGGGCCGAGGCCGACAGCTCTCCCACCTCGTCGAGGAAGAGCGTGCCGCCGTGGGCGCGCTCGAAGCGGCCCGCGCGCGACTGCTGCGCGCCGGTGAAGGCCCCCTTCTCGACGCCGAACAGTTCGGACTCGATCAACTGCTCGGGCAGCGCGGCGCAGTTGATGGCCACGAACGGCTGCGCGGCGCGCGGGCCGGCGTTGTGCAACGCGCGCGCGAACATCTCCTTGCCGACGCCGGTCTCGCCCTGCAGCAGCACCGTGACGGGGCTCTGCGCCGCCTTCTTCAGCAGCGCGCCCACCTGCTTGAATGCCGGCGACGCGCCGACCAGGTCGTCGGCGTGCAGCTCGTCGTCGATCGCCGAGCGCAGCGACTGGATCTGATCCTGCAGCGCCAGGATCTGGTTGACCACCGGATCGGGCTCGAAGTATTTCAGGTCACGCTCGGCGTCGGGCCACTCCGACGCCGGCCGGCCCACGTTCTTGCAGCACGGCGCGCCGGCGGCGGCACACTGCGTCTCGCGGAACAGGATGAAGCGGCCCATCAAGGCGCTGGAGTAGCCGCTGGCGTAGCCCAATTGCATCCAGCACACCGGCTCTCCGGAGCGGCCGAACAGGTGCATGTGCGCGTCGGCCTCGAACGAGGCGTGCCAAGTGAACTGGCCGAAAAAGCGGCCGTGCTCGACGTCGATGTCCATGCGTTCGGGCGTGCAGCGCACCACGCCTTCGAGCATGTGCAGCACCGGGCCGATGCCCAGCAGTTCGCTGTCGGTCGCCTTCGGATAGAGCTTGCGCGCCAACTCGGCGTCACGCGTGCCCGAGGCGTAGCCGATGCGCAGCAGCATGCCGCGTGCGCGGTCGACACCCAACGAATCGATCAGCTCCTTGCGCAGCGCGGTGAGCGCCGCGCCGTGCAGCAGCAGCATGCGCGATTCGCCGAGCCAGATTTGGCCGCTGTCGAACGCGAAACGCAGCCGCGACGCCAGATCGGCGACGCCCATCTCGCCGCCGGCCATCTCGCCGCCGGCCGCCTTCGTCGCCCCTCTGGTCGTCTCCATCCCGAGTCCCCCCGCGCCGCATGTGATGCGCAGCGCTTCCCCGGCACCTATGCTACTGCGGCGCGTGGCCGCCGCTGGTCAGAGCACTTCGGAGGCGAAGTCGGCCAGCCGCGAGCGTTCGCCGCGCGCGAGCATCACGTGGCCGCTGTGCGCCCAGCCCTTGAAGCGGTCGACGGCATAGGTCAGGCCCGAGCTGCCTTCGGTGAGGTAGGGCGTGTCGATCTGCGCCAGGTTGCCCAGGCAGACGATCTTGGTGCCGGGACCGGCGCGCGTGATCAGCGTCTTCATCTGCTTGGGCGTCAGGTTCTGCGCCTCGTCGATCAGCACGAACTTGCTGAGGAAGGTGCGCCCGCGCATGAAGTTCAGGCTCTTGATCTTGATCTTGGAGCGAACCAGGTCGTTGGTCGCGGCGCGGCCCCATTCGCCGGCGCTCGAATCGCCGCGCGCCAGCACTTCGAGGTTGTCGTCGAGCGCGCCCATCCACGGGCCCATCTTCTCTTCCTCGGTGCCGGGCAGAAAGCCGATGTCCTCGCCGACGGGCACGGTGACGCGGGTCACGATGATCTCGCTGTAGCGCCGGTCGTCGAGCACCTGCGACAGGCCTGCCGCGAGCGTCATCAGCGTCTTGCCGGTGCCTGCCGTGCCGGTCAGCGTGATGAAGTCGCACTCCGGGTCCATCAGCAGGTTGAGCGCGAAGTTCTGTTCGCGGTTGCGCGCCGTCACGCCCCAGACGGCGTTCTTCTGGTGGGTGTAGTCCTTGAGCGTGCGCAGCACCGCCGTCTTGCCGGTGATCTCGGTCACCTTGGCGTACATCGGCGCGGCGCCGGGCACTTCGAGGTAGACGAACTGGTTGATCAGCAGCGCGGGAACCAGCGGGCCGGCGATGCGATAGTGCGTGTGGCCGCCCTGGTTCCAGCTCTCCATCGTCTTGCCGTGGCGCTCCCAGAAGTCGGCCGGCAGCGCCAGCACGCCGGTGTAGAGCAGGTCGCCGTCGTCGAGCGTCTTGTCGCTCGCATAGTCCTCGGCGGGCAGGCCGAGCGCGCGCGCCTTGATGCGCATGTTGATGTCCTTGGACACCAGCACGACGTCGCGCTCGGGCTGCTGCTCGCGCAGCGCCTGCACCACGCCCAGGATCTGGTTGTCGGCCTTGCCCTGCGGCAGACCGGCGGGCAGCCGGATGTCGACCAGGTTGGTCTGGAAGAACAGTCGGCCGCCGGCCTCGCGGTGGCCGGTGCGGGCGAGCGGCAGGCCGCTCGACATGTCGGCCTTGCCGTCGCGCGATGCGACCAGCGCGTCGAGCTCGCGGCTGACCTGGCGCGCGTTGCGCGCCACTTCCGACATGCCGCGCTTGTGGCTGTCGAGCTCCTCGAGCGTGATCATCGGCAGGTAGATGTCGTGCTCGTCGAAGCGGAACAGCGACGTCGGGTCGTGCATCAGCACGTTGGTGTCGAGCACGAACAGCTTGGCCGGACCGCTGACGCGCGGCGTGCGCGCGCGCGGCTGTTCCGCCGGCGCGCGCGGCGCCGCTGCGGCCGTCGTCACGCGGCCGGCTTCGGCTCGGGCCGACGCCTCGGCTCCCGCCGCAGCGCGCGGGTCGTGCAGTTCGAAGGAACCGGGCTCGGCCGCGCGGTCGGCCGCGGGCGCACTGCGCTTGGCCGGCCGGGGAGCCGCCTGCGCATCGAAGTCGGTCGGGGAAAGAAGATGGGCGCGCTTGACGGGCGGCTTGGGCAGCGGCATGGGCGGTCTGGTCCGAAGGGCAAACAAAAAAGCCGCACAGTCGTCTGTGCGGCTTGTCGTCGATGCGGTGCGATTCGCAACTCACGCGATCGATTATGCACAAGCGACGGCGCGGGTGCTCCGCGCGGCCGCAAGGGACATCGAACTCAGGCGGCCTTCTTCAGCGCCTTGACGGCCTTGAGCACCTCGTCGACGTGGCCGGCGACCTTGATGCCGCGCCACTCGGCGCGCAGCATGCCGGTCGCGTCGATCAGGAAGGTGCTGCGCTCGATGCCCTTGACCTTCTTGCCGTACATGATCTTGTTCTTGACCACGCCGAACATGTGGCAGAGCTTTTCTTCCGTGTCGGCGATCAGGTCGAACGGCAGCTGCAGGTTCTCGCGGAACTTGTCGTGCGACGCCATGTTGTCGCGCGAGACGCCGAACACGACGGCGCCGGCCTTGATGAAATCCTTGTGCCGGTCGCGAAACTGCATCGCCTCGGTGGTGCAGCCGGGCGTGTTGTCCTTCGGATAGAAGTAAAGCACCACGTTCTGCCCGGCGTAGGTCTGGGGCGTGAACTTGATGCCGCTCGTGGCGAGCGCTTCGAACTCCGGAAGGGGCTTGTTGATGGCTGGCGTCATGTAGTGTTCGCTTGATGTCGCCCAGTCAGGCACAGCCATGAATTATAAGGCCTCGGGCCTCTTGACCTTGGCGCGGGGCTATGCTGCGGGCGCGGGCGCCGCAGGCCCGTCGTGCAGCAGCGCCGCGACGACGCAGCGCCCTTCGCCGGCGAGCACGTTGAAGGTGCGGCAGGCGGCCGCGGTGTCCATCGTTTCGACGCCGATGCGCCGCTCGAGCAGGCCGCGCAGCAGCTCCGGCGCCGCGAAGTGCAACCGCGCGCCGCTGCCGAACACGACGAGTTCGGGCTCGAGGGCGAGCACGGCGTCGAAGTGCGCAGCGGCCAGCGCCTCGAACCGCTCGACCGGCCAGTGCTGCACCGCGCCGCGCCACGGCACGAGCACGGCGCCGTCGTGCCGCTCGGCGCGCACCCAGATGCGGCCGTGCTCGTGGCGCGTGATGGCGTTGACGCCTTCGAGGCGATCGGGCTGGAACTTCAAGGGGCGTGCCGGGGAGTGGGTCGCGCAGCCGTGCAGCGCACGCGTGCGTAGAATTATAAATTTTGCGGTGCCGCAAGAGGCGCGCCGCGGCCCCCGCGGGCCCCGAGGAGGAGCGCTTTGAAACCGATCGCCAAGTCCGGCAAGCTCGCCAATGTCCTGTACGACATCCGCGGGCCGATCATGGATGCCGCCCGGCAGATGGAGGAAGAGGGCCACAAGGTGATCAAGCTGAACATCGGCAACCTCGCCGCGTTCGGCTTCGATGCGCCCGAAGAGATCCAGCAGGACATGATCCGCAACCTGTCGAACTCGGCGGGGTATTCGGACAGCAAGGGCATCTTCGCCGCGCGCAAGGCGGTGATGCACTACACGCAGCAGCAGGGCGTCGCGGGCGTGGAGCTCGGCGACGTCTACCTCGGCAACGGCGCCAGCGAGCTGATCGCGCTGTCGACCAACGCGCTGCTCGACGAGGGCGACCAGCTGCTGCTGCCGTCGCCCGACTACCCGCTGTGGACGGCCTGCACGGCGCTGTCGGGCGGTACGCCGATCCACTACCGCTGCGACGAGAGCAACGGCTGGATGCCCGACGTCGACGACATCCGCCGCAAGATCACGCCCGCCACCAAGGGCATCGTCGTCATCAACCCCAACAACCCGACGGGCGCGTTGTACTCCGACGAACTGCTGCGCGAGATCGTCGCGATCGCGCGCCAGCACGGGCTGGTGATCTTCGCCGACGAGGTCTACGACAAGGTGTTGTACGACGGTGTGAAGCACACGGCCATCGCGAGCCTGTCGCACGACGTGGTCACGCTCACCTTCAACTCGCTGTCCAAGAGCTACCGCTCGTGCGGCTACCGCGCCGGCTGGATGGTGGTGTCGGGCGACAAGAAGGCCGCCGCCGACTACATCGAGGGTCTGACGATGCTCTCGAACATGCGACTGTGCTCCAACGTGCCGGGCCAGTACGCCATCCAGACGGCGCTGGGCGGCTACCAGAGCATCAACGAACTCGTCGGCCCGGGCGGGCGCCTGCGCCGCCAGCGCGACCTGGCCTACGAGCTGATCACGGCGATCCCAGGTGTCAGCTGCGTCAAGCCGCAGGCGGCGCTGTACATGTTCGCGCGCCTGGATCCGAAGATGTACCCGATCCAGGACGACCGCCAGTTCTTCCTGGAGCTGCTGCAGGAGACGCGCGTGATGCTGGTGCAGGGCTCCGGCTTCAACTACCCCGACAACCAGCACTTTCGCATCGTCTTCCTGCCGCACGAGGACGACCTGCGCGAGGCCATCGGCCGCATCGCGCGCTTCCTCGACAACTATCGCCGACGGCATTCAAGCTGAGAACACCCATGACAACACGAAGTGTTGCGGCGCAGGCTCATGTCGCGGAGCGACAAGATGCCGAAGCCAAACCCATCCAGGTCGGCCTGCTCGGCATCGGCACCGTCGGCAGCGGCACGTTCAACGTGCTGCGGCGCAACCAGGAGGAGATCCGACGCCGCGCCGGCCGCGGCATCGAGATCACGATGGTCGCCGACCTCGACACCGAGCGCGCGCGCGGAGTCGTCGGCGACAGGGCCCGGGTGGTCGCCGACGCGCGCGCCGTCATCGCCGACCCGGCCATCGACATCGTGATCGAGCTGATCGGCGGCTACGGCATCGCGCGCACGCTCGTCATGGAGGCGATCGCCGCCGGCAAGCACGTCGTCACCGCCAACAAGGCGCTGTTGGCGGTGCACGGCACCGAGATCTTCGCCGCGGCACATGCCAAGGGCGTGATGGTCGGCTTCGAGGCCGCCGTGGCGGGCGGCATCCCGATCATCAAGGCGCTGCGTGAGGGGCTGACAGCCAACCGCATCGAGTGGATCGCCGGCATCATCAACGGCACGACGAACTTCATCTTGAGCGAGATGCGCTCCAAGGGTCTCGACTTCGGCGCCGTGCTGAAGGAGGCGCAGCGCCTGGGCTATGCCGAGGCCGACCCGACCTTCGACATCGAGGGCGTGGACGCCGCGCACAAGGTGACGATTCTGAGCGCGATCGCCTTCGGCATCCCGGTGCAGTTCGACAAGGCGCACGTCGAGGGCATCACGAAGCTGCAGGCGGTCGACATCACCTATGCCGAGCAGCTCGGCTACCGCATCAAGCTGCTGGGCATCGCGCGGCGCCGCGATGCCGGAATCGAGCTGCGCGTGCACCCGACGCTGGTGCCGGCGCAGCGCCTGATCGCCAATGTCGAGGGCGCGATGAACGCCGTGATGGTGCAGGGCGACGCCGTCGGCACCACGCTCTACTACGGCAAGGGCGCGGGCTCGGAGCCGACCGCCTCGGCCGTCGTCGCCGACCTGGTCGACATCACGCGGCTGCACACCGCCGACCCCGAGCACCGCGTGCCGCACCTCGCGTTCCAGCCCGACGCGCTGGCCACGACGCCGGTCCTTCCGATGGAGCAGGTCGTCACGGCGTTCTACCTGCGGCTTCAGGTTGCCGACCAGGCCGGCGTGCTGGCGCGCATCACGGGCATCCTCGCCGACCACGACATCTCGATCGACGCGCTGCTGCAGCGGCCGCACGCCGACGCCGGCGCCGACGGCAAGGCACAGACCGACGTCATCATCCTGACGCACGAGACGGTCGAAGGCCGAATGAACCAGGCGACGGCGCAGATGCAGGCGCTGCCCACTGTGCTGGCGCCGATCGTGCGCATCCGCAAGGAAGACCTGAGTTGAAGTACATCAGCACGCGCGGCGTGGCCGGCGACGGCTTGCCGCCGCGAGCCTTTTCCGAGATCCTGCTCGAAGGCTTGGCGCCCGACGGCGGGCTCTACCTGCCCGAAGCGTATCCGCTGGTCGATGCGGCGACGCTGGCGCGCTGGCGCGGTCTGTCGTATGCCGAACTCGCGTTCGAAGTGCTGGTTCTGTACATCGACGACATACCGCCGGCCGACCTGCGCCGCCTCGCAGCGCGCACCTACAGCGCCGAGGTGTTCGGTTCGGCCGAGGTGACGCCGTTGAAGCCGCTGGGCGAGGGCCTGTGGATCGAGGGCCTCTCCAACGGCCCGACGCTCGCGTTCAAGGACATCGCGATGCAGCTGCTCGGCGCGCTGTTCGAGTACGAACTCGGCCGCCGCGGCGAACAGCTCAACATCCTCGGCGCGACCTCGGGCGACACCGGCAGCGCGGCCGAGTACGCGATGCGCGGCAAGCGCGGGCTGCGCGTGTTCATGCTCTCGCCCAACGGCCGCATGAGCCCGTTCCAGCAGGCGCAGATGTTCGGCCTGCAGGACGCCAACATCCACAACATCGCCGTCGAAGGCGTGTTCGACGACTGCCAGGACATCGTCAAGGCCGTCAGCAACGACCTCGAGTTCAAGCGCCGCTGGCGCATCGGCACGGTCAACTCGATCAACTGGGCGCGGCTTCTCGCCCAGGTCGTCTACTACTTCGCCGGGTACTTCCGGGCCACGCAGTCCAACAGTGACCCAGTCGACTTCACCGTTCCGTCGGGCAACTTCGGCAATATCTGCGCCGGCCATGTGGCGCGCATGATGGGCCTGCCGATCCGCCGCCTGGTCGCGGCGACGAACGAGAACGACGTCCTCGACGAGTTCTTTCGCACCGGCACCTACCGCGTGCGCAAGGGCGCCGAGACGCACGAGACCTCGAGCCCGTCGATGGACATCTCCAAGGCGTCCAACTTCGAGCGCTTCGTGTTCGACCTGCTGGGCCGCGACGGCGCGCGCGTGCGCCGGCTGTTCGGCCACGACGTCGAGCGCCAGGGCGCGTTCGCGCTGCGCAGCGACGAGTTCGCGCGCGTCGCCGGCTACGGCTTCGCGTCGGGGCGCAGCACGCACGCCGACCGGCTGGCGACGATCCGCGCCGAATGGCAGCGCCACGGCGTGCTGGTCGACCCGCACACGGCCGACGGCGTCAAGGTGGCGCGCGAGCATGCCGAGCCGGGCGTGCCGATGATCGTGCTGGAGACGGCGCAGCCCGCCAAGTTCGCCGCCACCATCGTCGAGGCGATCGGGCAGGAGCCGCCGCGGCCGGCGTCGCTCGCGGGCATCGAGCAACTCCCCAAGCGCTGCACGGTGATGCCGGCCGACGCCGAGCGCGTCAAGCGCTACATCGCCGACAATTGCGCACCATGAAACAGGCGCTGCGATGAAGGTCGTCGGGTTCTCCGGCTACTCGGGCTCGGGCAAGACGACGCTCGTCGAGCAGGTCATCGGCCACCTTCGCCTCGCGGGGCAGCGCGTCTCGGTGGTCAAGCACGCGCACCACGCCTTCGACATCGACCACCCCGGCAAGGACTCGTGGCGCCACCGCGAGGCCGGCGCGTTCGAAGTCGTCATCGCGTCGGACCGGCGGCTGGCCAAGATCCGCGAGTACGAAATGCCTGTCGCACCAACCGTGCACCAGTTGATCGCCGAGCTCTACGACTGCGACTGGGTGCTGGTCGAGGGCTTCAAGGGCAGCGACATCCCGAAGGTCGAGGTCTGGCGCGCCGCCGCCGCCAAGCCGGCGCAATACCTGACGGACCCGCACGTCGTCGCGATCGCCACCGACAGCGCCGCGCAACTGCCGGCGCCGACCGCGCTGCCGCTGCTCGACCTGAACGACTCCGCCGCGGTGGCGGCCTACCTGCTGCGCACCGCCTCCCGCTATGACTACGTCTCCCCTCTCTACGACGAAGGCGCCGCTGCTGACGCTGGACGAGGCGCTGTCGAGGCTGCTGGCCGCGGTCGCGCCGCTGCCGGCGACTGAGACCGAATCGCTCGCCACTTTCGACGCGCTCGGCCGCGTGCTGGCGCACGACGTGCGCTCGGCGCTCGACGTGCCACCAGCCGACAACACGTCGATGGACGGCTATGCGCTGCGCTGCGCCGACGTGCCGTCCGCGGGCGCCGTGCTGCCGGTGGCGCAGCGCATCCCGGCCGGCGTCGTCGGCGCACCGCTGGCCGCCGGCACGGCGGCGCGCATCTTCACCGGCGCGCAAGTGCCGGCCGGCGCCGATGCCGTCGTGATGCAGGAGCAATGCGTCGCGCTCGACGGCGGCGCCGTGCGCATCGATGCCGTGCCCGAGCCGGGGCAGTGGATCCGGCGCCGCGGCGAAGACGTGCAGGCCGGCAGTGTCGTCCTCGCGGCCGGTGCGCGCCTCACGCCGCAGGCGCTCGGCCTGGCGGCTTCGGTCGGCGCGGCGCGGCTGGCCGTGATGCGCCGGCCGCGCGTCGCGCTGTTCTCGACTGGCGACGAGCTGGCGACCCCCGATGAGACGCCGCCCGAACGGCTGCGCCCCGGCGCGATCTACAACTCGAACCGGTACACGCTGCGCGGCCTGCTGGCGCAACTCGGCTGCACGGTCACCGACTGCGGTATCGTGCCCGACCGGCTCGACGCGACGCGCGACGCGCTGCGCGACGCGGCTGTCGGCCACGACCTGATCCTGACCAGCGGCGGCGTCTCCGTCGGCGAAGAGGACCACCTGCGCCCCGCGGCGCAGGCCGAGGGCCGCATCGACCTGTGGCAGATGGCGATCAAGCCCGGCAAGCCGCTGGCCTTCGGCGCGGTGCGCAACGGCACGCCGCGCGACACGCTGCTGCTCGGCCTGCCGGGCAACCCGGTGTCGAGCTTCGTCACTTTCGTGCTCGTCGTGCGGCCGCTGCTGCTGCGCCTGCTCGGCGTGCGCGACGTGGCGCCGCGCGCCGTGGTGCTGCGCGCCGGCTTCGACTGGCCGCGCCCCGACCGGCGGCGCGAGTTTCTGCGTGCTCGGCTGGGCGAGTCTGGCGAACTGGAGCTGTTCCCCAACCAGAGCTCGGGCGTGCTGACCTCGGCCGTGTGGGCCGACGGCCTCGTCGACAACCCGCCGTCGCAGGCGATCGCGCGCGGCGATGCGGTACGCTTTCTTCCTTTCTCCGAGTTGATGTCATGACGATCACGGTGCGCTATTTCGCCTCGCTGCGCGAGACGCTCGGCCCGAGCGAGACGGTCGCGCTCGACGCGCCGACGACGCTCGGCGCGCTGCGCGACCGGCTGGTCGCGAGCAGCGCCGCGCACGCCGCTGCGCTGGGTCGCGGACGCGCCGTGCGCGCCGCGCTGAACCAGTCGATCGCCGACGAGTCGGCGGCCGTCGGCGACGGCTCGGAAGTGGCGTTCTTCCCGCCGGTGACGGGCGGCTGAACGCGCTGCGGCGCCGCGCACGGCTTGCGCGGCGCCGCCGCCGAATCCGCTGTGCCTTTCGTCAGGCGCTCTCGCAGCCGGCGGGGCGCGTCGAACTCCGGCTGTAGGTGCCGGCGCCGAGCGTCACGCTGTTGCCGCTGAGCGTGTAGCCCATCGTGTAGGGGCCTTCGCGCACCGTGCCGCTGTCGTAGCTGTTGTTCACGCCGGTGCCCATCGCGCGGGTGATGTAGTAGCTGACCCTCTGGCTCGACGCGTCGAGCGTGTAGTCGACCCACGTCAGCCGGCACGCCGCGCCGTCGTTCGAGCCCTGCATCAGCAGGCCCTTGCCGGCGGAGCCGAAGTCCCAGCGCGCCTTCACCGAGCTGCTGTACCAGCTGCCGGTCAGCGAGGCGCTGCTTTCCGACGCACTGGAGGAGGAGTCGTCTTCGCCGCCGCCGCAGGCGGCCAGTGCGAGTGCGATGGAGGCGAGGGCGATCTTCGAACGAGCGGTCATGACGGGGTCGGTCTCGGGTTGATGTCGGTGGCGCAGTGTCGCGAGCCGCCAGCGCAGGCGCCATCGACCGTCCGGCCGAGGCCCCGTGTTCGCGCGGGCCTTGCGGGCATCGTTCACACGTGCGCGGGCGCTGCGACAATGGCGCCATGGCCATGCCGCGCGTGACGATCCAGACCGGCGACTTCGACCTCGGCGCCGAGGTCGCGGCGCTGCGCGCTGGCGACGGCGGTGCGGGCGCGGTGGCGGCCTTCGTCGGCACGGTGCGCGACCGCAACGACGGCGTCGGCGTCAGCGCGCTGGAACTCGAGCACTACCCCGGCATGACGGAGAAGGCGATCGAGGCGATGGTCGACGAGGCGCTGCGCCGCTTCGACATCCGAGCCGTGCGCGTCATCCATCGCGTCGGGCCGCTCGCGCTGCGCGACCAGATCGTGATGGTGGCGGTGACGGCGTCGCACCGCGGCCCGGCGTTCGAGGCCTGCGAGTTCCTGATGGACTACCTGAAGACGCAGGCGCCGTTCTGGAAGAAGGAAACGACGCCCGACGGTGCGCGCTGGGTCGACGCCCGCGTCGCCGACGACGAGGCGCTGCGGCGCTGGGGCATCGAGGCCGGGAACGCGGCGCCGTGACGACGACGGCGCCGGCGCTGCAAGTGTTCGCCGTCGCCGCAGGCGCCGCGGTCGGCGCCGTGCTGCGCTGGCTCGCCGGGCTGGCGCTCAACGGGCTGTGGCAGGGTTTTCCGCTCGGCACGCTGTTCGTCAACTGCGCCGGCGGGCTGGCGATCGGCTTTCTCCTCGTGTGGCTCGAGGGCGGCGCTGCCGAGTGGCTGCGGCTGCTGCTGCTGACGGGCCTGCTTGGAGGCTTCACCACCTTCTCGGCGTTCTCCGCCGAGTCGCTCGCGCTCGTCGCGCGAGCGCAGTGGGGCTGGGCCTTCGCCCACACGCTGGCGCACGTCGTGGGCTCCCTGGCCTGCGCCGCGCTCGGCACGGTGCTCGCTCGCGCCTGGTTCGGCTGAGACGCCGGATTGCGCCAAGGCAAGGCGCCGCCGGCGCGCCCGGCTTGAAATCGCCGCATCGCGACCCAAGTAGCCGGGCAACGGAGGACGATTCATGCGACTCGACAAGCTGACGAGCCACTTCCAGGAAGCCCTGACGGAAGCGCAGACCCTCGCGGTCACGCGCGGCAACCCCTACATCGAGCCGGCGCACCTGCTCGCCGCGATGCTGGTGCAGGCCGACGGCCCGCGCGCGCTGCTCGAGCGCGCCGGCGTGCGGCTGCCGGCGTTGAAGACGGCGCTCGACACGCTGGTCGCGGGCCTGCCCGAAGTGGAGGGCGGCGGCCAGCCGGTGCAACCGGGCCGCGACCTGGTCGCGCTGCTGCAGGCGGCCGAGAAGGAGGCCGCCAGGCGCGGCGATCAGTACATCGCCAGCGAGATGTTCCTGCTCGCGCTGGCCGACGCCAAGTCGGATCTCGCCGGCACCGTGCGCGGCCACGGCCTGACGCGCAAGGCGCTCGAAGGCGCGATCGAGGCGGTGCGCGGCGGCCAGAAGGTCGACAGCGCCGAGTCCGAGGGCCAGCGCGAGGCGCTCAAGAAGTACACGCTCGACCTGACGGAGCGCGCGCGCCTCGGCAAGCTCGACCCGGTGATCGGCCGCGACGACGAGATCCGCCGAGCGATCCAGGTGCTGCAGCGGCGCACCAAGAACAACCCGGTGCTGATCGGCGAGCCCGGCGTCGGCA
>CAYJLV010000062.1:0-14351 GCA_964371405.1 uncultured Burkholderiaceae bacterium
TTGGTTTCCCCCCGCCCGCTCCGGGCGCGGGGGGGCCCCCCGGGGGGGGGGGGGGGGGGGGGGGCCCCCCCGCGCTGGTGCTGCCCGGCTTGGATCGGTTCATCAGGGTTAATCCGGATATGGACGAGCGGTCATGCCGTCATTGTAGGGGCATATAATCATTAGCCTAGCTTGTCATTCACCAGGCTTTTTTCAAACGCTGGCAGTTGCAGATGACGACGACACCTGGAGCGGATATGTCCCGGAACCCCCATCCCGAGGGCGGCGAAGCGGGCGATGTCCGTGTCGCCATCGACGGCGCGATCGCCACCGTCACGCTCGCGCGCCCCCACAAGCGCAACGCGCTGAGCCTGCGCGTGATCGAGGGGCTGCGCATGGCCTTCGACACCCTGCCCGACGGCGTCAAGGCCGTGATCCTGCACGGCGACGGCGAGCACTTCTGCGCCGGACTCGATCTGTCGGAGCTGCCGTCGCTGTCGCCCGCCGAGGGCATGATGCACTCGCGCGCGTGGTACGCCGCCTTCGAGCGCATCCAGTTCGGCCGCCGGCCGGTGGTGTGCGCGATGCACGGCGCGGTGGTCGGCGGCGGACTCGAGCTCGCCGCGTCGACACACGTGCGCGTGGCCGACAGCAGCGCCTACTTCGGGCTTCCCGAAGGCCGGCGCGGCATCTTTCTCGGCGGCGGCGGGTCGGTGCGCGTGTCCAAGCTGATCGGCTTCTCGCGCGTCACCGAGATGATGCTGACCGGTCACGTCTACGGCGCGGCCGAAGCGTTCCAGCTCGGCCTGGCGCACCACGTCGTGCCGGCCGGCGAGGCGCTGGGCAAGGCGCGCGAGCTGGCCGAGCTCATCGCCGGCAACGCGCCGATGTCCAACTTCGCGATCATGCAGGCGTTGCCGCTGATCGCCGAGCAGCCGATGGCGCACGGCCTGATGACCGAGGCGCTGATGGCCACCGTGACAGCGTCCGAGCCCGACGCGCGCGAGCGCATCGAGGCGTTTCTCGGCAAGCGGGCAGAAAAGGTGCTGCCGCGCTGAGGTCTGACCATGGACGACCACATGACGCCCGCCGGCCCCCCAACCTCCGAGACGCTGTCGCCGTTCGGCCCCTACGGTGCCGCCGCGACGCCGCTGGCCGGCGGCGGCTGGCTGCTGCGCTCGACCGATCCGCTGCGCGCCTGGCCGCGTCGCTGCACCGAATCGCTCGCGCGCTGGGCGCGCGAGCGCCCGGCCAAGACCTTCATCGCGCAGCGCGACGCGGCCGGCGGCTGGCGCGAGGTCGACTACGCCACGGCCTGGTCGCGCGTCACGCACATCGCGCAGGCGCTCGTCGAGCGCGGCCTCGGCGCCGAGCGGCCGCTCGTCATTCTCTCGGGCAGCGGCATCGAGCACGCGCTGCTGATGCTGGCGGCGCTGCACGTCGGCGTGCCGGCCGCGCCCGTCTCGCCGGCCTGGTCGCTGCTCGATCCCGGCGCGGCCAAGCTGCGCCACGCGCTGGCGCTGCTCACGCCGGGCCTCGTCTATGCCGAAGATGCCGCCGCGTTCGACCGCGCCATCGGGCTGGCCGTGCCGCACGCGACCGAAGTCGTCGCGCTGCGCGGTGCGCTCTCCGCCCGCTCGCACACCGGCTTCGACGCGCTGGAGCGGACGGCGCCGTCAGCCGCGGTTGCGCGCGCGCATGACGCCGTGGACGGCGACACGATCGCCAAGTTCCTGTTCACCTCCGGCTCGACCCTGCTGCCCAAGGCGGTGATCAATACCCATCGCATGCTGTGCAGCAACCAGCAGATGGTGGCGCAGTGCTTTGCGTTCTTCGCTGACGAGCCTCCCGTGCTCGTCGACTGGATGCCCTGGCATCACACGGCCGGCGGCAACAACAATTTCGGCATCGTGCTCACGCACGGCGGAACGCTCTACATCGACGAGGGCAAGCCGACGGCCGACGGCATGGAGGCGACGCTGCACAACCTGCGCGAAGTGGCGCCGACGGTCTACTACACGGTGCCCAAAGGCCTCGACGTGCTGGCCCAGGCGATGCGTCGAGACGACGTGCTGCGCCAGCGCTTCTTCAGCCGGCTGCGATTGCTGTTCCCCGCCGGGGCCGGCCTGCCGCAGACGGTGAAGGACGAAATCGACGCGATGGCCGTGCAGACCATCGGCCGGCGCGTGCCGATGACGATGGGCCTGGGCATGACGGAAACCGCCCCGTCGGCGCTGTCGGCCCATGTCGCCGACTGGTACGCCGGACTCGTGGGGCTGCCCGTGCCGGGTGTCGAGCTCAAGCTCGTGCCGGTAGTCGGCAAGCTCGAGGTGCGCTACCGCGGGCCCAACGTCACTCCCGGCTACTGGCGCCAGCCCGAGCTGACCCGCGACGCCTTCGACGACGAGGGGTTCTTCCGCAGCGGCGACGCGGTGCGCTGCGTCGCCGCCGAACAACCGGCGGCCGGGCTGCTCTTCGACGGCCGCATCGCCGAGGACTTCAAGCTCGCCAGCGGCACCTGGGTCAACGTGGCGTCGCTGCGCGCCCGCGTCATGGCCGCCGGTGCCCCGCACGTGCAGGACGTCGTGTTCGCCGGCCAGGACCGCGATTCGATCGGCGCGCTCGTGTTCCTGTGGCCGACCGCCGCTGCGCTCTCGGGCACGCTGCCGGCCGGCGCGTCGATGGCCGAAGTCGTGAGCGACCCGGACGTCAATGCGTGGGCCCAACGCTGGCTCGACCGCCTGGCCTCCGAGGCCACGGGCACGTCGCAGCGCATCGCATGCGCAGTGCTGGAGGCCGAGCCGCCTTCGGCGCCGCACGGCGAACTCACCGACAAGGGCTCGGTGAATCAGCGAGCCGTGCTCACGCGGCGCGACGCCTCGGTGCAGAACCTCTACGCGCCCGTCCCCGGCCCGCGCGTCCTGCGCCCGCGGCGCGACGCATCGCCCCCATCGACACCCGCTGCCGCAGGCGGCATGACAAGGAGACCGACATGAAGGTACACAACAGGACGCGGCGCAGCGTCGCGCTGGCTCTCTCGGCGTTCGCCTTCCTCGGCACCGCGCTCGCCCAAAGCGGCGACGGCGCCGGCAAGCCGATCACGATCGTCGTGCCGTTCCCGCCCGGCGGCACCACCGACCAGCTCGCGCGCGCCGTCGGCCAGCAGATGGCCGAGAGCCTGAAGGTGCCGGTGCTGGTCGACAACCGGCCCGGCGGCGGCGCGCAGATCGCCGCCAACGTGGTGAATCAGGCGCCGGCCGACGGCCGGACGATCTTCATCGGCGACATCGGCGCACTGTGCTTCAACCCCTTCATCTACGCCAAGCTCAGCTACGACCCGCTGAAGGACTTCACGCCGCTGGCGCGGCTGGTGCTCGTGCCGCAGCTGCTCGTCGTTCCTGCGGCGAGCCCCTACACGAGCGTGGACGACCTGATCAAGGGCGCCAAGACCAAGCCCGGCGGCCTGAGCATCGCGTCGCAGGGCAACGGCTCGGGCGGCCACCTGTTCGCCGAGATGCTGCGCCGCGAGTCGCAGGGCCGCTTCACCCATGTGCCCTATCGGGGCTCGGCGCCGGGCCTCACCGATCTGGTGAGCGGCCAGGTCGATGTGATGTTCGACGCCATCGGCACCAGCGGCCCCTTCGTCAAGGACGGCAGGCTGCGCGCGCTGGCAGTGGGCGCCGGCGCACGCCTGCCGACGTTCCCGCAGGTCGCGACGCTGAAGGAGCTTGGCCACCCGGGCCTGAACATGGTCGCGTGGTTCGGCATGGCGGTGAAGGCCGGCACACCGGCGCCGGTGGTTCAGCGCCTGGGCGACGAAGTGATCAAGGCGCTGCGCGCACCGGCCGTCGCGAAGCACTTCACCGACCAGGGCCTCGAGGTGGCGCCGCTGGCGCCGCAGGAGTTCAAGACTTTCATGGAGTCGGAGGCCCAGGTCTGGGGCAAGGCCATCAAGGACGCCGGCATCCGGATCGAATGAAGGCGGCTTCGGCCGCATGAGCGGGCCGCGCGCGACGCGGCCCCGGGGAGCAGGTATGCAGATCGAAGGTCAGAGTGCGCTCGTCACCGGCGGCGGTTCGGGCCTCGGCGCGGCGACGGCTGTGGCGCTCGCACGGGCCGGCGCCCGCGTGGCGGTGCTGGACGTCGATGCGGCCAAGGCGGCCGCGGTGGCCGAAGAGATCGGCGGCCTCGCGCTGGCGGCCGACATCGCCGACGGCGCCGGCGTCGACGCTGCGCTCGACGCTGCCGAGGCGGCGCACGGCGCGCCGCGCATCGTGATGAACATCGCCGGCATCGGCGCCGCGCGGCGCGTCCTCGCGCGCGACGGCACCCCGACGCCGCTGACCGACTTCGAGTCGCTCGTGCGCGTGAACCTGGTGGGCACCTACAACGTGCTGCGGCTGGCGTCGGCGCGCATCGCGCGACTGGCACCGCTGGCCGACGACGAGCGCGGCCTGATCCTGATGACGGCCTCGGTGGCTGCGTTCGAGGGCCAGGTGGGCCAACACGCGTACGCGGCGAGCAAGGGCGGGATCGCGGCCATGACGCTGCCGCTGGCGCGCGACCTGGCGCAGTTCGGGATCCGCGTCGTGACGATCGCGCCCGGGCTGTTTCGTACTCCGCTGACGGACGCGCTGCCCGATGCGGTGCAGGCCTCACTGGCGTCGACGATTCCGTTTCCGCGCCGCCTCGGCCACGCGCAGGAATTCGCCGCGCTGGCACTGCACGCCGTCGTGAACACGCACCTCAACGGCGAAGTGATCCGGCTCGACGGCGCGCTGCGCATGGCCGCGCGCTGAAGCGCGGACTGCCGCTAAGCCGTGCGGGCGTCGCCGGCCGGTGTGCCGCTGCGCGCCGCGTCGACCGACCAGGGCCCGGCGCCCGCGCCCGACAGATAGAGGAACACGAAGCAGAACAGCACTGCCGGCTCGCCGTTGTTCATCAGCGGGAACAGCGGCGTGCCCTGCGACGCGTGGCCCATGAAGTAGGCGAATGCCATCGCGCCCGCCAGCACGAAGGCGACCGGCCGCGTCCACAGGCCGATCAATACCAGCACGCCGCCCACGAGTTCGAGCGCGCCGGCGAAACCATACAGGGAGAACAACTGCAGGTTGTCGAACATCGCCATGTGCGGCACGTGCAGCAGCTTGGCCGAGCCGTGCAGCAGGAACAGGTAAGCCGTGACGATGCGCAGTACCGCCAACAGCTGCGACGTCCAGGACGACATGAAGAAGCTTCTCATCGGGCTGGTCTCCATCGGTTCAGGATTGATCGGGACAGCGCGCCGATGGTAGTGCCGTGGCGGCTGCTGCGCATCGGGCAATCCCTTTGTGGCGCCGCAGCGGCGCCGGATCCTGGCCGCTGCGGGTTCTCAGCGCGGCGCGCCGGCCCAGGCCGGGTCGTCAGCCGTCTCGAGCAGCAGGCGCACCCGGTCCTGCCAGGCGTCGGCAAACGCCTGGCGCGCCGACGCGCCGGCTGCCGGGTCGAGCGCGGCCTGCAGCAGCCCCATCAGCGCCGGCGAGCGCGGCACGGCATCGTGTGGCGCGGCCTCGACCGATCGCCCGCTGTCCAGCCGCGTGAAGCGCATCGTGCCTTGCATCGGGACGTTGAAGTGCAGCAGGTTGCGGCGCGCGTGGCGTCCGGCCAGGCCCTTGAAGCCGCCCGCGCCTGCGGCACCCGTGATCAGCCCGGCAACGCCGGCGATCACGCCGGCAACGCCTTCGTCGAGCGCTTGCCGCAACTCGACCCGCACCTCGCCGCGGCGCGGGTGCTCGCCGGGATACAGGCGCGCCAGCGCGGCACGCGTCATCAGGTAGGCCTCAGCCACGGTCGGGCACGAGTGCCCGGCGAGCTTGACGGCGTCGAGGTAGCTGTACTCGATCACGCCTGCGGCAGCGGCGCCGAGGAACTCGGCCAGCGGGTCTTGCATCACGATACGCGGCGCGGTGTCGAAGAATGCAGGCGTTCGCATCGTCGTCGAGGGCTCGGGCATGGTCGGCTCCAGGGTCGGGTGAGTACTCCACCGACATCGTGCACGCTGGGAGCGCACGGATCCGGTCGGGCATTCGATCGGCGTCGCGGTTCCTTGCCATTCGTCAAGAAATCGCGGCCTGCGGGGACCTGCGGTTCAAGCCTTCTTTGGCTTTGCACCGCCAGCGCAGTCAAGGAGAGGCAGTCAGTGTTGCGGCGGGCCCATTCTTCCTGTGATGCGAAGATCTTCACGGAAATACTCCACATTCGGTTCCGGCGAGCGGCCTAGCATTGCCGCAGTGGTATCAACCGAACGCGCACACGAGGAAACATGAAGCAAGGCCCTGATCAGAACTCGTTTTCTTCTTCGTTCGAGCGTGCCGTCCGCCGTGCCGCTGCAACGGCGGCGGCCTGCGGTGCCGCGCTGTTCGGATCTGCGCCGGTGCTGGCGGCCTGGGAGCCGACCGGCCCGGTCGAACTGGTGGTGCCCGCAGGCACCGGCGGCGGCGCCGACCAGATGGCGCGCTTCATCCAGCAGATGGTCCTCAAGCACGGCTTGATGAAACAGCCGCTCAACGTCGTCAACAAGTCGGGCAACTCGGGCGCCGAAGGCCTGCTCGACGTGAAGGCGTCGCGCGGTAATCCGCACAAGCTGCTGATCACGCTGTCGAACCTTTTCACGACGCCGCTGGCCACCGGCACGGCGTTCAACTGGCAGGACATCACACCGGTGCAGATGCTCGCGCTCGACGAGTTCATCCTGTGGGTCAACGCGGCGTCGCCGCACCAGTCGGCCAAGGACGTGCTCGACGCGATGCGCGCAGCGCCTTCGGGCAGCATCAAGCTCGGCGGCACCGGCAGCAAGCAGGAAGACCAGTTGATCAGCGTGCTGCTCGAGACGGCGGCCGACAAGCGCCTGAACTACGTCGCGCTCAAGGGCGGCGGCGACGTCGCCAAGGCGCTCGTCGCCGGCGAGGTCGATCTGACGGTCAACAACCCGATCGAGGCCGAGAAGCTGTGGCGCGAGGGCAAGGTCCGGCCGCTGTGCGTGTTCGACGGCAAGCGCCTCGACTACCCCGCCCGGATCACGGCGCAGCACGGCTGGAGCGACGTGCCGACGTGCATGTCGTTCGGCATTCCGGTGCAGTATCTGATGATGCGCGGCATCTTCACGACCTCCGGCGCCACGGCCGAGCAGGTGGCCTACTACGTGCAGTTGCTCGGCAAGGTGCGCGCGCTGCCCGAGTGGAAGGAGTTCATGGCGCGCGGCGCGTTCAAGCAGTCCGTGATCGACGGCCGGCCGTTCCACGACTGGCTCGACCGCGCCGAGAGCTTTCATCGCACGCTGATGCGCGAGGCCAAGCTGACGGCCGCCACCTCGGCTATCGCCGCGGCTGCGGCCGCCGCGTCGGCACCGGCCAGAAAGTAGGAAACCCGCAGGCCGGACGGGGAGGCGCGAAGCGGCATCGCGCCGCGCGCGCAGTGCGACGCAGGCCCCCGGGTGCCACGGCGCCGCCGCTTCGTGCTTCAATGGCCGCGTTGTCATCACCGGATGCGGTTGCTGCCATGAATCGTCTGCTGTTCGGCGTGCCGGTCGTGGCCGCCACCATCATCGTTGCCGCCGCCCAGGCTCCCGCACGGGCCGACGACGATGCAACGCGGGCCCGCGACCAGGGTTGCCTGAACTGCCACCACGTCGGTCCGCAGCCGAGCCGTCAGCCGTCGGCGCAACACCTGGGCGACAAGCTGCGTAGCCGCGGCGGCGGCGACGAGGTGCTGCGCCACCTGCTCGAAGAGATGCGTGAGCACGACGCCGTGGTCGCGCATCGCCGGGTGTCCGACGCCTCCGCGCTGGCCGTGCTGCGCTGGATGGGCCAGGGCGCGCGCTGACGCGTCGAGAGGCGCCACCACGCCCTGCGCCACGCGATGCCGCTGCCGATAGCGCCGACGCCGTGGCTCGCCGCGCTGGCAGCCGCCAGCGCCGCGCTCGCGATCGCCGGCGCGCCGTGGGCGCTCGACCGCCCGGCGCTCGTCTTTGCCTTCAAGCCGCTGGCGACGCTGGCGATCATCGCCTTCGCGCTGACGCGCGCCGACACGCGCGCGGCGCGCGCGCAGCGGCGCTGGATCGTGGCCGGTCTGGTGTTCTCGCTGGCCGGCGACGTCGCGCTGCTGTGGCCGCAGCGCGGCTTCGTGCCGGGGCTCGTCGCTTTTCTCGTCGCGCACCTGTGCTATCTCGTCGCGTTCACGCGCGACGCGCGCTTCGTGCGCGCCGCGCCGCTCGCCTTTGCGGGCTATGCGCTCGTCGCCGGCGGCCTGCTCGCGCGCCTGTGGCCCGACGTGCCGCTCGCGCTGCGCCTGCCGGTGCTCGCCTACGTCGTGTGCCTGGCCGCGATGGCGGCGCAGGCGGCGGCGCGGGCGTGGCCGCTCCGATCGGCGCCGCAGTCGGCGCTGGCGCAGCGCGCCGCGATCGGCGGGGCGCTGTTCGTCTGCTCCGACGCGCTGCTCGCGTTCAACCGCTTCAGCGTGCCGTTGCCGGCGGCGTCGCTGTGGATCCTCGCGACGTACTGGGCGGCGCAGTGGTGCATCGCCTCGTCGCTGCCGGCGCGCGGTGCTGGTACAACCACGAGCCCGGCCACGCTGTCGTCCCGGCAGCCCATGAATCGACAGGAGACCCGATGAGCAAGCCATACGTCGCCCTCGCACTCGTCGCCGCAGCATTGGTTTCGGCCGCTGCGCCCGCCGCCGCGCAGACTGCCTATCCCACCAGGCCGGTGCGCATCGTCGTGCCGTTTCCGCCCGGCGGTGCGACCGACGCGTTGACGCGGCTGATCGCCGACAAGCTCGGCGAGCGCTGGAAGCAGAGCGTCGTCGTCGAGAACAAGCCCGGCGCCAACACGACGCTGGGCACCGACGTCGTCGCCAAGTCGGCGCCCGACGGCCACGTGCTCGGCGTCGTGACGGGCTCGCACATCATCAACCCGCTGCTGACGAGCAAGCTGCCCTACGACACGCTGAAGGACCTGACCGGCGTGATGCAGCTGACGCGCTTTCACATGGCGCTCTATGCGCACCCGTCGTTTCCGGCGAACACGCCGGCCGAGCTGATCGCGCTGGCGAAGAAGGAGCCCGGCAAGGTCGCCTATGCCTCGGCGACGACGCAGTCCTATCTCGGCATGGAGTTGCTCAACACGATGGCCGGCGCGAAGATGGAATACGTTCCGTACAAGGGCAGCTCTCAGGCGACGACCGACCTGATCGGCGGCCACACCAAGCTGATGATCGATCCGGTGCTGCTCGCCACGCTCGAGCACGTCAAGTCGGGCAGGATCAAGATCATCGGCACGATGGGCGCGAAGCCCTCGGAGCTGACCCCCGGCGTGCCGTCGTTCGCCGCCGCCGTGCCGGGCTACGACTTCTCGGCCGCGTTCGGCCTCGTCGCGCGCGGCGGCACGCCGCCCGCGCTGGTGCGCCAGATCCGCGACGAGTTCGTCACCGTGATGCAGCTGCCCGACGTCGCCGAGCGCATCCGCGCGATCGGCCAGGAGTACTCGGGCTCGACGCCCGAGGAATACAACGCCTACATCCAGGCCGAGATGAAGAAGTGGGAGCCTGTCGTCAAGGCGACGGGGGCGAAGATCGATTGACATCGACGGGCGGCGGCGCCATGCCGCCGCACTGCATCGACCCGTGCGCCTGTGCATAGGCGCGCGTGAACTCGGCGCCGAGCAGGAATACCTGCGCCGACCAGTAGATCCACACGAGCACGGCGACGAGCGAGCCGGCGGCGCCGTAGCCCGACGCGACGCCGCTGCGGCCGATGTACAGGCCGATCAGCGACTTGCCGAGGGCGAACAGCAGTGACGTGACGGCGGCGCCGATCCACACGTCGCGCCACTGCACGCGCACGCGCGGCATCAGCTTGAAGATGAGCGCGAACACGGCCGTCATCATCGCGAAGCTCACCGTGGCGTTGACGGCTTCGAGCAGCCACAGCCAGCCGCCGAACCAGGCGCTCCACCAGCGGCCGGCGGCGGCGAGCAGCGCGCTCATCACCAGAGAGACGATCAGCAGGAACCCCAGACCAAGAATCAGCCCGAACGACAGCAGCCGCGTGCGCAGCATCTTCCACAGGCCGCCGCGCTCGGGCGGCGGCGCGCGCCAGATCTGGTCGAGCGCGGCCTGCAGCTCGCCGAGCACCGTCGTCGCACCGAGCAGCAGCACGGCGAAGCCGACCAGTGCCGCGAAGATGCCCTCGGCCGGCTTGTTGACGCTCTGCAGCAGACCCTGCACTGCGCTCGCGCCCTGCTCGCCCATCAGCTCGCGCAGCTGGCCGAAGATCTCGCCGCGCGCCGCGTCCTCGCCGAACACCAGCCCCGCGATCGAGACCAGGATCAGCAGCAGCGGCGCGATCGAGAACAGCGTGTAGTAGGCGAGTGCCGCGCCGAGGCGCGGTGCGCTGTCGTCGACCCAGCCGGCCGCGGCGGCGCGCACCAGACGGGCGATCTCGCGCAGCGTCATGGGCCGGCCCTTTCAGAACTGCAGGAACGTCAGCCCGAAGCCGAGGCTCGACTGGCGGAAGTTGTAGTCGGTCAGCGTCTCGCCGTAGCCGGTGAACGCCTGCACGTACCAGCGCAGTCCGTTGGGCTGGTCGTTGTAGACAGGGTAGGTCCATTCGAGCTGCAGCGAGCCGCGGTCGAGGCGGCGCAGCGAGTTGCGGTAGTGCAGCGACGCCGTCGCCAGGCCCGGCGTCCAGCTCAGCTGCAGCTCGGAGCGGCCGCGGTAGTCGGTCAGGTCGGGATTGTTGTCGTCGGCCAGCGGCTCCTGGATGCGGCGCAGTACGCGCGCCTGCAGCGACACGTCGCCGCGCTCGATGCCCGCGCCGAGCCAGACGCGGTTCCAGCTGCGCGACAGCGGGTCGGCCTGGCCGTTGGACTGGTGCGCGAGCGCCAGGCTCGCGAAGCGCCACTGCCAGCCGCCGGGCAGCGCCCGCAGCGCCTGCGGCACCGGCACGACGTAGATCAGCTCGGGCTCGTAGTCCGTGTTGCGGAATGGTGACGACGCATCCGTGTTCCACACCTGCCACAGCGACTGCTGCGTGAACCCGAACCACAGGTCGGCGTTGGGCAGCACCAGGCTCTGCACGATCTTCGTTCGCAGCGAGAGCTGGATCTTGGCCTCGACCTTGCGGTAGCCGGTGAGATCGACGCGCGCCTGCGTCGGCGACTGCGGCGCTGCGTTGAGGCGCGACGTGAGGTGCACCGGCAGGATGTAGTTGGGCCGGTAGCCGACGAAGTTGAACACGCCGCGCTTGTCGCTGCGCTCCAACTCCCAGTACTTCGACAACAGGCTGCCCGAGCCGCCCGGCTCGACGCGCAGCGCCGGCGCGAGCGCGCTCGTCGAAGGCGGCACGCCGGCCGTCGCGGGCGGCGGCACCGGCGGCGGGGCGCGACCGGCGAGCTTGTCGTAGCAGGCGAGGCGATCGATCGACGCGGCGACCTCGACGCAGCGTGCCAGCTCGACGGCGGCCACCGGCGGAGCCGCGACCTGCGCGCCCGCCGAGGCGCAGGCGAGCACGGCGCAGAAGGCGAGAAGTCGCGAAGGCATCCGGCGGCGGCGAGTCTGGAAGGTGGGTCGGCTGCCATCGTAGCCGCCCCTCAAGTTCCGGCGCCGGCTGCCGATACCTCCGACAGCCGGCGTCGCGCTGACGCCGCAAGGAAGCTGTGCCCATGCTCGCCACCCCCGCTATCGCCCTTTCCGGCATGAATGCCTCGCAAGCAACGCTGCGAACGTCGGCGCACAACGTCGCCAACCTCGCGACCGCGGGCTTCCGGCGCCAGGTCGTGGTGCATGAGACGGGCCGCGAAGGCGGTGTCGTCGCGCAGGTCGCGCAGGCCGCGACGCCGGGCAACGCGCTCGAAGCCGACGCCGTGACCCAGCTCCAGGCGAAACACGCTTTCCTCGCCAATCTCGCCGTGTTCCGGGCACACGACCGGATGATGGGCGCGCTGCTCGACGAAACGGTTTGAACCGGGCGCGCCTGCGCGATCCGCGGGCGCGGACGGTGGAGAATCCGGAACGCGGCGCGCAGGGCAGACTCGCATCGTCCCTGCGCAGCAATATCTGAACATCAAGGATCGTGACGGGCATGGTCGAGATCAACGAAACCCTCGAAGCCGCGCGCGAGCGCAACGTGCGCGATGCGCTGGCCGAAGACATCGGCCGCGGCGACTGGACGGCACGCCTCGTGCCGGCGGGCCGGCGCGCGAGCGCCCGGGTCGTCGCCAAGGAGGAGGCCGTGCTGTGCGGTCGGCCGTGGTTCGACGCCTGCGTGCTCGCGCTCGACGCCGCGGCGCGCATTGACTGGGGCTTCGACGAGGGCGCGGCGCTCGAGGCGGGCAACTTCGTCTGCCGCATCGAGGCCGACGCGCGCGCGCTGCTGTCGGCCGAGCGCGCGTCGCTCAACTTCCTGCAACTGCTCTCGGGCGTCGCGACGACGACGCGCGACTACGTCGCCGCGATCGCCGGCGTGTCGCCGAACCCGAAGGGCTGCGTCGTGCTCGACACGCGCAAGACGCTGCCGGGACTGCGCCAGGCGCAGAAGTACGCCGTGCGCGTGGGCGGCGGCAGCAACCAGCGCATGGCGCTGTGGGACGGCATCCTGATCAAGGAGAACCACATCGCGGCGGCCGGCGGCGTCACGGCGGCGCTGCATGTGGCGCAGGCGCTCGCAGCCGGCGTCACGATCCAGATCGAGGTCGAGAGCCTGACGGAGCTGGAAGAGGCGCTCGCCGCCGGCGCGACCAGCGTGCTGCTCGACGACTTCACCCTCGCCGACATGCGGCTCGCGTTCCGCATCAACGCCGGTCGCGCGCTGCTCGAAGTCTCGGGCGGTGTCGACCTCGACTCGATCCGCGCCATCGCCGCCACCGGCGTCGACCGCATTTCGAGCGGCAAGCTGACGAAAGACGTGCGCGCGATCGACTATTCGATGAGGTTCTGACGACACCCCGCTCGCCGGGGTAGGACGAGCGATCCTCGGGCGTCAGACCCGCGGAATCAGCAGTTCGAAGTGCTCGACCTGCGGCGGCGCCGCGAACCAGGGGCCGACGATGGCGCGCCACTCGGCGAAGGCGGCCGAGCCGCGGAAGTCGACGGTGTGGTTCTCGAGCGTTTCCCAGCGGATCATCAGCAGGTAGCGCTCGGGCGATTCGATCCCCTTGTGCACCTGGTAGCCACGAAAGCCCTTGGCCTTGGCGATCACGGTCTCGACGCCGCGCTCGATCGCGGCGTCGAACTCGGCGCCCTTGCCGGGCTGGATGCGGATGTCGGCGAGTTCGAGGATCATGGTCAGCTTCCTCAGACCCGCTCGACGATCAGCGCAATGCCCTGGCCGACGCCGATGCACATCGTGCACAGCGCATAGCGGCCCTGGATGCGGTGCAATTGGTTGACCGCCGTCGTGACCAGCCGCGCGCCGCTGGCACCCAGCGGGTGGCCGAGCGCGATGGCGCCGCCGTTCGGGTTGACGCGCGCGTCGTCGTCGGCGAGGCCGAGATCGCGCAGCACGGCCAGGCCCTGCGCTGCGAAGGCTTCGTTCAACTCGATCACGTCCATCTGCGCGAGCGTGAGGCCGGTGCGTTCGAGCAGCTTGCGCGTCGCCGGCGCCGGGCCGATGCCCATGATGCGCGGCGCGACGCCGGCCGTGGCCATGCCGATGACGCGCGCGCGCGGCGCGACGCCGCGGCGCGCCGCGCCGGCCTCGCTGGCCAGCAGCAGCGCGCAGGCGCCGTCGTTGACGCCCGAGGCGTTGCCGGCCGTCACGCTGCCGTCGGGCCGCACGACGCCCTTCAACTTGGCCAGCGCTTCGAGGCTGGTCTCGCGCGGGTGCTCGTCCTTGGCGACGACGACCGGGTCGCCCTTCTTCTGCGGGATCACGACGGGCGTGATCTCGGCGTCGAAGAAGCCGGCCTTCTGCGCCGCCACGGCCTTGAGCTGCGACGCCAGCGCCATGCGGTCCTGCGCCTCGCGCTCGATGCGGTAGTCGGCGACGACGTTCTCGGCCGTCTCGGGCATCGAATCGGTGCCGTATTGCTCCTTCATCAGCTTGTTGACGAAGCGCCAGCCGATCGTCGTGTCGTAGACGGCGTTGCTGCGCGAGAACGCGCTCTCGGCCTTGGGCATCACGAAGGGCGCGCGGCTCATGCTCTCGACGCCGCCGGCAATCATCAGATCGGCGTCGCCGCAGGCGATGGCGCGCGCCGCGCTGCCCACAGCGTCCATGCCCGATCCGCACAGCCGGTTGATCGTGGCGCCGGGCACGCTCTGCGGCAGGCCGGCGAGCAGCAGCGCCATGCGCGCCACGTTGCGGTTGTCCTCGCCGGCCTGGTTGGCGCAGCCGTAGA
>CAYJLV010000063.1:0-14153 GCA_964371405.1 uncultured Burkholderiaceae bacterium
CCAAGAGCGAGCAGAGCGACCTGTCGTTCGCCGTCGACGGCCTGCACGGCGACGCGCCGCGCCTGGTGCTCGCGCCGACCGACATCGGCGACTGCCTCCAGACCACCGAATGGGCAGTGCAGCTTGCCGAGGCGCTGCAGGCGCCGGCGATCGTGCTGTCGGACCAGTTCATGGGCCAATCGCGCGCCGTCATCGACCACCCGCAATACGAGTCGAAGCCGGCGCAACGCCTCATCGCCGAGGCCAATTCGCCGGACTACATGCGCTACAAGGACACGCCGTCGGGCATCTCGCCGATGGCCGTGCCGGGCACGCCGGGCAACGTCTACACCGCCGACGGCCTCACGCACACCGAGCGCGGCATCCCGAGCAGCCAGGCCGGCGACCACAGGAAGCAGCTCGACAAGCGCGAGCGCAAGCTCACACAGTACGACTACGGTTCGCGCTGGGCCGACGTCGAAGGCAGCGGCGAACTTGCCGTCATCACCTTCGGCTCGACCACCGGCGCGGTGCGCGAGGCGCTGGCGCGCGCCGCGGCGCGCGGCGTGCGGCTCAGGCTGGTCGCGCTGCGCCTGCTTGCGCCGCTGCAGGAGCGTGCGCTCGAATCGGCGTTGGCCGGTGTGCGCCAGGTGCTCGTCGTCGAGCAGAACCACGGCGGCCAGTTGCTGCGCTACCTGCGCAGCCGTGTCGACCTGCCGGGCCGCCCGTCGGGGCTGCACCAGCCGGGGCCGCTGCCGCTGCGCCCGGGCGAGCTGTGCGACGCCTTCATCGACTGGGCGGCGGCCCATCAGCCACAGGAGGAGACCGCGTGAACGACATGACCCTGCCGGCCGAGTTGAGCGCGGCCGACTACAAGTCCGACTACAAGCCGATCTGGTGCCCGGGCTGCGGCGACTACACCGTGCTCGGTGCGATCACCAAGGCGATGGCGATGCTGCAGCGCCCGCCGCACGAGATGGCGGTCGTCTCGGGCATCGGCTGCTCGTCGCGGATCCCGGCCTACACGACGTGCTACGGATTCCACGGGGTGCACGGCCGCGCGCTCGCCGCGGGCACCGGCCTGAAGGTGGCGCGCCCCGACCTGACGGTCATCGTCACCGGCGGCGACGGCGACGGCTACTCGATCGGCGGCAACCACTTCATGCATGCCTGCCGGCGCAACGTCGACATGACCTACATCGTGATGGACAACCACGTCTATGGCATGACGAAGGGGCAGGCCTCGCCGACCACCGAGCCCGACTGGGACAACAAGCTCTCGCCCGGTGGCACCGGCGTGCGCTCCTTCCACCCGCTGGTGATCGCGCTGGCGTCGGGCGCCAACTTCGTGGCGCGCGCCTTTTCGGGCGACCCCAACGGCACGGCCGACGTCATCGCGCAGGCGGTGCGCCACCCGGGCTTCTCGTTCGTCGAGGTTCTGAGCCCCTGCGTCACCTTCCGCCCCGAGCAGCGCGAGTGGAAGAACCTGGTGCACAAGGCGGAGGTCGGTGCCACCGACGACCCGGCCAAGGCCGCGCGCCGGATCATGACCGACGACGGCTTCAACCTCGGCGTGCTCTACGCCGGCTCACGGCCGCCCTATGCCCGGGCGCGCGACGCCAGCGCGAGCCTGGCCGACCTCGAAGCGGAGTTCGCACTGTGAGCAAGACCATCCCCCCGCTGCACAGCGTGCCGCAAACCACCGAAGAGCTGATGTCGCAGGCCCTCTCGATGGAGCGCGAGGCTGTCGCCCGCTACAACGAGCTGGCCGACATCATGGAAGTGCACAACAACCGCGAGGTTGCCGACCTGTTTCGCAAGATGGCGCACGTCGAGGGCCATCACGTGACGCAGATCCTCGCCGAGATGGGCTGGGCCGAGGACACCGTCGCCCCGCGCCAGCCCGGCGTCTGGGTCTCGGCCGACGCTCCCGAGAGCGTGCCGCTCGACGAGATGCACTATCTGATGCACCCGTGGCACGCGCTGCAGCTCGCGCTCGCCGCCGAGCAGCGTGCCGAGGCCTTCTTTGAGGCGATGGCGCAGGCGGCGACGAACGACGCCGTGCGCGAGGCCGCGACCGAGATGCGCGACGAGGAAGCCGAGCACGTCGCGCTGATCGAATCGTGGATCGCGCGTGTGCCCAAGCCCGACCCCGAGTGGGCGGTCGACCCGGACCCGCCGCGCTACATGGATTGAGATGAGGCGATGTTCCGGCCCCTTCGCCCGCTTGCGGGAGAAGGCGGGGGATGAGGGTGCGGTGCGCCCTGGCCCTCACCCCAACGCTCTCCCGCAGGCGGGAGAGGCAGTGATGGCGCATCGTTGACGGGCTCGACGCCATGTTGCAGATCATCATCCAGGGCCGCGGCGGGCAGGGCGCACAGACGGCCGGCAACCTGCTCGCAGCGGCATTCTTCGCCGCCGGCCGGCAGGTGCAGTGCTTCGCCAGCTACGGCGGCGCGCGGCGCGGCACGCCGGTCAGTTCGTTCCTGCGCGTCGATGATCGGCCGGTGCGCGTGCGCTGCGACATCGAGCGCGCCGACGCCATCCTGTGCTTCGACGCCAGCCTGCTCGGCGGTGCGCTGCTCGCCACGGCCGACGAGCGCACGCTGATCGTCGTCAACTCGGCGCTCTCCGAGGGGGACTTCGCGCGCACGCTGCCGGGGCGGCGCGTGCTTCCGGTCGACGCGCTCGCGATCGCGCGCCGGCATGGCCTCGGGCGCATCGTCAACTCGGCGCTCGTCGGCGCCTTCGCGCGCGCCCTCGGCGCGCCGGCGCTGCCGGTGCTCGAGGCGACACTGGCCGAGCGCTCGCCCAAGCAGCGCGAGGCCAACCTTGCGGCCTGCACCGACGGCTGGCAAGGCATCGACGCTCGATTGGCGCCGGGGGAGGCAGTGCAATGAGTGCCGTTGCACAGACACCAGTTCAGCCGACCTGGACCACGGGCTCGACCGAGGTCTTCAAGACGGGCACGTGGCGCGCCGCGCTGCCGCGCCACATCCACGCGCCATCGCCGTGCCACCAGGCATGCCCCGTCAACGGCGACATCGCCGAATGGATCGGCCTGGCGCGCGCCGGCGAGTTGCGCGCCGCGTTCGACGTGCTGACGCGGCACAACCCCTTCCCGGCGATCGCCGGGCGCATCTGCCACCACCCCTGCGAGAGTGCGTGCAACCGCGCCGGCCATGACGCCGCGGTGTCGATCTGCCGCCTCGAGCGCCACGTCGGCGACACGGCGCTGGCGCAGCGCTGGCGCCACGCGCCGCCGGCCGTCGAGCGCGCTGGCCACGTCGCCGTCGTCGGTGCCGGGCCGGCCGGGCTGTCGGCGGCGTTCCAGCTGCGCCGCCGCGGCTGGCGCGTCACGCTCTACGAGGCGAACGCCGAGGCCGGCGGCCTGATGCGCTACGGCATCCCGGCCTACCGGCTGGCGCGCGACGTGCTCGACGCCGAGATCGAGCGCATCGTCGCGCTGGGCGTCGAGTTGCGCTGCAATGTGCGGCTCGCGACGCCCGACGACTTCGCGCGGCTGCGCGCGGCTCACGACGCCGTGTTTGTCGCCGTCGGCGCGGCGCGCCCGCGCCGCCTCTCGCAGCTCGACTACGGTGCGGGCTGGGTGCTCGACGGCGCCGCCTATCTCGGTGCCGTCAACGCCGGGCTGCGGCCCGCACTGGGGCACAGCGTCGTCGTCGTCGGCGGCGGCAGCGCCGCGCTCGATGCGGCGCGCAGCGCGCGCCGCGCCGGTCATCGGGTGACGATCCTCGCGCTCGAGACGCGCGAGCAGATGCCGGCGCAGCGCGAGGAGATCGACGAAGCGCTCGACGAAGGTATCGCGCTCTACGACGCCGCGATGCTGCAGTCCGCCGCGAAAGGCGCCGACGGCGTGCGCCTGTCCTGCGTGCGCGTGCGCCGCGAGCGCGCGCCGGCAGGCGGCTGGCACTTTGCCGCGCAGGACGGCGGCGAGTTCGCCTTCGACGCCGACGCGATCATCACGTCGATCGGCCAGGACCCGGATCTCGGCGCGTTCGCCGGCGCGCTGCCGCAGCACGCCGGCCTGCTCGCCGTCGACGCGGCGCAGGCCACCGGTGCGTGTGGCGTTTGGGCCGGCGGCGATGCGGCGAGCCTGTCGCGCTTCGTGACCGAGGCGGTCGGCATGGGCAAGCGCGCCGCGCTCGCCATCCACCGCAGCCTGCTCGGCGACGACGCAGACGCTGCCGCCGGCGACGCCGAACCCGTCGTGCCGCTGACGGCGATCGCGACCTGGTACCACGTCGATACGCCGCGCGCCGCGTCGCGCACGCTGGCACCCGACGAGCGCATGTCGGGCGTCGAAGTGCAGTTTGGGCTCGACGTGGCGCAGGCGCTGGCCGAGGCCGAGCGCTGCTTCTCGTGCGGCACGTGCATCGCCTGCGACAACTGCGTCGTCGTCTGCCCCGACCTCGCCGTGCGGCGCGTGCCCGCGGGCGGCTACGAAGTGCTCGGCGACTACTGCAAGGGCTGCGGCCTGTGCGTGCGCGAGTGCCCGACCGGCTCGATGAAGATGCTGGAGGAAATCAGATGAACCCGCGCGACGCAGCTCCAGTGCTGCTGACGGGCAACCACGCCGTCGCTTGGGCCGCACGCCTGGCGCGGCCGCAAGTCGTGCCGGTCTATCCGATCACGCCGCAGACGCCGGTGCTGGAGCTGCTGACCGACTTCCAGGCAGACGGCGAGTTCGACGCCGAGATCATCACCGTCGAGTCCGAGCATTCCGTGATGTCGGCGTGCATTCCGGCCTCGCTCGCCGGCACGCGGGTGTTCACCGCGACGGCGTCGCAGGGCCTGCTGCTGATGCACGAGCTGCTGCACTACGCCGTCGGCGCGCGCGCGCCGATCGTGATGGCCAACGTCAACCGCACGGTGGCGTCGCCGTGGGCGTTCTGGCCCGACCAGAG
Source organism: uncultured Burkholderiaceae bacterium (assembly GCA_964371405.1). Classification (GTDB taxonomy): domain Bacteria; phylum Pseudomonadota; class Gammaproteobacteria; order Burkholderiales; family Burkholderiaceae_C; genus JAMHWF01. The sequence continues at coordinate 4,908 of CAYJLV010000063.1, forward strand.
CGACAGCCTGTCGCAGCGCGACACCGGCTGGATCCAGTACTACGTCGAGAGCGCGCAGGAGGCGCTCGACACCGTGCTGCAGGCCTACCGCGTGGCCGAGCAGGCGCTGCTGCCCGCGCTCGTCAATCTCGACGCGTTCTACGTTTCGCACGCCCTCGAGCCGGTGAGCATCCCGGCGCAGGCCCTGGTCGACGCCTGGCTGCCGCCGTTCGATCCGCCGCAGCGCATCGACACGGCGCAGCCGTCGGGCTGGGGCAACGTCGTCAGCCAGGACATGTACTGCCGGCACCGCAAGGCGATCGAGGAGGCGATGGCGCGCGTGCCGCAACTCGCCGCCGACGCCGACCGCGAATGGGCCGAGCGCAGCGGCCGCGCCTGGGGCGTCGTCGAGCGCTATCGCTGCGACGGCGCGGCGACTGTCGTCGTCACGATGGGCAGCATGTGCGGCACGGCGCGCGACGCGGTCGACGCGCTGCGCGACGCCGGGGCGGCGGTCGGCCTGGTCAAGCTGCGCCTGTTCCGCCCGCTCCCGGCCGCCGCGCTGCGCGAGGCGCTGGCGGGGGTGCGCGACGTCGTCGTGCTCGACCGCAACCACTCGCCGGGCGTCGGCGGCGTGCTGCACCAGGAGCTGCGCGCCGCGCTGTACGGCGTGGCCGGCGCGCCGCGCATCCACGGGCTGCTCGCCGGCGTCGGCGGCGTCAATGTGCCGGTGGATCGCATCGTCGCCTTCGTGCGCGACGCCGAGGGCGCGGCGCCGCGCGCCGAATCGCAATGGGTGCGCTGATGAACCTCACGACCTCGACGAGCGCCGCCGACCCTGCGGCGTCGCTGCTGTGCTCGGGCCATGCCGCGTGCCCGGGTTGCATCGACGCGCTGTCGGCGCGCTACGTGCTCGACGCGCTCGGCCCCGACACGGTGGCCGTGATCCCGCCGTCGTGCATGGCGATCATCGCCGGCCCGCAGCCCTACAGCTCGCTGAAGATCCCGGTCTACCAGCCGACGCTCGAGTCGAGCGCCGCCGCCGCCACCGGCGTGCGCCGCGCGCTCGACGCGCAGGGCAAGCGCGAGACGCAGGTCGTCGTGCTCGCCGGCGACGGCGGCACCGCCGACATCGGCTTCCAGTGCCTGTCGTCGGCCGCCGAGCGCGACGAGAACATCCTCTACGTCTGCCTCGACAACGAGGGCTACATGAACACCGGCGCGCAGAAGTCGTCGTCGACGCCGCAGTACGCGCGCACCGGCTCGACGCCGGCCGGCAAGCTCTCGCGCAAGAAGGACCTCACCGGCATCATGGCCGCGCACGGCGTGCCTTACGCCGCAACGGCGAGCGCCGGCCACCTCGCCGACCTGCGGCGCAAGCTCGCCAAGGCGCGCGCGATGCGCGGCTTTCGCATGCTCACGCTGCTGATCCCCTGCCTCGACGGCTGGGGCCTGGCCGACGACGCCGGCCTCACCGCCGCGCGGCTCGCCGTCGAGACCGGCGCGTTCCCGCTCTACGAAGTCGAGGACGGCAGGCGCTGGACGCTCAACTCGAAGAAGACGCGCCCGATCGGCGATTACCTCGCCATCCAGCGCCGCTACCGCGGCCTCGAAGCCGAACGCGTCGCCGCACTGCAGGCCGGCGCCGACGAGGCCTGGGCGCGGCTGGAGCGGCTCGCCGCGGCGTGACGGCTGCGGGCGGCCCATTTTCTTCATCTGGGTCAAGGCGAGCCGCGCAGTGCGGCCGTAGCCTGCGGGCTCTTCACATCGAAGGCGACCCTGCCATGAATGCTGCTGTCGAACTGATCAACGTGCCGACCGTGCCGCCGCCGCAGCGCCACGCGCTGATCTTCTCCACCTTCGACGCGCTGCCGACCGGCGCCGCGTTCGAGATCGTCAACGACCACGACCCGATGCCGCTGTACTTCGCGTTCGAGCGCACGCGCGCCGGCCAGTTCGAGTGGCAGTACCTCGAGAACGGCCCGCAGCGCTGGCACGTGCGCATCGGGCGCCGCCAGGCGGGCCAGCCCACCGGCACGACCGGCGGCTGCGGCACGGCCAGCGGCGGCGGTTGTGGCTGCAGCGGCCGCTGACGCGGCGCGCACGAACGCGCCTGTCGTCAAGCCGCAGCTGGTCTGCCCGGCCGGCTCGCTGCGCGCGCTGCAGCTCGCCATCGAGGCCGGCGCCGACGCCGTCTACCTCGGCCTGAAGGACGCGACGAACGCCCGCAACTTCGCCGGCCTGAACTTCGACGACGCGCAGGTGCGCGAAGGCGTGCGCCATGCGCACGCGCGCGGCCGCGAGGTGCTGATGGCGCTCAACACCTATGCAGACGCGCGCGACACCACGCCGTGGCAGCGCGCCGTCGACCGCGCCGCCGATCTCGGCGCCGACGCGCTGATCGTCGCCGACGTGGCCGTGATGGCCTATGCACGCGAGCACCACCCGCAGCTGCGATTGCACCTGTCGGTGCAGGCTTCGGCGACGACGTGGGAGGCGATCGAGTTCTACCGCGAGCGCTGGGGCATCGTGCGGGCCGTGCTGCCGCGCGTACTGACGCTGTCGCAGGTGCAGCATGTGGTGCGCCACACGCAGGCGCAGATCGAGGTGTTCGGCTTCGGCAGCCTGTGCGTGATGGTCGAGGGCCGCTGCGCCCTGTCGTCGTACGCGACCGGCCAGTCGCCCAACACGGTGGGTGCGTGTTCGCCGCCGTCGGCGGTGCGTTGGGAGGAAACGCCCGCGGGCGTCGAGGCACGCCTTTCGGGCGTGCTGATCGACCGCTACGCGCCGGGCGAGCCACGCGGCTATCCGACGCTGTGCAAGGGCCGCTTCGACGTCGGCGGCGAGCGCGACTACGCGATCGAGGAGCCGACCAGCCTGAACACGCTCACGCTGCTGCCGCAGCTCATCGAGGCTGGCGTGCGCGCGATCAAGATCGAAGGCCGCCAGCGCAGCCCGAGCTACGTCGCCGAAGTCACGCGCGTCTGGCGCCAGGCGATCGATCATGCCGCGTCGGGTACGCGCTACAGCGTGCAGCCGGCGTGGAACGCGAGCCTCGCGCGCTGGGCCGAAGGCCAGCAGCACACGCTGGGCGCCTACGATCGGCCGTGGCGATGAGCAATCCATCCGTGCGAGACGCCGCGTTCGGCCTGACGGTCGGCCCGCTGCAGTACTGGTGGCCGCGCCCGCGCATGATGGCCTTCTATGCCGACGTCGCCGAAAGTGCGGCCGACAGCGTCGTGCTCGGCGAACTCGTCTGCTCGCGTCGCCACGAGTTCAAGACGGAGGACTGGCTCGCGCTGGCGCGCGACCTCGCCGCCGCCGGCAAGCGCGTCGTGCTGGCCACGCAGGCGCTGGTGATGAGCGAGGCCGAGTTGCGCACGCTGCGCCGCGTCTGCGAGCAGGGCGAGTTCGCCGTCGAGGCCGGCGACGCGTCGGCGCTCGCCGTGCTGGCGCGGCTGCATGCGGCCGACGCCGCACGGCCGGCGTTCACGATCGGCCCGCACGTCAACGTCTACAGCCGCGCGGCGCTGGCCGAGCTGGCGCCGCTCGGCGCCGCGGCCTGGGTGCCGCCGCTGGAGCTGTCGATCGACGCGGCGGCGCGTATCAATCCGGCCGACGACCCGGTGCGCGGGCCAGCCGGCCCGGTGGCGACGGAGTTGTTCGCCTTCGGCCGCATGCCGCTGGCCTTCTCGGCGCGTTGCTTCACGGCGCGCCATCACCGGCTCAAGAAGGACGAATGCGATTTCCGCTGCGCCGATGACGCCGACGGCCTGCTGCTTTCAACCGGCGACGGCCGGCCGTTCCTCGTGCTCAACGGTGTGCAGACGCAGTCGGCTGCGCTGCACTGTGTGCTCGGCGCCCGCGACGAGATCGTGGCCGCCGGCATCCGGCGCCTGCGCCTGTCGCCCTGCAGCGGCGACTTCCTGCGCGTGATCGCGCTGCACGACGCCGTGTTCAACGGCGGCATGGCGGCGCGTGAAGCGCTGGCCGAGATGGCGGCGCTGACGTTGCCCGGCGAACTCGTCGACGGCTATGCGCACCGCCGACCCGGCATGGAGGCCCTGACGACATGACACCCGCCCACGAGACGCCCGTTTCCGCCGCGATGCCGGCGCCGCTGGCCGCTGCTGTGCAGCGCCTGCGCGGCATCGTGCGCCGCCTGCCGGTGCAGCCGCCGTCGTTCGTCGCCGCGCGGCTGCTCGACCGGCTGCTGTGGCCGCGCCTGGACGCCGAGCAGCGCCGGCTGCTGGCCGAGCGCTGCGTCGAAGTCGAAGTCGTCGAGGCCGGGCTGCGCGTGCGGCTGCGGCTGGGCGCGCGCGGCTTCGAGGTCGCGCCCGCCGGCGACGCTCCGGTGCTTGTCGTGCGCGCGCAGGCCGGCGCCCTCATCAAGCTGCTGCGAGGCCAGGAAGACGCCGACCGCCTGTTCTTCGACCGCGCGCTCGTGATGGAGGGCGACACCGAATACGGCCTGATGCTCAAGAACACGCTCGACGCGATCGGCCCGCTCTGGCGCTGACACTCCCGCTCACCCGCCACGCGGCAAAGCCGCAAGGCCGGTGTGAGGGCAGATCAACTCTCGACCGGCTCCACCAGCTTGAGCATCGTCGCCACCGTGATCGAGCCGAATGTCGCCAGCGCCGTCTGGTCGATCTCGCCGAGCACGCGGCTGAGCGCCAGATCGACCGGAGTCGTGCCCTCGGTCGGCGCGTCGTCGCCGAGCGGCTCGAACAGGCGGATCACGTCGAGCAGCGTCAGCCGCTTCGCGTTGGCGGCGAAGCGGTAGCCGCCGCCGACACCGCGCACCGAGTCGACGATGCCTGCGCGCGCCAGCTCCGACAGCACCTTCGCCAGGTGATGCGCCGACTCGCCGTAGCGCTCGGCGACTTCCGACGCCGGCACGTGCTCGCCGGGGCGGCGCGCGAACTCCAGCACGCTGTAGAGCGCCAGCCGCGTGTTCTTCTGCAGCTTCATGCCCCGGGCCCGATCTCGACTTCGAGCGGGATCAGCCGGCTCAGTGTCATGCCCTGACTGCGGAAGAACGACATGATCAGCGTGTTGTCGCGCGAGAGCAGCGTGCGCAGCGTGCGCACACCCACACGCTCGAAGCGTTCGCGGATGGCAGCCAGCAGCTGCGAGCCGAGCCCGAGTTGCCGACCGTGCGGATCGACGTCGATCGCGAACACCCAGCCGCAGGGCGGCGAGCCGAACTCCCAGTCGCGCACTTCGCCGATCACGAAGCCGAGTACGCGCTCGCCTTCGACGGCGACGAGGAAATGCCGCAGCCCCTGGCCGCCGATGCCGTAGCGGCGGTAGACGCGCTGCCAGTAGTCCGACTTGTGCAGCCCGGTCACCGACGCGTCGAGTGCGATCACCTCGGGCAGGTCGCCTTGGCGCACCGGACGCACGCGCGCGCGCACGCCGACGGCGCTGCCTGCTGCCGGCGTCGCACGGCGCGGCGCCGTGGTCGTCTTCGCTGTCACCTCACCCCCCCCCCCAGAGCTTGAACCAGATCAAGGCGAAAACCGTATTCCAGTACCAGAATAGCCTTGCAAGCTTGATTCTAAGACCGTGCGGGGCGGCAAACCGACACGGCGGCCCGCCCGGCGTTGCTGCGAAACATCGCGGCGCCCATCGATTCGACGAGCAGGAGACCGCATGAACCACCCTGTGCCACATCTCGGGAGCCCGGCATGAAGGCCACGCTGCAGTCCGGTCTCACGGCGCACGCCGCGTTCGACGTCGACACCGCGCGCACGATCGACTTCATGGGCGGCGCGATGCGCGTTTATTCGACGCCGTCGCTGCTGTACGACATCGAAGTCGCCTGCCGCAACCTGCTGCTCGAGCATCTCGACGCCGGCGAGGACTCGGTCGGCACGCGCGTCGAGATCGACCACATCGGCGCGACGCTGCTCGGCATGAAGGTCGAGTTGACCGTGCGCATCGCCGAAGTCAAGGGCCGCGCCGTCACCTTCGAAGTCGAGGGCAGCGACGCCGTCGAGCCGATCGTGCGCGGCCGCCACATGCGCTTCGTCGTCGACGTGGCGAAGACGGCCGAGCGGCTCGCCGCCAAGGCCGGCAAGGCAGCGGCTGCCTCAAGCTGAACCGGCAGGTACGGCGATGGGACGCCCCATGTCAGCACTCGTACCGCGGGCCGAGCGCCGGGCCGCTCCCAAGCCGGCCCGTATCCCCGTGGGGGATCGGCCGACGTACTCGTCGGACAAGGGGTCGTCATGAGTGCTGCCACCACCGCACGCCGGGTTCCGACCTACTGCTACCAGTGCGTCGCAGGCCCCGATCTGCTGACCGTCAAGGTCGAGGACGGCGTCGCCACTGAGGTCGAGCCCAACTTCTGCGCCGCCAAGGTCCATCCGGGCGGCGGCAAGGTCTGCGTCAAGGCCTACGGCCTGGTGCAAAAGACCTACAACCCGAACCGTGTGCGCACGCCGATGAAGCGCACCAACCCGAAGAAGGGGCGCAACGAGGATCCGGGCTTCGTGCCGATCTCGTGGGAAGAGGCGTTCGACACGATTGCCGGGCGGCTCAACCGCATCCGTGAAGAGGGCCTGACCGACGCCTCGGGCTACCCGCGGCTGGCGGCGAGTTTCGGCGGCGGCGGCACGCCGCAGTTCTACATGGGCACGTTCCCGGCGCTCCTCGCGGCCTGGGGCGCCGTCGACATGGGTTTCGGCTCGGGGCAGGGCGTCAAGTGCGACCACTCCGAGCACCTGTACGGCGAGTTCTGGCACCGCGCCTTCATCGTCGCGGCCGACACGCCGACGACGCGCTACCTGATCTCGTGCGGATCGAACATCGAAGCCTCGGGCGGCGTGGTCGGCGTGTGGCGCCATGCCAAGGCGCGCGTGCGCGGCATGAAGCGCGTGCAGGTCGAGCCGCACCTGTCGGTCACCGGCGCGTGCTCGGCGCAGTGGGTGCCGATCAAGCCCAAGACGGACCCGGCGTTCCTCTACGCGCTGATCCACGTCATGCTGCACGAGATGCCGCGCGAGCGGCTCGACCTGCCGTACCTGACGCGCCGCACGGCGTCTCCATACCTCGTCGGCCCGAACGGCTGGTACCTGCGCGATCGCGAGACGAAGAAGCCCCTGGTGTGGGACTTGAAGAGCGGCCGCGCCGTGCCGCACGACACGCCGGGCATTGCCGAGGCGCTGGAAGCGCGTGTCCAGGTCGACGCGATCGAGGTCGGCGCCGACGACGAGGTGGTTTCCGACGGCGTGCTCGAAGGCGTGACGGGCTTCGACCGGCTCGTCGAGCACGTGTGCGCCTACTCGCCCGAATGGGCCCAGGGCGTGTGCGACGTGCCGGCCGAAACGATGCGCAAGATCGCGCACGAATACGTCGAGCACGCCTGCGTCGGCCAGACGATCGAGATCGACGGCAAGACGCTGCCCTACCGCCCGGTCGCCGTGACGCTGGGCAAGACGGTCAACAACGGCTGGGGCGGCTACGAATGCTGCTGGGCGCGCACGCTGCTCGCGTGCCTGGTCGGCGCGCTCGAAGTGCCGGGCGGCACGCTGGGCACGACAGTGCGCCTGGTGCGGCCGATGTCGGAGCGCTTGGAGAGCGTGAAGCCGGGCCCCGACGGCTTCATGAACTATCCGATGAACCCGACCGACAAGGCGGGTTGGTCGCCGCGGCCCAACATCCGCAACGCCTACAAGACGATGGTGCCGCTGGTCGGCAACGGCGCCTGGAGCCAGGCGCTCGGGCCGACGCACTTCTCGTGGATGTTCCTCGACGGCACGCCCAAGGGGCTGCCGCCGGTCACGTTCCCCGACGTCTGGTTCGTCTACCGCACCAACCCGGCGATCTCGTTCTGGGACACGGCGGCGCTGGGCGACAAGATCGCGCGCTTCCCGTTCGTCGTCGCGATGACCTACACGCTCGACGAGACCAACCACTACGCCGACATCCTGCTGCCCGACGCGACCGACCTCGAAGGTCTGCAGCTGATCCGCATCGGCGGCACCAAGTACGTCGAGCAGTTCTGGGAGCAGCAGGGCTTCGCGCTGCGCCAGCCCGTGGTGCCGATGCAGGGCGAGGCGCGCGATTTCACCGACATCTCGACCGAGCTGGCGCGCCGCACCGGTATCCTCGATCGCTACAACGCCGCGATCAACAAGGGCGCCGGCGGCGTGGCGCTGAAGACCAAACATGGCGACTTCTCGCTCGAGCCCGACCGCGCCTACACGCGCGAGGAGATCTGGGACGCCGTCTGCCGCTCGGCCAGCGCCGAGCTGAGCGAAGGCGCGCACACCCACGGCCTCGACTGGTGGAAGGAGCAGGGCCTCGCGACCAAGCCCTTCCCCAAGCTCGACTGGTACCTCTATCCGACCATGGTCGAGCGCGGACTGCGCTTCGAGATGCCCTACCAGGAGCGGCTGCAGCGCGTCGGCGCCGAGTTGCAGCGCCGCCTGCACGAGCACGACATGCACTGGTGGGACAAGCAGATGGCCGAGTACCAGGCGCTGCCGGTCTGGAAGGACTTCCCCGCGCTGTGGGAGGGCATCGTCACCGGCGCCGGCGCGAAGGGCGGCGACTACCCGTTCTGGCTGCTGACGGCGCGCAGCATGCAGTACGCCTGGGGCGGCAACGTCGGCTTGCAGATGATCCGCGAAGTGGCCGAGAACGTCGCCGGCCACAGCGGCGTGATCATCAATTCGGGCACCGCCGGGAAACTCGGCATCACCGAAGGCGACGAGATCGAGATCGCGACGCCCAAGCGCAGCGTGCGCGGCAAGGCCGTGCTGCGCCAGGGCATCCGCCCCGACACGCTGCTGATGATCGGCCAGTTCAACCACTGGAAGACGCCGCTGGCCAAGGACTTCGACGTGCCCAGCCTGAACTCGCTGGCGACGATGTCGATGGACTTGACCGACGCGACCGGATCGAGCGCCGATATCGTGCGCGTGGCTGTCAGGAGGGCATCGTGACCCGCTGGGCCATGACCGCCGACCTGCGGCGTTGCGTCGGCTGCCAGACCTGCACCGCCGCGTGCAAGCACGCCAACGCCACGCCGCCGGGCGTGCAGTGGCGCCGCGTGCTCGACATGGAGTTCGGCGAGTACCCCGACGTGCAGCGCGCGTTCGTGCCGGTCGGCTGCCAGCACTGCGACGAGCCGCCGTGCATGGAGGTCTGCCCGACGACGGCGACGAAGAAGCGCCCCGACGGCATCGTCACGATCGACTACGACATCTGCATCGGCTGCGCCTACTGCGCCGTCGCCTGCCCCTATCAGGCGCG
>CAYJLV010000064.1:0-13968 GCA_964371405.1 uncultured Burkholderiaceae bacterium
GCGGGGCGGCTCGATGCCTTCAAGCGCTGGTATTCGCAGGCCGGCACGCCGCGCGTCACTGCGCGCGGACGCTGGGACGCGCCTTCACGCAGCTATACGCTCGGCCTCGAGCAGCACTGCGCGCCGAGCCCCGGCCAGGCGGTCAAGGAGCCGTTCGTCATCCCGATCGCGATGGGGCTGGTGGCGGGCGACGGGCGGGCGCTGCCGCTGCCGCTGCAGCTCGAAGGCGAGGCCGAGCCGGCGGGCACCGAGCGCGTGCTCGTGCTCGACGAGGCCAAGGCGTTCTACACCTTCGTCGGCGTCGACAGCGAACCCGTGCCTTCGCTGCTGCGCGGCTTCTCGGCGCCCGTGGTGCTGGCCGACGGGCTCGCCGACGAGCAGTTGCTGACGCTGCTGGCGCACGACGCCGACCCGTTCAACCGCTGGGAGGCCGGCCAGCGCCTCGCGCTCGGGCGCCTGCTCGCCGCCGCGCGCCGGCCCGGCGAGGTGATGCTCGACGCGCCCTTCATCGACGCCTTCGCCTCGGTGCTGCGCCACCCCGGGCTCGACCCGGCGTTCAAGGAGCTGGTGCTCGCGCTGCCGAGCGAGGGCTACATCGCCGAGCAGATGCCCAGCGTCGACCCGCAACGCGTGCACGAGGCGCGCGAGTCGATGCGCGTCGTGCTGGCGCAGGCGCTGCGCGACGACTGGGCCGCCGCGTTCGAGGCGAACCAGGTGCGCGGCGCCTACACGCCCGACCCGGCCTCGATGGGGCGGCGCGCGCTCGCCAACCTGGCGCTGGCGATGCTGTGCCTGGACGGCGAGGCGCGCAGCGACCTGGCCTGGCCCGAGCGCGCGCTGCAGCGATTCCGCAGCGCCGCCGACATGACGCAGCGCTTTGGCGCGCTGGCCGCGCTGGTCGAGTCGCACAGCGCGCTCGCGCAGACGGCGCTCGACGAGTTCCACGCCCGGTTTCGCGGCGACGCACTCGTCGTCGACAAGTGGTTCGCGCTGCAGGCGCGCGCGCCCGAGAAGGACGGCCGCGTCTTCGCGCGCGTCAAGCAGCTGCTGCAGCACCCCGACTTCTCGCTCGCCAACCCGAACCGCGCGCGCAGCCTGCTCACTGCGTTCTGCATGTTCAACCCGGCGGCGTTCCACCGCAGCGACGCGGCCGGCTATGTGTTCTGGGCCGAGCGCGTGGTCGAGCTCGACGCGATCAACCCGCAGCTCGCCGCGCGGCTGGCGCGCGCGATGGACCGCTGGAGCCACCTCGCCGAGCCCTGGCGCAGCGCGGCGCACGAGGCGCTGGCCCGCGTCGCGGCCAAGCCCGAGCTCTCGGGCGACGTGCGCGAGATCGTCGAGCGCGCGCTGGCCGTCGGCGGCTGAACCTTAGTCTGCAATCGAGAGGAGTGATCGAGAGATGGCCACCCACACGAAGAAGAAGCCGATGAACGCCTTCTACGCCCAGTCGGGCGGCGTCACGGCCGTAATCAACGCGTCGGCCTGCGGCGTGATCCAGACCGCTCGCGCACACAAGGGCCGGATCGGCAAGGTCTATGCCGGGCGCAACGGCATCATCGGCGCGCTGACCGAAGACCTGATCGACACCAGCAAGGAGTCGGCCGCCGCGATCGAGGCCCTGCGCAGCACGCCCTCGGGCGCGTTCGGCTCGTGCCGCTACAAGCTCAAGTCGCTCGAGGCGAACCGGCGCGAATACGAGCGGCTGATCGAGGTCTTCCGCGCGCACGACATCGGCTACTTTTTCTACAACGGCGGCGGCGACTCGGCCGACACCTGCTTCAAGGTAAGCCAACTCTCGCAGGCGATGGGCTATCCGATCCAGGCGATCCACGTACCCAAGACGGTCGACAACGACCTGCCCATCACCGACTGCTGCCCCGGCTTCGGCTCGGTCGCGAAGTACGTCGCCGTGTCGGCGCTCGAGGCCAGCTTCGACGTGCGCTCGATGAAGGAAACCTCGACGAAGGTGTTCGTCCTCGAAGTGATGGGCCGCCACGCCGGCTGGATCGCCGCCGCCGGCGGGCTGATCGAGGAGCACGGCATCCCGGTCGTGATCCTGTTCCCCGAAATCGAGTTCAACGAAACGAGGTTTCTCGCGCGCGTCGAGGCGCTGGTCAAGCAGCACGGTTACTGCACCGTCGTCGTCAGCGAGGGCTGCCACCACCCCGACGGCACCTTCCTCGCCGAGCAGGGCACGCGCGACGCCTTCGGCCACGCGCAGCTCGGCGGTGCCGCGCCCGTCGTCGCCAACATGGTGAAGGAGGCGCTGGGCTACAAGTTCCACTGGGCCGTGGCCGACTACCTGCAGCGCGCGGCGCGCCACATCGCCTCGAAGACGGACGTGAAGCAGGCCTGGGAGCTGGGCAAGAAGGCCGTCGAACTCGCCCTCAAGGGCGAGAACGCCGTCATGCCGACGATCGACCGCATCTCCGACTCGCCCTACCGCTACAGGATCGGCGTCGCGCCGCTGGCCAAGGTGGCCAACGTCGAGAAGTTCATGCCGCGCGACTTCATCACCCGGGACGGCTTCGGCATCACCGAGAAGTGCCGCCGCTACCTCGCGCCGCTGATCCAGGGCGAGGACTACCCCAAGTACCGCAACGGCCTGCCGGTGTACGTGACGCTGAAAAACGTCGCCGTGCCCAGGAAGCTGCCGACCTTCGCGCTGAAGTAGCGCGCACCGCAGGGCGCAGCGCGCGTTCGGCTAGAATGCGCGCTTCGCGAAACGCTCGCGAAACGCCGGTGTAGCTCAGTTGGTAGAGCAGCGCATTCGTAATGCGAAGGTCGGGAGTTCGACTCTTCTCACCGGCACCAGTCGACAGCAAAGCGAAGAGGCCGCCCAGTCCTGATGCGATCGCGAGGCCCCGTCGATCCGCCGAGCCCTCGCGCCGACAATCAACTCGCACTCTTGCGATGCCGCCACACCACGCCGCCGATCACACCGAGGCCGGCCTGCGCGAGCACCATGCCGGCGTGCTCGGCCGCACCGGCGAGAGCACGTCGCCGCTGCGCACGGGCCGTGCACGGAAGTCGGTGTTGGCCTCGGCCTCGCCCTGCAGGCCGAGGCTGGTGCCGAAGGTGAACGCGTAGCCGCTGCCGCCGACCTTCTCGACGAACATGTCCACCCAGTAGCGCGCCCAGGTCAACTCGCCGAGTGGGCCGCGGTCTTGCAGACCGTTGGAGTGACCGCTCGGCCTGCAGCTGCCCGCCGGCGACCCGGCGCCGCACATGCCCTGGTTGCCGAGGTTCACGTAGTACATGAACGCCAGCTCGCGGCCTTGCTGTAGCGCAGCGCGCGCATTCCTTCAACCGGGGTCACCCACCCGGTCGCAGGTATACGTGCGCCCGGCGCGCGCCGACACTCGCGGCTGGAAGCCGACTTCTGCCGCCCCGTGTACGTGCCGCCGCATCCCCCCGAGCCCTTGCCGGGCGCCGCTGCGCCGCCCGCCGCAGTGGTGCGCTGGCGCTGGCTGTTCGCCGCGCTGGCGATCGTCGTCGCCTTTCTCGCGCTGGTGCCGGCGCCGCCGCCTTCGCTCAGCTCGGGCTGGGACAAGATCAACCACGTCGCCGCGTTCACGGCGCTCGCCTGGGTGGCCTGCCGCGGCTGGGCCTCCCGGCCGGCCGCGACGGCGTGCGCGCTGGTCGGCGTGCTGGCCTTCGGAGCGGCGATCGAGGCGATGCAGATGTTCGTCGCCGGCCGCTCGGCCGAGCTCGGCGATCTGCTGGCCGACGCCGTCGGCACGTCGTTCGGCGCCACCGCAGCGCTGATCGTGATGCCCACCCTGCACCGCCTCCGCGCCCGCCTCGCCGTGCCCTGGCAGCACTCACGCGCCGCAATGCAGCGCCTGGCCGACATGCACCGCGAGCCGCGCGAAGACTGACGCAGCGGCTAGAATACAGAAATCTGTATTCCAACCCCGTTACCCTATGAAGACCACCCTGGACTTGAATGATGCGCTGCTGACGCAGGCCAAGTCGCTCGCGGCGCAACAGCGCACGAGCCTGACGCGCCTGATCGAGGAAGGATTGCAGCTACGCCTGCGGGCCCAGCATTCGACCGCCAAGCCTGCTCGCCTACCGGTCTATCGAGGCAAGGGCGGGTTGGTTCCGGGCCTCAGCAGCCTGAGCAACAAGGCGATGCTGGACGCTGCCGACCAGGACGCATGACGCCCGACGTCAACGTCCTGGTTGCAGCCTCGCGCAGCGACCATCCGCACCACGCCGCGGCCCGCAGCTGGCTGGAGCAGGCGCTGGTCGACGCCGGCCAAGGCAGCACGCTGGCGCTGCAACCGATGGTGATCGCGAGCTTCCTGCGGCTGGTGACGAACCGCAAAGTCTTCGTCGAGCCGACGCCCGTCGCCGAGGCCCTGCGGTTCATCGACGCCCTGCTCGTGGCGCCGGGCGTGACCCGCCCCGACCTCGGCGCCGAGTGGCCCATGCTGCGCAAGCAGTGTGCCGACCATGCGCTCGCCGCCAACGACATTCCCGACGCGTGGCTCGCCGCTGCGGCCATTCATCAAGGCGAACAGGTCGCGAGCTTCGACGGCGACTTCAAACGCCTGCTGCCGAAAGGCAGGTTGAGGCTGCTCGCGGCGTCCTGAGCAACCGCATTACCCACATGGGCTATCGCCCATCACCCATTGCGGTAATAGCGCCCTGCCCGGCGATCCAGCGTAATAGTCTGACGGCGCAGCACGCCGGGATCGGTATGCTGCCGACCCGTTGACACCCACCCCGAGGATGGCGCGCCCGCGCCCGATGGAGACACCAAGCATGCAGTTCGACAAGGAATTCGACGCCTCGGGCCTTTCGTGCCCGCTGCCGATCGTCAAGACGAAGAAGTCGCTCGCCGACATGGCCTCGGGCCAAGTGCTCAAGGTCATCGCGACCGACCCCGGCTCCGTGTGCGACATGCAGGCCTTCGCCGAGCAGACCGGCCACGCGCTGCTGGCCTCGACGACGGAGAACAACAAGTACGTCTTCCTGCTCAAGAAGGCCTGACGCCATGGCCGCCAAGAAGCTGGCGATCATCGCCACCAAGGGTGCGCTCGACATGGCGTACCCGCCGCTGATCCTCGCCTCGACGGCGGCGGCGCTGGGCTGGGAGGTGCAGATCTTCTTCACCTTCTACGGCCTGCAGCTGCTGCGCAAGGACTTGAGCGGCATCCAGATCAGCCCGCTGGCCAACCCGGCGATGCCGATGCCGGTGCCGATGCCGGTCATCGTCTCGGTGCTGCCGGGCATGCAGGCGATGGCCACCTCGATGATGAAGGCCAAGATGAAGAAGAAGGGCGTCGCCTCGCTGACCGAGCTGCGCGACCTGTGCCAGGAGGCCGAGGTCAAGTTCATCGCCTGCCAGATGACGGTCGACCTGTTCGAGTTCAGCAAGTCCGACTTCATCGACGGCATCGAATACGGCGGCGCCGCGACCTTCTTGAAGTTCGCCGGCGAGACGGACGTCTGCCTCTTCATCTGATGGTCGAAGGCGCCAGCCCGGCCCTGCTCGTCGTCTGGGGGGGCTTCGCGCTCGCGTTCGTGTTCGGCGCGATCGCCAACAAGACGAACTTCTGCACCATGGGCGCGATCTCCGACGTCGTCAACATGGGGCACTGGAGCCGCGTGCGCATGTGGCTGCTGGCGATCGCCGTCGCGGTGATCGGCGCCAACCTGCTGCACCTCATGGGCCGGGTCGACCTGGCGAAGTCGATCTACCAGCGGCCGACGCTGCCGTGGCTGTCGCTGCTGCTGGGCGGCGCGCTGTTCGGCGTCGGCATGAGCATCGCGGGCGGCTGCGCCAACAAGAACCTGGTGCGCGTCGGCGGCGGCAGCGTGCGCTCGTTCGTCGTGCTCGTGTTCGTCGCAATCTCGGCCTACATGACGCTCAAGGGCCTGTTCGGCCAGTGGCGCTCGACGCTGCTCGACCCGCTTGCGGTCGATCTCGCGCGCTTCGGGCTGCGCGACCAGAGCCTGGCGTCGATCGTCGCGCGCGCCACCGGCCTGACGCCCGATGCCGCGCTGATCGCGACGACGGCCGTCGTGGCGCTGGCGCTGCTCGCCTTCGTGTTCAAGGACCGGCGCTTTCGCGGCAACGCCTGGCAGGTCGGCGGCGCGGCCGTGCTCGGCCTGCTCGTCGTGCTGGCGTGGTACCTGACGGGCCACCTCGGCCACGGCGAGAACCCCGAGACGCTCGAGACCGTCTACTTCGCGACCAACACGCGCACGCTCGAATCGCTGAGCTTCGTCGCGCCGCTGGCGTACACGCTCGAGCTGCTGCTGCTGTGGACCGACAAGTCGCTGCACGCGAGCTTCGGTGTCGCCACCGTGGCCGGCATCGCGCTCGGCTCGCTGGCCTATGCGCTGGCGTCGAAGAGCTTTCGCTGGGAAGGCTTCGCGTCCGTCGCCGATCTGCGCAACCAGATCGCCGGCGGCGTGCTGATGGGCGTCGGCGGCGTGACCGCGCTGGGCTGCACCATCGGCCAGGGCATCTCGGGCGTCTCCACGCTGGCCGTCGGCTCGCTGCTCGCGCTGGCCGGCATCGTCGGCGGGTCGGCGGCGACGTTGCGCTACATCACGTGGCGGGCCGAGCGCGACTGAACGCTCAGCGCCGCACTTCCTCCGACAGCAGCCGCCGCGCCAGCACCGCCGTGCCCTCGGCGCCGTGCTCGCGGTGCAGCGCCAGCGCCCGCTCTCCGACCCCCTGCCAGTGCGCCGCGCCGTCGGCGATCGCGGCGGCGAGCGCTTGGCGGCCGGCGCCGCCGCACCAGGCGCGGTAGGCCGCGTGCAGTGCCGGGAAGATCTCGGCGCGCAGCCCCTCGAAGTTGGCAAACCAGAAGTGGATCGACGCGGCGGCGTCGCGTTCGAGCAGCGTCGGCAGCGTGACGAGGCAGTCGGCGAGGTTGTCGCGCACGGCGCGCAGCAGCGCGTCGGTGCGCGCCTCGCCGGCCACGGCGGAGCGCAGCTCGCTCCACGCGGCGGCGCCGAGGCGCTGGCCGGCGCGGTGCTCGCCGATCTCGTGCAGCAGCAGCGTCTCCATCTGTTCCTCGGCCATGCGCTCGAGCGCGGGCGCGACGTCGCCGCCGGCCCAGCCGCAGGCGTCGAGCGCGCTGCGGAAGGCGCCGTCGCGCTGCTTCAGACCCCAGGTCTCGTAGCGCTCGAACAGCCAGCGCAGCAGCGATTCGCGGCGCAGCAGCACGGTGCTGCCGCTGAGCACGGCGGGCGGCGCGGCGAGGCCGCGCGCGAGTTCACGTGCTCCGGTCAGCACGTCAACGCCGTCGCGCCGCGTTGCCGTGTACAACTCGCCGAGGAAGAACACCGGACGCCCGCTCGCGAGTCGCCCGGCACCGTAGAGCAGGCCCTGCGGCAGCAGCCGCGCGTTGACGGCTTCGGCGTCGAAAGCATCGACGGACTCACCGCCGCCCAGCGGCAGCGGCGCATAGGGCGCGCCGGCGACGCGCTCCCACAGCGCTTCGCGTGCGTCGAGCCAGGCGCCGACGTCCTGGTGGCGCAGCGGCGCGGCCAGCGGCAGGCCCTGCTCCCAGCGGTAGAACTCGCGCATCTGCAGCAGGTAGATGCACAGCGTCAGATCGGCGGCGTGGCGCGCGTCGGCGATGTGGCAGTTGGCCTGCACGACTGAGGCGAGACCGACCGCGTCGACGGCGCCGCTCGGCGCGGCAGCGCTCTTCATGGCGCAGACGACGGCGCCCGCCGGCGGCGCCGCGGCTCCCAACGCACAACGACCTCGACGATCGCGTCCCACGGCAGCGCGGTCAGGCTGCCGTGGCGCTCATGCACCGCGCCGATCAGGCGGTGCACGTCGGGCCGCTCGGCGCCGAGCGCCAGCTGCAGGCCAGCGATGCCGCCGCAGTGCAGGCGCAGCGCCAGCGCGTGGATCAACGGCGCACCCGGCCGCGGCAGGCGCAGCGCGAAGCGCGCGCGCTCGTGCAGCAGCTCGGCGAGCGTGCCGCAGTTGGTGCGTGCGACGGGCGACGGGCATTCGAGCACGTCGCCCTCGCCGACGCTGCGCCGCTCGGCCAGCTCGCACACCGCCGCACGCGCGAGCAAGGCGCGCGCGAAGACGCAGGGCGTCGCGCTGTCGCAGCAGGACGTGCTGGCGTTGGGTCGATCGCTGGGCATCTCGCAGTCAGTCGTCCCCCGCGGGGCCGGGGTCGCGGACCTGGCACAGCAGATCTTCGGCGAGTTGCTCGTTGCCGGCGAACATCACCTTGATGCGCCCCGGGTCGTCGGCCGGCTGCGCGGCGCGCAACGCCTTGGCGCGTGCCGAGGCTTCCTTGAACGCGGCGAACTCGTCGAGCTTCTCCAACTGCGCAAAAGGCTTGACGCGGTAGACGTAGTACGGCATCCCTTTTCCTCACACATAGCGTTTCGTCAGCCGGCGCCGGCCGGGCACGGCCTTCTGGATCACGACGCCGTGCACTGCCGACAGATCGGCGATCGGCACGGCCGCCCAGGCGGCATTGAGCGGGCGCAGCAGCCACTGCGCGCCCTCCTTCGCGAGCTGGCGAAAGACCCATTCGTCGTCGTGGCGCGCGAGCACGTAGGAGCCCTCGACCGCCAGCCCGTCGGGCTCGATCACGATGATTTCGCCGTCGCGGAACTCGGGCTCCATGCTGTTGCCGATCACGCGCAGCGCGAAGGCCTCGCCGCCGCTGCAGCCGGCAGGGATGACAGCCCCTCGGCCCGCGGCGCTCATACCACCTCCGTTCGGATCTGCGCGCCCGGCACGCCGGCGCTGCGCAACTCGGCCTCGAGCGCGGCGACGAAGACCTCGGGGCCGGCAAGGTAGAAATCGCACGCCACGTCGAACAGGTCGGCGCGCATCGCCTGCGCGAGCTGGCGCGCGCCGGCGGCGGCGTTGCTGTGCACCGCCAGCGTGTGCTCGAAGGTGTCGAGCGCTTCCGACCAGGCGCGGCACTGGTTGGCCATGAAGTGCCCGTCGGGCCGCGTCGCGAGCCAGAACAGGCTCAGCGACGGTGCCTCGTCGCGCGCCAGCGCGTGCTCGATCAGGCTCTTGACCGGCGCGAAGCCGAGGTCGCAGGCCGCGAAGACGAGCGGGCGATCGCCCTCGCCGAGCACGAAGTCGCCGAGCGGGCCCCACACGTCGACCGGCGTGCCGGCCTTCAGCGCCCCGTCGAACACGCTGCGCGCGAAAGGATCGTCGGCGCGACGCGCGACGACGAAGTGCAGGTTGCGGTCGTCGCAGGGGCAGCTCGCGATCGGCAGCGTGACGTGGAGGTCTTCGGACAGGCCGCCGAGGCCGAGCGTCGCCGACTGGCCGGCGAGGAAGCGCAGGCGGTGGCTGCGCGGCGTCTGCAGGTGCACGAGGCGCGTGTCGGGCGCGAGCTCCTTGATCTGGCGCACGCTGGCGACGATCTGCTGCGGAGCGATGTCGGCCGGGCCACCGGCCTCCAGCGTCTCGAGCGTCAGCTCGCTGCTGGCCGCCGTGTGCGCGCACAGCAGCGTGTAGCCCTGCGCCTTCTCGGCTTCCGAGAGCGGGTAGTCGAAGGCCTGCACGCGCGCCACCTCGCCCTCGATGACGCGCACCTTGCACATGCCGCAGGTGCCGTTGCCGCAGCCGTAGTTGAGCTTCAGGCCGGCGCGCAGGCCTGCCTGCAGCAGAGTGTCGCGGCCCTCGACGGTGAACTGGTGGCCGCTCGGGCGCACGGTGACCTGCGCGCCCATCACCTTGAGCATGTCGTCCATCGCATCCAGCATGTCGACGGTTTCGGTGGCAAGCGCCCGCGCCAGGCCTGTCGCGGCCTGTTGCGCGAGTCGCTGCAGCGCCGCGTCGCCGGGCGCCGCCTCGGCCTGCGCGCGTGTCGCGTCGCGCAGTTCGATCACGAGTTCGTGGTAGCGCTGCAGATGGCGGCGCAGATCGGCGAGTTCCTGGCTCTGGCGGAACAGCCGCTGCGCCAGCACCTCCTGGCTCGGCAGCAGGCGCTCGCGCACGCGGCGGCCGAAGGCTTCGTCCTTGATGCGCGCCACCCGTTCGAGCAGACCCGTGTCTTCGAAGTGCGCCAGCGGATAGAGCCTTGCCAGCGCCTCGGTCGAAACCAGGCCGTCGGCGGTCTGCAACTCGCCGTCGCGCACGCGCTTTTGCAGCACGCTGCGCGGCACGCCCACCAGGTGGGCGGCGCGCCAGACGGTGACCCATTGCGACATCGGCGGCCTTCAGGATGGCGCCGCCACCCGGTCGAGACAGCGCGCCCGATACAGCAGCCGCGGCCGCGCCGGGTCGTCGACGAAGGCTTCGCGGTCGTGCAGCACGTTGTTGCACACCAGCCCCATGCCGGCCTCCATGCGCAGCCGCAGCACGGGCAACGGCGCGCCGGCGCCCAGCGCGTCGCCGGCGAGCAGTGCTTCGAGCGCGGCGACCGCGGCGCGCGTCGCGGCGTCGGCCTTCCACTCGATGCTGCGCGTGCGCGCCGTGTAGCGCATCAGCAGCGCGCCGCTGGCGTCGAGCGCGAACACGGGGCCCGACTGCGCGGCGCGGGCCACGCCGTCTTCGTCGGTGCGCTCGGGGATCGTCATCGCATCGCCGGCCGTCAGCGCGCGGATGTGCGCCGGGTCGGCGTCGCGCAGCGCGATGTAGGCAAGTTCGTGGTCGAGCAGGCGGTTGGCGCCGCCGGCCGCGGCCGGCCGCACACAGTGCAGCACCATGCCGCGGATCGCGCGCTCGGGCGGCTGGTAGTAGCCGTCGGTGTGCCACTTGATCGCGCGGTTGGTGTAGGGGATGAAGCCGCGCGCCGCGCCTGCGCCGGCGCGCACCGTGATCGGCGAGATGCCGTCGTCGTCGGCAAGCCAGTTGGCGTCGAGCCGGTCGAGGGCGAGCTGGCGGCCGAGCGCGCGCGGCAGATTCGTGTCCTCGTCCAAGCGTGCGCTGCGGTAGATCGCCATGTTCCAGCGCGCGCAGCGGTCGAGCAGCGCAGCACGTTCGGCCGTGGTCAGCGCGGCGGGGTCGTCCACGTCGACGATCAGGTCGGCGGCCCCGCGCGGCGCGTCGGCGAGCTTGGCGGCGCGCCAAACGCGATAAGCAAGATCGTCGTCCAGATCGAAAGGTGTATCCACAGCCACACGCGCCGCCGAACCGGCCGCAACACACAACATGGACGACATCACGCTCATTCCCCGCTCATCGATTCGCGGCGCTTGGGTCGCGGCCCCGTCGAATGCACGCCTTCCATCGAGCGCCGCAGCATGTCGAACGCCGCCGGCGCCTCGATCGCCATCACCTGGTCGATGACCCAGCGGCGGTCGTGTTCCGGAACGAAGGGTTCGAGCCGGCTGCCGTAATAGCGCACGAAGCCGAAGTCGGGACCCTCGGGCTCCGACCAACCGAACTCGGCGTAGTGCTGCGACACCGCGTTGAACTGCTCGACGAACAGGCCGCCCCAGTCGTGGCCGGAGCCGAGCAGGTCGGTCTCGTTGTCGTGCAGCTGGCGCGCGACGTGATGCACCAGCGCCGTCGTGAACGGCACGCGCGCCTCGGCCCCGAGCCGCGCATGGGCCATGCGGTCTGCGCAGGCGAGCAGGAACAGCAGCGTCTCGCGCACGAAGCCGAAGTACGGCGCGCCGGGGTCGACGTCGAAGCCGGCGGCGCGCGTGCGGTCGATCAAGTGGCGCGCCGCGCGCCAGGCGACGAACGCCACCGCGCTGGCGGTCTGGTCGGCGCTCTTGGGCGTCTCGACCTTGAACCAGTGCGTCTTCAGGCGCGGTGCGACCGGAGTGCTCATCTTCGGCGACTCCAGCGCGAGCATACGTGGCGCAAAGTCGCGGCAGATCCGAGCGGCCACCGCGGATCCGGCTCTGCCGGTCCGCCAGTGGCGCCCCCCTGGTGGGGGAGCGCCGAAGGCGCTACGCGGGGAGTCATCAGTAGCCGCCCTTGCCGAGCGGTTGCGGCAGGCCGGCGACCTTGGCGCCCTGCTTCGCGGGACCGACGGGAAACAGGTCGTAGAGCGTCTTGCTGTCGCAGCCGGGCAGCACGTCGGCCAGGCCCTTCAGCATGTTGCGGAAGTTGGGCGTGTGGCCGTGCTCGCGGTACTCGTCGCGCAGCCAGGCGACGACCTTCCAGTGGTCATCGGTCAGCGCGAGACCCTCGGCCGCCGCGATGATGCGCACGATCTCGTCTCCATAGTCGGGTTCGACCAGGTAGCCTTGGTCGTCGGTCTCGAGTTCGGTGCCGTTGACGACATATCCCATGGAGTGTCTCCCGGAGTTCGATGTTCATTCGCCGACGGCCGCCGCCGTCTTGTGCGGCACGAACACGCCGCAGCCCATCAGCCGGTGCGCGCCGAGCCCGTGTTCGAGCACGCGCAGCGACGACGCCGCGCCCAGGCCGTGCAGCAGCAGGCTGTAGCCGCGCAGCGCCGGGCCCGGCCCGCGCACGTGCTGCTCGCGACCGCAGACATGGTGGCAGCGCACATCGAGATCGCGCAGTTCGTCGGTCATCGCGTCGAGGAACGCCGCCTCGTCCGCGGCGCCGGCGTCGACGAAATGGGCGTACAGCGTCGAATGCGGCGCCAGCTCGCGCAGCGTCGCGGTGCCCAATTCGAGCGGCGCGCCGCCCACCTGCAGCGTGCGCCCGGCCAGCGCCGCCAGCTCGCCGGCGCGCTCGCGGCGCACGCGCACGACGAGGCGCGAGCGCGCCGACAGCAGCGCCGGCTCGCCGCCGCCGTGCACGAGATTGACGTCGTGCACTGCGGCCAGCGGCTCGTCGGCGAGCCACGGCAGCGCATCGGTCAGCGCGCGCGACAGCGCAAGACGATGGTCGCGCGGCAGGTTTGAACCGCGCAAGGCGAACGCCAGGTCGACCATCGACGATGCGTTGCCGTCCATCACGCACCCGCCTGCTGCGCCTGGGCCCAGCGCAGCAGCGCCTCGCCCCAGGCCTGGGCGGTCTGCGCGTCGATCTCGAACACGGTGAAGCGGCTCTTCTCGCGGATGCGCGTGCGCAGCATCGGCATGCCGCCGGCCTCGTAGTCGAGCTGCTGCAGCTCGATCTCCTGCCCGCCCAGCGGGACGTGCAGCTTGTCCAGCGGGGTGACGCGCGTCGTCATGGCAGCCTCTGTCGGTAGCGGCGCTATTGAGCGCGGCGGCGCCCCGGGGCGTCTATCACCGCGACGGGTAAGCCCCGGATACTCCCTTTGGGTAATGCTCGGCCTCCCGAACGGGTCTATCTTGGATACCCAACCGGAGTGATGGCGCCGCAGTGCCGCACGCGCCTAGCATCTGCCCGAAACCAGGAGACAAAGGCCATGGCCAAGAAGATGCATGACACGCCGATGCTCGACCAGCTCGAGAGCGGCCCGTGGCCGAGTTTCGTCACCGGCCTCAAGCGACTGGCGAAGGACAAGGACTACATGGTCGACCTGATGGGTCAGCTGGAGACGTCCTACCGCACGAAGAAGGGCTACTGGAAGGGCGGCACCGTCGGCGTGTACGGCTACGGCGGCGGCGTGATCCCGCGCTTCACCGAACTCAAGGACGAGCACGACAAGCCCGTCTACCCCGACGCGGCCGAGTTCCACACGCTGCGCGTGCAGCCGCCCGCCGGCATGCACTACACGACCGACGTGCTGCGCAAGATGTGCGACATCTGGGAGAAGCACGGCTCGGGCCTGATCGCCTTCCACGGCCAGTCGGGCGACATCATGTTCCAGGGCGCGACGACGGCCAACGTGCAGACCGCGTTCGACGAGATCAATGAGATGGGGTTCGACCTCGGCGGCGCCGGTCCCGCCGTGCGCACCTCGATGAGCTGCGTCGGTGCGGCGCGCTGCGAGCAGAGCTGCTTCGACGAGGCGAAGGCGCACCGCCAGGTGATCAACACCTTCCTCGACGACATTCACCGCCCGGCGCTGCCGTACAAGTTCAAGTTCAAGTTCTCGGGCTGCCCGAACGACTGCATGAACTCGATCCAGCGCTCGGACATGGCCGTCATCGGCACCTGGC
>CAYJLV010000065.1:0-13621 GCA_964371405.1 uncultured Burkholderiaceae bacterium
GTTCCCGGCGACCTGCTCGTCCTGCGCGAGGGCGACCGCATCGCCGCCGACGCGCGCGTCGTCGCTGCACCCGGTCTCGAGGTGGAGGAAGCGGCGCTGACGGGGGAATCGGCGCCGGTCGAGAAGCGCCCGGCACCGGTGCCCGCGCCGGCGGTCGCCGCTGCGCGGGCACCGGCTGCGCCGCGCCAGACGCCGTCGGAATACGAGGTCAAGTCCGGCGATACGCTGTACCGCATCGCGCTGCGTCTGCAGCAACCCGGCGTGTCGCTCGACCAGATGCTCGTCGCGTTGTACCGCGGCAATCCGCAGGCGTTCATGGACAACAACATGAACCGCCTGAAGGCCGGCAGCGTGCTGAGTGCGCCGACGCCCGACGCGGCGCGCGCCGTGGCGACGTCCGAGGCGCAGCAGATCATCCGCGCGCAGAGCGCCGACTTCGGCGCCTATCGCGAGCGGCTCGCCAGCGGCGTGCCGGCCGCGCCGCCCGCGACGCGCGCACGCCAAGCCGGCGGCAAGGTGCAGGCCGCCGTCGAGGACCGCAAGCCCGCGACGCCGACCCCCGACAAGCTGACACTGAGCAAGGGTGCGGCTGCGGCGTCGGCTCCCGAGACCAGTATCTCGCGCGAGCGCGAACAGAAGGAAACGTCGACGCGAGTCGCCGAGCTGTCGAAGAACGTCGAGGAACTGCGCAAGCTGTCGGGCGCGGCGAGTGCGGTCGCGGCGGCACCGGCCGCGGCTCCGGCTCCGGCTCCTGCGGCCCCGCCACCGCCGGCTCCCGCGCCGGCGGCCGCTCCGGCGCCCGCGACCGAACCGGCTGCCCCGGCGCCCGCGCCCGAACCGGCTGCCCCGGCGCCGACCGTCGTCGCGCAGGCGCCTACGGCGCAGCCCATGCCGACACCGGCCGAAGCTGAAGCCAAGCCGCCGGTCGCGGCCGAGCCCGGCGCCGTCGATTCGCTGATGGACAACCCGCTGGTGCTGCCTGGCGTCGGCGTGCTGCTCGCGCTCCTCGCGGGCTTCGGTTTCTACCGGCTGCGCAGCAAGGCCAAGAAGGACAGCGGCGAAACTTCGTTCCTCGAGAGCCGGCTGCAGCCCGACTCGTTCTTCGGCGCCAGCGGCGGCCAGCGCATCGACACGCGCGATGCCGCCGGCACGTCGTCGTCGATGAGCTATTCGCTCAGCCAGCTCGACGCGATCGGCGACGTCGATCCGGTCGCCGAGGCCGACGTCTACCTGGCCTACGGCCGCGACCTGCAGGCCGAGGAGATCCTCAAGGAGGCGATGCGCGCGAGCCCCGAACGCCTGGCGGTGCGCACCAAGCTGCTCGAGGTCTATGCGAAGCGGCGCGACACCAAGGGCTACGAACTGCTCGCGACGCAGCTCTACACGCTGACGCATGGTGTCGGCGAGGACTGGGCCAAGGCGCAGGAGATGGGTCTGCAGGTCGACCCCGACAATGCGCTGTACCAGCCCGGCGGCGAACCCGCCATGCCGACGCATGAGGGTCAGACGATGGTCGAGCCGCTCGGCGCCAGCACGATGCCGCAGTCGGTGCTGCCGTCGCCGTCGCATTTCGATTCGGTGCCGTTCTCGGGCAGCAAGTCGGGGGTCGACCTCGATCTCGATCTGGGGTCCTCCGACGCGGCGCGTGCCGACCAGTCGGCAGCGGGCTCGCAGCCGCTGCCGACGGCAGACTTTGCCCAGGAGTTGCCGGCGTTCGACGTTGCCGAGGACATGCCGCGTGCCGCGCCGGCGGCCGAGACGATGCCCGATCTCGGCATGGACTTCGACCTGAGCGGTCTGGCGTCTTCGGCGCCCGCGCCGGCGACTTCGCCGCCCGAAGCGAGTTTCGAGTCGATCGACCTCGAAGACCTGGGCGCCGAGGGCGTCGGCAGCGGCGACGACCCGCTGTCGCGCAAGCTCGAGTTGGCCGAGGAGTTCCGCCAGATCGGCGACACCGAAGGTGCGCGCGACCTGCTGCAGGAAGTCATCGCCAAGGCCAGTGGCCCGCTGAAGTCGAAGGCGCAGGGCATGCTCGACGAGCTCGCCTGACGGGCCACGCTGCACGCGAGGCGCGGCATGAGGCTCGCGCTCGGCGTCAGCTACCGCGGCAGCGCCTACAACGGCTGGCAGAGCCAGTCCGACGGCCGCACCGTGCAGGATCGCCTCGAAGCGGCGCTGTCGCAGTTCGCCGACCAACCGCTGCGCACGATGTGCGCCGGGCGCACAGATGCCGGCGTGCACGGGCTGAACCAGGTCGTTCATCTCGACACCGCGCTCGACCGCGAGATGTTCTCGTGGGTGCGCGGCACCAACCGATTCCTGCCGCCCGACATCGCCGTGCAATGGGCGCTGCGCGTCGGCGACGACTTCCACGCCCGCGCCAGCGCGCGCGGCCGGCGCTACGCCTACGTGCTGCTCGAGTCGCCGGTGCGGCCGTCGGTCGAGACCGGTGCGGCGGGCTGGGTGTTCCGTGCGCTCGACGGAGACGCGACGCGCGCCGCCGCCGCGCTGCTGCTCGGCGAGCACGACTTCAGCGCCTTTCGCGCCGCCGAGTGCCAGGCGTTGTCGCCGGTGAAGACGCTGCGCTCGGTCGCGATCGAGAGGCGTGGCGCGTACTGGCGCTTCGACTTCGATGCCGACGCCTTCCTGCACCACATGGTGCGCAACATCATGGGCTGCCTGGTCGCTGTGGGCAGCGGTGCGCGCGCGCCGGGTTGGGTCGGCGACGTGCTCGCCTCGCGCCGGCGCGACCTCGCTGCGCCGACCTTCGCTCCCGATGGCCTTTACTTCGTCGGGCCGTACTACGATGCACGTCATGGCATTCCCGACCACACGCCGGCGCTCGACTGGCTGCCGTAGCGTCGAACACCGTTGAACCAACGCACACGCATCAAGATCTGCGGACTGACGCGCGAGAGCGATGTCGAGGCCGCCGTCGAAGCGGGCGCCGATGCGATTGGCCTCGTCACCTGGGAGCGCAGCCCGCGCCACGTCGCGCCCGAGCGCGCCGCCGAGTTGGCGCGCGTGCTGCCGGCCTTCGTGACGCCGACGCTGCTGTTCGTCAACGCCTCGCCGGCGCAGGTCACGCACGCCGTCGAGCGTCTGCCGCACGCTCTTCTGCAGTTCCACGGCGACGAGACGCCGGCGCAGTGCCGAGCCGCGGGCCGGCCCTACCTGCGCGCGGCGCGGGTGGCGCCGGGCATCGATTTGCTAGACTTCGCAGCCCGGTATCCGGACGCCCGTGGCCTGCTGCTCGACGCCCACGTCGAGGGCTACGGCGGCGGCGGAAAGGTTTTCGATTGGTCGCTCATTCCCCACGGCGTGCCCCTTCCGGTCGTTTTGTCTGGTGGGTTGCATGCCGCAAATGTGATCGAAGGGATTCTTCGCGTGCGGCCCTGGGCCGTTGACGTGAGTTCCGGCGTGGAATCGTCCCGAGGCGTCAAGGACGCCGCTGCGATCCGCCGGTTCTGCGAAGCCGTCCGCGAAGCCGATGCGCGCATCGCGGACGCCGAAGCCTGAAGCATCCACCACCGCCTTCCATGTTCAGTTATCAGCAGCCCGACGCGAGCGGGCATTTCGGCCACTACGGCGGCAGCTTCGTCGCCGAGACGCTCGTGCATGCGCTCGATGAGCTGAAAGCCGCTTACGCGAAGGTCCAGCACGACGCCGGGTTCGTCGCCGAGTTCAAGTACGAACTCGCCCACTTCGTCGGCCGGCCGAGCCCGATCTATCACGCCGCACGCACCAGCCGCGAGCTCGGCGGCGCGCAGATCCACCTCAAGCGCGAAGACCTCAACCACACCGGCGCACACAAGATCAACAACACGATCGGGCAGGCGCTGCTCGCGCGTCGCATGGGCAAGCCGCGCGTGATCGCCGAGACGGGCGCCGGCCAGCACGGCGTCGCCACGGCGACGATCTGCGCGCGCTACGGCCTCGATTGCGTCGTCTACATGGGCAGCGAGGACATCAAGCGCCAGTTGCCCAACGTGTACCGCATGAACCTGCTCGGCGCGACGGTGGTGCCGGTCGAGAGCGGCAGCAAGACGTTGAAGGACGCGCTCAACGAGGCGCTGCGCGACTGGGTGACGAACGTCGAGAACACGTTCTACATCATCGGCACCGTCGCCGGCCCGCACCCCTACCCGACGATGGTGCGCGACTTCCAGCGCGTGATCGGCGACGAGTGCATGCAGCAGATGCCTGAGCAGATCGGCCGCCAGCCTGACGCCGTGATCGCCTGCGTCGGCGGTGGCAGCAACGCGATGGGCATCTTCTATCCGTATATCGCGCACGAGTCGACGCGCCTGATCGGCGTCGAGGCGGCCGGGCTGGGGCTCGCAACGGGCAAGCACGCGGCCAGCCTGATCGCCGGGTCGCCCGGTGTGTTGCACGGCAACCGCACCTATCTGCTGCAGGACGCCAACGGCCAGATCAGCGAGACGCATTCGGTCTCGGCCGGCCTCGACTACCCCGGCGTCGGCCCGGAACATGCCTACCTCAAGGACATCGGCCGCGCCGAGTACGTCGGCATCACCGACGACGAGGCGCTCGCCGCGTTTCACCACCTGTGCCGCAAGGAAGGCATCATCCCGGCGCTCGAGTCGTCGCACGCCGTGGCCTACGCGATGAAGCTCGCACCGACGATGCGCACCGATCAGCACCTCCTTGTCAATCTCTCGGGGCGCGGCGACAAGGACATCAACACGGTGGCCGCGCTGTCGGGTGTCGAGTCGCGAACAGCGAGGGCGGTGTCATGAGCCGCATCGCCGCGACGTTCGAAACGCTGAAGGCGCAGGGTCGCAAGGCGCTGATCCCGTACTTCACGACAGGCGACCCCTATCCCGACGCGACCGTCGAGGTCATGCTGGCGATGGCCGCTGCCGGTGCCGACGTGATCGAGCTCGGCGTGCCGTTCTCCGATCCGATGGCCGACGGCCCGGTGATCCAGAAGGCCTCGGAGCGCGCCCTCGCCAACGGTATCGGCATGGCTGAGGTGCTGGCCGCGGTGCTGGGCTTCCGCGCGCGTGATGCGAAGACGCCCGTCGTGCTGATGGGCTACGCGAACCCGGTCGAGCGCTACGACCAGCTCCACGGCGACGGCGCCTTCGTCTCGGCTTGCGCCGAGGCCGGCGTCGACGGCGTGCTCGTCGTCGACTACCCGCCCGAGGAGTGCGAGGCGTTCGCGCGCGCGCTGCAGGCGCGCGGGCTCGATCCGATCTTCCTGCTCGCGCCGACCTCGACCGACGAACGCATGCGCCAGGTCGGCCACGTCGCGAGCGGCTACGTCTACTACGTGTCGCTCAAGGGCGTGACGGGCGCCGGCCACCTCGACACGGCAGCGGTGGCGCAGATGCTGCCGCGCATCCGCGCCCAGGTGCGCGTGCCCGTCGGCGTCGGCTTCGGCATTCGCGATGCGGCCACGGCGCGCGCCGTCGGTGCCGTGGCCGACGCCGTCGTGATCGGCTCGCGTCTGGTTCAACTGCTCGAAGCGGCGCCGCGCGATGAGGTCGCCGCCGTCGCCGGCGCCTTCATCGCCGAGATGCGCGCGGCGCTCGACGGCCTGCGCGCCGGCGTCGTCGCCTGAAACGATAGCCACTGGAGATCGACATGAGCTGGCTCGAAAAACTGCTGCCGCCGAAGATCCAGCAGACCGATCCGAGCGAACGCCGGACGGTGCCCGAGGGCCTGTGGGTCAAGTGTCCGGAGTGCGAGACCGTGCTCTACAAGACGGACCTCGAGCAGAACATCAACGTCTGCCCGAAGTGCTCGCACCACCATCGCATCGGCGCGCGCGAGCGGCTCGACGCCTTCCTCGACGCCGAAGGTCGCTACGAGATCGGCCAGGAGGTGCTGCCGGTCGACGCGCTCAAGTTCAAGGACAGCAAGAAGTACCCCGAGCGCCTGAAGGAGGCGCTCGAAAACACGGGCGAGACCGACGCGCTCGTCGTGATGGGCGGCGCGCTGCACACGATTCCCGTCGTCGCGGCATGCTTCGAGTTCGACTTCATGGGCGGCTCGATGGGCTCCGTCGTCGGCGAGCGCTTCGTGCGTGGTGTCGAGGCCGCGGTCGAGCAGAAGACGCCGTTCATCAGCTTCGCCGCCACCGGCGGCGCGCGCATGCAGGAAGGCCTGCTGAGCCTGATGCAGATGGCCAAGACGAATGCCGCGCTGACGCACCTCGCGAGGGCGCGTCTGCCTTTCGTCAGTGTGCTGACCGACCCGACGATGGGCGGCGTGTCGGCGAGCTTCGCCTTCCTCGGCGACATCGTGATCGCCGAGCCCAAGGCGCTGATCGGCTTCGCCGGTCCGCGCGTGATCGAGAACACGGTGCGCGAGAAGCTGCCCGAAGGCTTCCAGCGCAGCGAGTTCCTGATCGGCAAAGGCGCGCTCGACATGATCGTCGACCGCCGCGAGCTGCGCATCACGATCGCGCGCGCCGTCGCGATGCTGATGCGCCAGAGCGCCGACGCCATCGCTTGACGCGGTTGAAGATGCGTCGTCGATGACGCTCGCCGACTGGCTCGCGCGCTGCGAGCAACTGCACCCGACGACGATCGACCTGGGCCTCGATCGCGTCGAGCAGGTGCGTGCGCGGCTCGGCCTTGCCTTCGGCTGCCCCGTCGTCACGGTGGGCGGCACCAACGGCAAGGGCTCGACCTGCGCGATGCTGGAGGCGATCGCGGCGCATGCGGGTTGGCGCGTCGGTGTCTACACCTCGCCGCACCTGGTGCACTTCGAGGAACGCTGCCGCGTCGATGGCGCCATCGTCGCGGCCGACGCGCTGGTGCCGCACTTCGAGGCGGTCGAGGCTGCGCGCGGCGACGTGTCGCTGACCTACTTCGAGTTCACGACGCTGGCGATCCTGCGCCTGCTGTCGCAGTCTGCGCTCGATCTCGTCGTGCTCGAAGTCGGGCTGGGCGGCCGGCTCGACGCCGTCAACGTGATCGACGCCGACTGCGCCGTCATCACCAGCATCGACATCGACCACACGGCCTTCCTCGGCCCCGATCGCGAGTCGACCGGTTTCGAGAAGGCCGGCATCATGCGCTCCGGCCGGCCGGCGATCGTCAGCGACCCGCTGCCGCCGAAGAGCCTCGTCGACCACGCGGCGCGCGTCGGCGCCGACCTGTGGCTCGCCGGTCGCGACTTCTCGTTCAGCGGCGACCGCCAGCAGTGGTCGTGGCAGGGGCGCAGCAAGCGCTATGCGGGGCTGGCCTATCCGGCACTGCGCGGTGCGAACCAGCTGCTCAATGCGGCGGGGGTGCTCGCCGCCTTCGACGCCTTGCGCGCTCGACTGCCGGTCACTGCGCAGGCGGTGCGCAACGGCTTCGCGACCGTCGAGCTGCCGGGGCGCTTCCAGGTCGTGCCGGGGCAGCCCGCGATCGTGCTCGACGTCGCGCACAACCCGCATGCCGTCGCGACGCTGGCGCGCAACCTCGACCAGATGGGGTACTTCCCGCGCACGCACGCCGTGTTCGGCGCGATGCAGGACAAGGACACTATCGCGATGCTCACGACGATGCGCCCGCTCGTCGACCGCTGGCACTTCTGCGACCTGCCGATCACGCGCGCCGCGACGGCGCAGGCGCTGGCGGCGCAGTTCGCTGCGTTGCCGCCGGCAGCGCCGGTTCCTGCGGCAAGCGTCGCCTGCCACGCGGGTCCGCATGCCGCGCTCGCTGCCGCAGTCGCCGTCGCAGACCCCGCTGATAGAATCATCGTGTTCGGCTCCTTCTACACCGTGGGTGGCGTGCTCGAAGCCGGGCTGCCGCAGCGCAGCGCTCCGCAACCGGACTGAAAGCGCGGGGCCGAGCCGCCGGTGCGGGCACGCAGTGCGCCGTGGCCGCCGCCCCGAAACCGGCATCGCATGGGTCTGCTGTCCTACTTCAAGCGCTCTCGCGACACTTCGTCGGCCGATGCCGTCGACGACGTGCGGCGACTGCGCACGCGCGCGCGGCAACGCCTGGTCGGCGCGACGGTGCTGATCGGCGCCGGCGTGATCGGCTTCCCGCTGCTGTTCGAGACCAGCCCGCGGCCGATCCCCGTCGACATCCCGATCGAGATCGCGCGCAAGGACCAGGCGCCGCCGCTCGCGCTGCCGCCCGCGCGCAATGCCGCCGCGCCGATGCAGCAGCCGCCCGCGGCGCACCCCGCGCCCGCCGATGCCGCCGCCGATGATGTGAAGGCACCGGCGGCGAGCGCCGCGCCGGCCCCGGCGCCTGCGTCGGCCGTCGTTGCCAAGCCCGCGTTACCGGCGCCCGCACCGAAGGCCGACAGGGCCGCACAGCCGGCCGTCGCGGCGGCCACCGATGCGGCGCGCGCGCGCACACTGCTCGAAGGCAAGGAAGCCAAGCCTGCCGCCGCGACGAAGAAGGACGACCCATCAGCAGCGTCGGGCCGTTTCGTCGTGCAGGTCGGTGCCTTTGCCGATGCCGCCGCTGCGCGCGAGGTGCGCCAGAAGGTCGAGAAGCTCGGCCTGAAGACCTACACGCAGGTGCTCGAAACGCCGGCCGGCAGCCGCATCCGCGTGCGCGTCGGCCCTTATGCGTCACGCGACGAGGCGGAGAAGGCTGCGGCCAAGGTCAAGACGGCGGGCCTGCCGACGGCCATCGTGCCGTTGTAGGTCATGGGCTGGGTCGACATCGCCATGATCGCGCTGCTGGCCGTTTCGGTGCTGGTCGGCGTATGGCGCGGTTTCGTGCTCGAAGTGCTGTCGCTGGCGGGCTGGGTCGTTGCCTGGTTCGCCGCGCAATGGCTCGCGCCGCAGGTCGCGCCGCACCTGCCGGTCGGCGCGCCGCGCTCGGCGCTCAATCTCGGCGCCGCCTTCGCGCTGGCCTTCTTCGCGGTGCTGCTGGCGTGGAGCCTGGCGGCCCGGCTGGCGTCGCTGTTCGTCAAGGCGACGCCGCTGGGCTTGGCCGACCGCGGGCTCGGCGCCGTGTTCGGGCTGCTGCGCGGCGGCGTGCTGCTGCTCGTGCTGGCGACGCTGATCGCCCTCACGCCGCTGGCGAAATCGGCGCCCTGGAAGGCGTCGCAGGGCGCGCTGTGGCTCAATGGCATGCTCGACGGATTGAAACCGGTGCTGCCACCGTCGGTGGCGCAGCGGCTGCCCGCGGCCTGAACGAGGAAGTATCTCCATGTGCGGCATCGTCGGCGTCATCTCGAAGGCGCCCGTCAACCAGCTGATCTACGACGCGCTGCTGCTGCTGCAGCATCGCGGGCAGGACGCTGCCGGCATCGTCACGATGCAGGGTACGAAGTGCTTCATGCACAAGGCGCACGGCATGGTGCGCGACGTGTTCCGCACCCGGAACATGCGCGCGCTGCCCGGCACGGTGGGCCTCGGCCAGGTGCGCTACCCGACCGCGGGCAACGCCTGGAGCGAAGAGGAGGCGCAGCCGTTCTACGTCAACGCGCCGTTCGGCATCGTGCTCGTGCACAACGGCAACCTGACGAATGCGCACCTGCTGCGCCGGGAACTGATCGACGTCGACCGCCGGCACATCAACACCGACAGCGACACCGAGGTGCTGATCAACGTGCTGGCGCACGAGCTGGGCCGCGCCGCGCGCGATGCGCCGCTGGCTCCCGACGACGTGTTCCGCGCCGTGACCGCGGTGCACAAGCGCATCAAGGGCTCCTGGGCCGTCGTCGCGCTGATCGCCGGCCACGGCCTGCTCGCGTTCCGCGACCCGTACGGCATCCGGCCGCTGTGTTTCGGCGAGGCCGACCTTCCCGAAGGGCGCGAAGTGATGATCGCGAGCGAGTCGGTTGCGCTCGAGGGCACGGGCCACCGCATGGTCCGCGACGTCGCGCCCGGCGAGGCCGTCTTCGTCGACCTCGAGGGCCGTGTCCACGCGCGCCAGTGCGCCGGTGCGCCGAGCCTGAACCCCTGCATGTTCGAGTACGTCTACCTGGCGCGACCCGACTCGGTGCTCGACGGCGTCTCGGTCTACCAGGCGCGGCTCAACCTCGGCGAGACGCTGGCGCAGCGCGTCATCTCGACGATGCCGCCGAGCGAGATCGACGTCGTGATCCCGATCCCCGAGTCGAGCCGGCCCTCGGCGATGCAGCTCGCGCAGAAGCTCGGCAAGCCCTACCGCGAGGGTTTCGTCAAGAACCGCTACGTCGGCCGCACCTTCATCATGCCGGGGCAGGGCATGCGCAAGAAGTCGGTGCGCCAGAAGCTCAACGCCATCGCGTCCGAATTCAAGGGCCGCAACGTGCTGCTCGTCGACGATTCCATCGTGCGCGGCACGACGAGCAAGGAGATCGTGCAGATGGCGCGCGAGGCCGGTGCGCGCAAGGTCTACATGGCGTCGGCCGCGCCTCCGGTGCGCTTTCCGAACGTCTACGGCATCGACATGCCGACCAAGGACGAGTTGATCGCGCACGGCCGCAGCGTCGAAGAGATCCGCGAGTACATCGGCGCCGACGCGCTGATCTACCAGGACGTCGACGCGATGAAGCGCGTCGTCAAGGCGCTGAACCCGGCGCTCGCCGGCTTCGAGGCGTCGTGCTTCGACGGCCGCTACATCACCGGCGACGTGACGGCGGCTGATTTCGACGCCATCGCGAAGCAGCGTGCGACGCAGGGCGATGAGGGCGACGCCGATCGTTCGCGACTGGCGCTGCAGGGCGCGACGGAGGGTTCTTCGTGACCGGACGCAGGATCCCCCGCGTCGACCTGCCGGCGGATGCGCGACTGGACACCCGCGCCGTTCGCGAGGGCCTGCCGCCGAGCGCCTGGGGCGAGAATTCGGAGGCGCTGTTCCTCACCAGCAGCTTCGTGCACCCCGATGCCGCGACGGCGGCGGCGCGCTTCGCCAACGAGGAAGAGGCCTTCGTCTACACGCGCTTCACCAATCCGACGGTGATGATGATGGAGCGCCGTCTCGCCGCGCTCGAAGGCATGCCGGCGTGCATCGCCACGTCGTCGGGCATGAGCGCCATCGCGCTGATCGTGCTCGGCCTGCTGAAGTCGGGCGACCACGTCGTGTGCTCGCAGAGCGTGTTCGGCGCGACGATCAAGCTGCTCGGCAGCGATTTTGCGAGGTTCGACGTCGAGACCAGCTTCGTCTCGCAGACCGATATCGGCGAATGGCGGCGCGCGATCCGCCCGACGACGAAGCTGCTGTTCGCCGAGACGCCGAGCAATCCGCTGACCGAGGTGTGCGACATCCGCGCGCTGGCCGAACTGGCGCACGGCGCCGGCGCGCTGCTCGCCGTCGACAACTGCTTCTGCACGCCGGCGCTGCAGCGCCCGGCCGAGCACGGCGCCGACCTCGTCATCCATTCGGGCACCAAGTACCTCGACGGCCAGGGCCGCGTGCTGGCCGGCGCGGTGTGCGGCAGCGAGGCCGTCGTCGAAGGCAAGCTGGTGCCGCTGATGCGCAGCGTCGGCATGTCGCTGTCGCCGTTCAACGCCTGGGTGGTGCTCAAGGGCCTGGAGACGCTGTCGATCCGCATGCGCGAGCAGAGTGCGCGCGCGGCGCAGGTCGCGGCCTGGCTCGAGGCGCAGCCGCAGATCGAGCGCGTCTACTACCCCGGCCTCGCGTCGCACCCGCAGCACGCGCTGGCGATGGCGCAGCAGTCGGGCGTGGGCGGCGCCGTCGTGTCGTTCGTCGTGCGCGGAGACACGCCGGCCGCGGCGCGCGCCGACGCCTTCCACGTCATCGACAGCACGCGCATCTGCTCGATCACGGCCAACCTCGGCGACACCAAGACGACGATCACGCACCCCGCGAGCACGTCGCACGGGCGCCTCACCGAAGAGCAGCGCCAGTCGGCCGGCATCGTGCAGGGCATGGTCCGGCTCGCCGTCGGGCTCGAGGACGTGGATGACCTGAAGGGCGATCTGCGCGCCGGACTCGAGACGCTGGCGCGATGACGCAGGTCCGCACCCGCTTCGCGCCGTCGCCGACCGGCTTCATCCACCTCGGCAACATCCGCTCGGCGTTGTACCCGTGGGCGTTCGCTCGCGCCCACGGCGGCGTGTTCATCCTGCGCATCGAGGACACCGACGTCGAGCGTTCGTCGCAGGAAGCGGTCGATGTGATCCTCGACAGCATGCGCTGGCTCGGCCTCGACCCCGACGAAGGCCCGTACTACCAGATGCAGCGCATGGCGCGCTACAAGGAATTGGTCGCGCAACTCGTCGAGCGCGGCCTCGCCTACCCGTGCTACATGCAGCCCGCCGAGCTCGACGCGCTGCGCGAGCGCCAGCTGGCGGCCAAGCAAAAGCCCCGCTACGACGGCACCTGGCGCCCCGAGCCCGGGAAGACGCTGCCGCCGGTTCCCGCGGGCGTGCGTCCGGTGATCCGCTTTCGCAATCCCATCGGCGGTGCGGTCGTGTGGGACGACAAGGTCAAGGGCCGCATCGAGATCTCCAACGACGAGCTCGACGATCTCGTCATCGCGCGGTCCGACGGTACGCCGACCTACAACTTCTGCGTCGTCGTCGACGACATCGACATGGCGATCACGCACGTGATCCGCGGCGACGACCACGTCAACAACACGCCGCGCCAGATCAACATCCTGCGCGCGCTCGACGCCGAGCCGCCGGTCTACGCCCATCTGCCGACGGTGCTCAACGAGCACGGCGAGAAGATGAGCAAGCGCCACGGCGCCAAGCCGGTGACGCAGTACCGCGAGGAAGGCTTCCTCGCCGACGCCGTCGTCAATTACCTCGCGCGCCTGGGCTGGAGCCACGGCGACGACGAGATCTTCAGCCGCGAGCAGTTCGTGCAGTGGTTCGGCCTCGCCCACCTCGGCCGCAGCGCGGCGCAGTTCGACGAGGCCAAGCTGCGCTGGGTCAATGCGCAGCACATCAAGTCGACGCCCGACGCCGCGCTCGCCGCGCTGCTGCGCGAGCGCTGGGTGCAGCGCGGCACGGCACTGCCGCCGGCGCTCGACCTCGTGGCCGCCGTCGGGCTGTTCAAGGATCGCTGCGCCACGCTCGTCGAGCTCGGCGAGTGGCTTGCGCCGTACCTCGCCGACGTGCATCCCTCGGCCGACGAACTGCAGGCGCACGTCGTGCCCGCGGTGCAGCCCGCGCTTGCGGCGCTGCGCGACAAGCTGATGGCGTGCGAATGGAGCAAGGCCGCGATCGCGCTTGCGATCAAGGAGACGATCGCCGCGCACGGGCTGAAGATGCCGCAACTCGCGATGGCGGTGCGCGTGCTCGTGTTCGGCCGCGCGCAGACGCCCTCCATCGACGCCGTGCTCGCGCTGTTCCCGCGCGATGTCGTGGTGGCCCGCTTGCAGGCGGCCCCCAAAGTCTCGCTATAATCGCGTTCTCGCTTGGACGGCGTGGTTGCGAAACCTCATGGGGGTATAGCTCAGCTGGGAGAGCGCTTGCATGGCATGCAAGAGGTCAGCGGTTCGATCCCGCTTACCTCCACCAAACAAGCGCTGTTCAGGAGAGAATGTGATCGTGAGTCCCCTTCGTCTAGAGGCCCAGGACACCACCCTTTCACGGTGATTACAGGGGTTCGAATCCCCTAGGGGACGCCAAGTTTCGGCAGCACTTGCGCAGCAATGCGAAAGCCGCCGACCGCACGGAGCGGTAGTTCAGTTGGTTAGAATACCGGCCTGTCACGCCGGGGGTCGCGGGTTCGAG
>CAYJLV010000066.1:0-12047 GCA_964371405.1 uncultured Burkholderiaceae bacterium
TCGGCGAGGACGTCGAGAACATCATCCAGAAGCTGCTGCAGAACTGCAACTACGAAGTCGAGCGCGCGCAGCGCGGCATCGTCTACATCGACGAGATCGACAAGATCAGCCGCAAGGCCGACAACCCGTCGATCACGCGCGACGTCTCGGGCGAGGGTGTGCAGCAGGCGTTGCTCAAGCTGGTCGAGGGCACGATGGCGAGCGTGCCGCCGCAGGGTGGTCGCAAGCATCCGAACCAGGACTTCCTGCAGATCGACACGACGAACATCCTGTTCATCTGCGGCGGCGCGTTCGACGGCCTCGAGAAGGTGATCCAGAACCGCACCGAGCGCTCGGGCATCGGCTTCGGCGCCACCGTGCACAGCAAGAGCGAGCGCAAGGCGGCCGACACCTTCCGCGAGGTCGAGCCCGAGGACCTGATCAAGTTCGGCCTGATCCCCGAGCTGGTCGGCCGGTTGCCCGTCGTCGCGACGCTCGGCGAGCTGACCGAGGACGCGCTGGTGCGCATCCTGACCGAGCCGAAGAACGCCCTGGTCAAACAGTACCAGAAGCTGTTCGGCATGGACGGCGTCGAGCTGGAGATCCGGCCCTCGGCACTGGCGGCGATTTCGCGCAAGGCGCTGGCCCGCAAGACGGGTGCACGCGGCCTGCGCTCGATCATGGAGCAGGCGCTGATCGACACCATGTTCGAGCTGCCGACGCTCGACGGCGTCGCCAAGGTCGTGCTCGACGAACACTCGATCGACGAGGAAACCAAGCCCCTGCTCGTCTACCGGGAACACAAGGCCAGCGCCTGACGCGCG
Source organism: uncultured Burkholderiaceae bacterium (assembly GCA_964371405.1). GTDB lineage: Bacteria > Pseudomonadota > Gammaproteobacteria > Burkholderiales > Burkholderiaceae_C > JAMHWF01. Next base: position 804 of record CAYJLV010000066.1, read on the forward strand.
GGCCGCCCGCCGGCCGCCCGGAGGCGGCGCGGGTTCTTGCAATTGCCGGTCCCAGCCGCACATGGGGCGGAGAAGGAGATTCAAGCATGTCCGGACATCCCACTCTGCCCGCCGAGCCGATCACGCTGCCGCTGCTGCCGCTGCGCGACGTCGTCGTGTTCCCGCACATGGTGATCCCGCTGTTTGTCGGGCGGCCCAAATCGATCAAGGCGCTCGAGTCCGCGATGGAAGCCGGCCGCCAGATCATGCTGGTGGCGCAGCGCGCCGCCGGCAAGGACGAGCCCAAACCCGACGACATGTTCGAGATCGGCTGCGTCTCGAGCATCCTGCAGATGCTCAAGCTGCCCGACGGCACTGTGAAGGTGCTGGTCGAAGGCATGCAGCGCGCGAACACGAAGTCGATCACCGACGGCGACGAGCACTTCACCGCCGAAGTCGTGCCGGTGCCGCCCGAGACCGAGACCAAACCCGAGGTCGAGGCGCTGCGCCGCGCTGTCACGCAGCAGTTCGACCAGTACGTCAAGCTCAACAAGAAGATCCCGCCGGAGATCCTGACCTCGATCGCCGGCATCGACGACGCCGGCCGCCTGGCCGACACGATCGCCGCGCACCTGCCGCTCAAGCTCGAAGCCAAGCAGTCGGTACTCGACCTGTACGCCGTCGACAAGCGCCTGGAGAAGCTGCTCGAGCTGCTCGAGCACGAGGTCGACATCCTGCAGGTCGAGAAGCGCATCCGCGGCCGCGTCAAGCGCCAGATGGAGAAGAGCCAGCGCGAGTACTACCTCAACGAGCAGGTCAAGGCGATCCAGAAGGAACTCGGCGACGGCGAGGAGGGCGCCGACTTCGAGGATCTCGAAAAGAAGATCCAGGCCGCGCGCATGCCCAAGGAAGCGCGCAAGAAGGCCGACGGCGAGATGAAGAAGCTCAAGCTGATGTCGCCGATGTCGGCCGAGGCGACCGTCGTTCGCAACTACATCGAAACGCTGGTCAACCTGCCGTGGAGCAAGAAGACCAAGATCAAGCACGACCTCGGTTTCGCCGAGAACGTGCTCAACGAAGACCACTACGGGCTCGAGAAGGTCAAGGACCGCATCCTCGAGTATCTCGCGGTGCAGCAGCGCGTCGACAAGGTCAAGGCGCCGATCCTGTGCCTGGTCGGGCCGCCGGGGGTGGGCAAGACTTCGCTCGGCCAGTCGGTCGCCCGCGCGACGGGGCGCAAGTTCGTCCGCATGGCGCTCGGCGGCGTGCGCGACGAAGCCGAGATCCGCGGCCACCGCCGCACCTACATCGGCTCGATGCCGGGCAAGGTGCTGCAGAGCCTGAGCAAGGTCGGCACGCGCAATCCGCTGTTCCTGCTCGACGAGATCGACAAGCTCGGGATGGACTTCCGCGGCGATCCGTCGTCGGCGCTGCTCGAGGTGCTCGACCCGGAGCAGAACCACACCTTCAGCGACCACTACGTCGAGGTCGACTTCGACCTCAGCGACACGATGTTCATCGCGACGTCGAACTCGATGAACATCCCGCCGGCGCTGCTTGACCGGATGGAAGTGATCCGCCTGTCGGGCTACACCGAGGACGAGAAGGTCAACATCGCGTTGCGCTACCTGCTGCCCAAGCAGAGCAAGAACAACGGCGTCAAGCCCGAAGAGATGGAAGTCGCCGAGTCGGCGGTGCGCGGCATCATCCGCTACTACACGCGCGAGGCCGGCGTGCGCTCACTCGAGCGCGAGATCTCCAAGATCTGCCGCAAGGTGGTCAAGTCGATCCAGCTCAAGCAGGTGAGCGGCCAGGTCGTTGTCACGGAGGACAACCTCAACGACTACCTCGGCGTGCGCAAGTTCAGCTACGGCCAGGCCGAGAAGGAGAACCAGGTCGGCCAGGTGGTCGGCTTGGCGTGGACCGAGGTCGGCGGCGATCTGCTGACGATCGAGGCGGCGGTGATGCCCGGCAAGGGCAACATCATCCGCACCGGCCAGCTCGGCGACGTGATGAAGGAATCGGTCGAGGCGGCACGCTCCGTCGTGCGCAGCCGCGCGCGGCGCCTGGGCATCAAGGACGAGATGTTCGAGAAGCGCGACGTGCACATTCACGTGCCCGACGGCGCGACGCCCAAGGACGGCCCGAGCGCGGGGGCCGCGATGACGACGGCCTTCGTCTCGGCACTCACCGGCATTCCGGTGCGCGCCGATGTCGCGATGACGGGCGAGATCACGCTGCGCGGCGAGGTCACGGCGATCGGCGGCCTGAAGGAGAAGCTGCTCGCGGCCCATCGCGGCGGCATCAAGACGGTGCTGATCCCGGAAGAGAACGTGAAGGACCTGCAGGAGATCCCCGAGAACGTGAAGGGCCGGCTCGAGATCGTTCCGGTGAAATGGATCGATCGCGTGCTCGAACTCGCGCTGACCTCGGTGCCGCAACCGCTGCCCGAGGAAGAGGCGCCGAAGGACGCGCCGAAGGCCGGCGGCACGGCGCAGGCGAGCGAGGTGCTGACGCACTGATCCGGGATTTCGCTATACTTCGCGCTTCGGTCTTGCAGCAATGCATCGATCGAAGCGCGTGCAGCGCGGGAGTAGCTCAGTTGGTAGAGCGCAACCTTGCCAAGGTTGAGGTCGCGAGTTCGAGACTCGTCTCCCGCTCCAGTTTGATTCGAGGGAAGCGCTTGCGCTTCCCTTTTTGACGTATTCGGCGCGGTAGCAAAGCGGTTATGCACCGGATTGCAAATCCGTGAAGGGCGGTTCGACTCCGCCCCGCGCCTCCAGATTCAGGGCCTCGCGATGTCGAGGCCCTTTTTCCTGACCGCCGCATCGCCCGATAATCCGCCGGCGCCCGAGTGGTGGAATTGGCAGACACAGCGGACTTAAAATCCGCCGCCTCCTGCAAAGGGGCGTACCGGTTCGAGCCCGGTCCCGGGCACCAAACGCGATTCCTCCGACGTTGCGCCGCGCCGTCTCCGGCGCAGGAGAGGCCATGGCCCTGTTTCCGCAGGATGCGCTGAATCCCGGCGTGCGCAAGCGCGAAGTGTTCGGCTGGGCGATGTACGACTTCGCCAACTCGGGCTACACGACGGTCGTCCTGACGGCCGTCTTCAACGTCTACTTCGTCGGCGTCGTCGCCGGCAACGCAGCCTGGGCGACCTTCGCGTGGACACTGGCGATCGCTGCGTCGAGCGCGATCGTGATGATCGTGATGCCGGCGCTCGGCGCGTGGGCCGATCTGCGCGCCGCCAAGAAGCGGGTGCTGATCGCCGTCACGCTCGGCTGCGTCGGCAGCACGGCGGCGCTCGCGCTCGCCGGCCGTGGCGACGTGGCGACGGCGGCGTTGCTGATCGTCGTCTCGAACACCTGCTTCGCAATCGGCGAATCATTGACGGCGGCGTTCCTGCCCGAGCTGGCGCGGCGCGACGCGCTCGGGCGCGTCTCGGGTTGGGGCTGGAGCTTCGGCTACCTCGGCGGCATGCTCGCGCTCGGCGCGAGCCTGGCCTATGTCTTGCACGCGCAGGCGCGCGGCCTACCCGCGACCGAGTTCGTGCCCGTGACGATGCTGATCACCGCCGGCATCTATGCAGCGTCGGCCTGCGTCACGTTCGTGCTGCTGCGCGAGCACGCGCAGCCGCAGGCCGAAGTCGCTCGCGCGGCGGGTGTGCAGGCCGCATCGCGCCGCCTCGGCACGACGTGGCGCCACGCACGCGACTACCGCGACTTCGTGTGGCTGCTCGCCTGCGGCGCCAGCTACCAGGCCGGCATCGCCGTCGTGATCGCGCTGGCTGCCGTCTACGCCGAGCAGGCGCTCGGCTTCAAGCAGGCCGACACGATGCTGCTCGTCTTCCTTGTCAACGTGGCCGCTGCCGCCGGTGCTTTCGCCTTCGGCTACTTTCAGGATCGCATCGGCCACAAGAGTGCGCTGACGTGGACGCTCGCCGGCTGGATCGTGATGACGGCGCTCGCCTATGTGGCCACGGGTCCGGCGTTGTTCTGGGTTGCTGCGGCAATCGCGGGTCTTTGCATGGGTTCGAGCCAGTCGGCCGGGCGTGCGTTGGCCGGCGTGTTCGCGCCCGCGGCGCGGCTCGGCGAGTTCTACGGGCTGTGGACCTTCGCGACGCGTCTGTCGGTGATCGTCGGGCCGCTGACCTACGGCGCCGTGACCTGGGCGACGGCGGGCAACCACCGCCTCGCCATCCTGACGACGGGCGCCTTCTTCGTGCTCGGCCTGCTGCTGCTCGCGCGCGTCGACATCGCGCGCGGCCAGGGCGCAGCGCTTCAGACCTGAGCTTCGAGTTCGACGGACACGCCCAGCCCGAGCCAGCGCTCGGCAAGCTGTTGCAGTCCGCGTGTGTCGGCCGTTGCTGCGAGTTGCAGCGTGCCGGCCGCTGCGTCGCGCGCCGCAGCGCCGGCGATACGCGCGACCTGCCGTGCGACGGCGTCGGCGGTGTCGACGATCGCCACCTGTGGCCCGAGTGCGCGCTCCAAAGGTTCACGCACGAAGACGTAGTGCGTGCAGCCGAGCACGACGACGTCGACATCGGCGCGGCGCAGCGCCGCGACGTGCGAATCGATGGACGCGAGCAGAGGCTGCGCGTCGAGGTTGCCGCCTTCGATCAGTGCGGCGAGGCCCGGGCAGGGCTCGAGATGGAGCTGGGCGGGCCGGGCATGCGCCGCGCAGAGCCGGGCGAAGCGATCGCTGCGCAGCGTGGCCGGCGTCGCCATCACGCCGATGCGCCCGCTGCGCGACAGCGCGAGCGCCGGCTTCAGCCCGGGCTCGACGCCGATGAACGGCACGCCCGGCCAGCGCGCGCGCAAGGACTCGATCGCCACCGCCGTTGCCGTGTTGCAGGCGACGACGACGCCCTGCGCGCCGCGCGCGATCAGGTGCGCGGTGATGCGATGGGCGCGCTGCATCGCATGCGCGTCGTCGCGGTCGCCATACGGCGCATGCGCCGTATCGGCGAAGTAGGTCAGATGTGCGCCGGGCAGGGCCACCCGGATCGCGCGCAGCACCGACAGGCCGCCGACCCCCGAGTCGAAGACGCCGACCTGCGGCACCGGTCGGGAGTCGTTCGTCGTCGGCATGGTCGTGGGCAGTCTAGCGGCGGCAGACTCCTAATTTCGCTGCAGGAAAATAGCACGAGCGTTCTATTTCTATGCTAGGCTGCGCCCCCGGAGCATCGGCGAGGCAGACCACTAAAATCCTTCTTTTTCAACCGACAGATGCATTACGGAGTCTCTTGCCGATGAAAGCCCTCGTCGCAGTCAAGCGCGTGGTCGACTACAACGTGAAAGTGCGCGTCAAGAGCGACGGCACGGGCGTCGACATCGCCAACGTCAAGATGAGCATGAACCCCTTCGACGAGATCGCCGTCGAAGAGGCCGTGCGGTTGAAGGAGAAAGGCGTCGTCACCGAGATCGTCGCGGTCTCGTGCGGCGTCGCGCAGTGCCAGGAGACGCTGCGCACCGCGATGGCGATCGGCGCCGACCGCGCGATCCTGGTCGAGGCCGCCGAGGACCTGCAGCCGCTGGCGGTGGCCAAGCTGCTGAAGGCGCTCGTCGACAAGGAGCAGCCGCAGCTCGTCATCCTGGGCAAGCAGGCGATCGACGACGACTGCAACCAGACGGGGCAGATGCTGGCCGCGCTCGCGGGCTGGGGCCAGGCGACGTTCGCGAGCAAGGTCGAAGTGGCAGACGGCCAGGCGAGCGTCACGCGCGAGATCGACGGCGGCCTCGAAACGATCAGGATCAAGCTGCCCGCAGTGGTGACGACCGACCTGCGCCTCAACGAGCCGCGCTACGTCACGCTGCCCAACATCATGAAGGCCAAGAAGAAGCAGCTCGACGTCTTCAAGCCGGCCGACCTCGGCGTCGACGTCGCGCCGCGCATCAAGACGCTGAAGGTGGTCGAGCCGCCCAAGCGCGGCGCCGGTGTGAAGGTGCCCGACGTGGCCACGCTGGTGGCCAAGCTGAAGAACGAAGCGAAGGTGATCTGAGATGGCTGCAGTCCTCGTCATTGCCGAACACGACCACGGCACCCTCAAGGGCGCGACGCTCAATACCGTGACGGCCGCGGTGCAGTGCGGCGGTGATGTGCACGTGCTCGTCGCCGGCCAGAATGCCGCCGGCGCCGCGCAGGCCGCCGCGCAGATCCAGGGCGTGGCCAAGGTGCTGCACGCCGACGGCGCGAGTCTGGCCGAGCAGCTCGCCGAGAACGTCGCGGCGCAGGTCGTCGCGCTCGCCGGCAGCTACGGCCACCTCGTCTTTCCCGCCACCGCGCACGGCAAGAACGTCGCGCCGCGCGTGGCTGCGCTGCTCGACGTGGCGCAGATCAGCGACGCCATCAAGGTCGTCGCGCCCGACACCTTCGAGCGCCCGATCTATGCCGGCAACGCCATCGCCACGGTGCAGAGCGCCGACAAGGTCAAGGTGATCACGGTGCGCACGACGGGCTTCGATCCGGCGCCTGCGACCGGCGGCAGCGCCGCCGTCGAGACGCTGGCCGCGGTGGCCGACAGTGCGCTGTCGTCGTTCGTCGGCTCCGAGATCGCCAAGCTCGACCGGCCGGAGTTGACGGCGGCCAAGATCATCGTCTCCGGCGGCCGCGCGATGGGCTCGAGCGAGAAGTTCGCCGAGGTGTTGACGCCGCTGGCCGACAAGCTCGGTGCGGCGCTGGGCGCCAGCCGCGCGGCGGTCGACGCCGGTTACGCACCCAACGACTGGCAGGTCGGGCAGACGGGCAAGATCGTTGCCCCGCAGCTCTACATCGCCGCGGGCATCTCGGGCGCGATCCAGCACCTGGCCGGAATGAAGGACTCGAAGGTCATCGTCGCGATCAACAAGGATCCCGAGGCGCCGATCTTCGCCGTCGCCGACTACGGACTCGAGGCCGACCTGTTCACCGCTGTGCCCGAACTCGTGAAGGCGCTCTGACCACGACCTTTTCGCTGCTTGTCCCGTCCACCCGGAGTGACACCATGACGTACCGTGCGCCGGTCAAGGATCTGCTGTTCGACATGAAGGAGCTGGCCGGGCTCGAGTCGCTGACGCGGCTGCCCGGTTTCGAGGAAGCCGGGCCCGACACGGCGCGGGCCGTGCTCGAGGAATGCGCGCGTTTCAACGAGGAGGTCGTCGCACCGCTGAACGTCGAGGGCGATCGCGAGCCGTCGTCGTGGCATGACGGCCGGGTGACGACGACACCGGGCTTCAGGCAGGCGTTCCGCCTGTTCGCCGAAGGCGGCTGGCAGGGCCTGCAGCACCCGGTGTCGATCGGCGGGCAGGGTCTGCCGAAGACGATCGCCGCCGCCTGCATCGAAATGCTCAACAGCGCGAACCTCAGCTTCGCGCTGTGTCCGCTGCTGACCGACGCCGCGATCGAGGCGCTGCTGCTCGCCGGCACGCCCGAGCAGCAGCAGACCTACCTGCCCAGGCTCGTCGACGGCAGCTGGACCGGCACGATGAACCTGACCGAGCCCCAGGCCGGCAGCGACCTCGCGCTGGTGCGCACGCGCGCCGAGCCGCAGCCCGACGGCACGTACCGCATCTTCGGCACGAAGATCTTCATCACGTATGGCGAGCACGACATGGCCGAGAACATCGTCCATCTCGCGCTGGCGCGCGTGACGGGCGGGCCGCCGGGGGTCAAGGGCATCAGCCTGTTCCTCGTGCCCAAGTTCCTGGTCGGCGCCGACGGCAAGCCCGGTGCGCGCAACGACGTGCACTGCGTCAGCATCGAGCACAAGATGGGCATCAAGGCGAGCCCGACCGCCGTGCTGCAGTACGGCGACCACGGCGGCGCCGTCGGCTGGCTGGTCGGCGAGGAGAACCGCGGCCTCGAAACCATGTTCATCATGATGAACGCGGCGCGCTACGCCGTCGGCTTGCAGGGCATCGCGGTGGCCGAGCGCGCCTACCAGAAGGCGGTGCAGTACGCGCGCGATCGCGTGCAGTCGCGCCCGGTCGACGGATCGCTGCCCGGCAGCGCGCCGATCATCCACCACCCGGATGTGCGGCGCATGCTGATGACGATGCGCGCGCTGACGGAAGGCTCGCGCGCGATGGCGCTAGCCGCCGCGGCCGCCTACGACACGGCGCACGCCACGCCCGACGCCGGGACTCGCCGCTCCAGCCAGGCCTGGTACGAGTTCATGGTGCCGCTGGTCAAGGGCTACAGCACCGAGATGAGCATCGAAGTCGCCAGCCTCGGCGTGCAGGTACACGGCGGCATGGGCTTCATCGAGGAGACGGGCGCGGCGCAGTACTACCGTGACGCCAGGATCCTCACCATCTACGAAGGCACGACGGCGATCCAGGCCAACGACCTGGTCGGCCGCAAGACGCTGCGCGACGGCGGCGCGACGGCGCGCCGCGTCGCCGCGGAGATCGCCGCCACCGAGGCCGAGCTCGCCAAGCGCGACAGTGCCGCCGCGCGCGCCGTCGGGCGCCGGCTGCGCGCGGCGCGCGAAGCCTTCGAGCAGGTCGTCGCCTTCGTCGTCGAGCAGGCGTCGACGCAGCCGAATGCCGTGTTCGCCGGCTCGGTGCCGTACCTCATGCTCGCTGGCAATACGGTCGCCGGCTGGCAGATGGCGCGTGCGCTGCTCGTCGCCGAGGAGCGGCTGGCCGCGGGCGAGGATGCCGGGTTCATGGCCGCCAAGGTGGCGACGGCACAGTTCTATGCCGAGCACATCCTGACGCGCGTGCCGGGCCTGCGCGACAGCGTCGTCGACGGGGCCGGCAGCGTCACGGCGCTGGCGCCCGAAGCCTACTGATGCCGGCCGCCGCTCCCCGCGCGCCCTTGCCCGGCGCGCTGCAGAGGCTGCGCCTGCCGGTGATCGGCGCGCCGCTGTTCATCATCAGCAACCCGAAGCTCGTCGTCGCACAGTGCACGTCGGGCGTCGTCGGCGCGATGCCGGCGCTCAACGCGCGCCCGGCCGAGCAGCTCGACGCCTGGCTGGCCGAGATCACCGAGACGCTCGCGGCGCACGACCGCGACCACCCTGACCGGCCCGCGGCTCCGTTCGCGATCAACCAGATCGTCCACCGCAGCAACGACCGGCTCGACCACGACATGGCGGTGTGCGCCAAGTACAAGGTGCCGATCGTCATCACCTCGCTCGGCGCGCGCACCGACGTCAACGATGCCGTGCACGCCTGGGGCGGCATCGTGCTGCACGACGTGATCAACGACCGCTTCGCGCGCAAGGCGATCGAGAAGGGCGCCGACGGCCTGATCGCCGTCGCCGCCGGAGCCGGCGGCCATGCGGGCACGACGAGTCCGTTCGCGCTGGTGCACGAGATCCGCCGCTGGTTCGGCGGGCCGCTGGCGCTCAGCGGCGCGATCGCCACCGGCGACGCCGTGCTCGCCGCGCAGGCGATGGGCGCCGACTTCGCCTACGTCGGCTCGGCCTTCATCGCGACCGGTGAGGCGCGCGCCGCCGACGCCTACAAGCAGATGATCGTCGACAGCACGAGCGCCGATGTCGTCTACTCCAGCCTCTTCACCGGCGTGCACGGCAACTATCTGCGCGGCTCGATCGTCGCCTCGGGGCTCGATCCCGACCACCTGCCGCAGAGTGATCCGAGCCAGATGGATTTCGGCGCTGCCGGCGCGAAGAAGGCCTGGAAGGACATCTGGGGTTGCGGCCAGGGCATCGGCGCGATCGACGCCGTCGTGCCGGCGGCTGCGCTGGTCGCCCGGCTGCAGGGCGAGTACGAAGCGGCGCGCACGAGTCTGTGCCGTCCCTGACGCCACGCTGACGCTGTGGCGCGTCGCGAACAAGGCCGTATCGACAGCCCCCTCATCGGCGTCGCCGCGAACCAGCGGTGTTACAGTCGCGCTCGTGATTGATTGAGGTCCTTCCCGTCCCCTTGCTGTTCTGGTGTTTCAGCAAGGCGGGTCGCAATCCGCCAACCGGTCGAGCCGGGTCGCGGAAGGTGTGGCAACCCATCGGAGCTCCGCAAACCGGGGCGAAAGGTGAGCGAGAGATGATGCAGCAGCGCAGGTCCGACTCGTACCTGTTCGGCGGTAATGCCGCCTATGTCGAGGAGATGTACGAGGCCTACCTCGACAATCCCGGCTCGGTGCCCGACAACTGGCGCACCTATTTCGACGCCTTGCAGAACGTCCCCGCGGTCGACGGCAGCAATGCCCGCGACGTGCCGCACGCTCCCGTCGTCGAGTCGTTCGCGCAGCGTGCCAAGGCCAACGCCTTCGGCAACCGCGCCAGCAGCAGCGACCTCGCTGTCGCGCGCAAGCAGGTCCACGTCCAGTCGCTGATCGCGGCGTACCGCTTCCTCGGCTCGCAATGGGCCGACCTCGATCCGCTCAAGCGCACCGAGCGACCCAAGATCCCCGAGCTCGAGCCGGCGTTCTACGACCTGACCGAGTCCGACATGGACATCGTGTTCAGCGCCGCCAACACCTACTTCACGACGGCCGAGCAGATGACGCTGCGCGAGATCGTCCAGGCGCTGCGCGACACCTATTGCGGCTCGATCGGCGCCGAGTTCATGCACGCCACCGACCCGAGCGAGAAGCGCTGGTGGCAGCAGCGGCTCGAGAGCTCGCGCTCCAAGCCGGCGTTCGGCGTCGAAAAGCGCCGCCACATCCTGGGTCGCCTGACCGCGGCCGAGGGCCTCGAGCGCTACCTGCACACGAAGTACGTCGGCCAGAAGCGCTTCTCGCTCGAAGGCGGCGAGAGCTTCATCGCGTCGATGGACGAAGTCGTGCAGCGTGCCGGCGAGAAGGGCGTGCAGGAGATCGTGATCGGGCTGGCGCACCGCGGTCGGCTCAACGTGCTCGTCAACACGCTGGGCAAGTCGCCCAAGGAGCTGTTCTCCGAGTTCGACCACACGGCGGCCGAGAACCTGCCCTCGGGCGACGTCAAGTACCACCAGGGCTTCTCGAGCGACGTCACGTCGCCCGGCGGGCCGGTGCACCTGAGCCTGGCGTTCAACCCGTCGCACCTCGAGATCGTCAACCCGGTCGTCGAGGGCTCGGTGAAGGCGCGTCTGGACCGGCGCGGCGACAAGGCTGGCGACACCGTGCTGCCCGTGCTGGTGCATGGCGACGCGGCGTTCGCCGGTCAGGGCGTCGTGATGGAGACGCTGGCGCTGGCGCAGACGCGCGGCTACTACACCGGCGGCACGCTGCACATCGTCATCAACAACCAGATCGGCTTCACGACCAGCGATCCGCGCGACACGCGCTCGACGCTGTACTGCACCGACGTCGTCAAGATGGTCGAGGCGCCGGTGCTGC
>CAYJLV010000067.1:0-11922 GCA_964371405.1 uncultured Burkholderiaceae bacterium
CGAGGTCAAGGGCCGCAACCTCAGCGAAGGCGTGCCGCGCAGCTTCACGATCAGCAGCAACGAGATTCTCGAAGCGCTGACCGACCCGTTGAACCAGATGGTCTCGGCGGTCAAGAACGCGCTCGAGCAGACGCCGCCCGAGCTGGGCGCCGACATCGCCGAGCGCGGCATGATGCTGACCGGCGGCGGTGCGCTGCTGCGCGATCTCGACCGCCTGCTCGCCGAGGAAACCGGCCTGCCGGTGCTTGTCGCCGAAGATCCGCTGACCTGCGTCGTGCGCGGCTGCGGCATGGCGCTCGAGCGCATGGAGCGGCTGGGCAGCATCTTCACGTCGGAGTGAACGCGGGCCCGACCCCTCCGCGGCTGCGCGGCCGCCGGTCCGCGTCGTAGCCCCATGCCGCTCGGCACGCTCGACCGAACGCCGCCGCCCTTCTTCCGCCAGGGCCCGTCGGCGCTCACCAAGCTCGTCTTCTTCTCGGCGCTGGCGCTGTTCCTGATGGCGTCGGACGCGCGCTTCGAGATGACGCGGCCGCTGCGCGCCGCGATTGCCACCGTGCTGCACCCGGTCGAGCGCACGCTGCTCGCACCCGTCGAGTTGTGGAACGGGCTGTGGCAATACGGCCGCGGCCTGCAGGACGCACTGAGCGGCGAGGCCGAGGCGCGCGCCGCGCTGGCACGCCAGGCCGAACGCACGACGCGCGTCGACGTGCTCGAACGCGAGAACGAGCAGTTGCGTTCGCTGCTCGGTCTGCGCTCGCGGCTGCTGGTGCGCGCCGTGGCCGCCGAAGTGCTGTACGAGGCGAGCGACCTCTATTCGCGCAAGGTCGTCATCGACCGCGGCGCGGCTGGCGGCGTCGCACTCGGCGCGCCGGTGATCAACGAAGCTGGTGTGCTGGGGCAGGTGACGCGCGTCTACCCGTTGTCGTCGGAGTTGACGCTGCTGACCGACAAGGACGCCGCTATTCCCGTGCTCAACACGCGCACCCAGCAGCGCAGCGCCGCGCACGGCCTGCCCGGCGGCGGCGGGCTCGAACTGCGCTTCATGGCAGGCAATGCCGACGTGCAGGTCGGCGACCTGCTCTCCACCTCGGGCGTCGATGGCGTTTATCCGCCCGGCGTACCGGTGGCGCGCGTGGCGAGCGTCGAGCGCCGCGCCGAGGGCGGCTTCGCGCGCATCGTGCTCGCCCCGGTGGCGGCGCCCGACGGCGTGCGCCACGTGCTCGTGCTCGAACCGGTGGGCCTGCAAATGCCGCGCCCGGCCGAACCGGCGGCCGACGTGGCCGCGGGCAAGGCGGCGACGAAGAAGAAGGGTCGCCGATGATCATGCCGCGCGGGTCGAACCAGTTGCTGCTGCCGGCCAATCCGCTGTTCGTCTGGCTGACGCTGCTCGCAGCGCTCGTCTTCGAGATGATTCCCCTCGGCCGGCGCCCGGCTTCGCCCGACATCCTGGCGCTCGTGCTCGTGTTCTGGAACGTGCACCAGCCGCTGCGTGTCGGCGTCGGCACTGCGTTCCTGTTCGGTGTGCTGCTCGACGTGCACGCCGGCGCGCTGCTCGGCCAGCATGCGCTGGCCTACACGCTGATGAGCTTCTTCGCGATCGCGATGCACCGGCGCCTGCGGTGGTTCAGCGTGCCGTCGCAGGCGCTGCAGGTGCTGCCCGTGTTCGTCGCCGCGCATGGCATCTCGCTGCTCGTCGGCATGGTCTCGGGCGGCATGTTCCCCGGCTGGGAACTGGGCCTCGCGCCGGTGTTCGAAGCACTGTTGTGGCCGATCTTCAGCGCGGCGCTGCTGGCGCCGCAGCGCCGGCCGCCCGACCCGGACAAGAACCGGCCGCTGTAGAGCATGATTACGGAACTCAGGGACGTCGAGCTTGAGCTGGCGCGCTTTCGCGGCCGGTTGCTTGCTGCCGCGTTGGCCGTGTTCGTCGCCTTCGCCCTGCTAGGCGCGCGCATGGTCTACCTGCAGGTCTACCAGCACCAGGAACTGGCGACGCAGGCCGAGAACAACCGCATCGCCATCGTGCCGATCGTGCCGAACCGCGGCCTGATCCTCGACCGCAACGGCGTCGTGCTGGCCAACAACTACTCGGCCTACACGCTCGAGATCATGCCGTCGAAGGTGGTCGACCTCGACGCGACGATCGACGCGCTGGGCAATATCGTCGACATCGGCCCGCGCGACCGGCGCCGCTTCAAGCGCGCGCTCGACGAGAGCAAGAGCGTCGAGTCGCTGCCGTTGCGCACCAAGCTCAGCGACGAGGAAGTGGCGCGCTTCACGGCGCAGCGATTCCGCTTTCCCGGCGTCGAGGTGCGCGCGCGGCTGTTCCGCAACTATCCGCTGGGCGAAGTCGGCAGCCATCTCATCGGCTACATCGGGCGCATCAACCAGGCCGAGAAGAAGGCGATGGACGACTGGCCCGAGGAGGCGCTCGCCAACTACCGTGGCACGGAGTACATCGGCAAGCTCGGCATCGAGCAGAGCTACGAGTCCGAGCTGCACGGCGCGACGGGCTTCGAGGAAGTCGAGACCAGCGCCGCCGGGCGCGCCGTGCGGCGCTTGAAGAGCAGCCCGGCGACGCCCGGCAACACGCTGATGCTGTCGATCGACATCCGGCTGCAGGCGCTGGTCGAGGAAATGTTCGGCGAGCGGCGCGGCGCGCTCGTCGCACTCGATCCGCGCAACGGCGAAGTGCTCGCCTTCGTCAGCAAACCCACGTTCGACCCGAACCTGTTCGTCGACGGCATCGACGTCGAGTCGTGGCGTGAGCTCAACGAGTCGATCGACAAACCGCTGCTCAACCGCGCGCTGCGCGGCACCTATCCGCCCGGCTCGACGTTCAAGCCGTTCATGGCGATGGCGGCGCTGAACACGGGCAAGCGCGCGCCGAACACCGTGATCCACGACGGCGGCACGTTCACCTACGGTGGCCACGTGTTCCGCAGCCACGGTGACCACGGGCTCGGCGCGGTCGACATGACGCGCAGCATCGTCAAGTCGAGCAACGTCTACTACTACTCGCTGGCCAACGAAATGGGCGTCGACCTGATGCACGAGCAGCTGTCGCCGTTCAGCTTCGGCCGCAAGACGGGCATCGACGTCGAGGGCGAGGTGACCGGCCTGTTGCCGTCGACGCAATGGAAGCGCCGCGCCTACCGCAAGCCCGAGCAGCAGAAGTGGTACGGCGGCGAGACGATCTCGCTGGGCATCGGCCAAGGCTACAACAACTTCACCGCGCTGCAGCTCGCGACGGCGACGGCGACGCTGGTCAGCGGCGGCCAGCGCTACAAGCCGCGGCTGGTGCGCGAGGTCGAGGACATCGAGACGCACGAGCGCCGCCGCGTCGCCAGCGATGCGCTGTCGCCGATGCCGTTCAAGCCCGAGCACGTCGAGCTGATCAACCGCGCCCTCTACAGCGTGACGCAGGAGGGCACGTCGGTGCGCTCGTTCGTCGGCGCCGGCTACAAGTCGGGCGGCAAGACGGGCACGGCGCAGGCGATCGGCATCAAGGCCAACGAGAAGTACAACGCCTCCAAGCTCGAGGAGCACCAGCGCGACCACTCGCTCTACATCGCTTTCGCGCCCGTCGAGGCGCCGACGATCGCGCTGGCCGTCATCGTCGAGAACTCCGGATTCGGCTCCGAGGCGGCGGCGCCGATGGCGCGCCGCGTGTTCGACCACGTGCTGCTCGGGCGCTATCCGAGCGTCGAGGACATTGCGCTGACGCAGCAGGGCAAGTCGACCGCGCCGGTCGGCAAGTCGCGCATGTCGGCCGACGTGCCGCTGCCCGGCGGTGCGTCTTTCTCCGCAGATGCACCGCAGGCGGCGGCCTCGGCACCCCAACAGGTCGCCCATCGATGAGATCTTTCGACAAGCCGACCTGGCGGCAGCGCCTGAAGCCGGTGTTCCTCGGCTTCGATGGGCCGCTGTCGGTGGCCGTGCTGCTGCTCGCCGCGGCCGGGCTGGTGACGATGTATTCGGTCGGCTTCGACCACGGCACGCGCTTCGTCGACCACGGCCGCAACATGCTGCTCGCGCTCGGGCTGCTGTTCCTCGTCGCGCAGATCCCGCCGCACCGGCTGATGGCGCTGGCGGTGCCGGCCTACACGATCGGCGTCGCGCTGCTCGTCGCGACGATGCTGCTCGGCATCACGAAGAAAGGCGCGACGCGCTGGCTCGATGTCGGCGTCGTGGTGCAACCGTCGGAGATCCTCAAGCTCGCCACGCCGCTGATGCTGGCGTGGTGGTTCCAGCGCCGCGAGGGCCAGCTGCGCGTGCGCGACTTCCTCGGCGCGCTGGCGCTGCTTGCCGTGCCGGTCGGCCTGATCGTCAAGCAGCCAGACCTCGGTACCTCGCTGCTGGTGCTGTCGGCGGGCCTGTACGTCATCTTCTTTGCCGGGCTGTCGTGGTGGCTGATCCTGCCGGTCATCGCCGTCGGCGCGGTGGCGGTGGTCGGCCTGGTCGGCTACGAGGATGCGATCTGCCAGCCCGACGTGAAGTGGCCGCTGCTGCACGACTACCAGAAGAATCGCGTCTGCACCCTGCTCGACCCGACCAAGGACCCGCTCGGCAAGGGCTTCCACATCCTGCAGGGCATGATCGCGATCGGCTCGGGCGGCATGACGGGCAAGGGCTTCATGCAGGGTACGCAGACGCACCTCGAGTTCATCCCCGAGCGGACGACGGACTTCATCTTCGCCGCGTTCTCCGAAGAGTTCGGCCTCGCCGGCGTGGCGGGCCTGCTGCTCGGCTTCACGTTCCTCATCTTCCGCGGCCTGATGATCGCGGCCGAGGCGCCGACGCTGTTCGCGCGGCTGCTCGCCGGCGCGATCACGCTGAGTTTCTTCACCTATGCATTCGTCAACATGGGCATGGTCAGCGGCATCCTGCCCGTGGTCGGCGTGCCGCTGCCGTTCATCAGCTACGGCGGCACGGCGATGGTCACGCTCGGCCTGGCGCTCGGCATGCTGATGTCGATCTCGAAGAGCCGGCGCCTGGTTCAGACCTGATCGGCGAGCGCCGCGGCGACGTCGAGGCTGGCACGCCGGCCGACGTCGTCGCCGTGGCGCGCCAGGAAGCGCGTCGCTGCAGCGCGGCCGACGTCGTGCAGGGTCTGCAGGAAGGCGCGGTCGGTGCTCAGCTTGCTGGCCGCTCCGTGAGGCGCGAGCGCCGCGTCGTCGGCGATCGCGTGCAGGCGCAGCCCGCGGTGGCCGGCAAGCGCGCGCAACTCGGCGAGCAGGCTCGCGTTGAAGACGAGCTCGTTGACGCGGTCGGCGATGTCGGCACCGGCGGTCGGCGTCTCTTCGCGCCACAGCGGATTGATGCGCACGAGGACGACGTCGACCACCTGGCCGTCGCGCAGCAGCGGAAGGATCGCCGGGTTGGCGCTGTAGCCGCCGTCCCAGTAGGGCGCGCCGTCGATCTCGACGGCTCGAAACAGCATCGGCAGGCAGGCCGAGGCGAGCAGGGCGTCGATGCAGAGCGCCCGGCCCGAGAAGATGCGCGCCCGACCGCTGCGCACGGCGGTCGCGGCGACGTGCAGCGCCGGTTCGCCGCGTCGCAACGCCGCCTCGTCGACATGGCGGCACAACACGTCGCGCAGCGGATTGAGGTTCAGCGGGTTCAGCTCGTAGGGCCCGAGCGCGCCTAACCAGCGCCCGACCCAGTGCGCGGCCGGCGCGCCGGCCGCGCTGATGTCGCGCCAGAATGCAGCCAGCGCCGCGCGCGCGCCGGCGGCGCCGCCGACGGCGTGCCCGCTCACGAGCACCGCGCCGTTGAGGGCGCCGGCACTGGTGCCCGAGATCGCGCCGATCTCGAAGCGGCCGTCCTCAAGCAGGCGATCGAGCACGCCCCAGGTGAAGGCGCCGTGCGAGCCGCCGCCTTGCAGCGCCAACGCGATGCGGCGAGGCGGTGGCACGGCGGGGCGGCTGAACCAACGGCGCCAGCGGTCGATCATTGTCATGGCAGCATTTCAGGGTTTACCCCAGTCTACGCTGCTCACCGTAGCGCCTTCGTGTTTCGCGTCCCGGTATTCGCGCTGCGGCGGCAGAGCGGGCCCCTTGAGGCAAGCTCGAAGCCGGTCAGGGCGTGCTTGCGATGGCCCGAAAACGCAAGGTGAATCGGGCTCCGACGCCATTGCCGCCGGCGGCGCCGTCGGCTGCGGCGCCCGGCGAGCGCGGCCAGGCGTCGTCGAGCGTGATCTCGGCGCCGTGCTGCTCGGCGATCTCGCGCACGATCGCGAGGCCCAGGCCCGAGCCGTCGACATTGGTGCCGAGCGCGCGATAGAACGGCTGGAACACCTGCTCGCGCTCGGCTGCCGGGATGCCGGGGCCGTTGTCCTCGACCTGCAGCACGACGACCTGGCCGAACGGATCCTCGACGACGCGCACCGTCACCGTGCCGCCGGCCGCGGTGTATTGCAGCGCATTGTCGACCAGGTTGCGGATCAGCTCGCGCAGCAGCACGGCATGGCCGCGCACGCGCAGCGCCGACTGCTCGGGCTCGGGCCCCTCGTAGCCGAGGTCGATGCGCTTGTCGAGCGCGCGCGGCACGAAATCGCGCACCGTCTCGGTGGCCAGCGGCGCCAGGCGCACGTTCTGCAGGTGCACCGCCTGTTCCTTGTCTTCGGCGCGCGCCAGCGCGAGCAGCTGGTTGACCATGTGCGCCGCGCTCTGGCTCGAGCGCGCGATCTGGCGCAGCGACTTCTTGAGCTCCTGCGGGTCGCGCTGGCCGGCGTCGATCTGGCGCTGCGCCAGCTCGGCCTGCGTGCGCAGCCCGGCCAGCGGCGTCTTGAGCTGGTGCGCGGCGTCGGCGAGGAAGTGCTTCTGCGCGCCGATCGAGCGGTCGAGCCGCGCCAGCAGGTCGTTGATGGCGCGCACCAGCGGCGCCACTTCCTCGGGAGCCTCGCGCTCGTCGATCGGGCTCAGATCGCTGCTGTCGCGCGAGCGGATGCGCCGCTGCAACTGGTTCAGCGGCGCGATGCCGCGCGACAGCGCGAGCCAGACCAGCAGCACGGCAACGGGCAGGATCACGAACTGCGGCAGGATCACGCCCTTGAGGATTTCGGTGGCCAGCCGCGAGCGCTTTCCCAGCGTCTCGCCGACCTGCACCAGTGCCGCCGATGCGTCCGGGCCGCCCGGCGCGACCCACAGGTAGGCGACACGCACCGGGCGGCCGTGGACCGCATCGTCGCGAAAGTACACCTCGCCGGGCGAAAGCGGCCGCTCGTCGACCGGCACCGGCAGGTCGCGCTCGCCGCTGAGGAATTCGCCGCGCAGCCCGAGCACCTGGTAGTAGATCTCGTCTGCCTCGTCGGTGTGCAGCAGCTCGGACGCGCCGGCCGGCAAGTCGAAGCGGGCGCGCGGCTCGGCGCCGCGCGCGTCGGCGACGACGCCGACCTGTCGCGACAGCGCCCGTGCCGCCTCGGCGAGCTGGCGATCGAACGGCGGGTTGGCGATGTTCTGCGCCACCAGCCAGGTCAGCAGCACGCTCATCGGCCACAGCAGCAGCAGCGGCGCGAGCATCCAGTCGAGGATCTCGCCGAACAGCGAACCCTGCGCGGAGCGGGTCTTCGGCGCGTTATCCAAGAGGGGGTGGTCAGCCGTTGAGCTTCTCGAGGCAGTAGCCGAGCCCGCGCACCGTGGCGATGCGCACCGGGCCCTGCTCGATCTTCTTGCGCAGCCGGTGGATGTAGACCTCGATGGCGTTGCTGCTGACTTCCTCGCCCCACTCGCACAGCCGCTCGACGAGCTGGTCCTTGCTGACGAGGCGGCCGGCGCGCTGCAGCAGGATCTCGAGCAGGCTCAGCTCGCGCGCCGACAGCTCGATCATCTGGTCGTTCATGTAGGCGACGCGTCCGCTCGCATCGAACGTGAGCGGCCCGTGCTTGATGCGGCTCGACGCCGTGCCCAGGCCGCGCCGCGTCAGCGCGCGCACGCGCGCCTCGAGCTCCTGCAGCGAGAACGGCTTGGCCATGTAGTCGTCGGCGCCGAGATCGAGCCCCTTGACGCGCTGCTCGACGCTGTCGGCCGCGGTGAGGATCAGCACCGGTGTCGTCACGCCCTTGGCGCGCACGGTGCGCAGCACGTCGAAGCCGTGCACGCGCGGCAGGCCGAGGTCGAGGATCACGAGATCGAACTCGTGCGCTGCGAGGGCCGCCTCGGCTTCGCTGCCGCTGCCGACCTGGTCGACGGCATAGCCGGCATTGCGCAGCGAGCGCAACAGGCCGTCGGCAAGCACCTGGTCGTCTTCGGCGATGAGGATTCGCATGGCTCGTTCCTGCGTCGAGCTTCATTGTAGGGATGGCCCGCCGGAATGCTTGCGTGCTACTGTACAAACATCCAGCTACCGAACATAATCGCTCCCGCCAACGCCAAGGAGACCTGCATGGACGCACCCGTCAAAGCCCTGAACACCGAGAAAGCCAAGGCCCTGCAGGCCGCGCTCGCGCAGATCGAGAAGCAGTTCGGCAAGGGCTCGATCATGCGGCTCGGCGAAGGCGAGGTGATCGAGGATATCCAGGTCGTCTCGACCGGCTCGCTCGGCCTCGATATCGCGCTGGGCGTCGGCGGCCTGCCGCGCGGGCGCGTCGTCGAGATCTACGGCCCCGAATCTTCGGGCAAGACGACGCTGACGCTGCAGGTCATTGCCGAGATGCAGAAGCTGGGCGGCACCTGCGCCTTCATCGACGCCGAGCACGCGCTCGACGTGCAGTATGCGCAAAAGCTCGGCGTCAACCTGCAGGAACTGCTGATCAGCCAGCCCGACACCGGCGAGCAGGCGCTCGAGATCGTCGACGCGCTGGTGCGCTCGGGCTCGGTCGACCTCGTCGTCATCGACTCGGTGGCCGCGCTCACGCCCAAGGCCGAGATCGAGGGCGAGATGGGCGACTCGCTGCCCGGTCTGCAGGCGCGCCTGATGAGCCAGGCGCTGCGCAAGCTCACCGCGTCGATCAAGAAGACCAACACGATGGTCATCTTCATCAACCAGATCCGCATGAAGATCGGCGTCATGTTCGGCAACCCCGAGACCACGACGGGCGGCAACGCGCTCAAGTTCTACGCCTCGGTGCGGCTCGACATCCGCCGCATCGGCAGCATCAAGCGGGGCGAGGAAGTCGTCGGCAACGAAACCAAGGTCAAGGTCGTCAAGAACAAGGTCGCGCCGCCGTTCAAGACGGCCGAGTTCGACATCCTCTACGGCGAAGGCATCAGCCGCGAGGGCGAGATCATCGACATGGGCGTCGATGCCAAGGTGGTCGACAAGTCCGGAGCCTGGTACGCCTATCAGGGCGAGAAGATCGGCCAGGGCAAGGACAACGCGCGCGAGTTCCTGCGCGAGAACTCCGATCTCGCTCGCGAGATCGAGAACAAGGTCCGCGAGGCGATGGGCATCCCGCTGCTGGCCGGCGCCGCGGCCGACTGAGCCCGTCGACCCAGCGCGTCCCGTGCGCGCCAGGCCGCTGCCGTCGCTGAAGGCGCGCGCCATCGGGTGGCTCGCGCAGCGCGAGCACAGCCGCATCGAGTTGCGGCGCAAGCTGCTGCGCCGCGCGCGTCTCGACGCCGATGCGCGTGACGCCGGGGTGGCACTGCCCAGCGCCGAGGGCGGGTCTCCCGAGGTCGATGCAGCGCCAATCGAAGCAGAGGTCGATGCCCTGCTCGACTGGCTCGAAGCGCACAACCACCTGTCGTCTGCTCGCTTTGCTGAATCGCGCGTGCATGTTCGTTCAGCGCGCTACGGCAACCTGCGCATCCATCAGGAACTTGCACGACACGACATTGATCTCGCCGCCGATGCAGTCGAAGCGCTGCGGGCGACCGAACTGGCGCGAGCACGCGCCGTCTGGGCGCGCAAGTTCGGCGCGTCGCCGCCCGGCGACGCTGCGGCGCGTGCGCGCCAGATGCGCTTTCTGGCCGGCCGCGGTTTCTCGGCTGACGTGATCCGGCGCGTCGTGAAGGACGCCGGCGCCCCTGAGGACTGACGACACCTCGCGCGCCGAGTCCGTCGATCGACCCTACGGGAGGGTTCGGACCTTGGCCGGGACGAGCCGGCGCGACGGCCCGCGTCGTGCCGCGGCGCAGCATGCCGCGTGCTACATTGCCAACCCGTCGCGCGGCGCGTGTTTGTCCCCGACAGCGCGGCACACCGACCCGGGTCCTTGCCACGGGCGCCGGGGGAAATTGACCGCAATCAATGCATTGCGCGCGCAGACCCCGCAGATTCCGAACCTTCGCACGACGCCACCCGACCTCCAGGAGATCACGCACCATGAAGATTCACGAGTACCAGGGCAAGGAGTTGCTGCGCGGCTTCGGCGTGCCGGTGCCGCGCGGCTACCCTGCCTTCACGGTGCAGGAGGCGATCGAGTCGGCGCAAAAGCTGGGTGGCCCGGTCTGGGTGGTCAAGGCCCAGATCCACGCCGGCGGGCGCGGCAAGGGCGGCGGCGTCAAGCTGGCACGCGCTATGGACGACGTGAAGTCGCTCGCCGGCCAGATCCTGGGCATGCAGTTGAAGACGCACCAGACCGGCCCCGAGGGCCAGAAGGTGCGCCGCCTGCTGATCGAGGAAGGCGCCGACATCAAGAAGGAGTACTACGTCGCCGCGCTGACCGACCGCGCGACGCAGAAGGTCGCGCTGATGGCCAGCAGCGAAGGCGGCATGGACATCGAGGAGGTGGCGCACGCCACACCCGAGAAGATCATCAAGGTGTTCGTCGACCCGGCTGCCGGGCTGACCGACGCGCAGGCGCGGGAGCTGGCCGACGGCATCGGCGTGCCGGCCGCGTCGCAGGCGCAGGCCATCGACGTGTTCAAGAAGCTCTACAAGTGCTACATGGACACCGACGCCAGCCTGGCCGAGATCAACCCGCTGATCCTCGAAGGCGGCGGCAACATCAAGGCACTCGACGCCAAGTTCAATTTCGACAGCAACGCGCTGTTCCGCCACCCCGAGATCGTCGCCTACCGCGACCTCGACGAGGAGGATCCGGCCGAAGTCGAGGCCGGCAAGTTCGACCTGACCTACATCAGCCTCGACGGCAACATCGGCTGCCTCGTCAACGGTGCAGGCCTGGCGATGGCGACGATGGACACGATCAAGCTGTTCGGCGGCGAGCCGGCGAACTTTCTCGACGTCGGCGGCGGCGCGACGGCCGAGAAGGTCACCGAGGCGTTCAAGATCATGCTGAAGAACGACAAGGTCAAGGCGATCCTGGTCAACATCTTCGGCGGCATCATGCGCTGCGACACGATCGCCGAAGGCATCATCGCCGCCTGCCGCGCGGTGAACCTGAACGTGCCCCTGGTCGTGCGCATGAAGGGCACGAACGAGGAACTCGGCAAGAAGCTGCTGGCCGAGTCGGGCCTGCCGATCATCAGCGCCGACACCATGGCCCAGGCGGCCCAGAAGGTGGTGGCGGCCGTCAGGGCCTGACCGCCCCCGCGCCAACGATCAGGATCACACCCATGTCCATCTACATCAACAAAGACACGAAGGTCATCACGCAGGGCATCACCGGCAAGACCGGCCAGTTCCATACGCAGAAGTGCCAGGAGTATGCGAACGGGAAGAACTGCTTTGTCGCCGGCGTCAACCCGAAGAAGGCCGGCGAGAAGATCTTCGACATCCCGATCTACGCGTCCGTGAAGGAAGCCGCCGCCCAGACCGGCGCCACGGTTTCGGTGATCTACGTGCCGCCGGCCGGCGCCGCGGCCGCGATCTGGGAGGCGGTGGAAGCCGACCTCGACCTGGCCATCTGCATCACCGAAGGCATCCCGGTGCGCGACATGCTGGAAGTGCGCGCGAAGATGAAGGCCAAGGAAGCCAGGGGCGGCAAGAAGACGCTGCTGCTCGGTCCCAACTGCCCCGGACTCATCACGCCCGACGAGATCAAGATCGGCATCATGCCGGGCCACATCCACCGCAAGG
>CAYJLV010000068.1:0-11190 GCA_964371405.1 uncultured Burkholderiaceae bacterium
AGCCTTCGCGGCGCATGTTCTCCAGCAGGATGGTCAGGTGCAGCTCGCCGCGGCCCATCACCTCGAACACGCCCTCTTCGCCCGTCTCGCTGACGCGCAGCGCCACGTTGGACTGCAACTCCTTTTGCAGGCGATCCCAGATCTGGCGGCTCGTCACGTACTTGCCTTCGCGGCCGGCCAGCGGGCTGGTGTTGACGCAGAAGTTCATGGTGAGCGTCGGCTCGTCTACCTTGAGCATCGGCAGCGGTGCCGGGCTGGCCGGATCGGTCACGGTGACGCCGATGCCGATGTCGGCGATGCCGTTGATCAGCACGATGTCGCCCGGGCCGGCTTCGCTCACCTGCACGCGGTCCAGGCCCTGGAAGGTCAGCACCTGGTTGATGCGGCCCTTGAACGACTTGCCGTCCGGGCCCTCCATCACGAGCACGTCGGTCAGCGGCTTCACGGTGCCGGCGTTGACGCGGCCGACGCCGATGCGGCCGACGAAGCTGGAGAAGTCGAGCGCCGAGATCTGCAGTTGCAGCGGCGCCGCCGGGTCGCCTTCGTGGGCCGGGACGTGAGCGAGCACGGTGTCGAACAGGGCCGACATGTCCGGCCCCCACTGCTCGCCGGGCGCGCCTTCCGTCATGGAGGACCAGCCGTTGATGCCCGATGCATAGACGACCGGAAAGTCGAGCTGTTCGTCGGTGGCGCCGAGCTTGTCGAACAGGTCGAAGGCGGCGTTCACCACGTGATCGGGTCGCGCGCCGGGCTTGTCGACCTTGTTGACGACGAGGATCGGGCGCAGGCCCAGGGCCAGCGCCTTCTTGGTCACGAAGCGCGTCTGCGGCATCGGGCCTTCCTGCGCGTCGATGAGCAGCACCACGCCGTCGACCATCGAGAGGGCGCGTTCCACTTCGCCGCCGAAGTCGGCGTGGCCGGGGGTGTCGACGATGTTGATGTGCGTGCCCTTCCAGCTCACGGCGCAGTTCTTGGCCAGGATGGTGATGCCGCGCTCGCGTTCGATGGCGTTGTTGTCCATCACGGTGTCGACCACCTTCTCGTGCTCGGCGAAGGTGCCGGACTGGCGCAGCAACTGGTCGACCATGGTCGTCTTGCCATGGTCGACGTGGGCAATGATGGCGATGTTGCGGATCGGCTTGCTCATAAGGTACTCGGTGCTGCGGGGCAGGTTCGACGAGCGCCGAGGAGGCCCTGCACCTCCAGCGGACTCAGTAGTCGGGTGGAAATCAGCTCGCCGGCCTTGACGTGGCCGCTGCCGAGAAAGGCGCTCGCCGGGCCGTAGACGCGCACCAGCGGCGCGTCGGCGGCATCGAGCCGGCGCCGGACGCCGGCGAGAAAGCGCCCGGCATCCTCGTCGCCGAGCTGCACCTCGGGCGCACCGGCGAGCAGCGCGTCTGCGGGCAGCAGCAGCGCGTCGCGGCCGGCTTCGTCGAGTTGCTGCAGTTGTTGCAGCGTGTGCGCCGCGTCGATGTGCAGCGCGCCGCTGGCGCTGCGCCGCAGCGCCGCCAGATGTGCGCCGCAGCCGAGCGCAGCGCCGAGGTCCTCGGCCAGCGTGCGGATGTAGGTGCCCTTGCTGCACGTCACGTCGATCACGAGACGGCCGGCGTCGCACTCGACGATGTCGATGCGGTGGATCGTCACGCGGCGCGGCGCGCGCTCGACCTCGACGCCGGCGCGCGCATAGTCGTAGAGCGCACGCCCTTCGTGCTTGAGCGCCGAATGCATCGGCGGCAGCTGCTCGATGGCGCCGGTCAGCGCCGCACACGCGGCCTCGGCCTGTGCGCGCGTCATGGCGGCGTCACAGCGGCGCAGCACCTCGCCCTCGGCGTCGCCCGTCGTCGTCGTGACGCCGAGCGCGAGCGTCGCGAGGTAGCGCTTGTCGGCGTCGAGGCCGAGCTGCGAAAACTTGGTCGCTGCGCCGAACGCGATCGGCAGCAGACCGGTCGCCAGCGGATCGAGCGTACCCGTGTGACCCGCCTTCTCGGCTCGATAGAGGCGCTTGACCTGCTGCAACGCATCGTTGCTCGACACGCCCAGCGGCTTGTCGAGCAGCAGCACGCCGTGCAGGGCGCGGCGTGCGATGCGCGGGCGGTTCGGCGTCACGCTCAGTCGTCCTTCGCGCGGCTCGCGTTGGCGCGCTGGATCAGCGCGCTCAGCTCGGCCGCGCGCTCCGTCGTGCGGTCGAACTCGAAGTGCAGCGTCGGCACGGTGTGGATCGCGAGCCGCTTGAACAGGCCGTTGCGCAGCCAGCCGGCGGCCTCGTTGAGCGCCGTCTCGCATTCGTGCGGATCGCCGACGAGCAGCGAGAAATGCACCTTCGCATGCGCATAGTCGGGCGTCACCTCGACGGCGCTGATCGTCACCATGCCGATGCGCGGGTCCTTGAGCTCGCGGATCAGCTCGGCAACGTCGCGCTGGATCTGGTCGGCGACGCGAAAGCCTCGGTTCGGAATCGATCGTTTGTGTCGCATCGCTGGTTCCTTCGCGGGCCCATCAAGCACGAACCCCGCCGTCTTTCGGAGGGCGGGGTTCGGGGTCTGACGCCCACTCCGCCGTCAGAGCGTTCGGGCCACTTCCTTGATCTCGAAGAACTCGAGCTGGTCGCCCTCGGCGATGTCGTTGTAGTTCTTGAGCTTGATGCCGCACTCGAAGCCTTCCTTGACTTCGCGCACGTCGTCCTTCTCGCGGCGCACCGAATCGACTTCGCCGGTGTAGACGACGACGTTGTCGCGCAGCAGCCGGAAGCGCGCGCCGCGCCGCACCAGCCCGGAAGTGACCATCGAGCCGGCGACGGTGCCGATCTTCGAGGCGACGAACACCTTGCGGATGTCGGCGCTGCCGATGATCTCTTCCTTCTGCTCGGGCGCGAGCATGCCCGTCATCGCCGCCTTGATCTCGTCGACCGCGTCGTAGATGATGTTGTAGTAGCGGAGATCGACGCCGCTGTTCTCGGCGAGCTTGCGCGCGCCGGCGTCGGCGCGCACGTTGAAGCCGATGATGACGGCCTTCGATGCGATCGCGAGGTTGACGTCGCTTTCGCTGATGCCGCCGACTGCGGCATGAACGATCTGCACCTTGACCTCGGCGGTCGAGAGCTTGATGAGCGACTGCGCCAGAGCTTCCTGCGAGCCCTGCACGTCGGCCTTGACGATCAGCGACAACGCCTGCGCCTGACCCTCGCCCATGTTCTCGAACATGGTCTCGAGCTTGGCAGCCTGGCGCTTGTTGAGCGTGACCTCGCGGTACTTGCCCTGGCGGAAGGTGGCGATCTCGCGCGCCCTGCGCTCGTCGGCGAGCACCATGAACTCGTCGCCGGCCTGCGGCACCTCGGTCAGGCCCTGGATCTCGACAGGGATCGACGGGCCGGCCTCGGTGATGGCCTTGCCGTTCTCGTCGAGCATGGCGCGCACGCGGCCGTAGCTCGACCCGGCGAGCACGACGTCGCCGCGCTTCAAGGTGCCAGACTGCACCAGCACGGTGGCGACGGGGCCGCGGCCCTTGTCGAGCTGCGCCTCGATGACGAGGCCCTTGGCCGCGGCGGTCTGCGACGCCGTCAGCTCCAGCACCTCGGCCTGCAGCAGCACCTGCTCGAGCAGCTCGTCGATGCCCTGCCCGGTCTTGGCCGACACCGGAACGAACGGCGAGTCGCCGCCGAAGTCCTCGGGCACGACCTGCTCGGCGACCAGCTCCGACTTGACGCGCTCGGGGCTGGCCTCGGGCTTGTCGATCTTGTTCATCGCGACGACGATCGGCACGCCGGCCGCCTTCGCGTGGTGGATCGCTTCCTTGGTCTGCGGCATCACGCCGTCGTCGGCGGCCACCACCAGGATGACGATGTCGGTCGCCTTGGCGCCGCGCGCGCGCATCGCCGTGAACGCGGCGTGGCCCGGCGTGTCGAGGAAGGTGATCATGCCGCGCGGCGTGTCGACGTGATAGGCGCCGATGTGCTGCGTGATGCCGCCCGCCTCTCCGGCCGCGACGCGGGTGCGGCGGATATGGTCGAGCAGCGAGGTCTTGCCGTGGTCGACGTGGCCCATCACGGTGACGACGGGTGCGCGCGGCAGCAGTTCGCTGCCCTGCGCCTCGGTCGACTCCTCGGCGAGGAAGGCCTCGGGGTCGTCGAGCTTCGCAGCGAGCGCCGTGTGCCCCATCTCCTCGACGACGATCATCGCCGTCTCCTGGTCGAGCTGCTGGTTGATCGTGACCATCTGACCCAGCTTCATCAGCTGCTTGATGACCTCGGAGGCCTTGACCGACATCTTGTGAGCGAGGTCGGCGACGCTGATCGTCTCGGGCACGTGGACTTCGTAGATCTGCTGCTCGATGGGCGAGGCATAGGTCGAGCCGCCGTTGTCGCCGCGGTCGCCACGGCGCCCGCCGCGCGGTGCGCGCCAGCCGGCACGGCCGCCGCTGTCGCCGCGCGACTTGAGCGCGGCGCGCTTCTTGGCGGCGTCGTCGGCCCAGCTCGACGACAGCTTCTCGCTCTTGACCGACTTCTTCTCGCCCGGCTTGGCGGCCGTGGTCGCCGTCGCAGCGCCCGGCGTGCCGGCCTTCTTGTGGATCGTGCCCTTGATGCCGGCCTCTGCAGCAGGCTTGGCTTCCTCGGGCTTCTTGGCCGTCAGCACGCGCTTGGGCGCGGCGAGCATGGTGCGGATCGCCTGCGCCTCTGCCTCGGCCGCCTTGCGGCGGCGCTCGAGGTCTGCGGCGCGCGCTTTCTCCTCGGCTTCCTTGTCTGCGGCCTTGATGACGCGCAGCGCGGGCTTGGCGGGCTCCGCCGGTTTGACGGGCTCGGCCACGGGCGCCGCGGCATCCACCGATTCACCCGCGGCGACCGGCGTCGCGGGCTCGGTCGGCGCGACCGGCACGGCAGCGGCCCGGGCACGCTCTTCGGCGGCCTGGCGCTCGCGTTCTTCCTGGGCCTCGCGCTGGCGCCGACGCTCGGCGAGATCCTGCTCCTGGCGCCGCAGCAGCTCGGCTTGGCGCTGCGCCTCTTCCTCGCGGCGCTTGAGTTCGGCGTCGTCGATCACCGGCACAACCGGCGCAGCCTCCTCGACGGAAGCGGCTGGCGATTCGTCACGCTTGATGAAGACGCGCTTCTTGCGCACCTCGACCTGGATCGTGCGCGCCTTGCCGCTCGAATCGGCCTGCTTGATCTCGCTGGTCGACTTGCGCGTCAGCGTGATCTTCTTGCGCTCGGCGCCTGCCGTGCCGTGCGACGAACGCAGGAAGTCGAGCAGGCGCTCCTTGTCGGCGTCCGTCAGGGCATCGCCGGCCGACACCTTGCTCACGCCAGCCGACTGGAGCTGGTCGAGCAGCGTGGCGGCGGGGCGGCCCAGCTCGGCGGCGAGTTGGGCGACGGTGGTCACAGCCATGGGTGAGGTCCTTGCGTGATTCGGGTGCTGCGGTGCGGGCGTGGCTTCGTTGCGGCGGATCAGGCGGTGAACCAGTGCTCGCGCGCCTTCATGATCAGCGCACGCGCCTGTTCGTCGCCGACGCCCGTCATCTCGGTCAGCTCGTCGACGGCCAGGTCGGCGAGATCGTCGCGGGTGTGGACGCCGCCGTCGGCGAGGCTGGCGATCAGCGCCGGCGTGATGCCGTCGAGGTCGCGCAGATCCTGAGAGACGTCGTCGACGCTTTCCTCGCGCGCGATCTCCATCGTCAGCAGCGCGTCCTTGGCACGGGTGCGCAGCTCGTTGACGGTGTCCTCGTCGAAGCTCTCGATCTCGAGCATCTCCTGCATCGGCACATAGGCCACTTCCTCGAGGCTGGTGAAGCCCTCCTGGATCAGGATGTCGGCGACTTCGGCGTCGACGTCGAGCTTCTCGACGAACAGCGTGCGGATCGAGTCCGACTCCTGCTCATGCTTGGCGGCCGATTCCTCGGCCGTCATGATGTTGATGCGCCAGCCGGTCAGCTCGGAGGCCAGGCGCACGTTCTGGCCGCCGCGGCCGATCGCGATGGCGAGGTTCTCTTCGTCGACGACGACGTCCATCGCGTGGCGCTCCTCGTCGACGACGATCGAAGCGACGTTGGCGGGCGCCAGCGCGCCGATCACGAACTGCGCCGGATCCTCGGACCACAGCACGATGTCGACGCGCTCGCCGGCGAGCTCGTTGGTGACGGCGGTGACGCGCGAGCCGCGCACGCCGACGCAGGTACCGATCGGGTCGACCCGCTTGTCGTGCGAGACGACGGCGATCTTGGCGCGCGAGCCGGCGTCGCGCGCGCAGCTCTTGATCTCGAGCAGGCCCTGCTCGATCTCGGGCACCTCCTGTGCGAACTGCTCGATCATGAAGCCCGGCGCCGAGCGCGACAGCATGATCTGCGGCCCGCGCTGCGTGGTGTCGACTTCGGTGATGAAGGCGCGCACGCGGTCACCGCTGCGCAGGTTCTCCTTCGGGATCATCTCGCTGCGCTTCAAGCGCCCCTCGACGCGGCCCGACTCGACGATCAGGTCGCCCTTGTCCAGGCGCTTGACGGTGCCGACGAAGATCTTGTCGCCGCGCGACAGGAAGTCGTTGAGCAGCTGCTCGCGCTCGGCGTCGCGGATCTTCTGCAGGATCACCTGCTTGGCGGCCTGTGCGCCGATGCGGCCGATGGACACCGACTCGATCGGCTCCTCGACATAGTCGTCCACCTCGATGTCGGGGATGTCTTCCTGCGCCTCGAACAGCAGCTTCTCGGCATCGGGAATCTGCAGTCCGGCCTCGTTGGGCACGACGTGCCAGCGGCGGAAGGTCTCGTAGTCGCCGGTCTCGCGATCGACGGCGACGCGGATGTCGGCCTCGCCGCCTTGCAGCTTCTTGCTTGCCGACGCGAGCGCCGCCTCGACGGCGCCGAAGACGACTTCGCGGTCCACGCTCTTCTCGCGCGAGATCGCGTCCACCAGCATCAACAGTTCGCGGTTCATTCCCCAACGCCTTTCTCGTTCATCGCGTCCGCCGGTGCAGCCGACCCGGCCGCCGCTCGCGTGCCGGCCGCACGCCCCTTGAAATCGAGCACCGGCACGAGCCGGGCCTCGCGCACCTCGTCGAGCGCGAAGTCGAGCGCATGCTCGGTGCTGCCGTCGTCGCTGAACGTCACGCGCCAATGCTCGCCCTCGGACTGCAGCAGGCCGCGGTACTTGCGCCGGCCCCGCAGTGGCGCCTTGAGCGTCAGCTCCACCTGGCAGCCGGCGAAACGCCGGTAGTCGCCCGGCGCCTTCAGCGGCCGGTCGAGCCCGGGCGACGACACTTCGAGCCGCTCGTAGGCGCAGCCCTCGACCTCGAGCACGTGCTGCAACTGCCGCGTCACGGCCTCGCAATCGTCGACGGTGACGGTGTCTCCCGGGCCGGTCGGGTAGGCCGCGCCGGGGAGGCGATCGATGAAGACGCGCAGCAGGCCGCGCGGACCGCGTTCGCAGTCCACCACGGCATAGCCCATTGCGCTCACCGTCCTCTCGACGACCGCCTGCCAGTTCATTGACCTTCGTTGCCCACCGAAATGCGCCCGAGAAAAAAAAATGGGCTGGATAAATCCGCCCACTCGGCTCTCGTCTAGCGAAGCAAGGATTGTACCGCTACGCCTGGATACAGGCAAGCAACGGCGCACGCCGCGAGGGCAGGCGGCGCTGTCGCCCGGCACCCGGCGAAGACCGCCGCGGCGCATGCGAGAATCGCGGCCGACTTTGGCATTGCGGAGTGCGCATGGGTTTCCTGGCCGGCAAACGACTGCTGATCACCGGACTGCTGTCCAACCGTTCGATCGCCTACGGCATCGCTCGCGCCTGCCGGCGCGAGGGCGCCGAACTGGCGTTCAGCTACGTCGGCGAGCGTTTTCGCGACCGCATCGAGGAGTTTGCGCGCGAGTTCGACTCCAGCCTGATGTTCGACTGCGACGTCGCCGAAGACGCACAGATCGACGCCATGTTCTCGCAACTCGCCGAGAGCTGGCCGCAGTTCGACGGCTTCGTCCACTCGATCGGCTTCGCGCCGCGCGAGGCGATCGGCGGCGACTTCCTCGAGGGCCTTTCGCGCGAGGGCTTTCGCGTCGCGCACGACATCTCGGCCTACAGCTTCCCGGCGATGGCCAAGGCGGCCGCGCCGCGGCTGCGCGAACGCGCGGCGTTGCTGACGCTGAGCTACCTGGGCGCCGAGCGCTACGTGCCGAGCTACAACACGATGGGCCTGGCCAAGGCCTCGCTCGAGGCGAGCGTGCGCTACCTGGCCGCCAGCCTGGGCGCGCGCAACGTGCGCGTCAACGGCATTTCGGCCGGGCCGATCAAGACGCTGGCCGCGACGGGCATCAAGGGCTTCGGCAAGATCCTCGAAGTCGTCGAGTCGAATGCCCCGCTGCGCCGCAACGTGACGATCGAAGACGTCGGCAACGTCGCCGCCTTCCTGCTGTCGGACCTGGCGTCAGGCGTGACGGCCGAGATCATGCACGTCGACGGCGGCTTCAGCCACGTGATGGCCGCCCCGCCCGAAAGCTACTGATCTGATCGTCAGTACACGTCGAGCGAGCGCCCCGCGCCGACCAGTGCCGGCCACGTCTCGGCCGTGACGACCCAGGTCGGAATCGCCGCCAGGTAGCCGGCAAAACGCCCCTTGGCCTCGAAGCGCTCGCGAAACGCCGAGCGCTCGATCCAGTCGCCCAGGCGCGGCACGACGCCGCCGCCGATGTAGACGCCACCGCGCGCGCCGAGTGTCAGCGCCAGGTTGCCGGCGACGCCGCCGAGCAGCGCGAAGAACAGCTCGACGGTGCGCACGCACAGCGCGTCGCCGCGGGCGAGCGCCCGCGCCGTGATCACGGCCGCCGTCGGCGTCGCCGCCGGCGCGCCTTCGATCCACGCCAGCGCCTCGTGCAGGTTCTGGAGGCCGGGGCCCGACAGCGCGCGCTCGGCCGACGCGTGGCCGTAGCGCGCGCGCAGCCGCGCGACGACGCGCGCCTCGAACTCGTCGGCGGCCGCCAGCGTGACGTGGCCGCCCTCGCCGCCCAGCGGTACGACGCCCGGTCCGCCCGGCAGCGCGACGAGACCGGCGACGCCGAGCCCGGTGCCGGCGCCGAGCAGGCCGATCGGCGCGCCGGCCGCGGCGCGGCCGCCGCCGACCTGGCGAAGCGCGTCGGGTGGAAGCGCCGGCAGCGCGAGCGCCAAAGCGTTGAAGTCGTTGACGACCAGCAGTCGCTCGAAGCCGAGCGCACGCCGCAGTCCTTCGATCGAGAACTGCCATGGGTGATTCGTCATGCGCACGTGGTCGCCGGCCACCGTCGTCGCGATGCCCAGCGCCGCCAACTGCCGCTGCGGCCGCGGGTGGCCTGCCAGGTAGCTCGCCAGCGCGTCGTGCAGCGAGGCATGCTCGGCGACGCGCACCACGGCGACGTCGACCGGCGCCGCCCCCGGCGTGTCGATCCAGGCGAAGCGCGCGTTCGTTCCGCCGACGTCGCCGACCAGACGCGGATACGTCGCAGCCGCCATGCGCGCTGTGCGTTGCAGCTACTGCGCCGGCACGCAGTCGACGTAGTAGCTGCGCCTGCCGTCGACCGCCTCGTCGGCTTCGACCAGGCCGTGCACGTCGGTGTCGAAGCCGGGGAATGCGGCGTTGAACTGGCGGGTGAAACGCAGGTAGTCGACGATCTTCTTGTTGAACCGCTCGCCCGGGATCAGCAGCGGGATGCCCGGCGGGTACGGCGTCAACAGCGCCGTCGTGATGCGCCCCTCGAGCTGGTCGATCTCGACGCGCTCGACCTTGCGGTGCGCGATATAGGCATAGGCGTCGGCCGGCTTCATCGCCGGCTGCAGGTCCGACAGATACATCTCCGTCGTCAGACGCGCGACGTCGCCCTTGGCGTAGGTCTCGTGGATCGCCTGGCACAGGTCGCGCAGGCCCATGCGCTCGTAGCGCGGCTGCTTCGCGCAGAACTCGGGCAGGATGCGCCACATCGGCGCGTTGCGGTCGTAGTCGTCCTTGAACTGCTGCAGCGCCGTGAGCATCGTGTTCCAGCGGCCCTTCGTGATGCCGATCGTGAACATGATGAAGAAGGAGTACAGGCCCGTCTTCTCGACCACGACGCCGTGCTCGGCGAGGTACTTGGTGACGATCGACGCCGGGATGCCCGTCTTGGCGAACTTGCCCGACACGTCGAGCCCCGGCGTGATGACGGTGCTCTTGATCGGATCGAGCAGGTTGAACCCCGGCGCCAGATCGCCGAAGCCGTGCCACTTGTCGTTGGCCTTGAGCAGCCAGTCGTCGCGATTGCCGACGCCCTCGCCGGCCAGCTTCTCGGGCCCCCAGACCTTGAACCACCAGTCGCGCCCGAACTCCTTGTCGACCTTGCGCATCGCGCGCCGGAAGTCGAGCGCCTCGAGCAGGCTCTCCTCGACCAGCGCCGTGCCGCCGGGCGGCTCCATCATCGCCGCGGCCACGTCGCAGCTCGCGATGATCGCGTACTGCGGGCTCGTCGACGTGTGCATCAGATAGGCCTCGTTGAAGAGGTGCCGGTCGAGCTTGCGCGTCTGCGAGTCCTGCACCAGCACCTGCGAGGCCTGGCTGATGCCTGCCAGCAGCTTGTGCGTCGACTGCGTGGCATAGACCAGCGCCTGCTTCGGCCGCTCGGCGTACTTGCCCATCGCGTGGAAGCTGCCATAGAACTTGTGGAACGCGGCGTGCGGCAGCCAGGCTTCGTCGAAGTGGAGCGTGTCGACATAGCCGTCGAGCATCTGCTTGACCGTTTCGGTGTTGTACATCACGCCGTCGTAGGTGCTCTGCGTGATCGTCAGGATGCGCGGCTTGACCTTCGCCGGGTCGATGCCGGCGAGCAGCGGGTTGGCGGCGATCTTGCGGCGAATCGTCTCGGGCTCGAACTCGCTCTTCGGAATCGGGCCGATGATGCCGAAGTGGTTGCGCGTGGGCGTCAGGAACACCGGCACCGCGCCCGTCATGATGATGGCGTGCAGGATCGACTTGTGGCAGTTGCGGTCGACCACGACCACGTCGCCCGGCGCGACGGTGTGGTGCCACACCATCTTGTTGCTCGTGCTGGTGCCGTTGGTGACGAAGAAGCAATGGTCGGCGTTGAAGATGCGCGCCGCGTTGCGCTCGCTGTCGGCCACCGGGCCGGTGTGGTCGAGCAGCTGGCCGAGCTCTTCCACCGCATTGCAGACGTCGGCGCGCAGCATGTTCTCGCCGAAGAACTGGTGGAACATCTGGC
>CAYJLV010000069.1:0-10860 GCA_964371405.1 uncultured Burkholderiaceae bacterium
GGTAGCTCGTTGGGCTCATAACCCAAAGGTCGCAGGTTCAAATCCTGCCCCCGCAACCAGGATTCCCCACGGCCCGGTGCGTAAGCAGCCGGGCCGTTTCGCTTGTCCGGCGCCGCGCTGATGCAGGCGGCGGGCGGCATACAATCACCGGCGCTGTTTCCCCCGCGCGATGCGGGCCCGTCACGAGGATCTACCAGTGTTCATTTCCCAAGCTTTCGCGCAAGCCGCGCCCGCCGCGCAGGGCGGCGCCGAATCGAGCCTGTTCAGCATGCTGCCGCTGGTGCTGATGTTCGTCGTGCTCTATTTCGTGATGATCCGGCCGCAGATGAAGCGGCAGAAGGAGCACAAGACGATGGTCGAGGCGCTCGCCAAGGGTGACGAGATCGTGACGTCGGGCGGCGTGCTCGGCAAGGTGTCCAAGCTCGGCGACACGTTTCTGCACGTTGAAGTGGCCAACGGCGTCGAGTTGCAGGTGCAGCGCTCGGCGGTCGTGCAGGTGCTGCCCAAGGGCACGCTGAAGTAAGTCCACCCGCGGGTGGGGGTCGCCGCGGGGGCTGCGCGTCCGAGCCGTCGCAGCGCTTGCGCCTTCGCAGCCAGGTCCGTCATGAACCGCTATCCGCTCTGGAAGTACGCGATCCTTCTCGTCGCCCTGCTCGTCGGGCTGATCTACACGCTGCCGAACTTCTACGGTGAGGCGCCTGCGGTTCAGGTGTCGAGCGGCAAGGCGACGCTCAAGCTCGACGCCTCGATCGTCGGCCGAATCGATCAAGCGCTCGCGGCGGCCGGCGTCAAGGCCGACTTCGTCCAGTTCGAAGGCACGAGCGCCAAGGCGCGCTTCGCCGACACCGACACGCAACTCAAGGCCAAAGACATCATCGCGCGCGCGCTCAACCCCGACGCGTCGGATCCCGCATACATCGTCGCCCTGAACCTGGTGTCGCGTTCGCCGCGCTGGCTCGCTTCGCTGCACGCGCTGCCGATGTACCTCGGGCTCGACCTGCGCGGCGGCGTGCACTTCCTGATGCAGGTCGACATGAAGTCGGCCTTGACAAAGAAGGCCGAGTCGCTCGCCGGCGACCTGCGAACGCTGCTGCGCGACAAGAACCTGCGCCACGCCGGCATCACGCGCAGCGGCGACGCAGTCGAGCTGCGCTGGCGCGACCGCGCCACGCTCGGTGCGGCGCGCAGCCTGCTGGCCGATCAGCTGCCAGACCTGCAGTGGAACGAGGTCGCAGACAGCGGAGACGTCCGCCTTGTCGGCACGCTCAAGCCCGAGGCCGCGCGCCGCGTGCAGGAGTCGGCGGTCAAGCAGAACATCACGACGTTGCACAACCGCGTCAACGAGCTCGGCGTGGCCGAACCCGTGATCCAGCAACAAGGGCTCGACCGCGTCGTCGTCCAGTTGCCCGGCGTCCAGGACACGGCCAAGGCCAAGGACATCATCGGCCGCACCGCGACGCTTGAGGTGCGCCTCGTCGACGACAGCGTCGAGGCGGCGGCCGGGGCCGCCGGCACGGGCCCGGTGCCATTCGGCGCCGAGCGCTACGTCGAGCGCGGCGGCGCGCCGCTCGTCGTCAAGCGCCAGGTGATCCTGACCGGCGAGAACCTGACCGACGCGCAGGCCGGCTTCGACGGCCAGACGCAGGAGGCGGCGGTGCATCTGACGCTCGACGCCAAGGGCGCACGCATCTTCCGCGACGTGACGCGCGAGAGCATCGGCAAGCGCATGGCGATCCTGCTGTTCGAGAAGGGCAAGGGCGAAGTCGTCACGGCGCCCGTGATCCGCAGCGAGATCGGCGGCGGCCGGGTCCAGATCTCGGGCCGCATGACGACGGCCGAGGCCAACGACGTCGCGCTGCTGCTGCGCGCCGGATCGCTCGCCGCGCCGATGGAGATCATCGAGGAGCGCACGATCGGCCCGACGTTGGGCGCCGAGAACATTGCCAAGGGCTTCAACAGCGTGCTCTACGGCTTTGCCGCCATCGCGCTGTTCATGTGCCTGTACTACATGCTGTTCGGCGTGATCTCGACCATCGCGCTCTCCGTCAATCTGCTGTTTCTCGTTGCGCTGCTGTCGATGTTGCAGGCCACGCTGACGCTGCCCGGCATGGCGGCGATCGCGCTGACTCTCGGCATGGCGATCGACGCCAACGTGCTGATCAATGAGCGCGTGCGCGAGGAACTGCGCGCCGGCGCGTCGCCGCAGGCGGCGATCCATACCGGCTACGAGCGCGCGTGGGCGACGATCCTCGACTCCAACGTCACGACGCTGATCGCCGGTGTGGCGCTGCTGGCCTTCGGTTCGGGGCCGGTGCGCGGCTTTGCCGTCGTGCACTGCCTGGGCATCCTCACGTCGATGTTCTCGGCCGTCTTCTTCTCGCGCGGACTCGTCAACCTCTGGTACGGGCGCCAGAAGAAGCTCAAGTCGGTGTCGATCGGCCAGGTCTGGCGGCCCGACGGCAGCACCGCCGCCAAGGCCTGACCCCGCGCCCTCGAAGCTCAAGGAAACCCGATGGAGTTTTTCCGCATCCGGCGCGACATCCCGTTCATGCGCCATGCGCTGGTGCTCAACGTCATCTCGCTGACCACCTTCCTGGCGGCCGTCTTCTTCCTCGCGACACGCGGCCTGCATCTGTCGATCGAGTTCACGGGCGGCACCGTCGTCGAGGTCGAGTATGCGCAGGCGGCCGACATCGAGCGCGTGCGGGGCACCGTCGACGCCCTGGGCTTCGGCGAAGTGCAGGTGCAGAACTTCGGCACGTCGCGCGATGTGCTGATCCGGCTGCCGCTGCGCGGCGACGTGAAACAGGCCGACGTCGTCGGACGCGTCTTCGAAGCGCTGTGCCGCGCCGAGAGCGGCACCGTCGCGGCCCGCCAGTTCATCAGCGACAAGGGCGAGTCGATCAGCAAGCAGGTCTGCGGCGCAGGCAACGCCGAGCCGCTGTCGCTGAAGCGCAGCGAGTTCGTCGGCCCGCAGGTCGGCAAGGAACTTGCCGTCGACGGCGCGAAGGCGCTCGCCTTCGTCATCGCCGGCATCATGATCTACCTCGCGCTGCGCTTCGAATGGAAGTTCGCCGTTGCCGCGATCGTCGCGAACTTGCACGACGTCATCATCATCCTCGGCTTCTTCGCCTTCTTCCAGTGGGAGTTCTCGCTGTCGGTGCTGGCGGCCGTGCTGGCGGTGCTGGGCTACTCCGTCAACGAGTCCGTCGTCATCTTCGACCGCATTCGCGAGACCTTCCGGCGCCAACGCAAGATGGACACGCATCAGGTCATCGACCACGCCATCACCAGCACGATCAGCCGCACCATCATCACGCACGGCTCGACGCAGATGATGGTCCTGTCGATGTTGCTGTTTGGCGGGCCGACGCTGCACTATTTCGCCGTGGCGCTGACCATCGGCATCCTGTTCGGCATCTATTCGTCCGTGTTCGTCGCTGCCGCGATCGCCATGTGGTTGCGCGTCAAGCGCGAGGACTTGGTGCGGGTCAATGTCAAGGAGGTCGATCCCGACGACCCCGAATCCGGGGCGGTGGTGTAGAGTCAGCGGCAACTTTCATCAGCCGCCTGCCCAGCCGACGATCCATGGTGTCCGCCGCGAACACCGCTGCCCAGGCAGCCCAAGCCCGGCGTATCTACACGGAGACGTTGCTCAAGGGCGTTGTGGCTGCCGTGCGCAGCATCGACGAGGCGGCGCGCGTGCTGCTCGACCAGCCCGCCGAAGGCGCGACCCAGTTCAAACGGCGCGAGCTGGTCGAAAGCCTGAAGGCGGGCGCCGGGCCCTGGCAGGTCGCGCTGGTCAATGCTCTGCGCAACGCGATGCTCGCGGGCGGCATGTCGGCGTCGCACCCGGGCGACCTGCCGCGGCCGTCGAGCCGCTCCGAGAACCTCACGCTTGTCGACGACGACACGATCGACCGCGAGATCCTCAGCTCACGGCTGGCGCTGGCGATGATGGACCGCGCTTCGCTCGGCTTCAACGATTTGCGCGCGCGCATCACCCATCTCGAGCGGCACGAGGAGCTGGGCGCCGACGACATGCTGCGCGCCCACGTGCTGGCGCGCATCGCGCTCAACACCTGGCGCTCCTCGGGGATGACGCTGTCGGGCTGGCGCCTGATCCAGGGCGTGATCCACGAGGAGTTCGCGGTGCTGGCCGAGGTCGCGTACCACGAAGTCAATCGCTGGTTGATCAGCCAGCGCGTGATGCCGGAGATCGACCTGCGCCCCCTGATTCGTCGCCACAAGGACGTCGGCGTCGTCAGTGGCGGCGGCGTGTTCGACCCCTATATCAGTTCGTCGGGCGCGTCGACGGGTGTCGGCCGCGGCGTCGGCGACGAAACCCGGCTGCTGACGCGCGCCGCACCGCTGGCGCGCACCGGCCAGCATGCCGAAGCTGTGCTTGGCCGGCTCAACCGCCTGATCGGCCGGCAGCTGCCGGAGTTCGCACACACGACGCAGCAACGCACGATGTCGCCGGGCCTGCGCGCCGCCCTCGGCGAGGCACAGCAGAGTCTGCAGCGCCGGCTGGCCGCGGGGCGTGGCCCCGGCGTCACGGCGGCCGGTGCGATCAGCACTCCGGCGCTGCTCGAGGACTTGCAGCAGCGCCGGCGGGCGCTCAAGCAGGCCGCCGCGACGCCGGTCGAGCGCGCCACGATCGAGATCGTCGCGTTGCTGTTCCAGAGCATCCTGACCGAGGAGCGCATCCCGGCGACCGTGCGCGTCTGGTTCGCACGGCTGCAGATGCCGGTGCTGCGCGTCGCGGTCGGCGAGCCCGATTTCTTCGCCACCACCGACCATCCTGCGCGCCGCCTGATCGACCGCATGGGCGCCTGCGTGATGGGCTTCGACGCTTCGGCACGCGCCGTCGGCGATGCCCTCGAAAAGGAGATCAAGCGCGTCGTCCAGGTCGTCGAAGCCTATCCCGACACCGGGCGGCGCGTCTT
Organism: uncultured Burkholderiaceae bacterium; assembly: GCA_964371405.1. Classification (GTDB taxonomy): domain Bacteria; phylum Pseudomonadota; class Gammaproteobacteria; order Burkholderiales; family Burkholderiaceae_C; genus JAMHWF01. Next base: position 4,950 of record CAYJLV010000069.1, read on the forward strand.
CCAGACCGTGCTGACCGAGTTCGAGAAGTTCCTTGAGCATTACTTCAAGAACGAGAACGCTGCTTCGCGCAAGGGCGTTTCGCTGGCGCAGCAGGTCGAGCAGCGCGAGACGATGGCGATCCAGTACACGATCGAGCTGCGCAAGATGCTCAACGAAGTGCCGGTTCAGGAGGGTGTGCGCGACTTCCTGTTCCACGTCTGGGCCGACGTGCTCGCGATGACGGCCGTCAAGCACGGCGTGCAGGGCGAGGAAACCAAGGCGATGAAGCGAGCCGCCGCCGACCTGATCTGGTCGGCCAGCGCCAAGGTATCGCGCGACGAGCGCGCCGAAGTGATCCGTCGACTCGCGCCCCTGCTCAAGACGCTGCGCGACGGCATGCACAACGTCGGCATGTCGCTCGAGAAGCAGGACGAATACATCCAGACGCTCAACAACTCGCTGGCCGCCGCCTTCACCGCGAAGTCGGCCGCGATCCCGCAGGACCGGCTCGATGAGCTGATGCTGCGTCTCGAGACGCTCGAGGAACTGTTGCCCGATGCCGAGGAGGTGGAAATCGACTCGTCGATGGTGTTCGATCTGTCGGGCCACGAAAGCTCGGAACTCGAAGTCGTCGCCGAGGGCGGCTCGCTGCCGACGCCGGCGATGCTCGCCTGGGCGCGCGAGTTACAGGTCGGCAGCTGGTACATGCTCGACTATCGCGGCCGCAACGAATCGGTCCAGCTGGCGTGGCAGGGCCTCAAGCGGCAGCTGTCATTGTTCGTCTCGCCCGAGGGCCGCGGCATCCTGTTCCAGCAGAACCGGCTGGCCGCCTTCCTGCAGGCCGGCCTGCTGGTTCCGGCGCAGGACGAGGCGCTCACCGTGCGCGCCACCCGTTCGGCACTGGCCAAGCTCGACGTCGACCCGAGCCGGCTGCTGTCCTGAACGGTGCGCCGCGCCGGCCGCGGCGGCGTCAATGGATCAGGCGGTCTTCCTCGTCGACGAGCAGTTCGTCGAGGATCAGCGCATCGGGCTCCTCGCCCAGGCTCCAGAACACCATCAACACGATGACCTTCAGGTCTTCGAGCTCGAGCGGTCGTTCGTTGACGGCCATCGCGCGGTCGATGACGAATTCGCGCATCGGCGGCGGCAGCACGCCAGCCGATTCGAGGAAGCTGATGAAGCCGATCGACGTTTCGCCCAGCAATTCCTGCTCCGCGCCGGTGTAGACGCGCAGGCTGTGGGTGCCCTGTTCGCCGGTGTAAGACTGCGCGCCGGTGGCCAAGCCGTCGAGCCAGCTCAGCGCTTCCTCGATCTCGTCGGACTCGAAGCCTGCCGACGACAGCTTGCGCGTCAGGTTGGCGTGGTCCGGGCAGGCGTCCGGACGCCAGTAGTTTTCGTACAGATAGACGAGCACGTCGAACATGCAAATCACTATACCCCAGCGCCTTGCCGGCGCTGCCGGCGCGGGGATCAGGCAGCGATGCGCCGCTGGAACAGTTGGCCGGGCAGGCGGCTGACCCGGCCTTCGATCTCGAGTTCGAGCAGCCGCGCGCTCAGCTCCGGCGCCCGCCAGCCGGTGCGCGCGACGAGGGCGTCGAGCGTCATCGGGTCGTGGCCGAGCGCGCGCAGCACCGGGTCGGCCGATTCGGTGGCCGGCAGGGGCGCCTTGGCCACGACGGCGCGGTTCGGCGGGCGCAGTTCCTCGACGATGTCCTGCACGCTGTCGACCAGTTTTGCGCCCTGCTTGATCAGCGCATGGCTGCCGCGCGACTGCGGCGCATGGATCGAGCCGGGCAGGGCGAACACCTCGCGTCCGGCCTCGGCCGCCAAGCGGGCTGTGATCAGTGAACCCGATTGCAGCGCGGCTTCTACGACGAGCGTGCCCTGCGCCAGGCCCGCGATGATGCGGTTGCGCACCGGGAAGTTGTGCGCGAGTGCCGGCGTGCCGAGTGCGAACTCACTGACGATGGCTCCCCGCTCGGCAATGCGGCGCGCCAGTTCCAGGTGGCGGCGCGGATAGACGCGGTCGAGCCCGGTCCCGACGACAGCGATCGTGCCGGACGCCGAACGCAGCGCGCCTTCGTGTGCTGCGCCGTCGATGCCGAGCGCCAGACCCGACACGACGACGAAGCCACTGTCGCCGAGACCGGCGGCGAAGGCGCGCGCGTTCTCGACGCCCTGCGGCGTCGGGTTGCGGCTGCCGACGATGGCCAGCGCTGGGCGGTTCAGCAGATCGGCATCGCCGACGATGTAGAGCAGCAGCGGCGGGTCCGCCGTTTCCAGCAGCGCGCTTGGATACTGCGCATCGCCGAGCGTGACGACGCTGCGCGGCGCCGTGGTCGCGCCTTGCAGCCATTGCCAAGTCGATTCGGTCAGCGTCTCGGGCGACGAACGGCCTTCAGGCGCTGAATGGGACCGCTGCACGCCGGCTGCCTCGCGCCATGCTGCGTCGGAGGCGTCGCGCGCGGCCTGCGGTGATCCGAATGCGGCGAGCAGTCGCCGCGCGGTCTCGCGACCGACCTGCGGCGTCTCCACGAGGCGCAGCCAGGCGTCGAGTTCGTCGCGGTCGATCACGGCGCGCCTCGTACAGCGCCGTGCAGGCCCCGGTTCAGGGCTGGGTGAAGCGGTCGCCGGCCCGGACCGGCTGCTGCACGTTCAGGATCAGCGCATACGAAACACGGTCGAAGACGCTGAAGACGAACAGCAGGCCGTGGCGCTCGTCGGGCAGCGACATCGGCGTGCGCTTCTCGTCCGTCGTGTCGATCACCTGCTGCGCTCCGGCGCGCCACAGCGCGAGCACATGGCCGCGCTCGACGCCGTCGCTTACGCCACGGTTGATCGCGACGATCTGGTTCTGGCCAGCATTCAACCCCTCGCCGTAGATCGACACGATGCGCCCGTCGAGCGCGCCCTTCGGGGCGTGCGGCACGTAGTTGGCGTAGTCGCGGGAAGGCACCGGGGCCAGCCGGTCGCCCACGCCGACTTCCTGTTTCGCGCTCGTCACGGTGAACGTCGCCGGCACGATCTCCGCGTTGCCATCGCCACCGCTGCGCGTCTCGCCGGGCCGGATGTACTCGGCAGTGCCGAGATAGGCCGCCTCGTAGCCGAGCACTTCCTTGGTCGTCGGGTCGAGCAGCGGTTTGGCGGAGCGGAACACGCGGTAGTCGCGCAGCGTGCCGAGGTTGCCGCGCACGTAGGCCGTGTCGCCGCGGCCGAGCACGACGCGCCCTTCCTGCGTCGCGACGATGCGCGGCGCGAGCGCCAGCTCGTCGTTCTGGAACACGATCGCCTCGTTGAGGAACGGCTGGATCAGGTTCAGCGGGATCGACGGTATCGCGGCGCTGTCGAGCGCCTCGGCGCGCACGCGCGGCGACAGCTTGACGACATCGCCGCTGCCCGCCGGCTGCCCGGCGCGCAGGCGCGCACGGCCGCCCGTCTTGTCGAGGTACAGAACCTGGCCGGGGTAGATCAGGTGCGGGTTGCGAATCTGGTCGAGATTCATGCCCCACAGCTCGGGCCAGCGCCAAGGGCTCCGCAGGAACAGCCTGGAGATGTCCCAGAGCGTGTCGCCGCGCTTGATCGTGTGCGAGTCGGGCGCGTTCGGCGCCAGCTCCGACAGGGGCACGCCCGCCTGTGCAACCTGCTGCGCCGTGCTGCGCTGCTGCGTCGTGATCGGATAGCCTGCCGCCGCGGCCGGATTTGCATGGAATGCGGCGGCACCGATCAGCAAGCCCACGCCCGCCAGGCTCATGAGTCGCTGGACGCGGGGCGAGGGGCGGGTGTCGGCGATCATGTACAGGCTCTCCCGGTGGCGTCTCGTGCGGGTCGTTGTCGTGGACGGCGCCGCCTCGTGTGGTTACTTGGCCGAACGCGGCCACTGCGCCCGAGTTCGGCGAAAATCCTCAACTGGTTTCGCAGATTCTGCCTTCAATGTATTGATACCGCAATGAAACCAGGCTCGGGCGGCGCGCTCTGTGCGAGCCGTCACGGCACCCGGCGTTGCGTGGTATCCACAGCGGTTGCACGTCGTATCAAGTACCAGACCTCCCATGGCCCAGCTCGACATCCTGCGCTATCCCGATCCCCGACTTCACACGGTGGCCAAGCCCGTCGCGAGCGTCGATGAGCGCATCCGCCGGCTTGTCGACGACATGCTCGAGACGATGTACGCCGCCGAGGGCATCGGTCTGGCCGCGACGCAGGTCGATGTGCACGAGCGCGTCCTCGTGATCGACATCTCAGAGCAGCACACTGAACCGTGCGTATTGATCAATCCCGAGTTGATCGAGTGCAGCGCGGAATTGGTACTAGGCGACGAAGGCTGTCTGTCGGTGCCGCAGGTCTACGACAAGGTGCAGCGCCACGCGCGTGTCAAGGTGCGTGCGCTTGACCGCGACGGCGAGTCACGCGAATTCGACGCCGAGGGCCTGCTCGCCGTCTGCGTGCAGCACGAGATGGACCATTTGCGCGGCAAGGTGTTCGTCGAGTACCTCAGCCCGCTCAAACGCAACCGCATCAAGAGCAGGATGCTGAAGAAGGCGCGCGAGGAGATGCGCGTTTGACGGCGCGCCGCCCATGAAGCTGGCGTTCGCCGGCACGCCCGAATTTGCACGCGCCGCGCTCGAGAGCCTGGGCGCGGCCGGCCACGACATCGCTCTCGTGCTGACCCAGCCTGACCGCCCGGCGGGCCGCGGGCTGCATCTGCAGGCTTCGCCGGTGAAGCTGCACGCTGCGGCGCGTGGCATCCCCGTCGCGCAGCCGCGCAGCCTGCGACTCGACGGCCGCTGGCCCGACGATGCGCGCGCCGCGCAGCAGGCGCTCGTCGAAGCGCGCCCCGACGCCCTCATCGTCGCCGCCTACGGCCTGATCCTGCCGGCCTGGGTGCTCGAGCTGCCGCCGCGCGGCTGCCTCAACATCCACGCCTCGCTGCTGCCGCGCTGGCGCGGCGCCGCGCCGATCCAGCGCGCGATCGAAGCCGGCGACGCGCGCACGGGCATCACGATCATGCAGATGGACTCCGGCCTCGACACCGGCGACATGCTGCTGCGCGAGGAGCTCGACATCGCTGCCGATGACAACGCGGCGACGCTGCACGACCGGCTGGCCGATCTCGGCGGCCGCGCCATCGTCCTGGCGCTCGACCGCGCCGCGCGTGGCGAACTGCACGCCGAGCCGCAGCCCGCCGACGGCGTGACTTATGCGGCCAAGATCGACAAGCGCGAGGCCGCGCTCGACTGGCGCGCTCGCGCCGCGCTGCTGGAGCGCCGCGTCCGCGCCTTCGACCCGTTCCCCGGCACCAGCTTCGAGTGCGCCGGCGAGACGCTCAAGTGCTGGCGCGCCACGGCGACGAACGATCGCGGTGATCCGGGTACGGTGCTGAGCGCCGACCCGCGCGGCCTGCTCGTCGCCTGCGGCGAAGGCGCGCTGCTGATGCAGGCCGTGCAGCGACCGGGGGGCCGGCGCATGCCGGCAGGCGACTGGCTGCGCGCGCATCCACTGGCGATCGGCGACCGGCTCGGCCGCGAAGCCGGTTGAACTATCGGCGGCCGGCCGCATCTGAGGCGCTGGCGTCCGCACTGCGAGGAAAGGCGAATGTTCAACCTGTTCAAGACAGCCATCCTGATGGCGGCGATCACGGCTCTGTTCATGGCCATCGGCTCCGTGCTCGGCGGCCGGCAGGGGATGATGATCGCGCTCGTGGTTGCGCTGGGCATGAATTTCTTCAGCTACTGGTTCTCCGACAAGTTGGTGCTGAAGATGTACAACGCGCAGGAGGTTGACGAAACCTCTGCGCCGCAGTTCTACCGCATGGTGCGCGAGCTGGCCGAGCGGGCCGCGCTGCCGATGCCGCGCGTCTACCTGATCCAGGAAGACGCGCCGAACGCCTTCGCCACCGGCCGCAACCCGCAGAACGCCGCCGTCGCCGCGACG
>CAYJLV010000070.1:0-10557 GCA_964371405.1 uncultured Burkholderiaceae bacterium
GCAAGCCGATCAACCGCTTCCAGGCGATCCAGCTCAAGCTCGCCGAGATGGCCACCGACCTCGAGGCCGCCGTGCACCTGGTGCACTACGCCGCCTGGCTGCACGACGCCGGGCGCCCGCACCACACGGCCGCGGCGATGGCCAAGCTCAACGCCACCGAGGCCGCGGCGCGCATCTGCGACCAGGCCGCCCGCGTGCTCGCCAGCTACGGCTATGCGATGGAGTACCCGGTGCAGCGCTATCTGCGCGACGTGCGCTTCACGTTGATCGGCGGCGGCACCAGCGAAATCCTCAAGCTCGTCATCGCCAAGGAAGTCTCAGCATGAACTCGACACGCCAGATCAAGGTCGTGCTCGCCAAGCCGGGGCTCGACGGCCACGACCAGGGCGCCAAGGTGGTGGTGCGCGCGCTGCTCGACGCCGGCTTCGACGTGCACTACACCGGGCTGCGCCAGTCGCCGCAGCAGGTGGTGGACGCCGCGTTGCGCATCGACGCCGACGTGATCGCGCTCTCCAGCATGGCGGGCTCGCACCTGCCGTTCTGCACCCGGCTCAAGCCGCTGCTCGAGCAGGCGGGCCTCGGCGACCGCCTGTGGGTGATCGGCGGCAACCTGCCGGCGCAGGACCACGACGCGTTGCGCGAACTCGGCTTCGCCGGCGTGTTCCAGACCGGCTCGCGGCTGGATGCCATCTGCGACTTCATCAGGGCGAATCGATCATGAAGAGAGACCCCTCCGCTCCGCTGGTGCGCACCGTGCGCAACGAATCGGGCATCGAGATCCAGCCGCTGTACACGGCCGAAGACGTCGCGGCCAGCGGCGGCCTGGCCATGCTCGGCGAGCCCGGCGCCTACCCGTTCACGCGCGGCATCCACCCGCTGATGTACCGCAAGCAGCCGTTCACGATGCGCCAGTACACCGGGTTCGGCAACGCTGCCGACACCAACCGGCGCTTCAAGTTCCTGATCGACAACGGCCAGACCGGGCTGAACGTCGCATTCGACCTGCCGACGCAGTGCGGCCTCGATTCCGACGATGCGCAGGCCGAGGGCGAGGTCGGGCGCGTGGGCATGGCGGTGGACACGCTGCACGACTTCGAGACGGCGTTCGACGGCATCGATCTCGACAAGATCACCGTCTCGCTGACGATCAACGGCTCGGCGGCGATCCTGATCGCGATGTACCTGGCGACAGCCGAGAAGTTCGGCTTCGATGTGAAGCGCCTGCGCGGCACGGCGCAGAACGACATCCTCAAGGAGTTCATCGGCCGCGGCACCTGGGTGTATCCGGTGGCGCCGTCGATCCGGTTGGTCGGCGACACGATCGAGTACTGCGCCGAGCATGCGCCCAAGTACAGCCCGGTGTCGGTGTGCGGCTACCACATCCGCGAGTCGGGCGCCACGCCGACGCAGGAGATCGCCTGGGGTTTCTGCATCGCGCGCGCCTATGCCGACGAAGTCATCAAGCGCGGCGTTGCAGTGGACGAGTTCGCCGGGCGCCTGTCGTACAACTTCAACCTCTTCGGCAACCTGTTCGAGCAGGTGGCCAAGTTCCGCGCCGCCCGCGGCCTGTGGGCCAGGATCATGCGCGAGGAGTACGGCGCCACGCAGCCCGGCTCGATGTGGCTGCGCATGATCGCCGGCGGCGGCGGCGGCGGCCTGACGCTCCAGCAGCCCGAGAACAACATCGTGCGCGGCGCCTACTACGCGCTGATCGCGGCGCTGTCGGGCGCGCAGACCATGGCGCTGTGTTGCTACGACGAGGCGTATACGATTCCCAGCGAATACGCGCAGCGGCTGTCGCTGCGAACGATGCAGATGCTGGTCGAGGAAATGGGCCTGGCCGAGACGGTCGATCCGCTCGGCGGCTCCTACTACGTCGAGACGCTGACCAACCAGATGCGCACCGAGATGGAACGCATCATCGCCGACACCGACGCGGCCGGCGGCATCGTCAAGCTGGTCGCCGACGGCACGATCCAGTCGCGCGTGTCGGCGCAGGCCTACCGCATGCAGCGCGCCATCGAGTCGGGTGCGTTTCCGAAGATCGGCGTCAACCGCTACCGCAGCGAGAGCGAAGAGAAGCATGCGGTCGAGATGCACCCGTACCAGGCCGACGATGCGCGCGCCCAGGTCGGCGCGCTGCAGCGCGTGCGCACCGAGCGCGACGCGGCCACGGTGGCGCGCACGCTCGACCGCGTCGAGGCCGATGCACGCTCGGGCGTCAACCTGATGCCGGCCATCGTCGATGCGGTCAAGGCCTACGCCAGCGTCGGCGAGATCACGCAGCGGCTGGTCGGTGTGTTCGGGCGCTATGTCGAGCCGATCCGCTTCGACCATCGTGAAGAGGAGGCGGTATCGTGAGCGCCGTACCCGAGAGTTTCCAGCGCTATCTGGCGCCCACGAGGCTGGAGCAGGCGCTCGCGGCGCTGGCGGAGCGCGCCGGCGGCGGCGGCGCGACCGTGCTGGCCGGCGGCACCGACTTGATGCCGCAGCTTCGGGCCGGGCGCGTGCCGGCGGCGCGCACGCTGCTCAACATCCGCCGCGTCCCGGGGCTCGACGGCGTGACCGTCGAGGGCGCGGCTCTGCGCATCGGCGCGCTGACGACGATCTCCACGCTGCTGACGCATCCGCTGGTGCGCGAGCAGGCACCGCTGCTGACGCAGGCCGCGGACCATTTTGCGAGCGACCAGATCCGCAACGCGGCGACGCTGGGCGGCAACATCTGCAACGCCTCGCCCGCCGGCGACATGCTGCCGCCGCTGCTCGCACTCGACGCCGAGGTCGAACTCGCCTCGCTGACGCCCGAGGGCGGCGTGGCGACGCGCAGCCTGCCGCTCGACGGCTTCTTCGCCGGCCCCGGTCGCACGCGGCGCGGCGCACACGAGTTGCTGACCGCGGTGCGGATCGCGCTGCCGTCGGGCACGAAGCGCGTGCGGTTCTTCAAGGCTGGCACTCGGCCGGCGCTCGACATCGCGACGATCGCGATCGCGTTCGCCGCAAGCGTCGACGCGGCCGGCCGGCTGCACGACGTGCGCCTCGCGCTCGGCGCGGTGGCGCCGACGCCGATGCGCGCACGCCGCACCGAGGCCCTGCTCGAAGGCCGGGTGCTCGATGCCGCGCTGGCGGTGCAGGCAGCCGCGTGCGCCGCCGACGAAGCGACGCCGATCGACGACGTTCGTGCGACCGCCTGGTATCGCAAGGAACTGGTGAACAACATGACACGAAGGGTGCTGGACGATGTCGCCCACCAATGAAATCAGCTTCACGCTGAACGGCGTGCAACGGCGCGCCGCCGTCGGCCTCGAGATGAGCGCGCTGCAGATGCTGCGCGACGTGATCGGGCTGACCGGCACCAAGTACGGCTGCGGCGAAGGCGAATGCGGCGCCTGCACGATCAGCCTCGACGGCCGGCCGGTCAACGCCTGCCTGCTGTTCGCGCTCGACTGCGACGGCCGCGAGCTCACCACCATCGAGGGCCTGGCCGGCGATGCGCGGGCGCAGGCGCTGGCCCAGTCGTTCGTCGACCACGGCGCGGTGCAGTGCGGCTTCTGCACGCCGGGGATGATGGTGCAGGCCACGCACCTGCTGGCCACCACGCCGCACCCCGACGCCGCGGCGGCCGGGCGCGCCATCGAAGGCAACCTGTGCCGCTGTACCGGCTATCGCAAGATCGTCGACGCGATCGTGGCGGTGGGAGAAACGCGATGAACGAAGTTGCAACGCGGCCCGCGGCCGAGGGCAGCCTGATCGGCCAGCGCATCACCAAGCTCGACGCGCCCGAGAAGGCCAGCGGCAGGACCCGCTACATCCACGACATGCAGCTGCCCGGCCAGTTGCACGCGGCGATCCTGCGCTCGGCGCGGGTGCATGCGCGCATCGTGCGCATCGACACCGCCGCCGCGCGCGCGCTGCCGGGCGTGCATGCCGTGATCACCGCCGCCGACCTGCCCGGCCAGCGGCCGATCGGCGTGGCCAAGGATCACCTGCCGCTCAAGGGCGACCGCGTGCGCAGCCTGCGCGACGAGATCGCCGCGGTGGCCGCCGACAGCGAGGCCGTGGCGCAGGCCGCGCTGCGGCTGATCGAGGTGGAGTACGAAGACCTCCCGGTCGTCGCCGATGCCGAGGCCGCGATGGCCTCCGGCGCGCCGCTGGTCCATCCGCCGATCGCGGGCGCCGCCGCAGGCGCGCCGGTCGCGCTGGCCGGCCGCAGCGACAACATCGCGATGCGCTTCGACTACAGCCACGGGGACGTGGCGCAGGGCGAAGCCGAGTCCGACGTGGTGGTCGAGGACACCTTCGAGCTGCACTACGTGACGCACTGCTGCATGGGCGTGTCGGGCGTGATCGCCGAGTTCGACGCCAAGGGCAACCTGGTGCTGTACTCGAACACGCAGGTGCCGTTCCTGCACAAGCGCGAGTTCGCCGAAGTGCTGGGCATGGACCCGGGGCGCATCCGCATCGTGCAGCCGCCGATCGGCGGCGGCTTCGGCTCCAAGCTCGACATCTACCCATTCGAGGTGATCTGCGTGCAGCTGGCGCGCCTCACCGGACGGCCGGTGCGGCTGGTGTTCAGCCGCGAAGAGGAGTTCCTCGCGTCGCCCACGCGCCAGCCGGTGCGGCTGACGCTGCGCTCGGGCTGCAAGCGCGACGGCACGCTGACCTTCCGCTCGGTGCACACGCTGCACGACAACGGTGCCTACACCTCGTGGGGTGCGACGACGCCGTTCGTCATGATGCAGACCTTCTCGTCGCTGTACCGCGTGCCGCATTGCGACTACCACACGGTGGCGGTGTACACGAACAACCCGTACGCCGGCTCGTTCCGCGGCTACGGCAACCTGCAGGCCACCTTCGCCGTCGAGGCCCACATGGACCGCATGGCCGAGGCGGTCGGCCTCGATGCGCTGCAGTTCCGCCTCATCAACGCGCAGCAGGCCGGCGAGGTGACGGGGCAGGGCATGGTGTTTCGCAGCTGCGGCTTCTCCGAGTGCCTGCGCACCGCCGCCGAGCGCAGCGACTTCGTGCGCAAGCGCGAGCAGTACGCGGCCGAGCGCGACCAGCCCGGCCCGATCAAGCGCGGCATCGGCATCGCCTCGATGCTGCACGTGGGCGGCGGCGCCAAGATCTATCCGTCCGACGGCTGCGGCACCATCCTCAAGCTCGACGACTTCGGCCGCGTCACGCTGATCACCGGCGCCTCCGAGATCGGCCAGGGCTCGGAGACCGTGCTCGCGCAACTGGTGTGCGAGGAGCTCGGCCTGCCGATCAGCGCCGTCACGGTCGTCAACAACGACACCGACATCACGCCCTGGGACGTCGGCGTGCACGCCAGCCGCACCACCTTCATCGCCGGCAACTCGGCGATCGGCGCGGCGCGCAAGGCCAGCGCCAAGATCCTCGCGGCGGCGGCCGCGGCGTTCGACTGCCCGGCCGACTCGCTGGCGCTGCGCGGCGGGCGCATCGTGCGCGCGCAGAGCGGCGAACCGCTGGTCGACCTGGCGCGCTTCCTGCGCGGGCTGCACTTCAACGAGCGTGCCGAGCTGGTGGTGACCAGCTATTACTACGAGCCGCCGAGCGTGCATCAGGACAAGGCATTCAAGGGCGACGTCTCGGCCGCCTATGCCTGGGCGGCGCAGGTGGTCGAGGTCGAGGTCGACACCGACACCGGCGCCGTGCGCATGGTCAACGTCACCGCGGCGCACGACGTCGGCCGCGTGCTCAACCGGCTCGGCATCGAGGGCCAGATCGAAGGCGGCATCGTGATGGGCCAGGGCTATGCGCTGACCGAAAACCTCATCGTCGAGGGTGGTCGCATCCGCAACCCCAACTTCCGCGACTACAAGCTGGTCACGGCGCCCGAGATTCCCGCGATGGACATCAGCTTCATCGAGTCGATGGACGGCGAGGGGCCGCAGGGCGCCAAGGGCGTCGGCGAGGCCCCGGCGATCTGCATCGCCGCCGCCACCGCCAGCGCCATCCACAACGCCACCGGCAAGCGCATCACCACGCTGCCGTTCACGCCCGAGCGCGTCTACCGCGCGCTGCACGACGCGCTGCCGGCGTCGCGGTCGACGCCGCGGCTCGAAGCGGGAGCCTCGGCGTCGTGAAGCTTCGCACCGTGCTGTCGATGGAGCAGGCGCTGTCGCTGCCCTATGCGACGCTGCGTTTCGCGCAGCTCGGCTGGCGCGTCATCCGTCTCGAAGCGGCGGGCGGCGAGGGTCTGGCCGGCGACCCCAATCGCTACATCGGCGGGCGTGTCGCCGACGACGACCGGCGCAGCTATTTCGTCGCGCCCAACGTCGGCAAGCAGGCCATCGCACTGAACCTGAAGGACGCGCGCGGACGCGCGCTGCTGCAGCGCCTGATCGGCGAGCTCGGCGTCGATGTGTTCTGCTGCAACACGGTACCTTCGCGCTACGCGGCGCTCGGTATCGACCCGGCCACGTTGCGGGCGGCACACCCGGGGCTGATCTGGGCCGGCATCTCGGCGCAGGGGCCGGCCTGGCCCGAGGCGCCGGGCTACGACCCGGTGCTGCAGGCGATGGCCGGCTACATGGAAGTGACCGGCGAACGCGACGGGCCGCCGATGCTGACCGGCATCCCGGTGATCGACCTCAAGGCCGGCGACGAGCTCTATGCCAACGTGATGCTGGCGCTGCTCGAGCGCGCCGAGGGCGGGCAGGGCGCCGAGATCCACGTCTCGATGCTGCAGGCCGCGGCATCGTGGCTGATCACCGTGCTGCCGCTGCTCGACTTCGACTGCCAGCCGTCGGAGATCACGCGCGCCGGCAACGAGCACCGCAAGTTCATTCCGACCAACGTCTATCCCACGAACGACGGCTACGTCTTCCTGGCGATCGGCAGCGACGTGCAGTGGCGGCGGCTGACCGCGATCCCCAAGTTCACAGCCGTCGCCAGCGACGTGCGCGCCACCAACGAGGGGCGGCATGCCGAGCGCGACGCGATCCATCGCGACATCGGCGCGGTGACCTCCCGCCACAGTGCCGAAGAGATCCTCGCCGACCTGCGTGCGGCGGTGATCCCCGCCACTCGCATCCTCGATCTGCACCAGGTGCGCGACCTGCCGCAGCTGCGCGACAAGCTGACCCGCACCGTGCTGCCCGACGGCCGCGCCGTGCGCATGCAGCCGATGGCCGTCGATCGGCCGCAGGCCGGCGCGCCGCTGGCGTTCGCCCCGAAGTATGGCGAGCACACGCACAGCGTTCTGGCCGAGGCCGGCCTTGCCGGCGAAGAAATCCGCGCGCTGTACGGCGCCGGCGTGGTGGCGTGACGCCGCCGGGTCCCACCGAGAACACACCAGGAGACAAACGATGAAGACCGCACCTCTTGCCGCGATCCTGCTCACCGGCGTGATGGCCGCTGCCGCGGCCCGCGCCGAAATCACGATCGGCGTGTCGCTCGGCACGACCGGGCCGGGCTCGTCGCTCGGCATCCCCTACAAGAACGCGTTCCAGCTCGTTCCCAAGACCCTGGGCGGCGAGCCGGTGCGCTACATCATCCTCGACGACGAGTCCAAGCCCGACAACGCCGCGAAGAATGCGCGCAAGTTCGTCTCCGAGGACAAGGTCGACGCGATGATGGGCTCCAACGGCGTGCCGTCCACCGTGGCGATGGCCGCGGTGGCCGCCGAAGCGAAGACGGCGCTGGTGTCGCTGACGCCGCTGCCGCCGCTCGCCGCCGACCGCCAGCACTGGACCTTCGTGGTGCCGCAGCCGACCGAGCTGATGATGAGCGCGGTGGCCGAGCACATGAAGGGCAAGGGCATCAAGACGGTGGGCTTCATCGGCTACTCCGATACCTGGGGCGACCTCGTCTACGGCGCGGTCACCGGGCTGGCCGCGGGCGCCGGCTACAAGGTGGTGACCAACGAGCGCTTCGGCCGCGCCGACACCAGCGTCGCCGGCCAGGTGCTCAAGATCACGGCAGCGGCGCCCGATGCCGTGGTGGTCGGCGGCTCGGGGTCGCCGGCGGCGACACCGCACGTCGCGCTGGCCGAGCGCGGCTTCAAGGGCCCGATCTATCACAACCACGGCACCGTCAACCTGCCCTTCATCCAGACCGGCAAGAAGGGCGTCGAGGGCGCGATCGCGCCCACCGGCGCGCTGATCGTCGCCGAGGAACTGCCGGCCGGGTTCCCGACCAAGGCGGTGTCGCTCGACTTCGTCAAGCGCTACGAGGCGGCGTTCGGGCCCGGCAGCCGCAATGCCTTCGCCGGCTACAGCTGGGACGGCGTGGCGCTGCTCGACGCGGCGGCCGCCGTGGCGCTGAAGAAGGCCAAGGCCGGCACGCCCGAGTTCCGCGAGGCGCTGCGCGAAGCGCTCGAGGGCGTCAAGAACGTGGTCGGCACGCACGGCGTCTACAACATGAGCGCGGCCAACCACAACGGCCTCGACGAGCGCGCGCGTGTGCTGGTGCAGGTCGTCAACGGCGAATGGAGGCTGATGAAGTAGACCGGCAGCAAATGCGGCAGCGGCGCGGGCACTCGCGATGAACGGCGACATCGCCGCCTGGCTGGTCCAGGACGGCATCACCACCGGCGCGATCTACGCGCTGCTCGCGCTCGCGCTGCTGCTGGTGTTCGCGGTCACGCGCATCCTCTTCGTGCCGCAGGGCGACTTCCTGTCCTACGCCGGGCTGTCGCTCGGCCTGCTGCAGACGGGCCAGGTGCCGGGCACGGTGTACCTGCTGCTCGGCGCCGCGGCGCTGGCCGGCGCGCTCGAGGCCGCGGCGGCGCTGCGCCGGCGCCGTCCGCGCGAGCTGTGGCGCATCGCCGCGATCTACCTCGTCGCGCCGGCGGCGCTGGCCGCCTTCACGGCGTGGGCGGCGCCGCGCCAGATCCCGGCGTGGCTGCAGATCGCGCTCGTGTTCGCGCTGGTCGTGCCGCTGGGCCCGCTGCTCTACCGCATCGCCTACCGCCCACTGGCGCACGCCTCGGTGCTGGTGCTGTTCATCGTGTCGATGGCCGCGCACTATGCGCTCACCGGCCTCGGGCTGGTGCTGTTCGGCGGCGAGGGCTTGCGCACGAACCCGATCGCCGACGCGCACGTGCAGCTCGGCGTGTTGCGCATCGGCGCGCAGAGCCTGTGGGTCGTCGGCGCCAGCGTCGTCTGCATGTTCGCGCTGTGGCTCTTCTTCGAGCGCACGCTGCGCGGCAAGGCGCTGCGCGCCACCGCGATCAATCGCGTCGGCGCGCTGCTGGTCGGCGTGCCGAGCGAGTACTCCGGGCGCCTGGCGTTCCTCCTGGCGGCGGCGATCGGCACGCTGTCGGGCATCCTGATCTCGCCGATCGCGACGATCTACTACGACACCGGGCTGATGATCGGGCTCAAGGGCTTCGTCGGCGCGATCCTCGGCGGCATGGGAAGCTACCCGCTGGCTGCGGTGGGCGCGCTCGGCGTCGGGCTGCTCGAATCGTTCTCGTCGTTCTGGGCCAGCGCGTTCAAGGAAAGCATCGTCTTCACCGTGATCATTCCGGTGCTGCTGTGGCGCTCGCTCACCTCGCGCCACCCGGTGCACGAGGACGAGGATGAATGAGAGTCGCAGCGGCGCCGACGTCGCGGCCGGCGCCATCGCGCCCCGGCAGCCGATGAAGCTCAACGGCCGCATGCTCGTTCTGGCCGGCTTCGGCGCCGCCTTCGCGCTGGCGCCGCTGCCGCTGCCCGAGTTCTACGTCACGCTGCTCAACTACATCGGCCTGGCGACGCTGGTGACGCTCGGCCTGGTGGTGATGACGGGCGTCGCCGGCATCGTCTCGTTCGGGCAGCAGGCGTTCGTCGGCCTGGCCGCCTATGCGACCGCCGGGCTCACCACCTTGCTCGGCGTGTCGCCGTGGACCGGGCTGCTCGCCAGCCTGGCGCTCACGGCCGCCGCGGCGCTGCTGCTCGGCGTGGTGACGCTCAGGCTGTCGGGGCACTACCTGTCGATCGCGACGATCGCGTGGGGCATCGCGATCTACTACCTGTTCGGCAACCTGCCCGCGCTGGGCCAGTACAGCGGGATCGACAACGTGCCGCCGGTCGCGCTGGGCCCCTGGGTCTTCGACAGCAACCGCAAGTCCTACTACCTGATCTGGGTGGTGGTGGTGGCTGCGCTGGTGGCAGCGCACAACCTGCTCGACTCGCGATCGGGGCGCGCGATCCGCGCGCTGCGTTTTCGCAGCGCGATGGCCGAGAGCTGCGGCGTCGACACCGCGGCGTTGCGGCTGGTGGTCTTCGTCTACGCCGCGCTGCTCGCCGGCATGGCGGGCTGGCTGCACGCGCACTTCCTGCGCTTCGTCAGCCCGCATGCGTTCGGCGTCAACGCGGGCATCGACTACCTGTTCATGGCCGTGATCGGCGGCGCCAGCCACGTCTGGGGCGCGCTGATCGGCGCGTCGATCATGACCTTGCTCAAGGAGTGGCTCAAGGACGTGCTGCCCGCGCTGCTGCAGCACACGGGCAACTTCGAGGCCATCGTCTTCGGTGCGCTGATGATCGTGCTGCTGCAGCGCGCGCGCGACGGCCTGGCGCCGGCGCTCGCGCGGCGTCTGCCCCGCGC
>CAYJLV010000071.1:0-10066 GCA_964371405.1 uncultured Burkholderiaceae bacterium
AGTGGATCGTGTTCCTCGCCATGCCGATCGGCGCGGCGCTCCTCTTCGGCTACTATTTGCGCTGTCTCGTGGTCGTCGTACGCGGCGGCGACCCGTTCAGTACGGCTGGCTTGACAGACCCCCAAGTTGTAACTGACAGGGCATTGCCATGTTGATGCTTCTCGCAGTAATCCTGATGCTGGTGCTCCTAGCCATCGGTTCGCACGTGGCAGTGGCGCTGGGCTTGGTCACCACTGGCCTTATCCTCATGATCGACGGCGTTCCCATGACCGTCATCGCGCAAACCGCGTTCAAGGCAGTGAACAGCTACCCACTCATGGCGGTGCCGATGTTCATTCTCGCAGGCAACCTCATGATGCGCGGCAACATCGCCGGCCTCATGATTGACCTTGTTGGCAGCCTCGTGCGCGCCGTGAAGGGCGGACTCGCGCTCACAGCGATGATCACCTGCGTCTTCTTTGCGGCCATCTCGGGCTCGAGCGTGGGGTCGGCGGCGGCCATCGGCGCGGCCACCATCGACGGCCTGAAGCGCGAGGAATACCCGGCGCGCTTCTCGGCCGCCATCGTCGCTGTCGGCGGCACGCTCGGGCTCATGATACCGCCATCGCTGGGCTTCATCCTCATCGGCTCCATCGTGGGTCTGCCGGTCGACAAGCTCTTCATCGCCGGGGTCATGCCGGGCCTCATGGAGGCTACGTTCCTCCTCGTTGCCGTGGCTTGGATGTCGCGTCACTACGGTTACGGCACCACGACCACCCGCGCCGACTGGGGCGGTTTTGCGAGGCGCTTGCCGAAAGCGGGTGCAGCGGTGCTCATGCCCGTTCTCGTCATCGGCTCCATTTATAGCGGCTACCTCACACCCACTGAGGTCTCGGCCTTCGCCGCCATCTATGCGGCGATCCTGTGCCTTCTCGTCTACCGCAGCGTCACCGTGGGCGGCGTCTGGACCGTCGTGAAGGATTCGGTTCTGCAGACGACGATGATCTTTGCCGTGGTTATGGGTGGTAGCCTCGTCGGCTTCGTGCTTGCGCGCATGGGCATCTCGGCGCTGGTCGTTGAGTACATCACGAGCATCAACCTCAGCGCCTGGCAGTTCCTGCTGGTCGCAAACCTGATCCTGCTTGCGCTCGGCATGTTCCTGGACGGCGTGGCGATGATCGTGCTTACCGCGCCGCTGCTGTTCCCGATGGCCACGCATCTCGGCATCAACCCCATCCACTTCGCCGTGGTGATGGTCGCCAACGTGGAAATTGCCACGCTCACCCCGCCCATAGGCCTCAACCTCTTCGTGATGAGCGGCATCGCGAAGCTGCCGGTGCATGAGGTGGTGCGCGGCGTGCTGCCGTTTTATTCCGTGCGCCTTATGGCGCTCATGCTCATCACCTACATCCCCGCCATCTCACTCGTGCTCCTGTAGGAGCCGGAAAGGACCCGCCATGACTGACATGCCAATCCACGCCGATACGGCACCCGAAGCGGCGGCGGAAGGCGCGACCATCGCCGCCACGCTCGCCGCCTTCGCCGAGAGCCTGCGTCCTGAGGCGATTCCCCCCGCCGTCCTCGAGCGAGCGAAGTATCTTATCCTCGACGCCGTCGGCATCGCGCATGCCTCCACCCGCTACGAGTTCGCGCACCGCTCGCTCTCGGCGGCCACCGAGCTAGCCGCAGGGATGGGCGACACGCCGGTGATCGGCCTGTCCGCGCGGCTGCAGTTGCGCGACGCGATGCTCATGAACGGCATCCTCGTGCACGGACTCGACTACGACGACACGCACGTGCAGGGCGTCATCCACTCGACCGCCGCCTGCTTCCCCGCCGCGCTCGGCGTGGCGGCCCACGCAGGGCTCAGCGGCGGAGACCTCCTCACGGCCTACGTGGTGGGCATGGAGGCGGGCACGCGCCTGGGCTCGGTCGCTAGGGGCGGCTTCCACCAGATCGGCTTCCACCCACGGGACTCGTGGGCGCCTTCTCCGCCACGCTTGTCGCGGGTCGCCTGTTCGGCCTCAACGCCCAGCAACTCGCCATGAGGGCATCGCGCTGAGCACCGCCCCCCACATTACGCCAAAAAGGAAACGCCCGTGACACCGGAACAACAGCAAAGCGAACAGATGATCCTCGACTCGGTCGACCGGTTTCTCGAGACCGAGGTACGCCCGCACGCCCACCGGCTTGAGGCGGCAGACGAGTACCCGCAGGAGATCGTGGACAGGATGAAGGAGTTGGGCCTGTTCGGCTGCATCATCGATCCCGAGTACGGCGGTTTTGGCCTGTCCACTTCGACCTACGCAAAAATCGTTGAGCGCATATCGACGGTTTGGATGAGCGTTTCAGGCGTCCTCAATTCGCACCTCATCATGGCCACGGCCGTGCAGCGAAACGGGACGGAGGCGCAGAAGTGCCATTACCTGCCCAAGTTCGCCACCGGCGAGCTGCGCGGCGGCGTTGGTCTGACCGAGCCCGACGCCGGCACCGATCTGCAGGCCATCCGCACCGTGGCCGTGCGCGACGGCGACCACTATATTGTGAACGGAGCCAAGACCTGGATCACCAACAGCATGTATGGCAACACTATCGCGCTGCTGGTGAAGACCGACCCGCAGGCGCAGCCGCGCCACAAGGGCATGAGCCTGTTCATCGCCGAGAAGGGGCCGGGCTTCAAGGTTGCGAGGAAGCTGGAGAAGCTGGGCTACCGAGGCATCGACACCTGCGAGCTGGTGTTCGAGGACTACCGCATCCCGGCTGACCGACTGATCGGCGGCGTCGAGGGCAGGGGGTTGCAGCAGGTGCTCAGCGGCTTGGAGCTCGGACGCATCAACGTGGCGGCGCGTGGGGTGGGCGTGGCGCGCGCGGCGCTGCAGGACGCTGTCGCCTATGCGCAGACCCGCAAGACCTTCGGCAAGCCCATCTGCGAGCACCAGGCTATCCAGCTAAAGCTCGGCGAGATGGCCACGCGCGTGGAGGCATCGCGGCTGCTGGTGGAGTCGGCGGCCAGTGCCTATGACCGCGGTGATCGTTGTGACATGGAGGCCGGCATGGCCAAGTACTTCGCTACCGAATCGGCGATGGAAAACGCACTCGAGTGCATGCGCATCCACGGCGGCTACGGTTACTCGAAAGAATACAACGTCGAACGCTACTTCCGAGACGCGCCGCTGCTACTCATCGGCGAGGGCACCAACGAGATGCAGCGCATCATCATCGCCAAGCAACTCATCGAACGGAACCCCGCATGAGCCTGCCTCTTACCGGCGTTCGCATCATTGCCGTCGAACAGTACGGCGCGGGCCCGTTCGGCACGCAGCAACTGGCCGACATGGGCGCGGAAATCATCAAGATCGAGAACCCGGCCGATGGAGGGGACGTCGGCCGCCTGGTCGGACCGCACTACTTCGGGCCGGGCGACAGTCACTTCTTCGAGGCCTTTAACCGCAACAAGAAGAGCCTGACGCTCAACCTCAAGCACCCCGAGGGCCGGGCCGTGTTCGCCGATCTGGTGAAAAGCGCCGACGCCACCTTCGACAACCTGCGCGGCGACCTGGCGGGCAAGCTCGGCCTGACCTACGCGGAGCTCGGCGTGCACAACCCGCGCATCGTCTGCGGGCATCTGTCGGCCTACGGGCGCACCGGCCCGCGCGCCGCGTGGCCGGGATACGACTACCTCATGCAGGCCGAGGCTGGCTACCTTTCCCTCACCGGTGAACCCGACGGACCGCCCGCGCGCTTCGGGCTGTCGATCGTCGACATGATGACCGGCGTCACTGCGATGACGGGGCTGCTGGCCGGCATCATCGACGCGCGCGCCAATGGCAAGGGGCGCGACATCGACGTGAGCCTGTTCGACGTTGCGCTCACCAACCTGAACTACGTGGCCGCCTGGTACCTCAACGACGGTGTGCAGGTCAAGCGCGAGCCGCGCTCGGCGCACCCCTCGCTCACGCCCAGCCAGCTCTACCGCACCCAGGACGGCTGGCTCTTCGTGATGTGCAACAAGGAGAAATTCTGGCCCTTGTTCGCGCAGGCGATCGGCAAGCCCGAGTGGGCAGCACACCCCGACTATGCGAACTACAAGGTGCGCCTGGCCCACCGCGACCAGCTCACGCGCGAGCTCGACGCGGTGCTGGGCACGGCGACCACCGCCGAGTGGCTGGAGCGGCTATCTGGCACCGTGCCTGTGGCTCCTGTGTACGATGTGGCCCAAGCCCTGGACAATCCGTTCGTGCGCGAGCAGGGCTGCATCATGGAGGCCCCACACCCGGCGCGCGGAACCATCCGCACGCTCGCCTCTCCCATCCGCTGCCCCGGCGAGACGGAAAAAATCGGCATCGCGCCGGCGTTGGGCGAACACACACGCGAGCTTTTGCACGGGCTCGGTTACGATGAAGATCGTATCAACCACCTGTCGAAATCCGGAGCCCTGTAGCGTGCCATCCCCTTCCGCCCTGCTCGCGAGCCAACCCCAGTACGTGCTAGTGGCACAGCGCCTCATCGAGGACATCACCAGCGGCCGTTATCCCGTGGGCGGACTCCTGCCCGCCGAGTTTGACTTATGCACACAGTTCGGCGTGAGCCGCCACACCGTGCGTGAGGCGATCCGCCGACTGCTGGAGCGCGGGCTGGTCACGCGTCAGCGGGGAATCGGCACGACCGTGAAGGCGAACCGGGTGGCGAGCCGCTATGTCCAGACCACCGCGACGATCGCGGATCTGCCGCGCTATGTCGAGGACACGCTGCTTGTTACCACGCAGGCAGAGGACGTGATCGCGGACGAGGCGCTCGCCGATCTCCTCAAGTGTCCGCTCGGGCAACGCTGGGTGAATGTGACGGGCTTTCGCCATGTCAACAAGGACAAGCTTCCGATGGCGCTCACCGACATTTACATCAACGCGGCCTACGGGGGCATCCGAAAACTCATCGGCACGATGAAGGTGCCTGTCTACACGCTCATCGAGAAGCAGTACGGCATCACCATCGTTGAGGTGCAGCAGGAGATCAGCGCCACCCTCATCGGCGCGGCCAACGCCAGGCGCCTGAGCGTCAAGCCGGGCTCGGCGGGCCTGGTCGTCACGCGCCGCTACCTGGGGGACAATGACCGCACCATTGAGGTGGCCGTGAACCTGCACCCGGCCGACCGCTTCTCCTACCTGATGTCGATGCGCCTGCAGGTACCGGTCGGCGCGGATGCGTAGCACGCTGTTTCCGCTGGCCGCCACCCTCGCGGTGCAGGTCCTCGTGTCGATGGCGGTGGTAACGGTGCCGGTGCTGGCCCCGGCCGTGGCAGCCGAGACCGGCGTTTCAGCCAGCTACGTCGGCATCTTCATCGCGATGGTATACGGCGCCAGCATGGCCGCGAGCCTGGTGTCGGGCCCGCTGGTGCAGCGTTTCGGCGCCATCCGCCTGAGCCAGGCCTGCCTGGTGACCTGCGCAGCCGGGCTGGCCTGCGTGGCCACGGGGGCGCCCGCCCTGTTCGTCGTCGGCGCCATCTTCCTCGGCGCGGGCTACGGCCCGGTCACCCCGGCCAGTTCACATATCCTCGCCAGGAGCACGCCGCCGCAGAGGCTGTCCCTGGTTTTTTCGCTCAAGCAGACCGGCGTGCCGCTTGGCGGTGCGCTGGCCGGCGCCGTGGTGCCGACGCTGGTGCTGTGGGGCGGCTGGCGCGCGGCGGCGCTCGTGGTGGCCGGGGCCTGCCTGGCCACCCTGGCCCTCGCCCAGCCCCTGCGCGAGGCGCTCGACGCCGACCGCGACCCCGCGCGGCGGCTGGCAGCCTCCAGCCTCGCGGGGCCGCTGCGCTACACGCTGGGCGACCCGCTGCTGCGCCGCCTGGCCTTCTGCTCGTTCTTCTTCGCGGCGCTGCAACTGTGCCTGATCACCTTCCTCGTCACGCACCTCACGCTCAACATCGGCATCTCGCTGATCGAGGCAGGGCTCATGCTCGCCGCCGCGCAGGCGGGCGGTGTGGTCGCGCGCGTCGCGTGGGGCGCGATTGCAGACCGCTGGGGCCGGCCCATGCGCCTGCTCGGCTTGGTGGCGATCGCCATGGGAGCGGCTGCGGTTGCGACAGGGAAATTCACGCCGCAGTGGCCGCTTGCCGCCGTCGCCCTGGCGTGCGCGGCCTTTGGCGCCACCGCAATCGGCTGGAACGGCGTCTACCTTGCACAGGTGGCGCGCCTCGCCCCACCAGGCAAGGCCGGGGATGCCACCGGCGGATCCCTGGTCTTTACCTACGCCGGTGTCCTCTTCGGCCCGCCGGCGTTCACGTTGCTCGTCGGAGGGGGCGTGAGTTACGCCTCGGCCTACGTAACGCTCGCCGTGCCGGCGGTTGCCTGCGGTTTGTGGCTGCTTTGGCGGGACGGGAATCGAAGCGGCCCCGGGCGCGGTGCACCCGGCAAACTGGAGAACGGATGATGGATCGGTCTTACCTGTTCGTGCCCGGCAACCGGCCGGAGCGATTCGACAAGGCGTATGGCGCAGGAGCGCACGCGGTGATCGTGGACCTGGAGGATGCGGTGGCCCCGGCTGACAAGGCGGCCGCGCGGGAGGCGGCGCGGGCCTGGCTCACGGCGGCGAAACCCGTGTGGCTGCGCATCAACGGCCCCGAAAGCGAATGGTTCGCCAGCGATCTCGACTTGGTGGACCTCGCCGGCGTGAAGGGCGTGATGCTTCCAAAGGCTGAGGACACGGTGGCCATCGCCGAAATCCGCGGCCGGGCCGGCGCGGGCGTACGCATCATCCCGCTCATCGAGTCGGCGCTGGGTCTGTGGCGGGCCGAGGCCATCGCCTGCGCGGAGGGCGTCGAGCGCCTCGCCTTCGGCTCCGTCGACTTCCAGCTGGACACCGGAATTGCCGGTGAGCGCGAGGAACTTCTCTTCGCGCGCTCGCAGCTCGTGCTCGTCTCGCGGGCCGTCTTGCACCGGTGGACGGCGTGACGGTCGCTCTAGACGACGAGGCCGTGCTGCGCGAGGACGTGGAGCGCGCGCGGCGCCTCGGTTTCGGGGGCAAGCTCTGCATTCACCCGAAGCAGGTGGCGGGCGTGAACGCCGGCTTTCGCGCCCCCTACGCGGACCTCGCGTGGGCCCGTCGCGTTATCGAGGCGGCAGATGCAGCTGCCAATAACGCGGTTCGCCTCGACGGCAAGCTCATCGACCGGTCGATCATAGACCGGGCACGTGCAATCTTCGCTCAGACTGAGGCATGAATGCGCACGCCGCGCGTGAAGCGTGCCAACGACCAGTGCAACAGTCTTTCACACGGAGGTATGGAAGATATCCCTGGAATCCGGAAGCGAGTACGGGAACGGCAGATCGTCTCGCTCAAGTACGTCGATAAGCATGATCGCCCCAGGTGGTTCGCGCAGATACTCTACCTACTACCGGTAGTAGGTCTGGGAAACAACTGGTGATGCCCGCTCACTTGGTTCAATTCCGCGAAATGCCCCGCTAATCCGGCAGCAGCATGCCATCGCTGATGGCGTTGACATCCGCGAGCAGCAGTTCCCATGGCGCTCGCGGCTTCCGCCCTGCGGTGCGCTTCGCGAGCTCGGCTTCGTGATGCTCGCGAATCTCCTTGGGTATCGGCACGCCGCCGAATTGCGCGAGACGGACCGCGCCGCGCCAGTCGCGCGCCGGCAAGGCCTGATTGGCGTTCGACCGGTGCGGCGAGAAGGGCACGTCGATGACGCCGGCCTCGATCGCGCGAATCGCGCCGACGGCCGCATCGCCGTCGCCGAGCTCGAGTGCCCGATCGACGATAGCGCGGGTCTCCGCTTCGATGATCGCTTGCTCGTCGGCGATCTCAGCGATCGGGGCGAGCTTCTGGTCGGCAAGCATGCGAAGCACCATCTTCGAGGCGGTGAGGCCGTGGATATTCGCTTCCGTGGTGGGGACGCCGATGGCCTCGTGCGGTGATTTCGAGATCATGTAGGTAACGTCGCCGAGGTAGCCCGCCAGCGCGGCCATGCAGATGACGCCGAATGCCTGCCCCTCGTCGCTGGGAAAGCCGCCCATCCACTGGGACATGACGGTGCTGAGTTCGACATCGTGGAAGCCGAAGGCGTCGAGATAATGGCGGCCCAGCGTCGGATACGCGCGCAGCGCCGCGGCATCCTGGGCGAGATGACATTGCTGGCCGATGCCGAGCGAAATGTCGCGCACGCCCTGCGCTGCGGCAATCAGCGAATCGAGGATGACGCAGGCCATCGAGGTCGATTGCGGTACCAAAGTGGAGATCGGCAAGTAGTGCTCGACGCTCAAGGTGACGCCGCGCTCATGGTATGCCCCCATCATACGATACGAGTATTGCCAAGACTCAATCGCCCGCGCCAACGGATAGTCCTTGGCATAACCGAGCGAGAAAACGATGGGGCCAGCGGTGCAGGAGGTATAGCCGCCAGCGTACATGATTTCGTGTGTGAGGCGACAGTCCGGTGCGGCGGTGCGCGCGAACAGGGGAGCATCGACCGCCTCGGCGATGCGGCGGCAGGCGCCCACGCCATGGTTGACGGCGGGGAAGCCATTGAGCAGCGAACGCCCCGCTTCCCGGCTTTGCACCAGGCCGCGCTCGGCGTCATCGTAGCGGCGTTCGCGCGTGTACGAATCGACGGTCGTCGGCAGCAGATCGGCACCGGCGCTGCGCAGCCGTTGCAGGAGCGCGATGTGCTGTTCGACATCGGCGACGCCGCCGCGCGGCTGCACTAGGGTCTTGCCCTCGGCGCGCGCCTGACGCAGCTTCCATGCCGTGTTCTTGGTCGCCGCCATAGCCCTGTGGTACGCCGCAGCTTCGTCGATATCGACTTCGGCGCCGGTGGGCCAGTTCGCGAGCACGCTGCGGCGGACGCGCAGGAAGTGCTCTTCGTCCCAGCGCGCCATGGTCGGGGTGGTGTGGGACTGGGTCATGCGCCCGCCTGCGTTCTAGCCGAGATGTCGGCTGTCAAGTCATCGATCACGCGCTGGGGGGAGGTGCCGGGCGGATACGCACAGTCGTAGCCCATCACAGCGAACTTGGCCGCCACCGGTTCCCAGTCCTGCTTGCCGACGACTACGTTGCCGCCGACGTAGAGCAAGATGTTCTCGATCCCTGCCTCCGTGCATTTTTCACGCAGCCCGGGGCAATCGAGCTCGCCGTGGCCGCACAGAGAGGAGACGAGAATAGCGTCGGCCGCGGTTTCTACTGCTGCCTTCACGAATTCCTCCTGCGACACCAGGATGCCGAGGCTCACCACGTTGAAGCCCGCAGCGCGCAGGGCCGAAGCGAGGATGGTGATACCGATGTTGTGAATGTCGGCGCCGATTACGCCGAGCACCAGGGTTCCCTTAGATGACATCGCAGACATCCTCCGCTATCGTGAGGTGGCGCAGCGAGGTGGGCGATTCCGTGCTGTAGCACGCCGCCTCCAGCATACGCCGCGGATGGCGACCGTAGGCGAACACGCCGCCTGTGCCGATTACCGTTGCCACAGCCGACAGATCTTTGCCATGCAGGAGCTGGACCGGCCCCATTGGCGTGTAACTGGTCGTCACCTGCCCGGCGTGACGTTCGAGCGCGATGTCGATGGCGAGTCCGGCGAGCACGGCATCCAGATCGTGCTCGGCCTCCTCAATTTGATCGAGGAGCGAGCGGGCAACGAGTGCATGGCGCGACTGATCGTCCATGCCAAGAGGCGGGAACCGTGGATTCATATCATTCATATCATTCATATCATTCATATCATTCATATCATTCATATCGGTAAATATCATTCACATTGATTAATATTATCATAACATCATGACAAATACAAGGAATAGGCTATTTAGGAATAGGCTATTTAGCCCGGCCCGCTCAAATGCGAAGTGCAACACACCTGAGACTAACCCAGTAAGGTGTGAGCATGAAGACAACAACGCAGTACCAACAGATTGATTACCAAGAGCGAGAAACGATTGCTCTTGGAGTTGAGACTGGATTGAGCATCCGGGCAATTGCCCGGATGCTCAATCGCGCGCCATCCACCAGCAGTCGCGAAATTCAGCGTAACGCCCCCCCCGTGCCAATATGACGTGCTACACCTACCCCCGAGAGATTAGTGAGTAAC
>CAYJLV010000072.1:0-9933 GCA_964371405.1 uncultured Burkholderiaceae bacterium
AGCGTTTTGTTTTGAGGGCGGCCACCGCCACCATCGCCACTGTCCTCGCACTGGCCGGCCCGGCGCTGCAGGCCACCGAAATGGTCCTGCCCAGCGAGGTCGCCGCCACGCACTGGAAAACCAATTACATGAACGAGTTTGCGGAGGCGGTTAAAAAACGCACCGGTGGCGCGCTCGTGGTCAAGGTCTTCCCTGCGAGCCAGCTCTACAACGACCAGGACGCGATGGCGGCCCTGGGCACGGGCGCTGTACACATGGTGTGGCCCGTGTCGGTGCGCCTCGAGACCATCGAGCCGCGCACCGGCATCCTCAATCTGCCCTTCGCGATTACCGACGAGCAGATGGTGAACCGATGCTTCGCCGACGGGTTGACAAAATTCATAAGCGCCTACGTCGAGCCGAGGAAGCTGCAGGTGCTCGGTTTCCTGCGTACGTCGGATCTAATGTTCCTTTTTCGCGACCGCGACGTCCAGAAGCTTGAGGACATGAAGGGAGCCAAGGTGCGTGTGACCGGCGGAAAGGTGTTCTTGGACACCATGAGATCCCTCAACACCAGCCCGGTGTCGATGGCCGCCACCGAAATGAGCACGGCGCTTGCGCAAGGTGCCATTGACGGCATCTTTACCTCGCCTGCCGGCTGGGCCGAGATGGTCGGCATGACCGCAAAGTACGCTTGGTACGTACCCGGAATGTCAGTTGCGACCTATGCGGTGGTGGTAGACAAGGTCTGGCTCGATGCCCTGCCCGCCGCGCACCGCAAGGCAGTGACGGATTCGATCGACGAGATATCCCGCCGCCAATGGGCCGAGGCCATCGAAGCCGACAAGAAGCTGATCAAGAAGATGACCGACCAGGGCGCCGTGTTCCGCACCGCTTCGCCGGCCGAAATCAAGCGCTGGAAAGAGCGCGCCATACCGGGCAACAAGACCTTCACCGACAAGTACCCTGACGCGGCGCAAAAGCTTGCAGCGCTCGACAAGTCGTGCGCCGGTGGCAAATAATATGCACTCCGCCAGCTGGTGGGACCGGTTCGAATCCGGACCGGTCCTCAGCCTCGCCGCGTTCCTGTTCCTGACCGCTACCGTTGTGATGCTGTCGGAGGGGCTCAACCGGTCCCTGCGCGACGTGAGCTTTTTTTGGGCTGAGGAGTCGGTGCGCTTCCTCATGATATGGGCTTTCTTCCTCACGCTCGGGGCGGCCGGCCGCCGTGGCCAGCACATTCGCACCGAGATGCTGGTCGACGCGATGCCGCCGCGTATCCGCTACGCCATGCACTTCGCATCGGTGATCGCCGGCCTGGCTTTCAGCGCCGTGCTTTTCGCCGCGTCCGTGCCGCAGCTGGTGCGCTATTACACGATGGGCATGATGTCGGAGTCGAATCTTGACATCCCGCAGTGGGTGGTGTTCCTCGCGATGCCGCTCGGGGCGTTGCTGCTCGGAGGCTACTACGCGAGCTCGCTGATGGCGGTGCTGCGCGGCCGCGACCCGTTCGCCACCAGTGGGCCCACGGGCTCCGAGTTCTGATGGAGTCCAACATGCTGATGCTCTTTGCTGTAGCGCTGATGCTCGCGCTTCTCGCCATCGGGTCGCACGTGGCGGTGACGCTGGGTCTCGTCGCCACGGGGCTGATTCTCACGCTCGACGGCGTACCCCTGACCGTTGTCGCCCAGACCGCCTTCAAGGCCGTCAACAGCTATCCACTGATGGCGGTTCCGATGTTCATCCTCGCAGGCAACCTCATGATGCGCGGCAACATCGCCGGGCTCATGATTGACCTTATTGGCAGCCTCGTGCGCGCCGTGAAGGGCGGACTCGCGCTCACAGCGATGATCACCTGCGTCTTCTTTGCGGCCATCTCGGGCTCGAGCGTGGGGTCGGCGGCGGCCATCGGCGCGGCCACCATCGACGGCCTGAAGCGCGAGGAATACCCGGCGCGCTTCTCCGCCGCCATCGTCGCCGTCGGCGGCACGCTCGGGCTCATGATACCGCCCTCGCTCGGCTTCATCCTGATCGGCTCCATCGTCGGCTTGCCGGTTGACAAGCTCTTCATCTCGGGAGTAATGCCGGGCCTGATGGAGGCGACCTTCCTTCTCGCGGCGGTCGGCTGGATGTCTCGGCGCTACGGCTACGGGACCACCACCTCGCGGCTCGACTGGGGCGGGTTCGCCAGGCGGCTTCCGAAAGCGAGCGCTGCCGTGGCCATGCCCGTACTCGTCATCGGCTCGATCTATACCGGCTACCTCACGCCGACGGAGGTCTCAGCTTTCGCCGCCATCTATGCGGCGATCCTGTGCCTTCTCGTCTACCGCAGCGTCACCGTGGGCGGCGTCTGGACCGTCGTGAAGGATTCGGTTCTGCAGACGACGATGATCTTTGCCGTGGTTATGGGTGGTAGCCTCGTCGGCTTCGTGCTTGCGCGCATGGGCATCTCGGCGCTGGTCGTTGAGTACATCACGAGCATCAACCTCAGCGCCTGGCAGTTCCTGCTGGTCGCAAACCTGATCCTGCTTGCGCTCGGCATGTTCCTGGACGGCGTGGCGATGATCGTGCTTACCGCGCCGCTGCTGTTCCCGATGGCCACGCATCTCGGCATCAACCCCATCCACTTCGCCGTGGTGATGGTCGCCAACGTGGAAATTGCCACGCTCACCCCGCCCATAGGCCTCAACCTCTTCGTGATGAGCGGCATCGCGAAGCTGCCGGTGCATGAGGTGGTGCGCGGCGTGCTGCCGTTTTATTCCGTGCGCCTTATGGCGCTCATGCTCATCACCTACATCCCCGCCATCTCACTCGTGCTCCTGTAGGAGCCGGAAAGGACCCGCCATGACTGACATGCCAATCCACGCCGATACGGCACCCGAAGCGGCGGCGGAAGGCGCGACCATCGCCGCCACGCTCGCCGCCTTCGCCGAGAGCCTGCGTCCTGAGGCGATTCCCCCCGCCGTCCTCGAGCGAGCGAAGTATCTTATCCTCGACGCCGTCGGCATCGCGCATGCCTCCACCCGCTACGAGTTCGCGCACCGCTCGCTCTCGGCGGCCACCGAGCTAGCCGCAGGGATGGGCGACACGCCGGTGATCGGCCTGTCCGCGCGGCTGCAGTTGCGCGACGCGATGCTCATGAACGGCATCCTCGTGCACGGACTCGACTACGACGACACGCACGTGCAGGGCGTCATCCACTCGACCGCCGCCTGCTTCCCCGCCGCGCTCGGCGTCTCGGCCCATGCCGGACTCGGCTGCGGGGACCTGCTCACGGCCTACGTGGTGGGCATGGAGGCGGGCACGCGCCTGGGCTCGGTCGCGAAGGGTGGCTTTCACCAGATCGGTTTCCATCCCACAGGCCTGGTGGGCGCCTTTGCCACCACGCTCGTCGCGGGGCGCCTGTTCGGCCTCAATGCACAGCAGCTTGTCATGGCTCAGGGCATTGCGTTGAGCCTCGCTTCTGGGAACCTCGAGTTCCTCAACGACGGCGCGTGGACCAAGCGCATGCATCCCGGGTGGGCCGGCGTGGCAGGCCTCACCGCCGCCTCGTTCGCACGCCACGGCTTCGTGGGTCCGCGCGAGGCCTACGAGGGACGCTTCGGGCTCTTCGCTACCCACCTCGGCCAGTACGCGAATGATATGGATCTTTCGCTCGCCACCGCCGGGCTGGGCGAAACTTGGGAAGTCGCCAAGGTTGCAGTGAAGCCCATTCCCGCCTGCCACTTCACGCACGCCTGCGCCGACGCGGCCGCCATCCTGCGCGACAAGCATGGCCTCAAGACCGCCGACATCCGCTCGGTGCGCGCGCTGGTGCCGCAGGAAGTAATCAAGACGGTATGCGAGCCGGTGTCCACCAAGAAGCGACCGCAGAACAGCTACGACGCGCAGTTCAGCATTCCCTACATCGTCGCCACGGCGCTCGCCCGCGGCAGCTTCGGCCTCGCCCACCTCGATAGCGCGGCGCTCGCCGACGCCGAGGTGCTGGCGCTCGCGCAACGGGTGGAGTACGAGGTGGATCCGGCGTCGCCCTTCCCGAAGTACTACTCGGGCGAGGTCATCGTCACGACCCACGACGGGCGCGAGCTGCGCCACCGCGAGGAGATCAACCGTGGCGCCGCCGACCGGCCGATCACCAACGACGAGGTCGAGAAGAAATTCATGGAGAACGCCCGGCTCGCGGTGTCCGCTTCCCGCGCAGAGGAAGTGCGCGACCTCGTTCTCAGCATGGACCGGAGCCTGAAAGCCTGTGACCTCGCCATCGGCCTGGCCGCTCGCGACTGAGTACCGCCCCACATTACGCAAAAAAGGAAACACCCATGACACCGGAACAACAAGAAAACGAACAGATGATCCTCGACTCGGTCGACAGATTCCTCGAGGCCGAGGTGCGCCCGAACGCCCACCGGCTTGAGGCGGCAGACGAGTACCCGCAGGAGATCGTGGACAGGATGAAGGAGTTGGGCCTGTTCGGCTGCATCATCGACCCCGAGTACGGCGGCTTCGGCCTGTCCACAACGACTTACGCGAAGATCATCGAGCGCATGTCGGCGGTGTGGATGAGCGTCTCCGGCATCCTCAACTCGCACCTCATCATGGCCGCGGCAGTGCAGCGTAGCGGGACGGAAGCGCAGAAGCGCCACTACCTGCCCAAGTTCGCCACCGGCGAGCTGCGCGGCGGCGTGGGCCTGACCGAGCCCGACGCCGGCACCGATCTTCAGGCAATCCGCACCGTGGCCGTGCGCGACGGCGACCACTATGTTGTGAACGGCGCCAAGACCTGGATCACCAACAGCATGTATGGCAACACCATCGCGCTGCTGGTGAAGACCGACCCACAGGCGCAGCCGCGCCACAAGGGCATGAGCCTGTTCATCGCCGAGAAGGGGCCGGGCTTCAAGGTTGCGAGGAAGCTGGAGAAGCTGGGCTACCGAGGCATCGACACCTGCGAGCTGGTGTTCGAGGACTACCGCATCCCGGCTGACCGACTGATCGGCGGCGTCGAGGGCAGGGGGTTGCAGCAGGTGCTCAGCGGCTTGGAGCTCGGACGCATCAACGTGGCGGCGCGTGGGGTGGGCGTGGCGCGCGCGGCGCTGCAGGACGCTGTCGCCTATGCGCAGACCCGCAAGACCTTCGGCAAGCCCATCTGCGAGCACCAGGCTATCCAGCTAAAGCTCGGCGAGATGGCCACGCGCGTGGAGGCATCGCGGCTGCTGGTGGAGTCGGCGGCCAGTGCCTATGACCGCGGTGATCGTTGTGACATGGAGGCCGGCATGGCCAAGTACTTCGCCACCGAATCGGCGATGGAAAACGCGCTCGAGTGCATGCGCATCCACGGCGGCTACGGCTACTCGAAGGAATACAACGTCGAGCGCTACTTCCGCGACGCGCCGCTGCTACTCATCGGCGAGGGCACCAACGAAATGCAGCGCATCATTATCGCCAGGCAACTGATCGAACGGAACCCATCATGAGCCTGCCACTTACCGGCGTTCGCATCATTGCCGTCGAGCAGTACGGCGCGGGCCCCTTCGGCACGCAGCACCTGGCGGACCTGGGCGCGGAAATCATCAAGATCGAGAACCCGGCCGAGGGCGGCGACGTCGGCCGCCTGGTCGGACCGCACTACTTCGGGCCGGGCGACAGCCATTTCTTCGAGGCCTTCAACCGCAACAAGAAGAGCCTGACGCTCAACCTCAAGCACCCCGAGGGCCGGGCCGTGTTCGCCGATCTGGTGAAAAGCGCCGACGCCACCTTCGACAACCTGCGCGGCGACCTGGCGGGCAAGCTCGGCCTGACCTACGCGGAGCTCGGCGTGCACAACCCGCGCATCGTCTGCGGGCATCTGTCGGCCTACGGGCGCACCGGCTCGCGCGCCGCGTGGCCGGGGTATGACTACCTCATGCAGGCCGAGGCCGGCTACCTGTCAGTGACCGGCGAGCCCGACGGCCCACCCGCGCGCTTCGGCCTGTCCATCGTCGACATGATGACCGGCGTCACCGCGGTAACAGGGCTGCTGGCAGGCATCATCGACGCGCGCGCCAACGGCAAGGGGCGCGACATCGACGTGAGCCTGTTCGACGTGGCGCTCTCCAACCTGAACTACGTGGCCGCCTGGTACCTCAACGACGGTGTGCAGGTCAGGCGCGAGCCGCGTTCAGCGCACCCCTCGCTCACGCCGAGCCAGCTCTACCGCACCCAGGACGGCTGGCTCTTCGTGATGTGCAACAAGGAGAAATTCTGGCCCTTGTTCGCGCAGGCGATCGGCAAGCCCGAGTGGGCAGCACACCCCGACTATGCGAACTACAAGGTGCGCCTGGCCCACCGCGACCAGCTCACGCGCGAGCTCGACGCGGTGCTGGGCACGGCGACCACCGCCGAGTGGCTGGAGCGGCTATCTGGCACCGTGCCTGTGGCTCCTGTGTACGATGTGGCCCAAGCCCTGGACAATCCGTTCTTGCGCGAGCAGGGCTGCATCATGGAGGCCCCACACCCCGCGCGCGGAACCATCCGCACGCTCGCCTCGCCCATCCGCTGCCCAGGAGAAGCGGAGAAAATCGGGATTGCGCCGGCACTGGGTGAACACACACGCGAGCTTCTGCACGGGCTCGGTTACGATGAAGACCGTATTAACTATCTATCAGAATCCGGAGCCCTTTGAACGTGCAATCCCCTTCCCCCCTGCTCGCGAGCCAACCCCAGTACGTGCTGGTAGCGCAGCGCCTCATCGAGGACATCACCAGCGGACGTTATCCCGTGGGCAGCCTCCTGCCCCCCGAGTTCGACCTGTGCACGCAGTTCGGCGTGAGTCGGCACACCGTGCGTGAGGCGATCCGCCGGTTGCATGAGCGCGGGCTGGTCACGCGCCAGCGCGGCATCGGCACAACAGTGAAGGCGAACCGGGTGGAGAGCCACTATGTCCAGACCACCGCGACGATCGCGGACCTACCGCGCTACGTCGAGGACACGCTGCTTGTTACCACGCAGGCAGAGGACGTGATCGCGGACGAGGCGCTCGCCGATCTCCTCAAGTGTCCGCTCGGGCAACGCTGGGTGAATGTGACGGGCTTTCGCCATGTCAACAAGGACAAGCTTCCGATGGCGCTCACCGACATTTACATCAACGCGGCCTACGGGGGCATCCGAAAACTCATCGGCACGATGAAGGTGCCTGTCTACACGCTCATCGAGAAGCAGTACGGCATCACCATCGTTGAGGTGCAGCAGGAGATCAGCGCCACCCTCATCGGCGCGGCCAACGCCAGGCGCCTGAGCGTCAAGCCGGGCTCGGCGGGCCTGGTCGTCACACGCCGCTACCTGGGGGACAATGACCGCACCATCGAGGTGGCCGTGAACCTGCACCCGGCCGACCGCTTCTCCTACTTGATGTCGATGCGCCTGCAGATCCCCGCCGGCGCGGATGCGTAGCACGCTGTTTCCGCTGGCCGCGACGCTCGCGGTGCAGGTCCTTGTGTCGATGGCGGTGGTGACGGTGCCGGTGCTTGCTCCGGCCGTGGCGGCCGAGACCGGCGTTTCAGCCGGCTACGTCGGTATCTTCATTGCGCTGGTGTACGGCGCCAGCATGGCCACGAGCCTCGTGTCGGGCCCACTGGTGCAGCGTTTCGGCGCCATCCGCCTGAGCCAGGCCTGCCTGGTGACCTGCGCAGCCGGCCTGGCCTGCGTGGCCACGGGGGCGCCGGCCCTGTTCGTCGTCGGCGCCATCTTCCTTGGCGCAGGCTATGGCCCGGTCACCCCTGCCAGTTCGCATATCCTCGCCAGGAGAACGCCGCCGGAGAGGCTGTCCCTGGTTTTTTCGCTCAAGCAGACCGGCGTGCCGCTCGGCGGTGCGCTGGCCGGCGCCGTGGTGCCGGCGCTGGTGCTGTGGGGCGGCTGGCGCGCGGCCGCGCTCGCGGTGGCCGGGGCCTGCCTGGCCACCCTGGCCCTCGCCCAGCCCCTGCGCGAGGCGCTCGACGCTGACCGCGACCCCGCGCGGCGACTGGCAGCCTCCAGCCTCGCGGGGCCGCTGCGCTACACCCTGGGCGATCCGCTGCTGCGCCGCCTGGCCTTCTGCTCGTTCTTCTTTGCGGCGCTCCAGCTGTGTCTGATCACCTTCCTTGTCACGCACCTCACGCTTAACGTCGGCATCTCGCTGGTCGAGGCAGGACTCATGCTCGCTGCCGCGCAAGCCGGCGGCGTGGTCGCGCGCGTCGGCTGGGGCGTGATCGCGGACCGCTGGGGCCGGCCCATGCGTCTGCTCGGCCTCCTGGCCATTGCCATGGGGGCGGCCGCGGTTGCGACGGGGCGTTTCACGCCGCAGTGGCCGCTTGCCGCCGTCGCCCTGGCGTGTGCTGCCTTCGGCGCCACGGCGATCGGCTGGAACGGTGTCTACCTCGCGCAGGTGGCGCGCCTCGCCCCGCCGGGCAAGGCCGGGGACGCCACAGGCGGATCCCTGGTATTTACCTACGCTGGCGTCCTATTCGGCCCGCCGGCGTTCACGTTTCTCGTCGGAGGGGGCGTGAGCTATGCGTCAGCGTTCGTAGTGCTCGCCGTGCCGGCAGTTGCCTGCGGGTTGTGGCTGTTTTGGCGGGATGGAAATCGAAACGACCCCGGGCCGCGATCATGATCACGGTGCCGAAGGAGGTCATCATTGACGAGATCGAGCTACTGCGACGGCTGGTGCCGCTTGCTGGTGCGCGCGTGGTCGAGCTCGGATGCGGCAGGGCAGACGTCGCACGGCGTATGCTGGAGCGACAGCTTGTAGCCTCGGTGAGGGCGTTCGAAGTCGACGAGGTGCAGCACGCGCGCAACCTGGCCGACCCGCATCCGGAAGGCCTTCACTTCATGGCGGGCAGCGCCGACGACATTCCCTTGCCCGACGCCTCCTGCGATGTCGTGATCATGCTGAAGTCGCTGCATCACGTCCCCATCCCACGGCTCGACCGGGCGTTCGCTGAAATTCGGCGCGTGCTGGTCTCCGGCGGCTATCTCTACGTTTCGGAGCCGGTGTATGCGGGGGACTTCAACGAGATCGTGCGGCTCTTCCACGATGAAGGCAGCGTGCGCGCCGCAGCGTACGACGCGCTGCAACGCGCCGCCGCCGCAGGATTGTTCACCCATGTCGCGGAGACGGTCTTCAGTACACCACTCGCGTTTCGTGACTTCGACGATTTTTTTGACAAAATCGTGCGCGTGACGCACTCCACTCTCATTCTCGAGGGCGCAACACTTGCCGAGGTCCGCCGCCGCTTTGATCGCTTCGTAACTCCGGAAGGCGCTCGATTCGTGCGAGACATGCGCGTCAATGTGTTGCGGCGGCGGTAGCGACTGGAGCGACTGGCCGAACTGAATCTTACCGGTTCGACGCAAAGCAGGGAACCTCGTGCGATGACCTGACTGATGCAGCGATGGCGCTGTTGATACGCAAGAAGTCGCGATAGCGCATGGCCCATAATCGGCCTTCGCATCAAGCCTTTGGCTGCCAGGTGGTCGTGGTCACCCCTACAATTTGCAGCGTGCGATGCCTTGCGCTGCGCAACCGGTCATGATCGACAAATACGCACCGTTTCAAACTACTCACGGAAAAACCATGCTCATTTACCACGTCAAGATGATGGAAAGCAGCATTACCGAACAAAAGAAAAAGCTGTGCGCAGAAATCACCCGTGCGAGCGTTGAAATCCTCAGCGGCGCGGCGAACTCCCTTGACGTCATTATCAACATCAAGCGCGATAGCTGGCCTGCCAGCGGCAAGCTCTACTCTAATCCGCGCAACTGATGAATCCGGGCGGCCAAGCAACGATGCAAAGCACCCTATGAGCACCCCTTCCACCATTGACGAAATGCAGGCACGCTACGGCCCGCGTTACCGCTGGCTCCTGCTGCTGTCGGTGATGGTGGGGACGATGGCGTCCATCATGTCCTCGACCATCGTCAACGTGGCCATTCCCGACTTAA
>CAYJLV010000073.1:0-9537 GCA_964371405.1 uncultured Burkholderiaceae bacterium
GGCACGGGCGCCGCCGACATCGCGGGCGGCGTGGCCGGCGCGGGCGCGGCGGCGCGGTTGTTGATCGGGTCGAACAGCAGGGTGTACTCGCGAACCAGCCGGCCCGAGGCCCAGTTCAGTTCGAGGATGACGTCGACGAACGGCTCCTGGACCGTGCGATCGCTGGTGATGCGCAGATACGGACGACCGTCGCCGCGCCGCTGCAGCGACGCCTGCGTGTTGGAGAGCACGGCGTTGTAGTCGACGCCGGCGGCGCGGTAGGCCTCCGGCGGCGCGATGCGTGCGCGCAGGCTCGACGCCTCTTCCGACGACAGGCTGGTGATGTCGATCTCGGCCTGCAGCTTCTCACCCAGGCCCGACTGCACCGACAGCCGCCCCAGCCCCAGGGCCGCCGCACTCGTCGAGAATAGAACGGCTGCCGCGGCAGCCAAGCCGGTCAGAGCGAAACGCCCCGTGAGCAAAGGATGTCTTTTCAAGGCGTCTCCCAAAGACGGTCAAGCCGAATCGTTCGCGCTGGCGCGACCCCGGCCGAATGTGCAAATGACAATAACATCAGGCAGATACACTGACAAGTTCGCGCACTTGCTGACATTCGTCGCGAGCCGTGACGCATGCCGCGCGCCGCGGCTTTGTTGTCGGACGACAACGCGGCCGGTGCGGCATCAGGCTTCGAGCACGATGCGCAGCATGCGCCGCAGCGGCTCGGCCGCACCCCACAGCAACTGGTCGCCGACCGTATAGGCGCCCAGATATTGCGGCCCCATCGCCATCTTGCGCAGGCGCCCGACCGGGATCGTCATCGTGCCGGTGACGGCGACCGGCGTCAGGTCGCGCATTGTCGCCTCGCGCGTGTTGGGTACGACCTTGACCCAGTCGTTGTCGGCGGCGATCAGCGCCTCGATGTCGGCCAGCGGCACGTCCTTCGTCAACTTGAAGGTCAGCGCCTGACTATGGCAGCGCATCGCTCCGACGCGGACGCAGAACCCGTCGACCGGCACGGCCGTCGTGCCGAAGCCCTCGCCCTGGCCGAGGATCTTGTTGGTCTCGGCCATGCCCTTCCATTCCTCGCGGCTGACACCGCCGCCGAGATCCTTGTCGATCCACGGGATCAGCGAGCCGGCCAGCGGCACGCCGAAGTTCGCCGTCTCGGCCTCGCCCATCGCGCGCTGCCGCGCGACGACCTTGCGGTCGATCTCGAGGATCGCGCTCTTCGGATCGTCGAGCAGCACCTTGACCTCGGCGTTGAGCGTGCCGAACTGCGTCAGCAGCTCGCGCATGTGCTGGGCGCCGCCGCCCGACGCCGCCTGATAGGTCTGCGTGCTCATCCACTCGACGAGGCCGGCCTTGAACAGCGCGCCGACGCCCATCAGCATGCAGCTCACCGTGCAGTTGCCGCCGATCCAGTTGCGGCCGCCCCTGGCGAGCGCGTTCCTGATCACGGGCATGTTGACCGGGTCGAGCACGATGACGGCGTCGTCCTTCATGCGCAGCGCCGACGCCGCGTCGATCCAGTGCCCCTTCCAGCCTGCGGCGCGCAGCTTGGGAAACACCTCCGTCGTGTAGTCGCCGCCCTGTGCCGTGACGACGATGTCGCAGCGCTTGAGCGCCTCGATGTCGTGGGCGTCCTTGAGCTTCGTCTCGCCCCGCGCAAACTTCGCGATCGCAGGCGGCAGCGCGCCACCGGCGTTGCTGGTGCTGAAGAACACCGGCTCGATGTGGTCGAAGTCGCCTTCGGCCTGCATGCGGTCCATCAGCACGGAGCCGACCATACCGCGCCATCCGACCAGCCCTGTGACTTTCATTTCTCGCGCCCTTTCAAAGATCCACTTCCTCTGGCTCCCCCGGCTGGTTCGCCGTGCGGGAGGGGCGAGCCGAACCGGAGCGTGACTAGCTCTGCTTCGTGATCGTGGTGATCGCAGCGACGACGGCGTCGCCCATCTCGCGGGTGCCGACCTTGCGCGTGCCTTCGGACCAGATGTCCGCCGTGCGCAGGCCCGCGGCCAGCACCTCGCGCACCGCCGACTCGATGCGGTCGGCGGCTTCGGGCTGCTGGAGCGAGTAGCGAAGCATCATGGCGGCAGACAGGATTGTAGCGAGCGGGTTCGCGACCCCCTTGCCGGCAATGTCGGGCGCGCTGCCGTGACTGGGCTCGTAGAGACCCTTGTTGCGCGCGTCGAGCGACGCCGAGGGCAGCATGCCGATCGAGCCGGTGAGCATCGCGGCCTCGTCGCTGAGGATGTCGCCGAACATGTTGCCGGTGACGACGACGTCGAAGCGCTTGGGCGCCTTGACGAGCTGCATCGCCGCGTTGTCGACGTACATGTGGTCCAGCGCGATGTCGGGGTACTCGGCGTGCACTTCGGTGACGACGTCCTTCCAGAACTGGAAGGTCTCGAGCACGTTGGCCTTGTCGACGCTCGTGACGCGCTTGCTGCGCTTGCGCGCCGCCTGGAAGGCGACGTGCGCGATGCGCTCGATCTCGGGGCGCGCATAGCGCATCGTGTCGAACGCCTCGGGCTCGCCCTTGAACGCACCGTCGGGCGCGCTGCGCCGGCCGCGCGGCTGGCCGAAGTAGATGTCGCCCGTCAGCTCGCGGATGATCAGGATGTCGAGCCCGGCCACCAGCTCGGGCTTCAGGCTAGACGCGTGCGTCAGCTGCTCGTAGCAGATCGCCGGGCGCAGGTTGGCGAACAGCTGCAGATGCTTGCGCAAGCCGAGGATCGCCTGCTCGGGTCGCAGCGCGCGCTCGAGCGTGTCGTACTTCCAGTCACCGACGGCGCCGAACAGCACGGCATCCGCGGCCTGGGCGAGCTTCAGCGTCGCGTCGGGCAGCGGATGGCCGCTCGCCTCGTAGGCGGCGCCGCCGACCGGGGCGGATTCGAGTTCGAGCCGCAGGTCGAGCGCCTTCAGGACCTTGACCGCCTCGGCGATGATCTCCGGGCCGATGCCGTCGCCCGGCAGGACTGCAATCTTCACTTCGGGTTCCTCTTCGTCGGGGTCACAGCCGGTGCGCGAGCCACGGCATCTTGAGCAGGCGCTCGGATTCGAAAGCGCGGATCTTGTCGGCGTGGCGCAGCGTCAGGCCGATGTCGTCGTAGCCGTTGAGCAGGCAGTACTTGCGAAACGGCTCCACGTCGAACGCGAGTTCGGCGCCGTCGGGCTTGACGACGACCTGGCGCTCGAGATCGACCGTGAGGGTGTAGCCGACGAAGGCCGCGACCTCGTCGAACAGCCGAGCGACCTGCGCCTCGGGCAGCGCGATCGGCAGCAGGCCGTTCTTGCAGCAGTTGTTGTAGAAGATGTCGGCGTAGCTCGGCGCGATCAGCGCGCGAAAGCCGTATTGATCCAGCGCCCACGGCGCGTGTTCGCGGCTCGATCCGCAACCGAAGTTCTTGCGCGCCAGCAGCACGCTCGCACCCTGGTAGCGCGGATGGTTGAGCACGAAGTCGGGATTGGGCCGGCGCGACGCCGGATCCTGCCCCGGCTCGCCATGGTCGAGATAGCGCCACCCGTCGAAGAGGTTCGGCCCGAAGCCGGTGCGGTGGATCGACTTCAGAAACTGCTTCGGGATGATGGCATCGGTGTCGACGTTCTCGCGGTCGAGCGGCGCGACGAGCCCGCGGTGGACGGTGAAGGCTTGCATGAGGACTACTTCTTCTTGGCGGCTTCTTCGATCTTGTCGCCGGCCTTCGAGATGTCCTTGCCCATGCCTTCGATCGTGTTGCAGCCGGCGAGCAGTGCAAGCACGGCAATCAGGGCCGACAGGGTGCGCTTCATGGTCTTGTTTCTCCTTGCGGATTCGGTGAATCTCAGGCGATGCGGCGCACGTCGACGAAGTGCCCCTGCATCGCCGCTGCCGCCGCCATCGCGGGGCTGACGAGATGCGTGCGCCCGCCCGCGCCCTGGCGGCCCTCGAAGTTGCGGTTGCTCGTGGACGCGCAGCGCTCGCCGGGCTCGAGCCGGTCGGCGTTCATCGCGAGACACATCGAGCAGCCGGGTTCGCGCCACTCGAAGCCCGCGGCCTTGAACACGGCATCGAGCCCTTCGGCCTCGGCCTGCAGCTTGACGAGGCCCGAGCCGGGGACGACGAGCGCGAGCTTGACGTTGCCGGCGATGCGCCCGCCGAGCTTGCGCACCACGGCCGCGGCCTCGCGCAAGTCGTCGATGCGCGAGTTGGTGCACGAGCCGATGAAGACCTTGTCGATGCGGATGTCGGCGATCGCCTTGTTCGGCTCGAGATTCATGTACTGCAGCGCGCGCTCCATCGCGCCGCGCTTGACGGCGTCCTTCTCGCGCTCGGGGTCGGGCACGCGCTCGTCGATCGCAACCACCATCTCGGGCGAGGTGCCCCAGGTCACCTGCGGGCGGATCTGCGTCGCGTCGAGATCGACGACGGCGTCCCACTTCGCGTCGGTGTCGGAGCGCAGCGTGCGCCAGTGAGCTGCGGCCTGCTCCCATTCGAGGCCCTTCGGCGCGAACGGCCGGCCCTGCACGTAGCGCAGCGTCGTGTCGTCGACGGCGATGAGCCCGGCGCGCGCGCCCGCCTCGATCGCCATGTTGCACACCGTCATGCGGCCTTCCATGCCGAGCGCGGTGATCGCGCTGCCGGCGAACTCGATCGTGTAGCCGGTGCCTCCTGCGGTGCCGATCCTGCCGATGATCGCCAGCACGATGTCTTTAGCGCCGCAGCCGCGCGGCAGGCGGCCATCGACGCGCACCAGCATGTTCTTCGCCTTCCTGGCCAGCAGCGTCTGCGTCGCCAGCACATGCTCGACCTCGCTCGTGCCGATGCCGTGCGCGAGCGCGCCGAAGGCGCCGTGCGTCGACGTGTGCGAATCGCCGCAGACCACCGTCATGCCCGGCAACGTCGCGCCCTGCTCGGGGCCGATGACGTGCACGATGCCCTGGCGCCGGTCGTTCATCTTGAACTGCGTGATGCCCAGGCGGTCGCAGTTGGCGTCGAGCGTCTCGACCTGCAGCCGCGAGATCGGATCGGCGATGCCCGCCGAGCGGTCGGTGGTCGGCACATTGTGGTCGCTGACCGCCAGGTTGGCCGACAGCCGCCACACCTTGCGCCCCGCCAGATCGAGCCCCTGAAACGCCTGCGGGCTCGTCACCTCGTGGACCAGGTGGCGGTCGATGTAGAGCACGGCGGTGCCGTCGTCCTCGGTGTGGACGACGTGCTCGTCCCAGATCTTGTCGTACAGGGTGCGTCCGGTCATGGCAGGCGTCAGCGCGCGGCGAAGCTGCCATTTTCCCGCACATTCGGGGCGACGGCCCCAAGCCCGGCCTTTCGGGCCGCTCCAGGCAAGTCCCGACTCTCGAAGCGGTTGCTCGCCGTACCCGGCTAGCGGGGTGTCGTCAGTCCCCGACGGGTGCGGCGCGCATGCCCAGCCGGGCCAGCAGCGCGCGGTCGCGTTCGGCCTGCGGGTTGGCCGTCGTCAGCAGCCGCTCGCCGTAGAAGATGGAGTTGGCGCCGGCCAGCAGGCACAACGCCTGCAGGGCCTCGTCCATCTGCTCGCGACCGGCCGACAGGCGCACACGCGCGTACGGCATCGTGATGCGCGCAGCGGCGATGGTGCGCACGAACTCGAACGGGTCGATCGCCTCGGTGCCGGCGAGCGGCGTGCCCTCGACCTGCACCAGGTTGTTGATCGGCACCGACTCGGGATAGGGCTCGAGGTTGGCGAGCTGCGCGATCAGCCCGGCGCGATGACGGCGCGATTCGCCCATGCCGACGATGCCGCCGCAGCACACCGCCATGCCGGCCGCGCGCACGCGCGCCAGCGTGTCGAGGCGGTCCTGGTAGGTGCGCGTGCTGATGATGGCGCCATAGTGCTCGGGCGCGGTGTCGAGGTTGTGGTTGTAGTAGTCGAGGCCGGCACGGGCCAGCGCCTGCGCCTGCTCGTCGCTGAGCATGCCCAGCGTCATGCAGGTCTCCATGCCGATCGCCTTCACTTCGCGCACCATCTCGACCAGCGTCTCGACGTGGCGGTCGTTCGGCTCGCGCCAGGCCGCCCCCATGCAGAAGCGCGTCGCGCCGTTGGCCTGAGCGGCGCGTGCGGCATCGACGACTTCGTCGACCGGCAGCAGCTTGCTCGCCGTGACGCCGGTGTCGAAATGCGCCGACTGCGGGCAGTAGCCGCAGTCCTCGGAGCAGCCGCCTGTCTTGATCGACAGCAGCGTCGACAACTGCACTTCGTTGGCGTCGAAGTGCTCGCGATGCACCTGCTGCGCGCGGTAGAGCAGGTCGGCGAACGGCAGCGCCAGCAGTTCTTCGATGGCGTCGACGCTCCAGCGGGCATCGGCGGGCGGGACGGCGCGCTGCGGCGCGACGAAATGGAGGGTGCTTGCTTCGGACATGGCGCGAGCTTAGCCGAGCGCCGCGATCACGTCGGGCGGCGCCTGCACCAGCTCGATCAGCACGCCCTCGCCGCCGATCGGGAACTCGTCGTTGCCCTTCGGGTGGATGAAGCAGATGTCGTGACCCGCCGCGCCCTTGCGGATGCCGCCCGGAGCGAAGCGCACGCCCTGCGCCGTCATCCAGGCGACGGCCCGCGCAAGGTCGTCGACCCACAGGCCGAGGTGGTTCAGCGGCGGCAGGTGCACCGCGGGCCTGGCCTCGGCGTCGAGAGGCTGCATCAGGTCGACCTCGAGACGGTGCGCGCCGCGGCCGAGCGCGCAGATGTCTTCGTCGACGTTCTCGCGTTGCGAGACGTAGTTGCCGGTGACGGCGAGGCCGAACATGTCGACCCACAGCGCGCGCAGGCGCTGCTTGTCGGTGCCGCCGATGGCGACCTGCTGGAGGCCCAGCACGCGGAAAGGCTTCTTCTCGTCCATCTCTGACCTCAGGCGAACCGGATGATCGGCTGGTCCACCGCCAGGCTCGCGCCGCGTTGGACCAGCAGCTCGGCGACCGTGCCGTCCTGCGTTGCGAGAAGCACGTTCTCCATCTTCATCGCCTCGACGACGGCGAGCTTCTCGCCCGCCTGCACGGCCTGCCCCGGCTGCACCGCGAGGTCGACGAGCAGACCGGGCATCGGCGACAGCAGGAACTTGCTCGTGTCGGGCGGCGGCTTGTGCGGCATCAGCCGGTACAGCTCGGCGGCGCGGGTGCCAAGCACCAGCGCGTCGATGCTCGATCCGTTGTGCGAGACGCGAATGCCCAGCCCGCGGCGATCGACCTGGGCGTCGAACGGCACGCCGTTGCAGGTGCCTCCGATGCGGATCTCGCCGTAGGCCCAGCCGCTCGTGAACTCGTAGCGTCGGTCGCCGACCTGCACGACGACGCTGCCGTTGGTCTGCACCCGCACCGGCGTGTGCTCGGCCTCGCCCTGGGCCGAGCGCGCGACGACGACGAAGTCCTCGCCGATGCGCATGCCGTGGCCGGGCAGCTGGCCGCTGATGCCGGCGGCGCGCCCCAGGTATTTGCGGGCGATCGCCGCGGCCAGCGCGACGAGGAAGCGCGGGTCGTCGTGCTGCAGGTCCTGCCCGACGAAGCCGTTCGGGAACTGCTCGGCGATGAAGCCGGTGTTGAACGCCCCCGCCGCGAAGCGCGGGTGCGCCAGCAGCGCCGACTGGAACGCGATGTTGCTCGCGACGCCGCGGATCACGAAGGCATTGAGCGCGGCGCGCATCTTGGCGATGGCCTCGGCGCGGTCGCGGCCGTGCACGATCAGCTTGGCGATCATCGAGTCGTAGTAGACGGGGATCTCGCCGCCCTCGTAGACGCCGGTGTCGACGCGCACGCCGCCCGCCTGCGGCGGCGGCTGGTAGGCGACGAGCCGCCCGGTGCTCGGCAGGAAGCCGCGCGCCGGATCTTCGGCGTTGATGCGGCATTCGATCGCCCAGCCGTCGCGCGCCACTTCGTCCTGCCCGAACGGCAGCCGCTCGCCGGCCGCGACGCGGATCATCAGCTCGACGAGATCGAGCCCCGTGATGCACTCGGTGACCGGGTGCTCGACCTGCAGCCGCGTGTTCATCTCGAGGAAATAGAAGCTCTCGTCCTTGCCGACGACGAACTCGACCGTGCCCGCGCTCTGGTAGTTCACCGCTTTCGCCAGCGCGACGGCCTGCTCGCCCATCGCGCGGCGCGTCGCGTCGCTGATGAAGGGCGACGGCGCCTCCTCGATCACCTTCTGGTGGCGGCGCTGGATCGAGCACTCGCGCTCG
Organism: uncultured Burkholderiaceae bacterium; assembly: GCA_964371405.1. Taxonomy (GTDB): domain Bacteria; phylum Pseudomonadota; class Gammaproteobacteria; order Burkholderiales; family Burkholderiaceae_C; genus JAMHWF01. The sequence continues at coordinate 8,173 of CAYJLV010000073.1, forward strand.
TTGAGATAGACCAAGTTGCCGTGCGCATCGCCGAGCACCTGGATCTCGATGTGGCGCGGCTCCTCGACGAACTTCTCGATGAAGACGCGGTCGTCGCCGAAGCTGTTGCGAGCCTCGTTGCGGCACGACGTATAGCCGTCGAGAGCCTCCTTGTCGTTCCAGGCGACGCGCAGCCCCTTGCCGCCGCCGCCGGCACTGGCCTTGATCATCACCGGGTATCCGATGCCGCGCGCGATCTCGACGGCGCGCTCGGCCGACTCGATGGCGTCGTTCCAGCCCGGGATCGTGTTGACCTTTGCTTCGGTCGCCAGCTTCTTCGACGCGATCTTGTCGCCCATCGCGGCGATCGACCCGTGCTTCGGCCCGATGAAGACGATGCCCTCCTCCTCGACGCGGCGCGCGAAGTCCTCGTTCTCCGACAGGAAGCCGTAGCCGGGATGCACCGCTTCGGCGCCGGTGCTCTTGCAGGCGGCGATGATCCGGTCGGCCTGCAGGTACGACTCGCGCGACGGCGCGGCGCCGATGTGCACCGCCTCGTCGGCCATCTCCACATGCAGCGCGTCGCGGTCGGCGTCGGAGTGGACGGCGACCGTCGCGATGCCCATCTTCCTCGCCGTCTTGATGACGCGACAGGCGATCTCGCCTCTGTTTGCGATCAGGATCTTCTTGAACATGATCAACGACCTGTCTTCAACGGCAAGCAAAACGCCGACGACATCAAGCCACCGCCGAGGATCCGGCTCCGCCGGGCCGAAGGCGGGCGCCCCTCGGGGGCAGGAGCGTAGCGACTGGGGGGCACCATCACAGCGGGATGTTGCCGTGCTTGCGCCACGGGTTGTCGAGCTTCTTGTCGCGCAGCATCACGAGCGAGCGGCAGATGCGCTTGCGCGTCTCGCGCGGCTGGATCACGTCGTCGATGAAGCCGCGCGCGCCGGCGACGAAGGGGTTGGCGAAGCGCGCCTTGTACTCGGCCTCGCGGCGGCCGAGCTTGGCCGGGTCGCCCTTGTCCTCGCGGAAGATGATCTCGACCGCACCCTTGGCGCCCATGACGGCGATCTCGGCATTGGGCCACGCGAAGTTGACGTCGCCGCGCAGGTGCTTGGAGCTCATCACGTCGTAGGCGCCGCCATAGGCCTTGCGCGTGATCACGGTGACCTTGGGTACCGTGCACTCGGCGTAGGCGTAGAGCAGCTTGGCGCCGTGCTTGATGATGCCGCCATATTCCTGGCTGGTGCCCGGCATGAAGCCCGGCACGTCGACAAAGGTGACGACGGGGATGTTGAACGCGTCGCAGAACCGCACGAAGCGCGCCGCCTTGATCGAGCTCTTGATGTCGAGGCAGCCGGCGAGCACCAGCGGCTGGTT
>CAYJLV010000074.1:0-8535 GCA_964371405.1 uncultured Burkholderiaceae bacterium
CCATCCGCGAGGGCGGCAGAACCGTCGGCGCAGGCGTCGTCGCCAAGATCATCGAGTAACGAAACGGAGTCGCACAGGCCGCAGGGGTATAGCTCAATTGGCAGAGCGCCGGTCTCCAAAACCGGAGGTTGGGGGTTCGATGCCCTCTGCCCCTGCCACGACCTGAAGCCGGATTTGCACCCGGCACCCGATTCGTGCAGTGAACCGAAAGACCATGTCCACCCATACTCAAGTCGAGACCGTCTCCAGCGGCGCCGACAAGGCGAAGCTGGCCGTCGCGGCCCTGCTCGTCGTCGGCGGCGTCGTGGCGTTCTACGTGCTGGGCAAGCAGGATCTGTGGCTGCGCGTCGTCGCGCTGCTGGTGCTGATCGCCGCCGGGGTGGCGACGTACTTCACGTCGGAGTCCGGCAAGGCGCTGATCGCCTACGGTCGCGACTCGGCGCGCGAAGTGCGCAAGGTCGTCTGGCCGACGCGCAAGGAAGCCATGCAGATGACGGGCTACGTGTTCGCCTTCGTCGTCGTGATGGCCTTGTTCCTGTGGCTGACCGACAAGACGCTGGAGTGGGCGCTGTACGACCTGATCCTGGGCTGGCGGCGTTGAGGACCGATCGATGAGCGAAGAAACCACCACCAGCCCCGCGACCACCACCGAGAACGTGGAGCCGACCGGCACGAAGCGCTGGTATGTCGTGCACGCCTACTCGGGCATGGAGAAGGCCGTCGAGCGCAATCTGCGCGAGCGCATCGACCGCGCCGGCATGCAGGACAAGTTCGGTCGCATCCTCGTGCCGATGGAAGAAGTCGTCGAGCTCAAGCACGGCAAGAAGTCGGTCACCGAGCGGCGCTTTTTCCCCGGCTATGTGCTGGTCGAGATGGACATGGCCGACGACACCTGGCACCTCGTCAAGCACACGAGCAAGGTGACGGGCTTCGTCGGCGGCGCGAAGAACCGCCCGGCGCCGATCTCGCCGGCCGAGGTCGCCAAGATCGTCAACCAGATGCAGGAAGGCATCGAGAAGCCGCGGCCCAAGGTCGAATGGGTGGTGGGCGAGCTGGTGCGCGTCAAGGAAGGCCCGTTCACCGATTTCAACGGCGCGATCGAGGACGTCAACTACGACAAGTCCAAGGTGCGCGTGTCGGTCACCATCTTCGGCCGCGCGACGCCGGTCGAGCTCGATTTCTCGCAAGTCGAGAAGATCTGACTTCGCAGGATTCAGGGCCCCGGCGGCGGGGCCCGGCGGCGCAAGCCGCTACGAGCGCCGCCCGTTGCTGCCGGTGACGTGACACCGGTGTGAGGAGCCGAGGTAGCCAGTCCTTGGCGTTTGCACTCGACGACCCCCGGCCTGGCCGCCGGGGTCGGTTCAGGAGAAACACATGGCCAAGAAGATCGTCGGCTTCATCAAGCTGCAGATTCCGGCCGGCAAGGCGAACCCTTCGCCGCCGATCGGCCCCGCGCTGGGTCAGCGCGGGCTGAACATCATGGAGTTCTGCAAGGCGTTCAACGCGCAGACGCAGAACATCGAGCCGGGCCTCGTGCTGCCCGTCGTGATCACGGCGTTCGCCGACAAGAGCTTCAGCTTCGTGCTGAAGACGCCACCTGCGACGGTGCTGATCAAGAAGGCGATCAAGCTCGAAAAGGGCTCGGCCAAGCCGCACCTCGACAAGGTCGGCAAGCTCACGCGCGCCCAGGTCGAGGAGATCGCCAAGACCAAGATGAAGGATCTGACTGCGGCCGACCTCGACGCCGCCGTCAAGACGATCGCCGGCTCCGCCCGCTCGATGGGCATCACGGTGGAGGGCCTCTGACATGGCCAAGCTGACCAAGCGCCAGAAGGCCCTCGCAGGCAAGGTCGACAGCCTGAAGCTGTATCCGCTCGACGCCGCCGTCGCCCTTGTCAAGGAGTGCGCCACCGCCAAGTTCGACGAGTCGATCGACGTCGCCGTGCAGCTCGGCATCGACGCCAAGAAGTCCGACCAGGTGGTGCGCGGCGCCGTCGTGATGCCGCATGGCACCGGCAAGACCAAGCGCGTCGCCGTGTTCGCGCAGGGCGCGAAGGCCGAGGAGGCGAAGGCGGCCGGCGCCGACGTTGTCGGCATGGACGACCTGGCGGCCGAGGTCAAGGCGGGCAACATCAACTTCGACGTCGTGATCGCTTCGCCCGACACGATGCGTGTCGTCGGGACGCTGGGCCAGATCCTGGGCCCGCGCGGCCTGATGCCGAACCCGAAGGTCGGCACTGTGACGCCCGACGTGGCGACGGCGGTGAAGAACGCCAAGGCCGGCCAGGTGCAGTTCCGCGTCGACAAGGCGGGCATCGTGCACGGCACGATCGGCCGCCGCTCGTTCGACGACGCCAAGCTGATCGGCAATCTGCGCGCCCTGATCGACGCGCTGAACAAGGCCAAGCCGGCGACGAGCAAGGGCATCTACCTGCGCAAGGTGGCGGTGTCGTCGACGATGGGCGTGGGCGCGCGCGTCGAGGTGGCGTCGATCGCCGCGCCGGCGCAGGCATAGGAAAGAGTTTGGTGGGCTGTCCGCGCCGCAAGGTGCGGACAGGCCGTCCAAGACCGCTGGTGCGGCCGCTTCGGGGGTCGCTTAATGGCCAGCGCAGATGGCGGTCCCGCCGAGAAGGAAGACGAAGTTTTCCGGATTCGGTCGGTCGCTGAAACGTGGTGTGCGGGGCGGCTTCGGCCCAACCGCACGTGATGTGAGGAGCAGACCTTGAGTCTCAACCGCAACGAGAAAGCAGCCGTGGTGACGGATGTGGCGGCCCAGGTGGCCCGTTCGCAGACGTTGGCGCTGGCCGAATACCGTGGCCTCACCGTCGAGCACTTGAACGCGCTGCGCAAGCAGGCGCGCGACAAGGGCGTGTACCTTCACGTGCTGAAGAACACGCTCGCGCGCCGCGCCGTCGCCGGCACGCCGTTCGAAGTGGCGTCGGAAGCCATGGTCGGCCCGCTGATCTACGGTTTTTCGGAGGACGCCGTCGCCGCGGCGAAAGTCCTCGCCGACTTTTCCAAGGGCAACGACAAGCTGGTCGTCAAGGCCGGCGCCTATGCCGGCAAGGCCCTGGATGCCAATGGGGTGAAGGCCCTGGCCGCGATCCCGACCAAGGAAGTCCTGCTCGCGCAGCTGGCCGGTCTTCTCAAGTCGCCGATCTCGCGCACCGCGCGCGTGCTGGCGGCGCTGGCCGAGAAGCGTGGCGAGGGCGCGGCTGCGCCGGCGGCGGAAGCTGCCCCGGCCTGATCGGCCCATCCTGAACCCATTCAATCTATCTAGGAGCCTCAAATGGCATTCGACAAGGACTCTTTCCTCAGCGCACTCGACAGCATGTCGGTGATGGATCTCAACGACCTGGTCAAGGCGATCGAAGAGAAGTTCGGCGTCTCGGCTGCCGCGATGGCCGCCCCGGCCGCCGGCGGCGGCGGTGCCGCCGCTGCGGTGGCTGAAGAGCAGACCGAGTTCAACGTGATGCTGCTCGAAGCCGGCGCCAACAAGGTGTCCGTCATCAAGGCGGTGCGCGAGCTGACCGGCCTGGGCCTCAAGGAAGCCAAGGACCTCGTCGACGGCGCACCCAAGGCCGTCAAGGAAGCCGTCGCCAAGGCCGACGCGGAAGCCGCGGTCAAGAAGCTGGTCGACGCCGGCGCGAAGGCCGAGCTGAAGTAAGCACCACGGCAGTGCGGGCTGGGTGCCGTGGCCGGCGCCCAGCCTGTTGCGCTTCAAGGGTCGACCCTCATTGACCCTTGGAGAGCACCTGGAAGGGTCCGCGAATGACAATTGCGGGTTATTCCAAGTGTTCTCTGATCCGACTGCAGAGGACGGGTTTGGTCGGGCCCCGGTGCAACGCCGGGGTTGTCCGCCAGCGGCTGGTAGTGGCCAGCCACCAAGCGTCAGACGCAAGGTCTGAATAGCCAGTCGTCGACGAGCGCGCCGCCACGGCCGGGTGGCGCGCCCCGACAGGAGTGTTCATGGCGCAGCAAGCACAACCCTACAGCTACACCGAACGCAAGCGCATCCGCAAGAGTTTCGGCAAGCGCGAGAGCGTCCTCAACGTTCCGTACCTGTTGACGATGCAGAAGGAGTCCTACGTCGCCTTCCTGCAAAAAGAGGTTCCGCCGCAAAAGCGCAAGCCCGAGGGGCTGCAGGCTGCCTTCCTGTCCGCGTTCCCGATCGTGTCGCACAACGGGTTCGTCGAGATGAAGTTCCTCGAGTTCAACATCGCCAAGCCGGCGTTCGACACGCGCGAGTGCCAGCAGCGGGGACTGACCTATGCTGCCGCCGTCCGTGCGCGCCTGCAGATGATCATCTACGACCGCGAGTCGCCGCAGGCCAAGACCGTCAAGGAGATCAAGGAGCAGGAGGTCTACATGGGCGAAGTTCCGCTCATGACGGACTACGGCTCGTTCATCGTCAACGGGACCGAACGCGTCATCGTCAGCCAGCTGCACCGGTCGCCCGGCGTGTTCTTCGAGCACGACAAGGGCAAGACGCACAGCTCGGGCAAGCTGCTGTTCTCGGCGCGGATCATCCCCTACCGCGGCTCGTGGCTCGACTTCGAGTTCGACCCGAAGGACATCCTGTATTTCCGCGTCGACCGCCGCCGCAAGATGCCGGTGACGATCCTGCTCAAGGCGATCGGCCTCAACCCCGAGTCGATCCTGGCGCACTTCTTCGTCTTCGACAGCTTCCGCCTGATGGACTCGGGCGCGCAGCTGGAGTTCGTCGCCGACCGGCTGCGCGGCGAGATCGCGCGTTTCGACATCACCGACAAGAGCGGCAACGTCGTCGTCGAGAAGGACAAGCGCATCACGACGCGCCACACGCGCACGCTCGAGCAGTCGGGCACGACCTTCATCAGCGTGCCGGAGGACTTCCTCGTCGGCCGCGTGCTGGCAAAGAACATCGTCGACCCCGAGACCGGCGAGATCCTTGCGCAGGCCAACGACGAGCTGACCGACTCGCTGCTCAAGAAGCTGCGCGTCGCGGGCGCGCGCGACATCCAGTGCCTCTACACCAACGAGCTGGACGAAGGCGCCTACATCTCGCAGACGCTGGCCGCCGACGAGACGGCCGACCAACTCGCGGCGCGCGTCGCGATGTACCGCATGATGCGCCCCGGCGAGCCGCCGACGGAAGACGCCGTCGAGGCGCTGTTCCATCGCCTCTTCTACAGCGCCGACACCTACGATCTGTCGCGCGTCGGACGCATGAAGTTCAACGCGCGCGTCGGCCGCGACGTGCCCGAAGGCCCGATGACGCTGTCCAACGACGACATCCTCGACGTTGTGAAGATCCTCGTCAGCCTGCGCAACGGGCGTGGCGAGGTCGATGACATCGACCACCTGGGCAACCGCCGCGTGCGCTGCGTCGGCGAGCTGGCCGAGAACCAGTACCGCTCGGGACTCGCGCGCATCGAGAAGGCGGTGAAGGAGCGCCTCGGCCAGGCCGAGACCGAAGCGCTGATGCCGCACGACCTGATCAACTCCAAGCCGATCTCCGCGGCCTTGAAGGAGTTCTTCGGCGCGAGCCAGCTCAGCCAGTTCATGGACCAGACCAACCCGCTGTCCGAGATCACGCACAAGCGCCGCGTCTCGGCCCTCGGCCCGGGCGGCCTGACGCGCGAGCGCGCCGGCTTCGAGGTGCGCGACGTGCACCCCACGCACTACGGCCGCGTCTGCCCGATCGAGACGCCGGAAGGCCCGAACATCGGCCTGATCAACTCGCTGGCGCTGTATGCGCAGCTCAACGAGTACGGCTTCCTCGAGACGCCGTACCGTCGCGTCGTCGACGGCAAGGTGACGAACCAGATCGACTACCTGTCGGCCATCGAGGAAGGCAAGTACGTCATCGCGCAGGCCAACGCGTCGCTCGACGCCGGCGGCAAGCTCGTCGACGAGCTGGTCTCGGCGCGCGAGAACGGCGAATCGGTGCTGACCTCGCCCGAGCGCATTCAGTACATGGACGTGGCGCCGACGCAGATCGTGTCGGTCGCGGCCTCGCTGGTGCCGTTCCTCGAGCATGACGACGCGAACCGCGCGCTGATGGGCGCCAACATGCAGCGCCAGGCCGTGCCGGTGCTGCGCCCGGAGAAGGCCTTCGTCGGCACGGGCGTCGAGCGCGTCGCCGCGAAGGACTCGGGCACCGTCGTCGCGTCGCGCCGCGGCGGCGTGGTCGACTATGTCGACACCAACCGCATCGTGATCCGCGTCAACGACACGGAGACGGTGGCGGGCGAAGTCGGCGTCGACATCTACAACCTGATCAAGTACCACCGCTCGAACCAGAACACGAACATCCACCAGCGGCCGATCGTCAAGCGCGGCGACCAGGTCGCCGCCGGCGACGTGATCGCCGACGGCGCCTCGACCGACATGGGCGAGCTCGCGCTCGGCCAGAACATGCTGGTCGCGTTCATGCCCTGGAACGGCTACAACTTCGAGGACTCGATCCTGATCAGCGAGCGCGTCGTCGGCGACGACCGCTACACCTCGATCCACATCGAGGAGCTGGTCGTGATGGCGCGCGACACCAAGCTCGGCTCGGAAGAGATCACGCGCGACATTCCGAACCTGTCGGAACAGCAGCTCGCGCGTCTCGACGAGTCGGGCATCGTCTACATCGGCGCCGAGGTCAACCCGGGCGATGTGCTGGTCGGCAAGGTCACGCCCAAGGGGGAGACCACGCTGACGCCGGAAGAAAAACTCCTTCGCGCCATCTTCGGCGAGAAGGCGTCCGACGTGAAGGACACGTCGCTGCGTGTCGACCAGGGCACCAACGGCACGGTGATCGACGTGCAGGTATTCACCCGCGAGGGCATCCAGCGCGACAAGCGCGCCCAGCAGATCATCGACGACGAGTTGAAGCGCTTCCGTCTCGACCTCAATGACCAGCTGCGCATCGTCGAGGCCGACGCCTTCGACCGCATCGAGAAGCTGCTCGCCGGCAAGCCGGCCAACGGCGGCCCAGGCAAGCTCGCCAGGGGCGCGACGATCGACCGCGACTACCTGGCGACGGTCGAGAAGTACCACTGGTTCGACATCCGTCCGGCCGACGAAGACGTCGCCGGCCAGCTCGAAAGCATCAAGAACTCGCTCGAGCAGACGCGCCACAGCTTCGACCTCGCCTTCGAGGAAAAGCGCAAGAAGCTGACGCAGGGCGACGAGCTGCCCGCCGGCGTGCTCAAGATGGTCAAGGTGTACCTGGCCGTCAAGCGTCGCCTGCAGCCCGGCGACAAGATGGCCGGCCGCCACGGCAACAAGGGGGTGGTCTCGAAGATCGTCCCGGTCGAGGACATGCCCTACATGGCCGACGGCACGCCGTGCGACATCGTGCTCAACCCGCTGGGCGTGCCGTCGCGCATGAACGTCGGCCAGGTGCTCGAAGTGCACCTGGGCTGGGCCGGCAAGGGCATCGGCCAGCGCATCGGCGACCTGCTGCAGCAGGAGGCGCGCGTCGCCGAGTTGCGCAAGTTCTTCGACGAGCTGTACAACCGCTCGGGCGGCAAGTCCGAGAAGATCGAGCATCTCAACGACGACGAGATCGTCGAGATGGCGCACAACCTCGCCAAGGGCGTGCCATTCGCGACGCCCGTCTTCGACGGCGCGGCGGAAGAGGAGATCCGCGGCATGCTCAAGCTGGCGTACCCGGACGAGATCGCGCAGGCCAAGGGGCTCACCGCGACGCGCACCCAGGCCACGCTGTGCGACGGCCGCACCGGCGAGCCGTTCGAGCGCCCGGTCACGGTGGGCTACATGCACGTGCTCAAGCTGCACCACCTGGTCGACGACAAGATGCACGCCCGCTCGACCGGCCCGTACAGCCTCGTCACGCAGCAGCCGCTGGGCGGCAAGGCGCAGTTCGGCGGCCAGCGCTTCGGCGAGATGGAGGTCTGGGCGCTCGAAGCCTACGGCGCCAGCTACGTGCTGCAGGAGATGCTGACCGTCAAGTCGGACGACGTGAACGGCCGCACCAAGGTCTACGAGAGCATCGTCAAGGGCGAGCACGCCATCGAGGCCGGCATGCCCGAATCGTTCAACGTCCTTGTCAAGGAGATCCGCTCCCTTGGCATCGACATTGAACTCGAACGCAATTAAGGAGCAGTGCATGAAGGGACTACTCGACCTTTTCAAGCAATTCACGCCCGACGAACACTTCGACGCGATCAAGATCGGGCTCGCCTCGCCCGAGAAGATCCGCTCGTGGTCGTACGGCGAGGTCAAGAAGCCCGAGACGATCAACTACCGCACGTTCAAGCCCGAGCGCGACGGTCTGTTCTGCGCGAAGATCTTCGGGCCGGTCAAGGACTACGAGTGCCTGTGCGGCAAGTACAAGCGCCTGAAGCACCGCGGCGTGATCTGCGAGAAGTGCGGCGTCGAGGTCACGCAGACCAAGGTGCGTCGCGACCGCATGGGTCACATCGACCTGGCGGCGCCGTGCGCGCACATCTGGTTCCTGAAGTCGCTGCCGTCGCGCCTGGGCCTGGTGCTCGACATGACGCTGCGCGACATCGAGCGCGTGCTGTACTTCGAGGCCTA
>CAYJLV010000075.1:0-8225 GCA_964371405.1 uncultured Burkholderiaceae bacterium
GCGTGTTTTTACCCTCGTTCTTTTGTGTGCCCTGGGCGGGCGCGCCGCTGGGGGGGCCCCCCCCGCCACCCCTCATCCGGGTGTTGGTTCGGATGCGCAGCTTCGCTATCGTGCTTGCACAGTGACAAACAGCACACGAACGGAGCAGCAATGATCAGGATCGCCGACGCCCACCCGTCGCGCACCTCAGCCGGCGTCAGCATGCGGACTTGGCTGTATGTCGGGTTCGCCGTCCTCGGTTTCTCATTGATGAGCCTCGACGAGCCGCAAGGCGAGCGCGTGGCGGCGCCGGCCGCCGATCAGACTTCGCGCATCGAGGTGGCAGCGACGCCCGCCGCCGACGAGTTGATCGCGACGCCTTCGCGTACCGCGCGTCTCGAAACCGGCGCCGTCGTGCTGCGCTGACGCGAGATCCTCGTCCACCCGACTGAGCGGCCCGCCGGCGACGGCGGGCCGCTTCGTTTCCGGGCTGCCGTCACAGGCCCTTGAAGCGGTGCGCGTGCAGCCGGCTGACGGCGAAGACGGGCGACGGGACGGGTGGCATGGCGGGCTCCGGTGACAGCGAACGGAAGTCACTGTGGTCGCGTGCTGTCGGGGCTGCCACTGCAATGCGACGAGATGCCGCCTGCCGGCGCGAGACGCTGCTGGCGGGCGCCGGATGTATCCGCGGCGCGCTGTCGGCCCGAACGCTTGGGAGCGGGCGCTATATTGCGCGGCACGCCGTCTGCCGGCGTTGTCGCGGGAGCGCCCGATGTCTGCCGACTCCGATCCGATCCGCCGTCGCTTGCTCCGCCCGTTGACGGCGGCGCTGGCGTTGTGGCTGGCAGGCTGCGCGACGGTCGCGCCGCCGCCGCCGTCACCGCCGGCCCCGGCCCAGGTGCCGATCCCCGCGCCACCCACGGCGCGCACGCCGGCGGCCCCGCCGCCCGTCGCGGTGCCGGCCCCGGCGCGCCCGGCGTTGCCTCCTGCCGTCGCACTGCCGCTCGACGCCACTGCCGGCACGGCGGCCGCGCTGTACGGCCCGGCGGTCGCGGCGCGCTTTCCCGATCCGCCGTTGCGCTACGAGACGCCGGGCCTGCGCGACGGCAGCCGCGCGACGACGCAGGCCGAGTTGCAGCAGGCCCTGCGCAGCCTCGTCGCGCTGGCGCCGGCGCCGCGCGCGCCGACGGTGCGGCTGCTCGCGCTCGGCCCATCGCAGCGCGGCACGGCGCTCGAAGCGCTGCTGTTCACGCGCGCCGAGTCCACCGACCCGACGGCGTTCGTCGCCGGCGGCCGGCCGACCGTGCTGTTGATCGGCCAGCAGCATGGCGACGAACCGGCCGGCGCCGAGGCGCTGCTCGTCGTCGCGCGCGAGCTGGCGCAGGGCGACCTCGCGCCGCTGCTCGAACGCATCAATGTCATCGTGCTGCCGCGCGCGAACCCCGACGGCGCCGAAGCCGGCCAGCGCGGCAGCGCCGGCGGCATCGACATCAACCGCGACCACCTGCTGCTGCGCACGCCCGAAGCGCAGGCGATCGCGCAGCTCGCGCGCAGCTACCGGCCGGCCGTTGTCGTCGATGCGCACGAGTACACCGTCGGCGGCCGCTTCGTGCAGAAGTTCGGTGCGCTGCAGCGTTACGACGCGCTGCTGCAGTACGCGACGACGGCCAACCTGCCCGAGTTCGTCACGCGCGCGTCGGAGGAATGGTTCCGCCGGCCGCTGCTCGAGCGCCTGCGCGGCCAGCAGCTGAGCGCCGAGTGGTACTACACGACCTCGGTCGACCTGAACGACCGCCGGGTCTCGATGGGCGGCGTGCAGCCCGACACCGGGCGCAACGTGCACGGCCTGAAGAACGCGGTCAGCCTGCTGATCGAGACGCGCGGCGTCGGCATCGGCATGCTGCACATGCAGCGCCGCGTACACACCCACGTCACGGCGGCGCGCAGCGTGCTAGCGAGCGCCGCCGCGCGCGCGGCCGATCTCGCCAAGCTGCGCCAGTACGTCGACGCCGAGGTGGCGGCGACGCCGGGCGAGTACCGGCTGACGATGATCGACCCGCAGACCGGCGCCGACCGCGTCGTCACCGTCGACTGGGACTCGGCGCTGGTGCTGCAGCCGCGCGTGCAGCGTCCGCGTCCCTGCGGCTACTGGCTCGCCGCGGAGGCGGGCAACGCCGTGCAGCGGCTGCGCGCGCTGGGCCTGCAGGTGCAGCAGGTGACCGAGACGGTGCGCGTGCAGGGCGACGCCTTCCGCGAGGTGGCGCGCACTGCTCAGGCGCGGCAGGACGTGCGCGGCGCGATCGCCGACGCGGTGCAGACGGTGGCGGTGCAGGTGGAGCTGGTCGACGCGCTGATCGACATGCCGGCCGGCAGCTACTACGTGCCGCTGACGCAGCCGCTGGCCAACCTGGCGATCGCCGCGCTCGAGCCCGACACGCAGAACAGCTACGTCGCCAACCGCATCGTCGAGCGCACGGAGTCGATCGCGCGCATCCGCAGCCTGCCCGAGGGCAAGCTGACGGCCGTGCCCTGACGGGGCTTCATACGAAATCGCGATCAGCCGGCCAGGAACGGCGTCGCCGTTGGGGCGAGCATCGAGCGTCGCGGCAGGCGCAGCCCCGCGCAGGCTCAAGCCGAGTACCGCAGGGGAATCGGCGAAGCCGATCGCCGCATCGAAGCGCCGCGGGCGCGCCGCACGGCCCTTTGCCGCCTCGGCGTGAGCAAGCCGGCGGTTGCCCCGGGTCTTGTACGGACGAACGCGAACCTCTATCAGCGCCGGCGCGAGCCGCCGAGCAGGCCGCCGAGCACGCCGCGGATGATCTCGCGGCCGACGCTCGAGCCGACAGTGCGCGCCGCCGACTTGGCCAGCGTCTGCGCCAGGCCGTCGCGCTTGCCGCCGCGCGGGCCGGTAGAGCCGAAGAGGATGTCGCCGAGGCCGCCCATCGCGCCGCCGCCGCCGGCCTCGGCCTCTTGCTTCATCGTCCTTGCGGCCTCGGTCGTCTGCGCGGCGCGTGCCTTGAGCTTCTCGTGCGCCGATTCGCTGTCGACGGCCTTGTCGTAGACGCCGGCGACCAGCGAGCGCGCCATCAGCACGCGGCGCTGCTCGGGCGTGATCGGGCCGATCCGGCTGCCCGGCGGGATCACGTAGACGCGCTCCGTGGGCGCGGGACGCCCCTTCGCGTCGAGGAACGAGATCAGCGCCTCGCCGACTGCCAGCTCGGTGATCGCCTTCTGGATGTCGAGCCCGGGGTTGGCGCGCATCGTGCTCGCCGTCGCGGCGACGGCCTTCTGGTCGCGCGGCGTGTAGGCGCGCAGCGCGTGCTGCACGCGGTTGCCGAGCTGCGCCAGCACGCTGTCGGGGATGTCGAGCGGGTTCTGCGTCACGAAGTAGACGCCGACGCCCTTGGAGCGCACCAGCCGCACGACGAGCTCGATGCGCTCGAGCAGCACCTTGGGCGCATCGGTGAACAGCAGGTGCGCCTCGTCGAAGAAGAAGACGAGCTTGGGCTGGTCGAGGTCGCCGACCTCGGGCAGCGTCTCGAACAGCTCCGACAGCATCCACAACAGGAAGGTGGCATAGAGGCGCGGGCTGGTCAGCAGCTTGTCGGCGGCGAGGATGTTGACGACGCCCTTGCCGGCGTCGGTCTGCATGAAGTCGGCGATGTTGAGCATCGGTTCGCCGAAGAACTTGTCGCCCCCCTGTTCGCCGATCTGCAGCAGGCCGCGCTGGATCGCGCCGATGCTCGCCGCGCTGACGTTGCCGTACTCGGTCTGGAACTGGCTTGCGTTGTCGCCGACGAACTGCAGCATCGAGCGCAGGTCCTTCAGGTCGAGCAGCGCGAGGCCGTTGTCGTCGGCGATCTTGAACACGAGCTGCAGCACGCCGGACTGTGTGTCGTTGAGCGCCAGCATGCGAGACAGCAGCAGCGGCCCCATGTCGCTGACCGTCGCGCGCACCGGATGGCCCTGTTCGCCGAACACGTCCCACAGCGTGGTGGGGCAGGCGAATGGCTCGGGCGCTTCGAGGCCGCGCTCCTTCAGCACGGCGGCGAGCTTGTCGCCGATACTGCCGGTCTGGCTGATGCCGCCCAAGTCGCCCTTCACGTCGGCCATGAACACGGGCACGCCGATGCGGCTGAAATTCTCGGCGAGCCTTTGCAGCGTGATCGTCTTGCCGGTGCCGGTGGCGCCGGTGATCAGGCCGTGGCGGTTGGCGAGTTGCGGCAGCAGCGCGCACTCGACGCCGCCATGCCTGGCAATGAGGATCGGATCGGCCATCGCTGCTGCTCCCCGATGCCGCCGACGGGCGGACACGTAAAATCGCAGTCTATCCAAAGACACACGCTGCAGCCCGCGGCCAGAGCAACCAGGAGCACGCTTTCCATGGCCGGACATTCCAAATGGGCCAACATCCAGCACCGCAAGGGCCGCCAGGACGAGAAGCGCGGCAAGGTCTGGACGCGCCTCATCCGCGAGATCATGGTCGCGGCGCGCACGGGCGGCGGCGACATCGCGATGAACCCGCGGCTGCGCATGGCTATCGACAAGGCCAAGGCTGCCAACATGCCGGCCGACACGATCAGGAAGAACGTCGACAAGGCCACCGGCAACCTCGAGGGCGTGACCTACGAGGAGATCCGCTACGAGGGCTACGGCATCGGCGGCGCTGCGATCATCGTCGATTGCATGACGGACAACCGCGTGCGCACCGTGGCCGAGGTGCGCCACGCCCTCAGCAAGCACGGCGGCAACCTCGGCACCGAAGGTTCGGTGGCGTTCCAGTTCAAGCACTGCGGGCAGTTCGTGTTCGCTCCCGGCACCAGCGAAGACCAGGTGATGGAGGTCGCGCTCGACGCGGGCGCCGAGGACGTGCTGACCGACGACGACGGCGCCGTCGAGGTGATCTGCGCTCCGGCCGACTTCGAGACGGTGCGCGACGCGCTCGCCAAGGCCGGCCTCGCGCCCGGGATCGCCGAGGTGACGATGCGCGCCGAGAATACGGTCGACCTCGCCGGCGACGACGCGGCGCGCATGCAAAAGCTGCTCGACGTGATCGAGGATCTCGACGACGTGCAGGCGGTCCATCACAACGCGGTGCTGCCGTCGTGAAGGTGCTTGTCATCGGATCGGGCGGCCGCGAGCACGCGCTCGCGTGGAAGCTCGCCGCGTCGCCCAAGGTGCAGCTCGTCTACGTCGCGCCCGGCAACGGAGGCACGGCGCGCGAGCCGGGGCTGCGCAACGTGCCGATCACCGACGTGAAGGCGCTCGCCGACTTCGCGGCAAGCGAGCAGATCTCGCTCACCGTCGTCGGCCCCGAGGTGCCGCTGGCGGCCGGCGTCGTCGACGAATTCCGCGCCCGCGGGCTGCGCATCTTCGGGCCGACCCAAGCCGCGGCACAGCTCGAGAGCTCGAAGGCCTACGCCAAGGACTTCATGCAGCGCCACGGCATCCCGACGGCGCTCTACGCCACGTTCGAGGACGCCGCGGCGGCGCACGCCCATGTCGACGAGCAGGGCGCGCCGATCGTCATCAAGGCCGACGGCCTGGCCGCCGGCAAGGGCGTCGTCGTCGCGATGACGCTGTCCGAGGCGCACCAGGCGATCGACTGGATCCTCGGCGGCGACGAAGGCAACAAGCTCGGCGTGCAGCACAACGCCGACGCCGGCGGCCGTGCCGTGCCGCGCGTCGTCATCGAGGAGTACCTCGAAGGCGAGGAGGCGAGCTTCATCGTCGTCAGCGACGGCCGCCACGCGCTGCCGCTGGCGACCAGCCAGGATCACAAGCGCCTGCTCGACGGCGACGCCGGGCCGAACACGGGCGGCATGGGCGCCTATTCGCCCGCGCCCGTCGTCACGCCCAACGTGCACGCCAAGGTGATGCACGAGATCATCGGGCCGACGATCGCCGGCATGGCCAAGGACGGCCATCCGTTCACCGGCTTCCTCTACGCCGGCCTGATGATCGATGCAAAGGGCGACGCCAGGACGATCGAGTTCAACACGCGCATGGGCGACCCCGAGACGCAGCCGATCCTGATGCGTCTGCGCAGCGACCTCTACGACGTGCTGATGCATGCCACCGACGGCACGCTCGACCAGGTCGAGCTCGAGTGGGACCGCCACGTCGCCCTCGGCGTCGTGATGGCCGCCGAGGGCTACCCGCTGGCGCCGCGCAAAGGCGACTCGATCGCCGGTCTGCCGGCCGACGCGGCCGATGCGCGCGTCTTCCACGCCGGCACCGCGCTGCAGGGCGACCGGCTCGTCACGTCGGGTGGCCGCGTGCTGTGCGTCACCGCGCTCGGCGAGACGGTGAAGACGGCGCAGCAGCGTGCCTACCAGGCGCTGGCGACGATCCGCTACGACGGCATGCAGTACCGGCGCGACATCGGGCACCGGGCCGTCAAGCGCTGACCGATTCGCGCATGGATATCGCTGCCGTTCGCGACTACTTCACCGGCCTGCAGTCGCGCATCGTCGCCGCGATGGGGGCCGAGGACGGCACGCCGTTCCGGCGCGACGCCTGGCAGCGCGAGCCGGGCTCGCGGCTCGAGGGCGACGGTATCTCGCAGCTGGTCGAGGAGGGCGGCGTGTTCGAGCGCGCCGGCTGCAACTTCAGCCACGTCAGGGGGCGCGTGCTGCCGCCGTCGGCGACGCAGCACCGGCCCGAGCTGGCCGGCGCGACGTTCGAGGCGACGGGCGTCTCGCTCGTGTTCCACCCGCGCAACCCCTACGTACCGACGGTGCACCTGAACGTGCGCATGTTCGCCGCGATGCCGGCCGGCAAGCCGGCCGTGACCTGGTTCGGCGGCGGCATGGACCTGACGCCGTACTATGGCTCTGAGGAAGACGCGCGCCACTTCCACCGCTGCTGCCGTGACGCGCTCGCGCCGTTCGGCGCCGGGCTCTACCCGCGCTTCAAGCGCTGGTGCGACGAGTACTTCTTCCTCAGGCACCGTGGCGAGCCGCGCGGCATCGGCGGCGTGTTCTACGACGACTTCTGCGAGCTCGGCTTCGAGCGCAGCTTTGCGATGACGCGCGCCGTCGGCGATGCCTTCCTGGACGCGTACCGTCCGATCCTGCAGCGCCGCCGCGACACGCCTTACGGCGAGCGCGAGCGCGAATTCCAGGCGATCCGGCGCGGACGCTATGTCGAGTTCAACCTCGTGTACGACCGCGGCACGCTGTTCGGCCTGCAGTCGGGCGGGCGCACCGAGTCGATCCTGATGTCGATGCCGCCGCGGGTGCAGTGGCGCTACGACTGGCAGCCGCAGCCCGGCACGCCCGAGGCGCGGCTCTGCAGCGACTTCCTGCGCCCGCGCGATTGGCTGGCGCAAGAGGGTGCGGCTTGAACGCTGCACCGCCGCGTCGCGTCGGACTGTTCGGCGGCAGCTTCGATCCCGTCCACAACGCGCACGTCGCGCTGGCACGCACGGCGCTCGCACAGCTCGCGCTCGACGCGGTGTGGTGGATCCCCGCCGGCCGCGCGTGGCAGAAGGCGGGCGCGGGTGCCGACGGCGAGCACCGCGCCGCGATGGTCGAGCTGGCGATCGCCGGCGAACCGCGGTTTCGCCTCGAACGCTGTGAGCTCGACCGCGCCGGCCCCAGCTACACGATCGACACGGTGCGCGAGCTGCAGCGCCGCGCGCCCGCAACGGCGTGGACGCTGATCCTCGGTCAGGACCAGTACGCCGGCCTCGCGACGTGGCACGAATGGCGCGAACTGGTGTCGTGCGTGACGCTGGCCGTGGCCGGCCGCGCCGGCGCGGCGCCGCGCGCCGGCGCCGCGCTGGCGGCCGTGCCGCATCGTGTCGTCGTGCTCGACATGCCGCCGATGGCCGTCTCGGCGACGGCGCTGCGCGAGCGCATCATTCGCGGCGACGACATCGCCGCATTGGTGCCGCCTGCCGTCGCGCGCTATATTGACCGTCACCACCTCTACCGCGGGACGCCCTGATTGGACATTCGCAAGCTGCAACGAGCCATCGTCGATGGTCTGGAGGACGTGAAAGCCCAGCACGTCGCCGTCTTCAACACCGAACACCTGTCGCCCCTGTTCGAGCGCGTGATCATCGCGTCGGGCACGAGCAACCGGCAGACCAAGGCCCTGGCGGCCAGCGTGCGCGATGCGGTCAAGTCGATCGGCCTGCCGCCGCCGCGCACCGAGGGCGAGGACAACGGCGAGTGGATCATCGTCGACTGCGGCGCCGCCGTCGCGCACATCATGCAGCCGGCGATCCGCCAGTACTA
>CAYJLV010000076.1:0-7852 GCA_964371405.1 uncultured Burkholderiaceae bacterium
TCGTGCCGACGTTGACGTGCGGCTTCGTGCGTTCAAATTTGCCTTTTGCCATTTCGATTTCTCCACAAAAAGAGCAATGCCAGTGGTGGGGTTTAAGGTTTCCGCCGGGGACTCGTTCCGCCTGCCGCTGGCAGCAGACGGCGCCCCGCCGAAGACCGCGCTTACTTGGTACGTGCGGTGATGATCGCGTCGGCGACGTTCTTCGGCGCCTCGCTGTAGTGCTTGAATTCCATCGTGTACGTCGCACGTCCCTGGCTCATCGAGCGCAGCGTCGTCGAGTAGCCGAACATCTCCGACAACGGGACCTCGGCCTTGATGATCTTGCCGCCGCCCGGAATTTCGTCCATGCCCTGCACCATGCCCCGGCGCGACGACAGATCGCCCATCACGTTGCCCGCGTAGTCCTCAGGCGTCTCGACCTCGACAGCCATCATCGGTTCGAGGATCACCGGACTGGCCTTGCGGCAGCCGTCCTTGAATCCCATCGACGCGGCCATCTTGAACGCGTTCTCGTTCGAATCGACCTCGTGGTACGAGCCGAAGGTCAACGTGACCTTGACGTCGACCACCGGGTAGCCTGCCAGCACGCCGTTGGGAAGCGTGTCTTCCACGCCCTTTCTGACCGCCGGGATGAACTCGCGCGGCACGACGCCGCCCTTGATCGCATCGACGAACTCGAAGCCCTTGCCCGGCACCTGCGGCTCGATCGACAGCACGACGTGGCCGTACTGGCCCTTGCCGCCGGACTGGCGCACGAACTTGCCTTCGATATCGCTCACCGGCTTGCGGATCGTCTCGCGGTAGGCCACCTGCGGCTTGCCGACGTTGGCTTCCACGCCGAACTCGCGCTTCATGCGATCGACGATGATCTCCAGGTGCAGCTCGCCCATGCCGGAGATGATGGTCTGGCCGCTTTCCTCGTCGGTGCGCACACGGAACGACGGGTCTTCCTGAGCGAGGCGACCTAGCGCGATGCCCATCTTCTCCTGGTCGGCCTTGGTCTTGGGCTCGACGGCCTGCGAGATCACCGGCTCGGGGAACACCATCTTCTCCAGCGTGATGATGGCGTCCGGATCGCACAGGGTTTCGCCCGTGGTCACGTCCTTCAGGCCCACGCAGGCTGCGATGTCGCCGGCCAGAATCTCCTTGATCTCTTCGCGCTGGTTGGCGTGCATCTGCAGGATGCGGCCGATGCGCTCCTTCTTGCCGCGGATCGGGTTGTAGACCGAATCGCCCGACTTCAACACGCCCGAATAGACGCGCACGAACGTCAGCTGGCCGACGTACGGGTCGGTCATCAGCTTGAACGCGAGCGCGGCGAACTTCTCGTTGTCGTCGGCCCTGCGGGTGACTTCCTTGTCGTCGTCGTCGTGGCCCGGCACCGGCGGAATGTCGACCGGCGAAGGCATGTACTCGATGACGGCGTCGAGCATGCGCTGCACGCCCTTGTTCTTGAAGGCGGTGCCGCACAGCATCGGCTGGATCTCGGTGGCGATCGTGCGCAGACGCAGGCCCTGCTTGATCTCGGCCTCGGTCAGCTCGCCCGACTCGAGGTACTTGTTCATCAGTTCCTCGTTGGCCTCGGCGGCGGCCTCGACCATGTTCTCGCGCCACTTCTGCGCTTCTTCCTGCAGCGCCGCCGGGATGTCTTCATAGTTGAACTTCATGCCCTGCGAGGCTTCGTCCCAGATGATCGCCTTCATCTTGACGAGGTCGACCACGCCGGTGAAGTTCTCCTCGGCTCCGATCGGGATCACGACGGGCACCGGGTTGGCCTTGAGCCGCGCCTTCATCTGCTCATAGACCTTGAAGAAGTTCGCGCCGGTGCGGTCCATCTTGTTGACGAACGCGAGTCGCGGCACCTTGTACTTGTTGGCCTGGCGCCAGACAGTCTCGGACTGCGGCTGCACGCCGCCGACGGCGCAGTACACCATGCACGCGCCGTCGAGCACGCGCATCGAGCGTTCGACCTCGATCGTGAAGTCGACGTGCCCGGGGGTGTCGATGATGTTGATGCGATGCTCGGGGTGCGAAAGGTCCATGCCTTTCCAGAAGCACGTCACGGCCGCCGAGGTGATCGTGATGCCCCGCTCCTGCTCCTGCTCCATCCAATCGGTCGTCGCCGCGCCGTCGTGCACCTCGCCCAGCTTGTGATTCACGCCGGTGTAGAACAGGATGCGCTCGGTCGTCGTGGTCTTGCCGGCATCGATGTGCGCGGAAATACCGATGTTGCGGTAGCGCTCGATGGGTGTCTTGCGGGACATGGTGTGACTCCAGAACGGAAGCCGCCCGCCGCGTCTCGTGAACGCGCAGGGCCGGCGAGGGAAACAATCAGAAGCGGAAGTGCGAGAAAGCCTTGTTCGCCTCGGCCATGCGGTGCACTTCGTCGCGCTTCTTCATCGCGCCGCCGCGACCTTCGACGGCCTCGAGCAACTCGTTGGCCAGACGCTGCGCCATCGACTTCTCGCCGCGCTTGCGCGCCGACTCCTTGAGCCAGCGCATCGCCAGCGCGACGCGGCGCACCGGGCGCACCTCGACAGGCACCTGGTAGTTCGCACCACCGACACGGCGCGACTTGACCTCCACCATCGGCTTCACGTTGTTCAGCGCGATGATGAAGATCTCGAGCGGATCCTTGCCCGACTTCTTCTCGACCTGGTCGAGTGCGCCGTAGATGATGCGCTCGGCCACGGCCTTCTTGCCGGATTCCATGATCACGTTCATGAACTTCGAGAGATCGACGCTGCCGAACTTCGGGTCGGGCAGGATTTCGCGTTTGGGGACTTCGCGACGACGTGGCATTTCTTGCTTCCTTCGGTTTCAGTCGGCGCAGGGCTGCTGCGCCTCGAAGGGCCATGCGGACCCTTCACTTACTCGCCGGGCACGGGCCCGGCGCACGATGCGCCGGCCTCACCGGCCGGCGGCTTGCCTGAGGCGCGAAGCGTCAGGCCTTCTTCGGACGCTTGGCGCCGTACTTCGAACGCGACTGCTTGCGATCCTTGACGCCCTGCAGGTCGAGCGAGCCGCGCACGATGTGGTAGCGCACGCCCGGCAGGTCCTTCACGCGGCCGCCGCGCACGAGCACGACGCTGTGCTCCTGCAGGTTGTGGCCTTCGCCGCCGATGTACGAAATGATCTCGAAGCCGTTGGTCAGGCGCACCTTGGCGACCTTGCGCAGCGCCGAGTTCGGCTTCTTGGGCGTCGTCGTGTAGACGCGCGTGCAGACGCCGCGCCGCTGCGGGCCACCTTGCAATGCCGGCGACTTGGACTTCGTGATCTCGGTCTCGCGACCTTGGCGCACGAGCTGGTTGATGGTTGGCATAAGGCAGTGGTCCCGTTTGAAGTCACTCGATTTTCGGGCAGGACGAGCACTCCAAAGACCGCAGGGCTCGAAAAGACCGGACACGCAACGGGCCCGGGGAGCCGCTCGACAAAGAGCGCAGCAGAATCTGCCGAAAAGCTTTTCATTATATTGGCGTCGGTCCGTCTCCGCAACGTGGTCCCATCTAAATCCGACATGACGAACCCGCCGCCCTGCGTCGTCCTCGACACCAACGTCGTGCTCGACTGGCTCGTCTTTCGCGATCCGGCTGTCGCCGCGCTGGCCCGGGCCATCGAGCACGGCGCCATGCGCTGGATCGCCACCGCGACGATGCACGAAGAGCTGGAGCAGGTGCTCACTCGTGGCTCGCTGGCATGCCGCTGCCCGCACCCGGCAGACGTGATTGCCCTGTCGCGACGCTGGTCGGATCCGGCGGTGGATGCCGTTCCATCGCTCGCCGACTCGGGTCTGCGCTGCAGCGATCCGGACGATCAGCCGTTCGTCGACCTCGCCGCGACGGCAGGTGCGCGATGGCTGTTCACGCGCGATCGAGCGCTGCTGGCGTTGGCGCGGCCGGCGCGCAGCTACGGCGTCGAGATCCGTCGTCCCGGGGGTTGGCGGCCGACGGAATGAGAAAGGGCGGCCGAAGCCGCCCTCGAAAGCGCGCTGAAGGCAACGCTCACTCGGTAGCGCTCTCGCCGACCGGATCGGCTGGCAGCGCCGCCAGCTGCGCGGCGGCCAGTTCCTCGGCCTCCTGCAGCGAGATGGCACGGCGCTCGGCGTCGTCCATCTCTTCCTTGGCCTTGCGCGCCTGGTGGAACGCCATACCGGTGCCCGCGGGGATCAGCCGGCCGACGATGACGTTCTCCTTGAGCCCGCGCAACTCATCGCGCTTGCCCATGATCGCCGCCTCGGTCAGCACGCGCGTCGTCTCCTGGAACGAAGCCGCCGAGATGAAGCTGTCGGTCGACAGCGACGCCTTGGTGATGCCCAGCAACAGGTCGCTGTGCGTGGCGGGCAGCTTGCCTTCGGCCTGCAGCCGGTCGTTCGTGCCGAGCAGCTCGGAGCGTTCGACCTGCTCGCCGGCGATGTAGTTGCTGTCGCCCGGGTTGGCGATCTGCACGCGCCGCAGCATCTGGCGAACGATCACCTCGATGTGCTTGTCGTTGATCTTCACGCCCTGCAGGCGGTAGACGTCCTGCACCTCGTCGACGATGTAGCGCGCCAGCTCCTCGATCCCCAGCAGCCGCAGGATGTCCTGCGGGTCGGCCGCGCCGTCGACGATCAGCTCGCCCTTGTTCACCACCTGGCCTTCGTGCACGAGGATGTTCTTCTCCTTGGGCACCAGTTCCTCGTGCTTCCTGCCTTCGGGGTCGGTGATCTCGAGGCGCACCTTGCCCTTGGTCTCCTTGCCGAACGAGATCGTGCCGGTCTGCTCGGCCAGGATGCCGACATCCTTGGGCGAGCGGGCCTCGAACAGCTCGGCCACGCGCGGCAGGCCGCCCGTGATGTCGCGCGTCTTCTGCCCTTCGACCGGAATGCGCGCCAGCACTTCGCCGGGAGCGAGGTCCTGGCCATCGCGCACCTGGATCAGCGCCCCGACCGGGAAGCCGATCGTCACCGAGTGGTCGGTGCCGGGGATCTTCACCTCGTTGCCGGCGGCGTCGAGCAGCTTGACCTGCGGCCGCACGACCTTCGTCGCACCGCGGCGCTTCGGGTCGATCACGACGAGCGTCGACAAGCCGGTCACTTCGTCGACCTGCTTGGCGACGGTCACGCCTTCCTCGACGTTCTCGAACCTCGCGCGGCCGGCGAATTCCGTGATGATCGGGCGCGTCAGCGGGTCCCAGCTCGCGAGCACTGTGCCGGCCTTGACCTGCTGGTCGGCCTTGGCCGACAGCGTCGCGCCGTACGGCAGCTTGTGGCGCTCGCGCTCGCGGCCGTGGGCGTCGGCGATCACGATCTCGCCGGAACGCGAAATCACGACCAGCTCGCCCTTGCCGTTGGTCACGTAGCGCATCGTCGAGTTGAAGCCGACGATGCCGTCGGACTTCGCATCGACGCTCGACGCCACCGCAGCGCGCGATGCGGCGCCGCCGATGTGGAAGGTGCGCATCGTCAGCTGCGTGCCCGGCTCGCCGATCGACTGCGCGGCAATCACGCCGACAGCCTCGCCGGTGTTGACCAGACCGCCGCGGCCGAGATCACGGCCGTAGCACTTGGCGCACAGGCCGAAGCGCGTGCCGCAGGTCAGCGCCGTGCGGACCTTGACCTCGTCGACGCCCGCGGCTTCGAGCATGTCGAGCGCGTCCTCGTCGAGCATCTGACCGGCTTCGAGCAGCGTCTCCTGCGTCTCGGGATGCAGCACCTCGATGGCCGTCACGCGGCCGAGGATGCGGTCGCGCAGGCTCTCGATGACTTCCCCGCCCTCGACCAGGGCACGCATGTTCATGCCCATGTAGGTGCCGCAGTCGTCCTCGGTGACGACGAGATCCTGCGTCACGTCGACCAGACGGCGCGTCAGGTAGCCCGAGTTGGCAGTCTTCAGCGCCGTGTCCGCGAGGCCTTTGCGGGCACCGTGGGTCGAGATGAAGTACTGCAGCACATTCAGGCCTTCACGGAAGTTCGCCGTGATCGGCGTTTCAATGATGGAGCCGTCCGGCTTGGCCATCAGGCCGCGCATACCCGCGAGCTGGCGGATCTGCGCCGCCGAACCGCGGGCGCCCGAGTCGGCCATCATGTAGATCGAGTTGAACGACTCCTGGTCGACTTCCTTGCCATGCCGGTCGGTGACCTTCTGCCTGGCCAGCTGGCTCATCATGACCTTGCCGACCTCGTCGCCCGTCTTGCCCCAGATGTCGACGACCTTGTTGTAGCGCTCACCGGCCGTCACCAGGCCCGAGACGTACTGCTGCTCGATTTCCTTGACTTCCTTCTCGGCGCGCTCGATCAGGCCGGGCTTCTCTTTCGGGACGAGCATGTCGTCGATGCCGATCGAGATGCCGGCGCGCGTGGCGAGCCGAAAGCCGCTCTGCAGCAGCTTGTCGGCCAGCACGACGGTTTCCTTCAGGCCGCACTTGCGGAACGAGGCATTGATCAGGCGCGAGATTTCCTTCTTCTTGAGCGCCTTGTTGATGTTGGCGAACGGCAGGCCCTTGGGCAGGATCTCGGACAGCAGCGCGCGGCCGACCGTCGTGTCGACCATCTTCGTCTCAGTGACGAAGTCGCCGTTGGCCTTGTCCTTGACCCACTCGGTCAGGCGCACGTTGACGCGGGCCGTCAGCTCGACAGCGCCGTTGTCCAGCGCGCGCTGAACCTCGGCGACATCGGCAAAGATCATGCCCTCGCCCTTGCCGTTGATGCGTTCGCGCGTCGCGTAGTACAGGCCCAGCACCACGTCCTGGCTCGGCACGATCGACGGCTCTCCGTTGGCCGGGAAAAGCACGTTGTTGGTCGCCAGCATCAGGGTGCGGGCTTCCATCTGTGCCTCGATCGACAGCGGCACGTGGACGGCCATCTGGTCGCCGTCGAAGTCGGCGTTGAACGCCGCGCAGACCAGCGGGTGCAGCTGGATCGCCTTGCCTTCGATCAACACCGGCTCGAACGCCTGGATGCCCAGGCGGTGCAGCGTCGGCGCACGGTTGAGCATCACCGGGTGTTCCTTGATGACTTCTTCGAGGATGTCCCAGACCACCGGCGTGCCCGACTCGACTTCCTTCTTCGCCGCCTTGATCGTCGTCGCGATGCCCATGGCTTCGAGGCGCGAGAAGATGAACGGCTTGAACAGCTCGAGCGCCATCAGCTTGGGCAGGCCGCACTGATGCAGCTTGAGCGTCGGACCGACCACGATGACGGAGCGGCCCGAGTAGTCGACGCGCTTGCCCAGCAGGTTCTGGCGGAAACGGCCGCTCTTGCCCTTGATCATGTCGGCCAGCGACTTGAGCGCGCGCTTGTTCGCGCCCGTCATCGCCTTGCCGCGGCGGCCGTTGTCGAGCAGCGAGTCGACCGCCTCCTGCAGCATGCGCTTTTCGTTGCGCACGATGATCTCGGGCGCCTTCAGCTCGAGCAGGCGCGCCAGCCGGTTGTTGCGGTTGATGACGCGGCGGTACAGGTCGTTGAGGTCGGAGGTCGCGAAGCGGCCGCCGTCAAGCGGCACCAGCGGGCGCAGGTCGGGCGGCAGCACCGGCAGCACCTGCATGATCATCCAGTGCGGCTTGATGCCCGACTTCTTGAAGGCTTCCATCACCTTGAGGCGCTTGGAGTTCTTCTTGACCTTGAGCTCGGAGCCCGTCATGTCGCCGCGCAGCTTCTCGATCTCGGTGTCGAGGTCCATTTCCTCGAGGAGCTTCTTGACGCCCTCGGCGCCCATCAGCGCGATGAACTCGTCACCGTACTCGGTGCGCTTGGCGTCGAAGTCGTCCTCGCTCATGATCGAGAACTTCTTGAGCGGCGTCATGCCCGGGTCGACGACGACGTAGGCCTCGAAGTACAGCACGCGCTCGATGTCGCGCAGCGTCATGTCGAGCACCA
>CAYJLV010000077.1:0-7144 GCA_964371405.1 uncultured Burkholderiaceae bacterium
AACCTGCCCAAGACGCGCAGCGGCAAGATCATGCGCCGCCTGCTGCGCTCGATCGCCAAGGGCGAGACGATCACGCAGGACACGTCCACGCTGGAAAATCCTGCGATACTGGAGCAACTTGCTCAGGCCAACTGATCGCGTTGCGCCATGGAAAAGGCCCCGCTCGCGGGGCCTTGGTTCATCGCGGTGCGCGGCTCACTTCAGGCCGAGCACCCACTGCACGAGCTGCTTGGCCTCGGCCTCGCTGACTTGCGGGTTGGCGGGCATCGGCACCGCGCCCCAGACGCCCGAGCCTCCCTTCGTCACCTTTACGGCCAGCTTGTCGACGGCGTCCTTCTGGCCGGCGTACTTCTTGGCGACGTCCTTGTAGGACGGGCCGACGAGCTTCTTGTCGATGGCGTGGCAGGCCATGCAGTTCTTCTTCTTGGCCAGATCCTCGCTGGCGAATGCGGGCAGCGAGGCGGCGGCAGCGAGTGCCGTGGCGATCAGGGCGAGCGAAAGCTTCATGATTTCCTTCCGGATGAAACAGGACGTGTGGGATTACAGTGAGGAACAACGCATTCTAGAAGCGCCGGTTGACCGTCCCGGCAAAGACCATAGGAGAACCGCCATGTACTTCGTCGTGCTCGGCGCGCTGTTGCTGACGATGAAACTGGCCGAGTTCGGCCCCGTTGCCGAATGGGGCTGGCTGGCCGTGCTGTGGCCGTTCGGCCTCGCGCTGCTGTGGTGGGCATATTCCGACAAGGTCGGCCTGACGCAGAAGCGCGCGATGAACCGCATGGAGGAACGCAAGGCGGAGCGCCGGCGCAAGCACCTCGTTGCGCTGGGCATCGACCCGCGCGACCGCGAGCGCTCGGACCGCGCCCGCAAGGCGCGCCGCGCCGAGACCGAGCGCGTCGAGGCCAAGCGCGAGGAAGCGCGCAAGCACAACAAGGACGTCGTCGCGCGCAGCAGCCAGTTCGACAGCTCGCAGATGTCGGCGCACGACAGCAAGCACTGAACGCGGCGCCGTGGGGCGCCGCGCTCCGTCTTACTTCACTTCATAGCGGTCGAGCACCGCGCCGCTGCTCGCGCTCGACGCATTGAACGCGAACTTGGCGAGCACGCCGCGCGTGTAGCGCGGCGCTGGTCGCTTCCATTCGGCGCGGCGCCGCGCCAGTTCGGCGTCGGGCACGTCGAGCTGCAGCAGCAGGCGGTGCGCGTCGATCGTGACCCGGTCGCCTTCCCTGACCAGCGCGATCGTGCCGCCCTCGTAGGCCTCGGGCGCGACGTGGCCGACGACCATGCCCCAGGTGCCGCCCGAGAAGCGGCCGTCGGTGATCAGGCCGACGCTCGCGCCCAGGCCCTGGCCGATCAGCGCGCCGGTGGGGGCGAGCATCTCGGGCATGCCGGGGCCGCCCTTGGGGCCGAGGTAGCGCAGCACCATCACGTCGCCGGCCTTGATGCGGTTGGCCATGATGGCCTCGAGCGCCGACTGCTCGTCGTCGAAGACGCGCGCCGGCCCGGTCATCACCGGGTTCTTCAGGCCCGTGATCTTGGCGACGCAGCCCTCGGGGCTCAGGTTGCCCTTGAGGATGGCGAGGTGGCCTTCGGAGTACATCGGGTCGGCCAGCGGACGGATCACCACCTGTTCGGCGCCGGGCAGCGGCACGTCGGCCAGCGTCTGGGCGATCGTCTTGCCGGTGATCGTCATGCAGTCGCCGTGCAGCAGTCCGGCGCCGAGCAGGAGCTTCATCACGGCCGGGATGCCGCCGGCGCGGTGCAGGTCGACCGCGAGGTACTGGCCGCTGGGCTTCAGGTCGCACAGCACCGGCACCTTCTTGCGCACGCGCTCGAAGTCGTCAATCGTCCACTCGACCTCGGCGGCGTGGGCGATGGCGAGAAAGTGCAGCACCGCGTTGGTCGAGCCGCCGATCGCCATGATGACGGCGACGGCGTTCTCGATCGACTCGCGCGTCACGATGTCGCGCGGCTTCAAGTCGCGCTTGACCGCCTCGACCAGCACGCGCGCCGCTTCGCGCGTGCTCTGGACCTTCTCCTCGTCGATGTTGGACTGCGTCGACGAGTACGGCAGGCTCATGCCCAGCGCCTCGAACGCGGAGCTCATCGTGTTGGCCGTGTACATGCCGCCACACGAGCCGTTGCCCGGAATGGCGCACTTCTCGATGTTGCAGAAGTCTTCTTCGGACATCTTGCCGGCGCTGAACTGGCCCACGGCCTCGAACACGCTGACGATGTTGAGCGCCTGGCCCTTGTAGAAGCCGGGCAGGATGGTGCCGCCATAGACGTAGATCGAAGGCACGTTGGCGCGCAGCATGCCCATCAGGCCGCCGGGCATGTTCTTGTCGCAGCCGCCGATGACGAGCACGCCGTCCATCCACTGGCCGCCCACGCAGGTCTCGACGCAATCGGCGATCACTTCGCGCGACACCAGGCTGTATTTCATGCCTTCGGTGCCCATGGCCATGCCGTCGCTGATCGTCGGCGTGCCGAAGAGCTGGGCGTTGGCGCCGGCGGCCTCGAGTCCCTCGGCCGCCGCATCGGCCAGCCGCTGCAGGCCCGAATTGCAGGGCGTGATCGTCGAGTGGCCGTTGGCGACGCCGATCATCGGCTTCTTGAAGTCGCCCTCGGTGTAGCCCATGCCGTAGTACATCGAGCGATTGGGCGCGCGCGCGACGCCCTCCGTGATGTGGGCGGAACGGCGGTTGATCTTGAGCTTGTCATCGGCCATCGAAGGCTCTCCGTGTCGCTACTGCAAAAAACACAGATTCTAGTGGCCGGGGCGCACCCCTCTTTCGCGCTGCTAGCATCGCGGCCATGCTGACGCACCCGCAATTCGATCCCGTCGCGCTGCAGGTCGGCCCGGTGGCGATCCACTGGTACGGGCTGACCTATCTCGCTGCGTTCGGCCTGTTCCTGTGGCTCGCGTCGCTGCGTGTGCGCCACGCACCGTATGCGCAGACCGGCTGGACGCGCCGCGATGTCGAGGACCTGCTCTTCTACGGTGTGCTCGGCGTCGTGATCGGCGGGCGGCTGGGCTACGTGCTGTTCTACAAGCCGGACTACTACGCCGCGCATCCGCTCGAGGCGCTCGCGGTCTGGAAGGGCGGCATGTCGTTTCACGGCGGCCTGCTCGGCGTGCTGGCTGCGATGGCGATCCATGCCCGGATGCGCGGGCGGCGCTTCCTCGAAGTCACCGACCTGATCGCGCCGTGCATCCCGACGGGGCTGGCGGCCGGGCGCGTCGGCAACTTCATCAACGGCGAGCTGTGGGGCCGCGCGGCCGACCCGTCGCTGCCGTGGGCGATGGTGTTCCCGCAGTCGGGCTCGGCGCTGCCGCGCCATCCGTCGCAGCTTTATCAGTTCCTGCTCGAAGGGCTGCTGCTCTTCGTGCTGCTGTGGCTCTATGCACGCACGCCGCGCCGCACGGGTGAGGTGTCGGGCGCGTTCCTCGCCGGCTACGGTGTGCTGCGCTTCGTCGCCGAATGGTTCCGCGAGCCCGACGCGTTCCTCGGCCTGCTCGCGCTGAACATGAGCATGGGGCAGTGGCTGTGCGTGCCGATGATCGCGGGCGGCGCGGCGCTGTGGTGGTGGGCCGGCACGCGACGCGAGGCTTGAACGCATGCGACAGATCTTCCTCGACACCGAAACGACGGGCCTGAGCCCCGAGTCGGGCGACCGCATCATCGAGATCGGCTGCATCGAGATGGTGAACCGGCGCCTGACCGGCACGCACCGGCACTTCTACCTGAACCCCGAGCGCCGCAACAGCGAGGACGCCGTGCGCATCCACGGCCTGACCGACGAGTTCCTCGCCGACAAGCCGCGCTTCGCGCAGGTCTGCGACGAGCTGCTCGCCTTCCTCGCCGGCGCCGAGATCGTGATCCACAACGCCGGCTTCGATGTGGGCTTCCTCAACGAGGAACTGCGCCGCCTCGGCAAGCCGCCGGTCACCGACTGCGTCGGCCGCATCACCGACAGCCTGACGATGGCGCGCGAGATGTACCCCGGCAAGGCGAACTCGCTCGACGCGCTGTGCAAGCGCCTCGAGGTCGACAACGCCAGCCGCACGGTGCACGGCGCGCTGCTCGACGCCGGGCTGCTCGCCGAGGTCTACATCCGCATGACGCGCGGCCAGAACTCGCTCGTCATCGACGCCGCCGACGCCGCGGCCGGCGAACTGCAGCTCGCGCCGATCGACTTCGCGGCGTTCGATCTCGTCGTGCTGCGCGCCAGCGACGAGGAGGCCGTGGCGCACGAAGCGTTGCTCGCCGAGATCGACAAGGCCTCGGGCGGCAAGACGCTGTGGCGCAGCAGTGCTCTGGCATAATGCTCACCCGCCCCGGCAGCCTCGCGCTGCCCGCGGCACCGGCATTACAGCCGGGCGGTTAGCTCAGCGGTAGAGCACTGCCTTCACACGGCAGGGGTCGCAGGTTCGAACCCTGCACCGCCCACCAGAAAGCCACCTGCAATAGGAAGCACTTGCGCTGTCAAGTAAGGCATATATTGGCCAAGATGCCACCATATGCCTTGTTGCAAGGTCGGTCAGCATATGGCTTATCGCTCCGACGCCCAGCTTTTCTTGGCGTCTGGAATGGCGACGGCGGTCACAAGGACCGCCGCTTTCGTTTCTGCCAGCCCGGAGAATCCTCAGGGCGGTACCGGAAGAGCTGACAGGCTTACCCGAATCCCTCGGCTTTTTCGAGCTCCGACCGGAAGGCATTTCCCAACAGCCCCTGTCCCGAGCAGGCAGGGCCCTCGCCGAGCAGTCGCGTTCTCAGAATGAGCAATGCCTTCGACATGCGCATGTCCGGCCGACAACAACTGGGTGAAGAACCAGATCCGGCCGATCGCGCTGGGGCGCTCGAACTGGTTGTTCGCCCGCTCACTGCGCGCCGGCCAGCGAGCGGCGGCGATCATGAGCTTCATTCACTCGGCCAGACTCAACGGGCACGAGCCGCACGCCTACATCCGCGACGTGCTGGCCGCCACTACCAAACTTGCGGGATCACCGGAAGCAGGAGTTGCGAAGGGTAAGCCGAGTTGTGATAGACCTTGTGCAGCACGGTCTTGCTGCTGCAGAGATGTGGCGCGATGTACTCCACCGCAGTCTCGCCCGCTACGCCTTCCGCCAAGTCGAGGCTGGTAATGTCGATGCAGATCCGGTGTCCGGCCTTGAACATGTTGGCGGTCGAAAGGACTTCGATCTGGTACTCGTTGATCTGCCCCGGGACTACCGGCTGGATCTTGTCCGCGCTCAGGTAGTGCCACGGGCGTCCGGGTGCCGAGCGCTCCGGGTCTAACGCCCTGTAGGATGCTTTGAGCCAGCCGCGCGTGAGTTCGCGCTCGTGGAGGTCGGCCGGCACCTCCCGCTCGCCCAATCTGCCCGTCTGCACCGACACATCCGGGCCCACATCCTTGAGGATGACGATCCAGTTGGTGTCTTCCGCGTCGAGCGAGGCGTAGAGCGTCAGAGAGATCGGACCGGCGATCAGGGTGTCTTCGGCCAAGGGCGCGGTCATGTAGCGCAGGCGCTCGATCTTGTTGGTCTGGATGGCCGGCATCTGCACGAAGGCGTCCGGCGGCTCGTTGACGTAGGTCTCGGTCTCGGGGAGATGCCCCTTGGTCGAAAGCTTCTCCCAGCTATGCAGGTAGTAGGGAGTCCAGACGATCTCGGGAAGAGGCCAATCGCTTGCGGTGCGCCATTTGTTCTCCCCCATCACCCAGTAGCGCACAGGGGGCTCGTCCATGATGCCGGTGTCGATGCCTTTGAGCCAGTGGTCGTACCACCGCAGGATCTCATCGTGCCAATCGCGGAACGGACGTTCGGAGTGAGCCGGCGGAGTCAGCAACAGCTTCTTGTCCGGGGTATCGATACCCATGAAATGATGCTGCGCGCCTTGCCAGTGCATCTTGTAGGTGTAGGCGCCTTCGAAGGCCCCGGTATAGAAGGGGATCTTGATCCGGGCAAGCCGCTCTTCCGCCTTGGCGACCGCATCGGGCGCCTCGAAGGGGAAAAGAAGTGTGTAGAAGATGGCGGGGTCGCGCTGGCCGCGCATCGTGAGCACGTTGTAGAGGTGCACGTGCATCATGTAGTCCGGGTTGGCCATGGCCCGTTGCCAGGCTTCCTCCACCGGCGGTGGCAACTTCGGGGGCGTGCCGATCGACATGTGCAGCGTGTTGCTGAGGCCCAGGTGATAGAACATGGTACCGATGACACCGCCGGGGTGGGCCTCCCGAAAGCCGATCTCGCCGCCGTAAAGGCCGGTGGCGTCCAGGGGGAAGATGGCCTTGAGCGCCGGGTGCTGTTGGGCTGCAGCCTTCCACTGGATGGCGGAGAAACCCGACAGGCCGAGCATGCCGATCTTGCCGTTGCACCAGGGCTGGGCGCAGATCCATTCGAACGTGTCGTACTCGTCCCACTCGTTGTCGTGGCCGAACTCGCCCTCGGACTTGTGCCCGCCCCGGACCTGACCGATAACGTGGATGTAGCCGTTGGCTACCAGGCGCTTGCTGTCGCCGGCCTCAACGACTCCGTACCAGTGTGTGGACCAAGGGGGCTGCCCCACCTTGAGGTTCTCGGCGACCTCGACGCGCTGCAGATCCTTGTTGTGCATGGCGCAGGAGTAGAGCACCGGGTAGGTGCCGGGGGCGTCGGGGCGATAGACGTCGACCACCAGGTTGATGCCGTCGCGCATGCGGACGGGGATGTCGTACTCTTTGATCATGTTGGGCATAGCCATTTCTCCTCGTATGGGGCAGGGGGGAGCGACGAACAAGGCCGGCAATGCTCGCAACCACCCGTGTCAGACCACGGGCGATCCCACGTGCGCGCGCCCACCTCTTTGCGCGCGAGCCCGAAACGTATACGGCCCGAGCGTCACTAACCTCACTTGACGTCGCGCTCTTTTCGGCTTCGAGAGTACTCGCGCGTCGATACCTTCGGTCTCGTCGCGGCCAGCGAGCACACTCTTGAATACCGCCGGGACTTGCCTGATCGGAACGCAGCAGAAGATATCCATCCCGACCGCACGAAAATATCGGTCAAATGCGGGATGCGATTGCTGCGGTGCAGTGTGCGCCGCTCCGGTGACCTGCTGCCCGCCAGCCGTACCAGCCTAAAGGAAGTGAAGTCCGCTCATCA
>CAYJLV010000078.1:0-4707 GCA_964371405.1 uncultured Burkholderiaceae bacterium
GTGTACGACAGCAGCAGCAGGTCGGGGCGCGGCATCGGATCGCCCGTGGGCCCGACCTCGCCGCCCATCATCATGCCGAGGTCGGCCTTGACGTAGGTGCAGACGTCCTCGCTGTGGCCGTCGCGTTCGGCGTCCATGATGAACTTGCCCGACTTCTTGCGCATGCCGTTCTGCAGCGCATTCGTCTCGGGCAGGCTGCGCGCGAAGTCGAAGCACATCAGCAGCTCGTTGAGGTTGCCCGGCACGAAGGTGGCGGCGACCTTGCGGTTCTGGGAATGCGCCTGCGCCAGATCCATGTAGTTGCTGTTGATCAGCTCCTTCTGGAGCCACATTGCGTCCTCTTTCTGGACGTTCTGCGGCTTCTTCGTCGTGGCGGGCGTAGCGACGGGGGTGTTCATCTTGTATCTCCTGTGGTCGCGCTCAGGCGGCGTTCCAGAGCTTGATCGAATCGGCGAAGGTGCCGGCCTGTTCGCGGATCGGCGCCATCTGGCCGGTGTTCTCGGCGTACTTGAAGGCGGTGTGCGGGATGCCGTGCTTGCTGAGCACGTCCTGCAGCATCGGGCGCTCGAGCAGCGCCGGGTCGCAGAACGACGGCGCGGCGAACACGACGCCCTCGGCGCCGCGCGTCGACACCTGCTTCATCAGGAACACGCCCTTCTCCTCGCGCGTCGCGTCGTACTTGGCGGCAGTCGCCGCCGAGCTGTGCAGGAAGGCCTTGGAGAGTTCCTCAAGCGGGTTGCCGTTCTCGGGCACGTCGTCGAGCAGCCAGCGCGTGACGAGCATGAAGTCGTCGTCGACGATGTAGCAGCCCGACATCTCGATCGACTTGATCAGCGCCAGCGGCGGCTGCTCGCAGAAGCTGCCGTTGATGACGACGCGCGCGTTGTCGCGCTTGGTGCGGATCCACTTCTCGGCCGCGACGAGGTACTCGCGCACCAGCTTCGTGTGCTCCTCGACCGGCAGCACCATGCCGGCGCGCAGCAGCAGGTAGACCTCGGAGGTCGGCGCCTGCCACGGCTTGGCGGCGCGGTAGGCGTAGAGGTCGCGGATCGCGCGCCGGTTCTCGTTGTAGACGGCGATCGAGGCGTTCAGCTCGGCGTCGGTGATCGGGCTGCCGCGCATGCGACCGAGGTCGTCGCGGATGTGCTGCATCTCTTCCTGGTAGAAGCGTCCACCGACGCTGTCCTGGTAGTTCTGCGGCACGTCGACGTAGCGCACGTACTTGTCCTTGAACAGCAGCTGCCACATGCCCGAGAGGTTGCGGATCACGTCGCAGATCGACGGGAACAGCATGCCGTCGAGGCTGTCGAGGCGGCCGGTCAGACCCAGCTCGACCGTCGAGCGCGGGATGCGGCAGATGTAGCTCTGGTAGTAGGCGTCGCCCTGGATCACCTCGATCTGGTCGCCGCCGCCGAGAATGCCCACCGGCAGCATGCCGGCGGCGTGGATGATCTCGCGCGGCACGTAGACCGGCATGTAGCCGATCGCCTTGCGGCCGGGCGCGGCGGCCTTCCACTCCTTGACGGCGTTGAAGTGGAGGTCTTCGAACAGCGCTTCGCAGCGTTGCACGATGCGCAGGACTTCGGGGGTATCGACGGCGCTCATCAGCGGTGCTCCCAGGAGGGTGCGCGCCGTTCGAGGAAGGCGGCCAGCCCCTCGTTGGCGTCGCGGGTGGACATCAGGCGGTCGACGTAGAGACGCTCGACCTCGGAAAGACGTTCGCGCAGTTCGCGCACGCGCGGCGCGCGCACGGCGGCCACGGCAAAGGCGAGCGCCGCGGCGCTGCGCGGCGCAAGGTATTCATCGAACCAGGCCAGCGCGGCGGCCTCGGCATCGTCGGTGACGCAGCGGACCAGCCCGATCGCCAGCGCCTCGGGCGCGGCGACGCTGCGGCCCGACCACAGCAGGTCCTCGGCCACCGCCGCGCTGACGCGCCACGGCAGCAGGCACGAGGCGGCCGGCGCGAACACGCCGAGCCGGATCTCGGGCTGGCCGAACTGCGCGTCGCGTGCGGCGAAGATCGGCCCGCCGGCGAGCGCGACTTCCAGCCCGCCGCCCAGGCACTGGCCGCGCACGGCGACGAGGATCGGCTTCGGGTACTCGGCCATCGCGATGACGAGCGCGTGCAGTGATGCGAGCATCGCCGCGCAGCGCTCGGCCAGGTGCTCCTCGACGCTGGCGCCGAAGCTGAAGTGCGGGCCCTCGGCGTCGAGCAGCACGCCGCGCAGCGCCGCGTCGCCGCGGTGTGCGTCGAGCGCGGCGTGCAGCGCAGCGATCATCGCCGCGTCGCAGATGTTGGCCTTGGGCCGCGCCAGGCGCAGGCGCAGCAGCGCGCCGTCGCGCTCGACCCAGGCCTTGAGGCAGGGCTCAGCCATGCGCCTTGGCTCCGGGCTGGATCTCGTCGTGCAGCGGGCCGACCCAGCTCTGGCCGGCGGCGAGCTTCTGGCGCAGCAGCACGAAGTCGACTTCGCGGTCGTCCTTCGGCCCCTCGTTGAACGCCGTGAAGCCCGAGCGCGCTTCCGTCACCATGTTGAGCGCGAGCCAGGCGCGCGCGTTTTCCTTGTTGCGGTTCCAAGCGTCGAGCTTTGGCTTTCGCAATTCCTCGAGCGTCTTGGTCGTGCAGTCGGGGAAGGTAAGCAGAATCTTGGCGCACAGTTCCTCGACGCGCGCGTCGAGCATCGACAGATCGACCGTGCCGCGCTTCATCAGCGCCTTGCCTTCTTCGAGCGCGGCGCCCGTCTTGGCCTCGCCGTAGGCGTTGCGGCCGAACTCGTCGACCATGCGCTGGGTCTCGACCAGCGGGTTGGCGACGAACTTGCCATCGACCTTGAGCGCCGGCACGACGTCGGTCAGCACGCCCATCTGGTAGGCCTTGTGTGCGCTGAAGGGCTCGCACAGCACGCAGGCCGCCATCGCGCGCTCGGCACCCACCACCACCGGCAGGAAGTCGGTCGCGCCGCCGATCGGCGCCGATCCGTGCTTCGGGCCGGCCTGGCCGTAGCGCGCGAGGTCGGACGAGACCGAGAAGTCGCAGGCCATGCCGATCTCCTGGCCGCCGCCGATGCGCATGCCGTTGACGCGGCAGATCACCGGCTTGTCGCAGGCGAGGATGGCCGAGACCATGTCGTTGAACAGCCGCATGTACTGGCGGTACTCCTGCGGGTGGCCTGCATAGTACTCGGCGTACTCCTTGGTATTGCCGCCGGTGCAGAAGGCCTTGTCGCCGGCGCCGGTGAAGACGACGCAGTTGACGTCGCGCGCATTGCTCGCCGCGCGGAAGGCGTGGATCACGCCCTTGACCATGTCGGTCGTGTAGGAGTTGTACTGCCCCGGGTTGTCGAGCCAGATCCAGGCGTTGAAGAGGCCCGCGGCGACGCTGCCGTCGGGCCGGCGCGCCGGGCGTTTCTCGTAGCGCACGCCGGGCCGCGAGATGTCGTCGACCAGATCGTGGTTCTTGAATTCGCGTTGCGGCGACAGGGGTACGGCGGCGTTCATCGGGTCTCCTGGTGGCGGCGGCGGGGGTCCGGGTGCGGTACCTCAAACGTATTGCGGTACTGCTTTACCGGTTTCGGCGCATTTTCGTCCTGCCACAGAGGATTTCCTTGATCTGGATCACGGACGCGAGCATCCGTGGCGCGGTTCACTTGGGGCACCGCTCACGCGAGGAGTTTCCGTGCAACCGACCCCCCCTTCGACAACCCCGAGCCAGGGCGCCGGCGCCGCACGCACGTTCTCGGTCGCGATCGCCG
Source organism: uncultured Burkholderiaceae bacterium (assembly GCA_964371405.1). Classification (GTDB taxonomy): domain Bacteria; phylum Pseudomonadota; class Gammaproteobacteria; order Burkholderiales; family Burkholderiaceae_C; genus JAMHWF01. The sequence goes on from CAYJLV010000078.1 coordinate 3,750, forward strand.
GCAGCGGCGGCGCCGGCGTGATGACGGCCGGCACGCTGCTGCTCGACGCCGCGGCGCGCGCCGGCCTGTACGGCCTGATGGTGCGCACCAGCGGCCCGCAGATCCGCGGCGGCGAGGCGGGGGCCCTGCTGCGCCTGGGCCCGCAGCCGCTGACGACGCTCGACGACCGCTTCGACCTGCTGCTGGCGATCGACTGGCAGAACCTGCACCGCTTCGCCGACGAGATCCCGCTCGGCCCCGACAGCCTGGTGGCCGGCGACAGCGAAGCCGGCGAGCCGCCCGACGTGTTCCGCGCCCAGGGTGCGCGGCTGCACATGCTGCCGCTGAAGAAGGCCGCCAAGGAAGTCGGCGGCGCCTGGATCAACATGATCGCGGCCGGCTTCGCCGGCGCGCTCGCCGGCATTCCCGAGAGCAGCCTCGAAGCTGCACTGCGGGCGAGCTGGACGCGCGGCGAGGCCACGCTCGCGGTCAACCTCGCCGGCGTGCAGCGCGGCATGGCGTACGCGCGAGAAGTGCAGGACGCGCGCGCCGCGCCGCTGCGCCCGCCGGGTGCGCCGCCGGCCGGCCGCTGGCTGATCTCGGGCAACGAGGCCGCGGGCTGCGGCGCGATCCGCGCCGGCGTGCGCTTCGTCGCCGCCTACCCGATCACCCCCGCCACGGAGTTGCTCGAATGGATGGCGCCGGCGCTCGCGCGCGTCGGCGGCACGCTGCTGCAGGCCGAGGACGAGCTGGCATCGGTCAACATGATCATCGGTGCGTCGTACGGCGGCGTGCCGTCGCTGACGGCGACCGCCGGCCCGGGCCTCTCGCTGATGGCCGAGGCCCTCGGCCTGGCGGTCTCTGCCGAAGTGCCGATCGTCGTCGTCGACGTGATGCGCGGCGGCCCGTCGACCGGCATCCCGGCCAAGAGCGAGCAGAGCGACCTGTCGTTCGCCGTCGACGGCCTGCACGGCGACGC
>CAYJLV010000079.1:0-4371 GCA_964371405.1 uncultured Burkholderiaceae bacterium
ACGCCCTCCTCCTCGGCCTTGTGCGCGAGCATCGGCCCGCGCACCACGTCGCCGACGGCCCAGACGCCTTGCAGGCTGGTGCGGCAATCGGCATCGACGACGATCGCGCCGCGCTCGTCGAGCTTCAGGCCGACGGCTTCGGCGTTCAGGCCGGCCGTGTTCGGCGCGCGGCCGATCGAGACGATCAGCTTGTCGAACTGCGCCGATTGCACTTGGCCGTCGGCTGCGGCCCAGGCCACCGTGACGCCCTTCTTCGAGGCCTTCACCTCGCCGATCTTGACGCCGAGCTCGATCTTCAGACCCTGCCGCGTCAGTGCCTTGTGCGCTTCCTTGGCGACCTGCTCGTCCGCCGCGCCGAGGAACACCGGCAGCGCCTCGAGCACGGTCACCTCGGCGCCGAGTCGCCGCCACACCGAGCCGAGCTCGAGCCCGACGACGCCCGCGCCGACCACGCAGAGGCGCTTGGGCACGGCCGGGATGCGCAGCGCGCCGTCGTTCGACAGGATCGACTCCTCGTCGAACGGCGTGCCGGGCAGCGCGCGCGCGCTCGATCCCGTCGCGACGATGACGTTGCGCGCGACCAGCGTCTCCTCGGCGGCGCCGGCGACATGGATCTCCCAGCCGCCGTCGCATGCCTTGGCGAACGAGCCGCAGCCGTGGAAGAAGGCGACCTTGTTCTTCTTGAACAGGTAGAGGATGCCTTCGTTGCTCTGCTTGACGATCGTGTCCTTGCGGCCGATCAGCTTCGCCAGGTCGAGGCCCAGACCCTGCACCGTGATGCCGTGCGCAGCGAAGTGCTTGCCGGCATGCTCGTAGTTCTCGGAGGACTGCAGCAGCGCCTTCGACGGAATGCAGCCGATGTTGGTGCAGGTGCCGCCCGGAGCAGGGCCGCCGGCGGCGTTCTTCCACTCGTCGATGCAAGCGGTGGTGAAGCCGAGCTGCGCGGCGCGGATCGCCGCGATGTAGCCGCCCGGGCCGGCGCCGATGACGACGACGTCGAAGTTCTTGCTCATCAGTTCACTCCAGGAATATCAGTGCGCGAGCTTGAGCGTGACGACGCCGCCCACGATCAGCGCCACGCCGAAGAAGCGGGCGATCGAGGCAACGTCGCCGAAGAACAGCACGCCGATCAGGAAGGTGCCGGCGCCGCCGATCCCCGTCCACACCGCATAGGCCGTGCCGATGGGGATCTCGCGCTGCGCCAGCCACAGCAACCAGCCCGACAGGCCCATCGAGACGATCGCGCCGACGATGCCCCAGACCTTGAATGCCGGCTGCTGCGACAGCTTGAAACCGACCGGCCAACCGATCTCGAACAGGCCTGCGGCCAACAGGTAGACCCAGGCCATCAGGCCGACCGCCGGGCCGCCCCAAGGACGGCCTGCGCCCCCTTGGGGGGCAGTAGCGAAGCGACGTGGGGGCTCATCGCCAGGCCCCCTCAGATGTCGAACAGCAGGCGGGCCGGATCTTCCAGCGCCTCCTTCATCGCGACCAGGCCGAGCACGGCCTCGCGGCCGTCGATGATGCGGTGGTCATAGCTCATCGCGAAATAGTTCATCGGTCGCACCACGACCTGGCCGTTCTCGACGACGGCGCGGTCCTTGGTGGCGTGGATGCCGAGGATCGCGCTCTGCGGCGGGTTGATGATCGGCGTCGAGAGCATCGAGCCGAACACGCCGCCGTTGCTGATCGAGAACGTGCCGCCGGTCAGCTCGTCGATCGACAGCTTGCCGTCCTTGGCCTTCTGGCCGAACTCGGCGATCTTCTTCTCGACGTCCGCGAAGCTCATCTGATCGGCGTTGCGCAGGATCGGCACGACGAGGCCGCGCGGCGAACCGACGGCGATGCCGATGTCGAAGTAGCCGTGGTAGACGATGTCGTTGCCGTCGACGCTGGCATTGAGCACCGGATACTTCTTCAGCGCAGCGACCACCGCCTTGACGAAGAAGCTCATGAAGCCGAGTTTGACGCCGTGCTCCTTCTCGAACTTCTCCTGGAAGCGCTTGCGCATCTCCATCACCGGCGCCATGTTCACCTCGTTGAACGTGGTGAGGATGGCGTTCGTCGCCTGCGACTGCAGCAGCCGCTCGGCGACACGTGCGCGCAGCCGGCTCATCGGCACGCGCTGCTCGGGGCGATCGCCGAGGTTCGGCGCGACAGGCGCCGGCACGGCCGGCAACAGGCGCGGCTGCGCCGGCGCGGCGGGAGCCGCTGCCGGAGCCGCCTTCGCGCCGGCGGCGATCGCGCCGAGCACGTCGCCCTTGGTGACACGGCCGTCGCGGCCGCTGCCCGACACCGAGCCGGCGGCGAGCGCGTTGTCGGCCATCAGCTTGGCCGCGGCCGGCATCGCGACGCCGGCCTTCGACGCAGCCGCGGCCGCTGTCGGTGCCGCAACCGGCGCGGCTGCGGGAGCGGCCGCCTTCGCCGGCGGCGCCGCCGCGGAGGCAGACGCCTTGCCCGCGGTGTCGATCTTCGCGATCACCTCTTCGGAGACGCAGGTCGCGCCGTCGTCCTTGAGGATCTCGCCGAGCACGCCCGCGGCCGGCGCGGGAACTTCGAGCACGACCTTGTCGGTCTCGATCTCGATCAGGATCTCGTCCTGGGCCACGGCTTCGCCGGGGCGCTTCTTCCATTGCATCAGCGTCGCTTCCGCAATCGATTCCGACAGCTGCGGAACCTTGACTTCGATCAGTGCCATTGGGGTCTTTCGGTGTGTGGCGCGGTGCGGCGCGGTCACTTCGTGAGGGCGAATCCCTTGATCTTTCCGAACGCCTGCTCGAGCAGCGCCTTCTGCTGTTCCTGGTGGAGGTGGGCGTAGCCGACGGCCGGCGATGCCGACGGCGGGCGTCCGGCGTAGCCGAGCTTCTGGCCGTCGTTCATGTTCTCGTGGATGTAGTGCTGCACGAAGAACCAGGCACCCTGGTTCTGCGGTTCGTCCTGGCACCACACGATCTCCGTCGCGTTCGGGAAGCGCTTCAACTCGGCGATGAACGCCTTGTGCGGGAACGGATAGAGCTGCTCGATGCGCACGACGGCAACGTCCCATGCCTTGCGCTCGTCGCGCCGCTTGATCAGCTCGTAGGCCACCTTGCCCGAGCAGGCGATCACGCGCTTGACCTTCTCGGGCTCGACCTCCGCGCGCCGCGGGCCGATCACGGTGCGGAACTCGCCCTTGGTGAACTCGGAGAGCGGCGACGTCGCATCCTTGGCGCGCAGCAACGACTTGGGCGTCATGATGACCAGCGGCTTCCTGAACATGCGAACCATCTGCCGGCGCAGCAGGTGGAAGATCTGGCTCGCCGAAGTCGGCTGGCAGATCTGCATGTTGTTGTCGGCCGCGAGCTGCATGAAGCGCTCGAGGCGTGCCGACGAATGCTCGGGACCCTGGCCCTCGTAGCCGTGCGGCAGCATCAGCACCAGGCCGTTGACGCGACCCCACTTCACTTCGCCCGACGCGATGAACTGGTCGATCACGACCTGCGCTCCGTTGGCGAAATCGCCGAACTGGGCCTCCCAGATCACCAGCGTGTTCGGGTCGGCGCTCGCATAGCCGTACTCGAAGCCGAGCACCGCTTCCTCCGAGAGCAACGAGTCGATGACGACGAACGGCGCCTGGCTGTCGGCCACGTGCTGCAGCGGCGTCCAGGTGCCCTCGTCCCACTTCTCGCGGTTCTGGTCGTGCAGGACGGCGTGGCGGTGCGTGAAGGTGCCGCGGCCGCAGTCCTCGCCCGACAGACGCACCGGGTAGCCGCTGGCGACCAGCGACGCGAAAGCGAGGTGCTCGCCCATGCCCCAGTCGACATTGATCTCGCCGCGGCCCATCGCGGCCCGGTCGGTCAGCACCTTGTCGACGAGCGGGTGCGACTTGAACTTCTGCGGCAACGTCGTCAGCTTCTCGGCGAGGCGGCGGACCTCGGCCAGCGGCAGCGCCGTGTCGGCGGCGTCGGTCCACTTCCTGCCGAGGAACGGCGACCAGTCGACGGCGTACTTGCTCTTGTAGTTCGTCAGCACCGGGTCGACAGTGTGCTTGCCGGCGTCCATCGCGGCGCGGTAGGCCTTGACCATCGCGTCGGGCTCGCCTTCGTCGATCACGCTCTGCGCAACGAGCCGGTCGGCGTAGAGCTTGCGCGTGCCGGGGTGGGCCGCGATCTTCTTGTACATCAGAGGCTGCGTCAGGCTCGGCGTGTCCTGCTCGTTGTGGCCGAGCTTGCGAAAGCACACGATGTCGACGACAACGTCCTTGTTGAACTCCTGCCGGTAGTCGAGCGCGAGCTGGGTGCACAGCACGACGGCGTCGGGATCGTCGCCGTTGACGTGCAGCACCGGCGCCTCGACCATCTTGACGACGTCGGTGCAGTACAGCGTCGAGCG
>CAYJLV010000080.1:0-4057 GCA_964371405.1 uncultured Burkholderiaceae bacterium
GTGCCGGCGCCGACATAGCCGACGGCGCGCGCCGCCGCCACCGCGGCCGCCCCCATTTCGGCGCGGCGCGCCGCCGACAGGCCCGGCGCGGGCGCTTCTTCGAGGATCTTCTGATGGCGCCGCTGTACCGAGCAGTCGCGCTCGAACAGGTGCACGCAGTGGCCGTGCGTGTCGGCGAACACCTGGATCTCGACGTGGCGCGGACGCGTGACGTAGCGCTCGATCAGCACGCGGTCGTCGCCGAACGCCGAAGCCGCCTCGCGGCGGCACGACGCCAGCGCGGCATCGAACGCCGCGGCCTCGTCGACGCGGCGCATGCCCTTGCCGCCGCCGCCGGCGCTGGCCTTGATGAGCAGCGGCCAGCCGATGCGCCCGGCTTCGGCGCGCAGCAGCGCGTCGGACTGATCGTCGCCGTGGTAGCCGGGCACGATGGGCACGCCGGCGGCCGCCATCGCCGCCTTCGCCGCCGACTTGCTGCCCATCGCGGCGATCGCCGCGGCCGGCGGGCCGACGAAGACGAGCCCCGCGTCGGCGCAGGCCTGCGCGAATGCCTCGTTCTCGCTGAGGAAGCCGTAGCCCGGGTGCACCGCCTCGGCGCCGCTGGCCCGCGCCGCCTCGACGATGCGCCCGGCGCGCAGATAGCTGTGCGCCGGCGCCGCGCCGCCGATGTGCACGGCTTCGTCGCAGGCCGCGACGTGGCGCGCGTTCGCGTCGATGTCGGAGTGCACGGCCACCGTGCGCACACCGAGACGGCGCGCCGTCGCCGCGACCCGGCAGGCGATCTCGCCGCGATTGGCGATCAGGATCTTTCTGAACACGTTCGGCTCCGGATCAACCCTTCAGTGTCGCCGGATGCGACGCCGGCGTGCCGCGCAGGCGCCGCCACAAGTCGATCAGGAACTTGGACAACAGCCAGATCATCGCGACCATCAACACCAGCGCGACGCCCAGCGCGCCGAGAAAGAAGACGGGGTGCGCGAACGCGGTCCACAGCGCGACGGGCACCAGCCCGTCTTCGAACAGCGAGACGGCGATGTTGGAGAACGGCTCGGGCGACGTGTTGACGGCCGCGCGGGTCGTCGCCTTCGCGGTGTGCGCCGTCGCTGCCAGCGTGCCGCCGACGAGCGCGGCGACCGCCGCCCAGGTCGCCTGGTCGGCGCCGAAAACGGCCGCCGCGAGCGCCGCGCCGGCCGGGATGCGGATCACGGTGTGGACCAGGTCCCACACCGTGTCGAGGCCCGGGATCTTGTCGGCGAAGAACTCGATGAACAGCATCAGCCCGCTCGCGCCGAGCACGAGCGGATGCTGCAGCAAATGCAGCCCGGCCGGCAACTGCACCCAACCGGCGTAGCCGACCAGGCCGGTGATCGCCAGCACGGCATAGAGTCGGATGCCGCTGGCCCAGCCGAGCGCCGCCGCCAGCGCAACGAGCTGCGCGGTGTCGAACGGGATGTCGATCGGCGTCATGACGCGTCGCGCGCTTGCACCCACGCGGGCGGCCGCTGTTCGAGGAACGCCGCCAGGCCCTCGCGGCCCTCGTCGCCGGCCCGAATGTCGGCGATGCGCCGCGCCGTCTCGGCGCGCAGCGCGGCGTCGATCGGCGCGCCGGCGATGTCCTTCACGAGCCGCTTGCACGCCTTCACCGCCTCGGGACCATTGGCGACGAGCAGCGCGAGCAGCGCCTCGACGGCGCCGTCGATCGCGTCGTCGGCGCAGACCTCGTGCACGAGGCCGATGCGCTGCGCCGTGCGCGCGTCGAAGCGCTCGGCCGTGACGAACCAGCGCCGCGCCTGCTGCTCGCCCATCGCGCGCACGACGTAGGGGCCGATCGTCGCCGGCAGCAGACCGAGCCGCGCCTCGCTGAGGCAGAACTGCACGCGCTCGGCGGCGACCACCACATCGCACACGGCCGCGAGGCCGACGCCGCCGGCATAGCAGTCGCCGTGGATGCGCGCGACCAGCGGCAGCGGGCAACTCCATAGCGCCCACAGCATGTCGGCCAGCGCCTGCGCGTCGGCGCGGTTCTGCTCCCAGGTCTGCGTGCCGATGGCGCGCATCGAGTTCAGGTCGGCGCCGGCGCAGAACGCCTTGCCGCGCCCGCCCAGCACGATGGAGCGCAGCCCCGGCGTCGCGCCGAGCGCGGCGACGGTGCGCGCCAGCTCGCCGATCAGCTCGGCATTCAGCGCATTGCGCACTTCGGGCCGGTCGAGCCATACGCGTCCGATCGTGCCGTCGCTTTCCGTCTTCAGCAGATTCATCGGCGGCCTCCGGTCGGTGTCATCGTGCCGCGCTCTGCGCCTGCAACATGTACACGAGGTCGAGCTCGGGACAAGGCTTTCCCATCGCCGTCAACGCAGCCGTGATCTGGCCGCGATGGTGCGTGCCATGGTTGAACACGTGGGCCAGCGTCGCCGCGAACGGCAGCGACACCGGCTGGCCGCGCATCGTCGTGTAGTCCAGCGTGCCGGCCCACCGCCCCTCGGGCCAGGACTCGATCAACGCCGGCCAGGCCGCAGCCCCTTCGCGCAGACTCTCCGCGAGGCGCGCGCGATCGGGCTCGACCTCTTCGTCCAGCGCGACGCGCGGCGACACGCCTTCGGCGAAGCGGGGCCGCCACAGCAGGTGCTCGCCAACGAGCAGGTGGTTCAGCGTGCCGTGCACGCTGCGAAAGAACAGGCCGCAGTCGCGCCGGTAGTCCGCGTCGTCGAGCTCGCGCACCGCCTCGATCAGTCGCCCGGTCGCCCACGCGTTGTAGCGCGCGAGCGTTGCGAGGTGGCTACGCAGCGGTGTGTCGAGCGCGGTACTCATCGCCGCCTCACATCCTGAAGATGCCGAACTTCGCGTCGGGGATCGGCGCGTTCAGGCTCGCGCTCAGGCCGAGCGCGAGCACGCGGCGCGTGTCGGCGGGGTCGATGACGCCGTCGTCCCACAGCCGCGCGCTGGCGTAGTAGGGGTGGCCCTGGCGCTCGTACTGCTCGAGGATCGGCTGACGGAACGCCGCTTCCTCTTCGGCGCTCCAGCTGCCGCCCTTGGCCTCGATTCCGTCGCGGCGCACGGTGGCGAGCACGCTCGCCGCCTGCTCGCCGCCCATCACGGAGACGCGCGCGTTCGGCCACAGCCACAGAAAGCGCGGCGAATAGGCGCGGCCGCACATGCCGTAGTTGCCGGCGCCGAAGCTGCCGCCGACGATCACGGTGAACTTGGGCACGTTGGCCGTCGCCACCGCCGTCACCATCTTGGCGCCGTGCTTGGCGATGCCTTCGTTCTCGTGCTTCTTGCCTACCATGAAGCCGGTGATGTTCTGCAGGAAGACGAGCGGTATCTTGCGCTGGCAGCACAACTCGATGAAGTGCGCGCCCTTTTGCGCCGACTCGCCGAACAGGATGCCGTTGTTGCCGAGGATGCCCACCGGCATGCCCTCGATGTGCGCGAAGCCGGTGACCAGCGTCGTGCCGTAGCGCGCCTTGAACTCGTCGAACTCGGAGTCGTCGACGATGCGCGCGACGATCTCGCGCACGTCGTAGGGCTTGCGCGTGTCGCTCGGCACGACGCCGTGCAGCTCGCCGGCCTCGTGGCGCGGCGGGCGCGGCTCGCGCAGCACGGGCGGCGCGGCCTTGCGCCAATTGAGGTTGGCGACCGAGCGCCGCGCCAGCGCGAGCGCGTGCAGGTCGTTCTCGGCCAGGTGATCGGCGACGCCCGACAGCCGCGTGTGCACGTCGCCGCCGCCGAGCTCCTCGGCGCTGACGACTTCGCCGATCGCCGCCTTCACCAGCGGCGGCCCACCGAGAAAGATGGTGCCCTGCTCCTTGACGATGATGGCCTCGTCGCTCATCGCCGGCACGTAGGCGCCGCCCGCCGTGCACGAGCCCATCACGACGGCGAGCTGCGGGACGCCCGCCGCGCTCAGGTTGGCCTGGTTGTAGAAGATGCGGCCGAAGTGCTCGCGGTCGGGGAACACCTCGTCCTGCGTCGGCAGGTTGGCGCCGCCCGAATCGACGAGGTAGATGCACGGCAGCCGGTTCTGCGCCGCGATCTCCTGCGCGCGCAGGTGCTTCTT
>CAYJLV010000081.1:0-3297 GCA_964371405.1 uncultured Burkholderiaceae bacterium
GCTGGTCGGCCAACACGGTGGGCAACCTGCGCCGCATCCTCGACAGCCACGCCGAGCACCTGCGCGTTGCGCATGAACTGGGCGTGATCATCCTCGCCGGCACCGACGCCGGCAGCATGGGCGTCGAGCACGGGCGCGCCGTCGCCGACGAGATCGAGCGCTTCGTCGAGGCCGGCCTGCCGGTCGACGCCGCGCTGCACGCGGCGACCGGCGCGCCGCGCGCGCACTTCGGCGACGCCCACCCGCGGCTCGCGCCGGGCGTCCCGTTCGAAGCCGTGCTGCTCGACGCCGACCCCGCCTGCGACCCGCAGACCTTGCGGCGCCCGCGCCGCGTGTGGCCGGCGCCGCTGGCCCGCGAGGTGACGGCATGACGGCGCTGCGACTCGACGGCGCGGCGATCGCCCGCGAACTGCGCGCCGGGTTCGCGGCGCGCGTGGCGCGCCGCGCTGCGCGTGCCTGAGGCAGCCTCCGATGCTCGCGTTGCGCCACTGGGCCGTGCGGCACGCCCGCGCGCTGAGCCGCGTCTACGAGGGCTTCGCGCGGCTGGCGCCGGCGTTCGCGCCGGCGCTGCGGCTGCTCGGCCGGCGGCGCGCCGAGGCGCTGCTGCATCCGATCGAGCGCCGCGCGAAGCGCCTGCTGTTCGACTGCCGCGAATGCGGCCAGTGCGTGCTGTCGGCCACCGGCATGGCCTGCCCGATGAACTGCCCGAAGACGATGCGCAACGGCCCGTGCGGCGGCGTTCGGCCCGACGGCCGCTGCGAAGTCCGGCCCGGGATGCGTTGCGTGTGGGTCGAGGCGACCGAGGGCACGAAGCGCATCGCCGGCGTCGAGCGCGCGCGGCCGACGCCGCTGCTGCCGGCGATCGACGTGCGGCGCGCCGGCCGCTCGACGTGGATCGAGGTCGTCGAAGGCCGGCGCGACCCGGCGTTCCAGCCGCCGGTCGGCGAGCGCACGACGCCCGAGGCGCGGCAGTCGGCGCTCGAGCGCGCCTGCCGCGCCGGCGAGTTCGTCGTCACCGTCGAGATCGCGCCGCCCGACTCGGCCGACCCGGCGCCGCTGCTCGATCGCGCGGCCGTCTTCGCCGGCCTGGTCGACGCGATGAACGTGACCGACGGCGCCGGCGGCAACTGCCACATGTCGAGCGCGGCGGCATCGGCCGTGCTCGCCGCGAACGGCTTCGAGGCGGTCTACCAGATCGCCTGCCGCGACCGCAACCGCATCGCGATCCAGGGCGACATCCTCGGCGCCGCGGCGCTCGGCGTGCGCAACGTGCTGTGCCTGACCGGCGACGACGTGAGCCAGGGCGACCATCCGCAGGCCAAACCGGTGTTCGACCTCGACGCCGTATCGCTGCTGCACATCGCGCGCGGCATGTGCGACCAGGGCGAGTTCGCGTCGGGGCGCAAGCTGCAGACGGCGCCCGACCTGTTCGTCGGCGCGACCGCCAACCCGTTCGTGCCGCCGTTCGTCGACCGCGTCGCCAACCTCGAGAAGAAGATCGTCGCCGGCGCGCGCTTCATCCAGACGCAGTTCTGCTTCGACGTCGCGATGTTCGAGGCCTTCATGCTCGAGGTGCGGCGGCGCGGGCTGCACGAACGCGCGCATCTGATCGTCGGCGTCGGCACGCTGTCGAGCGCCAAGGCGCTGGCCTGGATGGCCGCGCACGTGCCGGGGGTGCACGTGCCCGCCGGCGTGCTCGAGCGCATCGGCCGGGCCCCAGACCAACGACTCGAGGGCCAGCGCGTCTGCATCGAGACGATCGCGGCATTGCGTGATATCGAGGGCGTGGCTGGCGTTCACGTTATGGGCCATCGCAACGAGGACGCGTTGGCCTCGATCTTGCGGCACGCATTTCCTGACCGGCGCGCTGTCTCCCGGTCACACCAAGCACGATTGGAGAGCCCTGCGAAACCATGAATACATCGACGGCTATGCACGTTCGCGTCAATCGCAAGGCGCTGGAGGCACAGGACATCGTCAGCTTCGAACTGGTCGCTGTCGACGGGCAAGCGCTGCCTGCGTTCTCCGCGGGTTCGCACATCGACGTCCACCTTCGCAATGGATTGACTCGTCAGTATTCGCTGTGCAACGGTCCACAGGAGAGTCACCGCTACCTTATCGCCGTTCTCAAGGACGGTTCTTCCCGCGGCGGGTCTCGAGCCATGCACGAGTCGGTGAACGAGAACGACGTCCTGCGCATCAGTCCGCCGAAGAATCACTTCGGTCTCTCTCGTGAAGCCGCGTATCACCTGCTCCTGGCAGGAGGTATTGGCGTCACTCCGATCCTCTGCATGGCCGAGCACCTGGCAACGGTCGGCTCGGCCTTCGAGATGCACTACTGCACGCGGGCAGGCACGCGGACGGCGTTCTTCGAGCGGATTCGCGCCTCTCCCTTCGCACCGCGAGTCGGTTTTCACTTCGACGATGGCGAGCCAGCGCAGAAGCTCGACATTCACGCGCTCGTTGCTTCGCCGCGGCCCGGTACGCATCTCTATGTATGCGGGCCGAAGGGGTTCATGGACTCGGTGCTCGGCGCAGCGCGTGCGGCCGCTTGGCCGGAGGCCCGACTTCACTACGAATACTTCGCGGCCGAAGCGGCCGACGGTAGCGATGATCGCGAGTTCCGGGTAAAGCTGGCGAGCAGCGGCCGAGTGATCGTCGTGCCTAAGGACAAGACTGTCTTTCAGGCCCTTTCCGGCGCCGGCGTCCAAGTGCCAACGTCGTGCGAGCAGGGCGTTTGCGGTACCTGTCTGACACGCGTCCTCGAAGGCATTCCCGACCATCGGGATGTGTACCTGATGCCCGATGAACGGTCGAGGAACGATCAGTTCACGCCATGCTGTTCAAGAGCCAGGACGGACATGCTGGTACTCGACCTGTGATTCAGCATTCCCTGGATCAGAGGTCGCGCAGGGCCGCCTCCACCTGTTGACGGAACCGCGTTGCGTCGCCGAGCGCATTGGCGTTCAGCAGGGCCAGCTTGGCCAAGAAGAGGTTCGTCTTCTCGTCACCGGCCCGGTCGATGGCCTCGGCCAGCGTGTCGTAAACATCCTCCAGCGCGGCGATAGGGAGCGAGGGTGGGGCGCCGTAGTTGGTCATGGGTTGTCTCTCAGGCGGCGAGCACGTTGTCGAGCTGTGCAACTTCTATGAAGACACGATCGTCAACGTCACGCACGTGAGGGGCGTGACGCAGCTCGGCATCACCTATACGAAGGGACTCCCGATGCCGCTGTTTCGCGGGTCTGATACTAATTTGCGTTCAAAGATATAGAAGTAATCCAGTCGAACCCGGTCATT
>CAYJLV010000082.1:0-2736 GCA_964371405.1 uncultured Burkholderiaceae bacterium
CGGTCCGAGGGGAAGTTGGTGATGACCTGGCAGCCGTCCTTGGTGACGACGACTTCCTCCTCGATGCGCGCCGCGCCCGAGCCGTCGGCCGCGCCCTTCCAGGTCTCGACCGCGAACACCATGCCCTCCTTGAGCTTGGTGTCCTGGCCGGTGAAGCGGCGCGTGAAGATCGGCCGCTCCCACAGCCCCAGCCCGATGCCGTGGCCGTACTGCAGCAGGAACGCCTCTTCCTCGTTCTTGTAGCCGAACTCCTCGGCCTTGGGCCAGACCTGCGCCACCTCGTCGACGGTGATGCCGGGCTTGATGGCGTCGATCGACGCGCTGATCCACTTGCTGGCGAGCTCGTAGGCCTCGATCTGGTGCTTGTTGGGCTCGCCGCAGACGAAGGTGCGGTAGTAGCAGGTGTGGTAGCCGTTGAACGAATGCATGATGTCGAGGTACACCATGTCGCCGGGCTGGATCATGCGGTCCGAGAAGGTGTGCGAGTGCGGCGTGCCGCGCGGGCCGGCCACCGAGTTGACGCACTCGACGCGCTCGGAGCCGAGGCGAAACAGCCGGTCGTTGGCGATGGCCACCAGCTCGTTTTCGCGCACGCCGGGGCGGATCGCCTTGCAGATGTCGTAGTAGGTCGCGTCCACCATGCCCGCGGCGATCTTGAGGCACTCGATCTCGTCGGCGGTCTTGATCTCGCGCGCGTCGAGCATGGCCTGCTGGCCGTCGACGACTTCGATGCCTTCCTTCTCGAGCGCGCGCAGCATCGGCAGCTCGATCACGTCCACGCCCAGCGGCTTGCCGCTGATGCCGTAGTCGGCCATCGCCTTCCTGATCTGCTTGGCGAAGTCGGCCTCGATGCGCATCTTGGGCGGCAGCGCGCCCTGCAGGATGCTCTTGGGCGCCTCGACGCGCTCGGCGATCCAGGGCGCGGCGATGCGCTTGGCCGGCGGCGCCGGGTCCCACAGGAACGGCTCGGCGTCGGGCACGCACAGGCTGTAGCGGTCGAACTTGTCGCGCGCCCATTCGCCGATGTGCGTGCTCGTCACGTAGCGCACGTTGTCGACGCTGAAGCTGAGCACGCCGCCCAGCCCCGCGTTCTTGATCGCGGCCTGCGCGCGCGCGAGGCGCTCACGGTGCATGCGCTGGTAGTCGATGCCGAGTTCCCAGTCCTTGGCCATCGTGCCCCAGGAGGCGGTGCCGTGCGGGCGGTTGTACTTCATGATCGTTCTCCGAAAAGAAAGTGTGGTCTGCGGTGCGCCGGCGTTCAGCCAGCCGGGGTGCCGTGCGCCAGCGCGACCACGACGCAGACCAGGCACCAGAACAGCGGGTACTCGATACCGCCGATGTTCCACAGCCACTTGGGCTTGTCGAGGATCGTCTGCAGTCGCCACACGGCGAGTGCGGCCAACAGCAGCACCAGCGCGCCGAGCCACGCCGCCCAGACGGTGTAGAGGCCGAACACCAGGCCGATGCAGACCAGGATTTCGACCGCCGCGTCGAGGTACATCACGGCGCGCGGCGCCGGCAAGCGCGCCGCCTTGAAGAAGTTCAGCGCCGGCTGCGGCGGCAGCAGCTTGCCGGCGATGTGCGGGATGAAGAACAGCCCGCACATCAGCCGCAGCAAGACCATCGGGTCGGTCAGGTCGAATGAGCCCATGGGGTTGGGTGCGCTGCGGCGGCTCAGGCGGTCTTCTTGGGGTTCGGGAACACCCAGGGCCGCAGCGACGGATGCGCCGGAAACATCTTGGGCGCGTACTTGAGCTCGACCCCCAGCTCCTCGGCGGCGTGCCACGACCAGCGCGGGTCGAACATGACGCCGCGGCCGAGCACGACGATGTCGGCCTTGCCGCTCGCAACGATCTCCTCGGCCTGCCGCGCGTCGGTGATCAGGCCCACGACCATCGTCGTCATGCCGACCTCGCGCTTCATCTGCTCGGCGAATCCGACGTGGTAGCCGGGCGCGAACGGCACCTGCTGGCGCGGGTCGAGCGCGCCGCTGGAGACGTCGACGAAGTCGCAGCCGATCTTCTTCAACTCGTGCGCGAAGCGCAGGCTCTGCGCCATGTCGAGGCCGCCCTCGACCCAGTCGGTGACCGACAGCCGCGCGCCCATCGGCTTGTCCTTGGGCCAGGCCTCGCGCATCGCGGCGAACACCTCGAGCGGGAAGCGCATGCGGTTCTCGAGGCTGCCGCCGTACTCGTCGCTGCGCTGGTTCGACAGCGCCGAGAGGAACTGGTGGATCAGGTAGCCGTGGCCGGCGTGGAACTCGATCAGCTCGAAGCCCGCGCGCTCGGCGCGCTGCACGCTGGCGACGAAGTCGTCGACGAGCCGCGGCAGCTCGGCCTTGGCGAGCGCGCGCGGCGTGTGCCAGTCGCCGAAGGGCAGCGCCGACGGCGCCACCGTCTCCCAGGCCCCTTCCTCGGCCTTCAAGGGCTTGCCGCCCTGCGCCGGCGGCACGGTGCTGCCCTTGCGCCCGGCGTGCGCGAGCTCGATGCCGATGGCCGCGGTGCCGAACTTCTTCGCGAAGTCGACGATGCGCTTCCACGAGGCCTCGTTGTCATCGGTGCACAGCGTCGCGCACTTGTGGGTGATGCGGCCCGTCATGTTGACGTTGGTCGCCTCGACCGTCACCAGCCCGCCGGCGCCCAGCGCCATCGAGCCGTAGTGCATCAGGTGCCAGTCGTTGGCGTTGCCGTCGTCCGAGATGTACTGGCACATCGGCGAGACCGCAATGCGGTTCTT
>CAYJLV010000083.1:0-2343 GCA_964371405.1 uncultured Burkholderiaceae bacterium
ATGGGCGAATCACGCAAATATCCCCCCCCCCCTTCGCGCCTTGGGCGCCCCCCCCCGGGGGGGCGGGGCCCGGGGGCGCGGGGCGCCGGACCCGCGGCCGCTGCTCGATCGTGTCGCGCCTGTGCCTCGCATCCGACGCGCCGGGTCATGGGGCGGCGACAGCCCCCTCGACATCAGGAGCGCAGCGCTGTGAGCATGCAATCGCTGAGATTCACGCCGTCGGCCGCCGACGACAGCGAGGAACTGCAGCGCGCCGAGGTCTACGGCCTGCTCGCGGCGCTGTACTACGCGCCGCCCGAGGCTGCGCTGTACGAGCAGCTGCGCGTCGCCGTCACCGAGGCGCCGGCGCGCGGCGCCTTCCTCGAGTCGAGCTGGAGCGAGGTGGTCGCTGCGGCGCGGCGTCTGCCGCGTGAGGCCGTGGCAGACGAATACGGCGTGCTGTTCGGCGGCCTCGGCAAGCCCGAGGTCTTCCTCTACGGCTCGTATTACCTCGCCGGTGCGCTCAACGAGAAGCCGCTGGTCGCGCTGCGCGACGACCTGCGCGAGCTCGGCCTGGCGCGCGACGAGGCGATGACCGAGACCGAGGATCACGTCGCCTACCTGTGCGAAGCGATGCGCTGGCTGATCGCCGGCGACGACCTGGCCGTCGTGAACCTCGCCGCGCAGCAGCGCTTCTTCGCGGCGCACCTGCGCCCGTGGCTGCCGCAGATGGCCGACGCGATCGTCGCGCACCCGCGCGCCGACTTCTACCGCGCGCTGGCCGGCTTCACACTCGCCTACGTCGACGTCGAGACGCAGGGTTTCGACATGCTCGACTGATCTTCGCTCCCTCCGCATCCGTCGGCGGCGCGATGCGGGTCGGTCTGGTTCGCGTTGCAGTGCAGCGCCCGGATGACCGTGCTCTCTGCGGGTTTGGCCCCGCTTGCAATGCGCGTATGCATCGCGGTACAAGTCGGTATGAAGTGCGCGCCATAGGTGGGCGATGCACGCTCGCACAGGAGCCGACGATGCAACAACCGCAAGACCCGATCAGCCGCCGCCGCATCTTCAAGACTGCCGGCGTTGCTGGTGCGCTCGCCGCCGTGGCTGCGGCTGTGCCGCTCGTCCGGCGCGAACCCGAGGCGGCCGCGGCCAGGCCCGCGCCGCAGGGCAGCGCCGGCTACCGCGTCACGGAGCACGTGCTGCGCTACTACGAAACGACGCGTACCTGACCTTTGCGCACTCCAGGAGAGACTCATGCTGCTCACGCGTAAATCAGCGGGCGCGGGCGACGCCGCGTCCTCGGCGCTGGTCGCCAGCCTGGCGCGCGGCGTGTCGCGCGCCATCCCGACGATGGACCGCCGCGCCTTCCTGCGGCGCTCGGGTCTGGGGCTCGGTGCCGGCCTCGCCGCCTCGCAACTCACGCTGGTGAAGAAGGCACAGGCTGCCGACGCGCCGGCTGCCGGCGGCGCGCGCAAGATCGAGGTCAGGCGCACGGTGTGCGGCCACTGTTCGGTGGGCTGCGCCGTCGACGCCGTCGTCGAGAACGGCGTCTGGGTGCGCCAGGAGCCGGTGTTCGATTCGCCGATCAACCTCGGCGCGCACTGCGCCAAGGGCGCCGCACTGCGCGAGCACGGCCACGGGGAGTACCGGCTGAAGACGCCGATGAAGCTCGTCGACGGCAAGTACCAGCGCATCAGCTGGGACCAGGCCTACGACGAGATCGCCGCGAAGATGCAGGAGCTCAAGAAGCAGAGCGGCCCCGACTCCATCTTCTTCGTCGGCTCGTCCAAGCACAACAACGAGCAGTCCTACCTGATGCGCAAGTGGGTCAGCTTCTGGGGCACGAACAACACCGACCACCAGGCGCGCATCTGCCACTCGACCACCGTCGCCGGCGTCGCCAACACCTGGGGCTACGGTGCGATGACGAACTCCTACAACGACATGCGCAACTCGAAGGCGGCGCTGTACATCGGGTCGAACGCCGCCGAGGCGCACCCGGTGTCGCTGCTGCACATGCTGCATGCCAAGGAGACGGGCACGAAGATGATCGTGGTCGACCCGCGCTTCACCCGCACCGCCGCCAAGGCCGACCAGTACATCCGCATCCGCTCGGGCACCGACATCCCGTTCCTGTTCGGCATGCTGCATCACATCTTCAAGAACGGCTGGGAAGACAAGAAGTACATCGCCGACCGCGTCTACGGCATGGACAAGATCCGCGAGGAGGTCCTGGCCAAGTGGACCCCCGACAAGGTGCTCGAAGCCTGCGGTGTCGACGAGGCGACCTGCTACCAGGCCGCCAAGACGATGGCCGAGAACCGGCCGAGCACGCTGGTGTGGTGCATGGGCCAGACCCAG
>CAYJLV010000084.1:0-2291 GCA_964371405.1 uncultured Burkholderiaceae bacterium
GCTGATCGTGAAGCTGCGCGGCACGCCTTCGCTGAGGTTGCGGCCCTTGACCTCGATCTCCTTGACTTCGGAGCCGGGGAAGGCCGAGCCGATGCTCTTCTTGATGCTTTCAGCCGTCGGCTCGCCGATCAGCATGCCGTAGTTGCGGCGGATGTAGTTGATGATCGACTCGTCGAACTTGTCGCCGCCGACGCGGATGCTGCCCTTGTAGACCATGCCGCCGAGCGAGATCACGCCGACCTCGGTCGTGCCGCCGCCAATGTCAACGACCATCGAGCCGCTGGCCTCGCTCACCGGCAGGCCGGCGCCGATCGCGGCGGCCATCGGCTCCTCGATCAGGTAGACCTCGCTCGCGCCGGCGCCGAGCGCCGATTCGCGGATCGCGCGGCGCTCGACCTGCGTCGAGCCGCAGGGCACGCAGATGATGATGCGCGGGCTCGGCTTCAACATCGAGCGCGGGTGCACCATCTTGATGAACTGCTTGAGCATCTGCTCAGTGACGGTGAAGTCGGCGATCACGCCGTCCTTCATCGGGCGGATCGCCTCGATGTTGCCGGGCACCTTGCCGAGCATCGCCTTGGCTTCGGCGCCGACGGCCTGGATCGTCTTCTTGCCGTTGGGGCCGCCCTCGTGTCGGATCGCGACCACCGACGGCTCGTCGAGGACGATGCCCTTGCCGCGCACGTAGATGAGGGTGTTGGCAGTGCCGAGGTCGATGGCCAGGTCGGTCGAGAAGTAGCGACGCAGGGATGCGAACATGGTAGGTGCGGGCGCCAGGTTTCGGGCCGACGAGGGCACTGATGGTGCGGGAACCCCCGACGACGTCGCAACGTACACCCTGCAAGCGCAACCGGGGAGCCGGTGAATGACGGGCGATAATACCCCATGACACCGGGGCTTCGAGCCTCGGCAGCC
Organism: uncultured Burkholderiaceae bacterium; assembly: GCA_964371405.1. Classification (GTDB taxonomy): domain Bacteria; phylum Pseudomonadota; class Gammaproteobacteria; order Burkholderiales; family Burkholderiaceae_C; genus JAMHWF01. Next base: position 916 of record CAYJLV010000084.1, read on the forward strand.
CCACGAAAAGCCTCTCGGAACCGACCCTTTCCATGGCATTGAGCCCGCAGGACGTGAGCCGCATCGCGCACCTCGCGCGCCTCGAACTGAAGGCCGACGAGCAGGCCGGGATGCTCGGGCAGCTCAACGAGTTCTTCTCGATCGTCGAGCAGATGAGCGCCGTCGATACGAGCGGCGTCGAGCCGCTGTACACGCCGCTGTCGGTGCTGCGGCAGGTGCCGCTGCGGCTGCGCGACGATGCCGTCACCGAGATCGACCGGCGCGAGGCCAACCAGCGCAGCGCGCCGGCCGTCGAGCGCGGCCTGTACCTCGTGCCGCGCGTGATCGAATGAGTCGCCGCCCGGCCGCTGCGAGGGCGGCTCGCCCCGCAGGGCGAAGCCCGGAGGTTGCCCAATGAGCGGCGAGTTGCATCGCCTGTCGGTCGCGGAACTCGGCCGAGCGCTGGCCGCGAAAGAGGTTTCGAGCGTCGAGCTGACGAAGCACTTGCTTGCACGGCTTGCAGCGCACGAACAACTCGGCGCCGTACTGGCGCGCGACGACGACGCCGCGCTCGCGCAGGCGCGACGCGCCGACGAGCGCATCGCGCGCGGCGGCGCCGGGCCGCTCGCCGGCGTGCCGATCGCGCACAAGGACATCTTCGTGACGCGCGAGCTGCCGACGACGGCAGCGTCGAGGATGCTCGAGGGCTATCGCAGCCCGTTCGACGCCGCCGTCGTCGAGCGCCTGGCCGAAGCCGGCACCGTGACGCTCGCCAAGCTCAACTGCGACGAGTTCGCGATGGGTTCGAGCAACGAGAACTCTGCCTGGGGGCCGGCGCTCAACCCGTGGGACGGCGCGCGCGTGCCGGGCGGATCGTCGGGCGGCTCGGCCGTCGCCGTCGCGGCGCGCCTGCTGCCGGCGGCGACGGGCACCGACACCGGCGGCTCGATCCGCCAGCCGGCGAGCTTTTGCGGTATCACGGGCATCAAGCCGACCTACGGCACCTGTTCGCGCCACGGCATGATCGCCTTCGCCTCCAGCCTCGACCAGGCCGGGCCGCTGGCGCGCACCGCCGAGGACTGCGCGCTGCTGCTCTCGGCAATGAGCGGTTTCGACGAACGCGACGCGACCAGCGCCGAGCGGCCGCCGCAGGACTTCCATGCCGCGCTGGCGCGGCCGCGCGACGGCGCGACCGCCGTCCGCCCGCTGCACGGCCTGCGCATCGGGCTGCCGCGCGAGTTTTTCCCGCCCGCGCTGGCCGGCGACGTCGAGCGCGCCGTGCGCGGCGCGCTGGCCGAGCTCGAGAAACTCGGCGCGACGCTGGTCGACGTGAGCCTGCCGCGCACCGAACTCTCGATCCCCGTCTACTACATCATCGCGCCGGCCGAGGCCAGCTC
>CAYJLV010000085.1:0-2121 GCA_964371405.1 uncultured Burkholderiaceae bacterium
TGCTGCTGCTGGCAGCGTTCCAGGTGCTGCTGATGCGCTACTCGGGCCAGCGCGATGTCGTCGTGGGCTCGCCCGTGGCCGGGCGCAGCCGCACCGAGCTCGAGGGCCTGATCGGCTACTTCGTCAACACGCTCGTGTTGCGCAGCGATCTCTCGGGCAACCCCGGCTTCGTGCAACTGCTGCAGCGCGTGCGCCAGGTCTGCCTGGGCGCCTACGCGCACCAGGAGCTGCCCTTCGACCGCCTGGTCGCCGAGCTCAGCCCGCAGCGTGATCTGAGCCGAAATCCGCTGTACCAGGTGTTGTTCACGCTGCAGAACATGCCCTCCAGCACGCTCGCGCTGGGTGGCTTGCAGGTCGAGCGGATGCCGCTGGATACGGCCAGCGCCCGGTTCGATCTGGCGCTGTCGCTCAGCGAGGACGGCGCGGCGCTGGCCGGCACGCTGGAGTACAGCAAGCAACTGTTCGACGCCGGCACCGCCGCGCGCCTGGCGCGCCACTTCCGGCAACTGCTGCACGCCATCGTCGAGCACCCCGAGCAGTCGATCGACCGGCTGCCGCTGATGGACGAGCGCGAGCGCACGCATGTGCTGCTCGACGGGAACGACACCGCGCGCACCTGGCCGCTGCAGCACAACCTGCACCAGCTGTTCGAGGCCCAGGTGCTGCGCAGCCCCCGGGCCAGCGCTGTCGTCCTCGATGCCGAGCAACTCAGCTACGACGAGCTGAACCGTCGCGCCAATCGCCTGGCGCATCACTTGCGCTCGCTGGGCGTGGGGCCCGACGTGCTGGTGGGCGTGTGCCTGCAGCGCAGCCCGGCAATGGTGGTCGCGCTGCTGGCCGTGCTCAAGGCCGGCGGCGCCTATGTGCCGCTGGAGCCCGAGTACCCGGCCGAGCGCCTGGCCTTCATGCTCGAAGACACCGCCGCCCCGGTCGTCCTCACCGAGCAAGCGCTGCGCGCGCGGCTGCCCCATTCCGCCGCCCAGGTGCTGTGCCTCGACGGCGACGCCCTGCACCTGGATCACCTGCCCCACGACAACCCCACAGCCACCGCCGGCCCCGACCACCTCGCCTACGTCATCTACACCTCCGGCTCCACGGGCACGCCCAAGGGCGTCGCCGTCCCGCACCGCGGGATCTGCAATCACAACCACTGGCTGACCGGGCGGATCGGCTTCAACGCTACTGATCGCGTCCTGCTGAAAACATCGATCAGCTTCGATGCCTCGGTCTGGGAAGTGTTTGCGCCGCTGGCTGCCGGCGCAACGCTGGTGGTGGCCAGGGACGGGGCGCGCGGAGACACGGCCTACATCGCCCACCTGATGCGCACGCACGGCGTGACGGTGGCGCAATCGGTGCCGTCAGAGCTGAGTGTGTGGCTCGACGAGCCCACTTTCGCCGAGTGCCGCAGTCTGCGCTACCTGGTGTCCGGCGGAGAGGCGCTCGAAGGCGCGCTGGCGCGGCGCTTCGTCGAGTGCCTGCCGGGGGCGACACTCGCCAACTGCTACGGCCCCACCGAAGCGAGCATCGGCACCACCTGCTTTGAAGTGAAGACCTTGCCCGAGGACGGCACGACGGTGCCGATCGGCCGCCCGATCGCCAACGCGCAGTGCCACGTGCTCGATGCGGAGGGGCAGCCGGTGCCGATCGGTGTCGTCGGCGAGCTCTTCATTGGCGGCACCGGACTGGCGCGCGGTTACCTCAATCGCCCGGAGCTCACGGCGCAGCGCTTCGTCGCCGATCCGCATCGGCCCGGCGAGCGGCTGTACCGCACCGGCGATCTGGTGCGTCGCCTGGCGGGCGGCACGCTGCAGTACGTGGGTCGCATCGATCAGCAGGTCAAGATTCGCGGCATGCGGATCGAGCTTGGCGAGATCGAGGCCGCTCTCGGCGCGGCTGCGGGCATCCGCCAGTGCGTGGTGATGGTGCGCGAGGACCAACCGGGCCTCAAGAAGCTGGTGGCCTATGTCGTGGCCGATCCCGGCATCGACCCGCCGACGTTGACCCGTCAGCTCGGCGCGCGACTGCCCGCACACATGGTTCCCGCAGCGATCGTGCCGCTGGCTGCACTGCCGCTGACGATCAACGGCAAGCTCGACCGCGCGGCCCTGCCAGTGCCCGAGG
>CAYJLV010000086.1:0-1258 GCA_964371405.1 uncultured Burkholderiaceae bacterium
TGACCTGCCCCCTTCCGGCGTACCAGTGTTTCGGAAGAAGTCCGGGTTGAAGGTTACGTGATCTCGCTGGTTGTCGGGGCGTGTTGAGCAGCAGCGCCGGCATGCCGGCGGTGCTGCTCGGCGAATCGGGCCGGCGGGATACGACCGATGCTGCTGTGCGGGCGTACCTCGTTGTAGTCGCGCCGCCACTGCGCGACGGCCTCGCGGGCCTGCTGCAGGGTCTGGAACCAGTGTTCGTTGAGGCACTCGTCGCGGAACTTGCCGTTGAAGCTCTCGATGTAGCCGTTCTGCATCGGCTTGCCCGGCTCGATGAGCAGATGGCGGATGCGGTGCAGCTGCGTCCAGGCGATGAAGGCCCGGCTGGTGAACTCCGGACCGTTGTCGGTCCTGACCGCGGCCGGGTAGCCACGGAAGAGGGCCGCGCTGTCGAGTTGGCGCGTGACGTATTGGCCCGAGATGCCGTAGTCCGCGGTGATGTCCACGCTCTCGTGGCTGAAGTCGTCGGCCACGGTCAGGCACTTCAGGCGCCGTCCGTTGGCCAGGCTGTCGCTGACGAAATCCATGCTCCAGACTTCATTGACGGTGCTGGCCGCCTGCAGCGGCAAGCGCTCTGCCGGCGGCCGGCGCACCTTCTTGCGCTTGCGCACGGCCAGGTTCGCGGCGGCGTACAGCCGCCACACCCGCTTGTGGTTGACGCCCGGGAACTGCGGGCGCAGCAGGTCGTGGATGCGCCGGTAGCCGAAGCGCCGACGCTCGTGGGCGATCTCGACGATGCGCCCGGCCAGCTCGAGCGTGGCGGCGTTCGGCTCGGGCGGGTGGCGGTAGCTGTCGCGGGAGAGCCCCACAAGACGGCACGCATGGCGCTCGGACAGGTGATGTTCTTCGACCATCCTGGCGATCGCCTCGCGCTTGACCTGTGGGGCTAGCGCTTTACCCCGAGAACGCTCTTGAGCGCGTGCATGTCCAGGTGCGCCTCGGCCAGCAGCTTCTTGAGCTTGGCGTTCTCCGCCTCGAGCTCGCGCAGCCGCTTCGCGTCAGGCACCTCCATGCCGCCGAACTTGGAGCGCCACTTGTAGAACGTCGCGTCGCTGAAACCGCCCTTGCGGCAGATCTCGGCCACCGAAATGCCGGCCTCGGCCTGCTTGAGGAACCCGATGATCTGTTCCTCGCTGTACTTGCTCTTCCTCATGTCCGCCATTCTCCTGATGAGCGGACTTCACTTCCTTTAGGCTGGTACGGCTGGCGGGCAGCAGGTCAC
>CAYJLV010000087.1:0-1173 GCA_964371405.1 uncultured Burkholderiaceae bacterium
TAGGGCTACGCTGATCAAGGTGCCGCCGAACGGCAAGTTCTACAGCACAAGCCCCTTGGTTTCATAGTGCGGAATTGCAGCGTCCAATTCGACCCAAATGAGCCGATTTCGAGCCCCTTTGGGGCTCCCAGGCGCTCGTTGCGCCCGCTGCGGGCGCACTCATCCCGCCAGGCGCCTACGCGCCAGGTAGATGTTGGCCAGGCCCAGCGCCACAAATGCCCGGGTCCCATTCTTCGCCAGGCCACGGTAGCGCACCTTGGTAAAGCCAAACTGCCGCTTGACCACGGCAAAGACGTGCTCCACCCGCGAGCGCACCGTCGACTTGATTCGGTTGACGATGCGCTCAAGGTCGGCCACGATGGCGCTGCCGCGCACGCGCTGGTTGGTGCGGTCCACGGCCAACGGCGCCTTGGACTCGATCAGTTCCTGCTGCGAGGCGTATGCGCTGTCGCCGTAGACCTCCCGTTCGGCACCGTGCAGCAACTGCGGCAGTGGGTGCTTGTCGTGCACGTTGGCCGCAGTCACCACGGCGCTGTGCGCCAGCCCGGTCTTGCTGTCCACCCCGATGTGCAGCTTCATGCCGAAATACCACTGCTGCCCCTTGCGGGTTTGGTGCATCTCGGGATCGCGCTCCCCCTCGGCGTTCTTGGTCGACGGCGGTGCCGAGATGATGGTGGCGTCCACGATGGTGCCGGTGCCAACCTTCATGCCCCTGTCTTGCAGCACCTGCCCGACTTTGGCGAAGAGCGCAGCGCCGAGCTTGTGCTTCTCCAGCAGGCGGCGGAACTTCAGCAGCGTGGTGCCGTCGGGCACGCGCTCGCGCCCCAAGTCGATCCCCACGAAGCGGCGCAGTGCCACGCTGTCGAGCAGCGCTTCCTCGCAGGCCTCGTCGGCCAAGTTGAACCAGTGCTGCACGAAGTACATGCGCAGCATGCGCGCCAAGCCCACCGGCGGGCGACCGTTGCCGGCCTTGGGATAGTGCGGATCGATCACCGAGCACAACTCGACCCACGGGACGATGCGATCCATCGTTGCGAGAAACTCGTCGCGACGGGTCGGCCGGCGATAGCATTCGAAGGTGTCGCATTGATCGGCTGCCATGGCGAGGGTCTGCTGTTTCATACCTACATAACGCATAAGGTAAGAGTACAGTTGACCTTGTTCAGCGTAGCC
>CAYJLV010000088.1:0-1142 GCA_964371405.1 uncultured Burkholderiaceae bacterium
TGCTGCTGCTGGCAGCGTTCCAGGTGCTGCTGATGCGCTACTCGGGCCAGCGCGACATCGTCGTGGGCTCGCCGGTGGCCGGGCGCAACCGCATCGAGACCGAGGGGCTGATCGGCTATTTCATCAACTCGCTCGTGCTGCGCAGCGATCTCTCGGGCGAGCCCGGCTTCGTCGAGCTGCTCGCGCGCGTGCGCCGCACCTGCGTGGACGCCTATGCGCACCAGGAGCTGCCTTTCGACCGCCTGGTCGCCGAGCTCAGCCCGCAGCGCGAGCTGGGCCGCAATCCGCTGTACCAGGTTTCCTTCGCGCTGCAGAACATGCCCGCGGCCGAGCTCGCGCTGGGCTCGCTGGACTGCGAGCGCATCGCGCTGGACAGCGACACCGCCAAGTTCGATCTCTCGGCCACGCTGGCCGAGCAGGGTGCAGTGCTGGCCGGCACGATCGAGTACAGCACGGAGCTGTTCGACGCGGCGACCGCCGAGCGCATCGCACGCCACTATGTGCAACTGCTGCGCTCGATCGTCGCCGATCCCTCGCTGTCGATCGCGCGGCTGGCGCTGATGGAGCCCGCCGAGCGCGAGCGCATCGTGCACGGCTGGAACGATACGGCGCGCGACTATCCCCGGCACGACAACCTGCACCGGCTGTTCGAGGCCCAGGTGCGCCGCAGCCCCGATGCGCCGGCCCTCGTGCTGGGCGACGACGTGCTGGGCTACGCCGAGCTCAACCGCCGCGCCAACCGCCTGGCGCATCACCTGCGCTCGCTGGGCGTCGGCCCCGATGTGCTGGTGGGCGTGTGCCTGCAGCGCAGCCCGGCAATGGTCGTCGCGTTGCTGGCCGTGCTCAAGGCCGGTGGCGCCTATGTGCCGCTGGACCCGCAGTACCCCGCCGAGCGCCTGGCTTTCATGCTCGCGGACACCGCCGCGCCCGTCGTGCTCACCGAGCAGGCGCTGCTCGATCGCCTGCCCTCAGCGCCCGGCCCGCGCACCACGCTGTGCCTGGACGCTGACGCTCATCTCTTCGACAACGCATCCGACTCCGACCCAACACCGCTCGCCTCCCCGCAGCACCTCGCCTACGTCATCTATACCTCCGGCTCCACAGGCACTCCAAAGGGCGTCGCCGTCCCGCAGCGCGCGGTG
>CAYJLV010000089.1:0-1136 GCA_964371405.1 uncultured Burkholderiaceae bacterium
CTGATACTAATTTGCGTTCAAAGATATAGAAGTAATCCAGTCGAACCCGGTCATTGAACGGGTTCGCGCTGGTTCTGCTTCGAGTGCGGCTAGGCCCTTGGTGAGCGCATGCTCGACGGCGTCGAGGTCGGCGAAGACGTGGTTGGCGAAGCAGTCCTCGCGCAGCGACTCCCACAGATGCTCGGCCGGGTTGAGTTCGGGGCTGTAGGCCGGCAGGAACATCAGCCGCATGTTCGGCGGCACAACCAACTCGCCGGCCAGATGCCAGCCGGCTTGGTCCATGACCATGAGCACGAACTCCCGGGCGTGGCGCTGCGCCACCTCGGCCAGGAACAGCGACATCGTCTGCGCGTTCACCCACGGCAGCACGAGGCTGTCGAGCATGCCGTCATGCGGGCTGACGGCGCTGAAGGCATAGAGGTACTTGCGCTCCAACCGGGCTCCGACCACCGGACGCTTGCCGTGCGGGGCCCAGCAGCGCCGGGGCGAGCCCAGCAGACCGAAGCGGCCTTCGTCCTGGAACATCAGCCGCAGCGCGCGGCCCTGCTCAGCCTGGCGCGAGGCCTCTTGGCGTACCGCGCGGCGCAGTTTTTTTAAAGGCGGCCTGCGCCGCAACGTCTGCCTTGGGATGCCTGGGACGGGGCACCACCTTGCGCCAGCCGTGGCGCTCGAGCAGCCGGTAGATCGTCGAGGGCGCCACCGCCTTGCCGGTGCGCTTTTGGTAGGCCCGTGCAATCTCGGCCACCGTCAGCATGCCGCCCGCGTCGGCGCGCTCGACGAAAGGCGCCAACAGCGCCGCCTCCTCATCCCGCGTGAGGTGCTGGTGGTGCCGGCCGCCGCGGCCGCGTATATCGAACACCGCGTCGCCCTCGCTGGCCCAGCGCGAGTGCAGCACATGCACGGTCGCGGTGGACCAGCCCAGCAACTGCGCGATCTCAGCAGCCGTACTGCCCAGCGTGGCCCTGATCAGCACGCACTGGATGCGCTGGTACTCGGTATGACTGTCGGCTCGCTTGAGCCTGTCGGCCAAGCGCGCAACGGTGGCCTTGTCGCCCACGATCAGTGTCTTCATCCACGACTCCCGGTAGTCCGTGGAATGACATGATATCTAAATCATTGAACGCAAAATGGTATGA
>CAYJLV010000090.1:0-1049 GCA_964371405.1 uncultured Burkholderiaceae bacterium
TACCTCCGGCTCCACAGGCACTCCAAAGGGCGTCGCCGTCCCGCAGCGCGCGGTGTGCAATCACGCCCACTGGTTCGCACAGCAGTTGCGTCTGCGCCCCGGCGACCGGCTGCTGCACAAGACGTCGATCGGCTTCGACGCTTCGGTGTGCGAGTTGTTCGCGCCACTGGCGGCCGGCGCGACGCTCGTGCTGGCGCCGGCGGACGCCGGCGGCGATGCACCGCTCATCGCACGGCTAGTCCGCGAGCACGGCGTCACCGTCATGCAGAGCGTGCCGTCAGAGCTTTCCGTGCTGCTCGACGAGCCGGCATTCGCGCTCGGCCACAGCCTGCGCTACCTGGTCTGCGGCGGCGAGGCGCTCGATCCTGCGCTGGCGCGCCGCTGCCTGCAGTTGCTGCCCGGCGCGACGCTGGCCAACTGCTACGGCCCGACCGAAGCCTGCATCGACGCCACCCACTTCGAGGTGACCGAGGCCGCGATCGGCAGCGCCCTGGTGCTGCCGATCGGCAAGCCGATCGCCAATGCGCGCTGCCATGTGCTCGACGCATCGCTCGAGCCGGTGTCCGTCGGCGCGATCGGCGAGCTCTACGTCGGCGGCCCGGGCCTGGCGCGCGGCTACCTGCACCGCCCCGAACTCACGGCCGAGCGCTTCGTCGCCGACCCGCTGCAGGCGGGCGAGCGGCTGTACCGCACCGGCGACCTGGCGCGCTACCGTGCCGACGGCAATATCGAGTTCGTCGGGCGCGCCGACGGCCAGATCAAGCTGCGCGGGCAGCGCATCGAGATCGGCGAGATCGAGACGGCGCTGCGCGCGTGCAGCGGTGTGCGGCAGTGCGCCGTCGTCGTGCGCGAGGACCGCGCGGGCGACCCGCGCCTCGTGGCCTATGTCGTCACCGGCACAGGCAACCGGGGCGACACCGCGGCGTGGATGCAGCGACTGCGCACCACGCTGCCGGCGCACATGCTGCCGGCAGCCTGCGTGGTGCTCGAGAGCCTGCCGCTGACGATCAACGGCAAGCTCGACCGCGCGGCCCTGCCAGTGCCCGAGG
>CAYJLV010000091.1:0-1020 GCA_964371405.1 uncultured Burkholderiaceae bacterium
AGCCGAAAGGGCACGATTTCGTCATCGACCGCCGCCATCAGCAGCCGGCGGTGAGCCGTCACATGAGCGTGACCGGCGGCTGATCCGCCCTCCCCCGGAGACCTGCCGTGGCCGATGCGCGCGCCAGTCGACGTGCATCGCCGCACTGACCGCCGGAATGGCGGCGCTGGTCGACGATTGCGGTCGGTTTGATCGGCGCCCTCTTCCTGGTCAAGCCGGCGCCTGCCACGCTCGATGTCTGGCCCCCCTGGGACTGGCCACCGCCCTGTGCCTGGCAGCGCGTGACCTCATCACGGCGCGGATCAGTCTTGCGGTACCGGCCTTGACCATGAGCTTTGCCGGGGCGCTCGCCACCACGGGTTCCGGTCTCGCCCTCGGTCCGAACGAAACCGGCGGCTGCCGGGCGTTGTGGCCGCAAGCCTGATCGCCGTCGCCGCGTTGTTTGTGGCGCTCGGGACCGATCTCATGGTCCATGCGTTCCGCGGTGTCGACGTTTCGATCGTCGCCCCGTTCCGCTACCCGCTGCTCGCGTGGGGCGGTATCGCGGGATGTCCGGCTTTCCGGACAGGTTCCCGACGTTTGGTCGGGTTTCGGCGCTGTGCTGACCGTCGCGAGCGGGCTCTAGGCGCTGCATCGGGACGTGGTCCGGCGGCGCTTGTCCTCGGCGCGGCGCTGAACCGGCAATGGCCGCAACATGCGCCGAAACCACGCCCGCGACCGATGTGCGCGGGTTCTTCGCGCAGCAAATTTACGCCGCCGCCATGCGCGTCGTTCCGAATATTGCGTCTCGGGTCCGGCGGACGGCGCGCGCATCGAGCCCGCCATTGAAAGGCAAACTTTCGATTGACGCCCGCGGCGAGGTCTGGATTAGGTGGATTACCGGAACCCATGAGCGGGACACGATTGGGCTGGGCAGGCACCGAAGGCGACTTCACGGTTCGCTGTCGGCGCGGGAGGGGATGGGAACCGTGGGGCACCTTATTGCGCTGAGCCGCGTCATCGACGCGGTAAACACCCGGC